>JAPOPC010000081.1 GCA_026713105.1 Acidimicrobiaceae bacterium
CAACCTCGCCAAGCTCATCAAGCGAGTGTCGTTCGGGATCACCAACTTCGACCACTACCGAATCCGAGTCCTGCTCTATGCAGGCAAACCCGACTGGACCCTCCTCGACACCCTCACTCCACGCTAAAACGCGAAGAGCCAATATTCCCCCTCCCTTTGTTGAGCGTGGGTGTGGGACGAAGACGATTGCTACTTCACTTGCGACCTTGGAGGGGGAATATTCCCCCTCCCTTTGTTGAGCGATCACGAGACCGGTGAGGTTCGTGGACTGACCGCCGAAGCTTGGAGGGGGAATATTCCCCCTCCCTTTGTTGAGCGGGCGGGATGCGGTCCTGGGTGGTGATGTCGGGAGTCTTGGAGGGGGAATTTTCCCCCTCCCTTTGTTGAGCGCGCTTGTAGCTCTCGCTCGACGCGCCCACACGACGTCCGTTGCTTGGAGGGGGAATATTCCCCCTCCCTTTGTTGAGCGAAGGCGGAGGCAAGGTAGGCAAGGCAGCTAAGGATGGGAATATTCCCCCTCCCTTTGTTGAGCGTGGACTGGTTGCGGCGTCGTTTGGAGGATGATGCAGACCATTTGGCCGATCGATTGACCGGCCCTTCATTGTTCTTGTCGTCGTTGACGATGCCGCGTCTGCTTGCGCCTCGACCAGTCGCTTGTTTGCGGTCGAGATCGGAAGCGTGGGTCAGAGATTCACCAGTTCCGCCGGCGCCCATGGGGGCCACGTCGGTTGTCGTACTAGCGATCCTGATCGGTAGACCGCGACGATCTTGTACGGATTCGCCGCTGAGGAGTTGTCGTAGACGATGGTCTCGTCAGCGATTCCGGCTGCTTGCGCGACATAGCTCCAGAGGCGTCGGTGGCGAGACCGGATCTTGCCTTCGGGGACGAAGTGTCCTCCATTTGCCACTCGGTGCTCAACGCGTGCGACTGCAAGCGCCTCGGAGACGAGGATGACATGAAGCACCACGATGTAGCCCGCTTGGGACGCACGGCGGAGCAACTCGACCTTCGACTCGTGGGAGAACACTGTCTCGGCCACGAACGACGTGCGCTCATCAAGCAGTTCCGCTCGCCGCTGCTCGGCAAGACGCGCTGCGTCATACGCATGCTCTGCCTCCGCGCCGGGCCAACGCGCAGCCGCAATGTGGTCGGCGTTGACGAACTCGAGCGTGGACGGAGCGAGCACGCTGCGTTGGAAGGTGCTCTTGCCGGTGCCGTTCGGGCCAGCGATGACATGCAGGACCGGTGTGGGCATCGAAGGGCACCCGTATCAGCCGAACAGCGATATTCAGGGCTGGTGTCGGATAATCGTGCCCTCGTCGTCCTGCTCGACATAGGACATCCCCGCTGCTTCGAACTCGGCGACGAGATCGAGGGCGCGTCGGCGCTGCTCGGTTCGCTCGGCCCACTCGGCCCGAACGATTGCCTGCTCGCGGCTGTTGAGACCGTCGTAGGAGGAATCGCAGGCGAGTACCTGCTCGATGTCACGGAGTGACACGTTGGGCGCCAGCTCGAATTCCTTGCCAATGCGAGCCCAGTGGCTGATCTGCTGCGCTGTGCTGCGGCTCATCGAGGGAGCCACAGCGGCAGCGCACGCGTGGATCTCCTCATCGATTCGGACGGGTGAACTCGTCGCCATGCCTCAACCTCACGCACAAGCGTAGCAGACTGCTACAACCGGTCCCTCGCCCAGACAGCCCAAGACCGACAGATCAGGCAGAGCCCCCGAATGCCAAAGAACTCGGGGACGCCGTTGTGTTCTGAGCAGTTGCCTGACGCTGCTACGGGCTCGCCGAGATGCGCGGTCTTGACCTGGTTTCAGCCGGATGGCTCACGATGCGAGCACGCGCGCGACGGCGTTGACGATGCGCTCGGCTACATCGGCTGCTGCGACGACATGCTTGGCCCTGAGCTTCGTGGAAGCAAAGTCCCCGTATTCTGCGAGCGCCCGATCTTGGCGGATCTCGTTCGCATCAACGAGGTCACTTTGCGAGACGGCTCCTGCCAGTTCGCGCCTGGCGTAGTCAAGCGTGACGCGGTGGGCACCTTCGCCGACATGTATTCGGAGCCCTCTCGCCAACATGTGACCAACCACCGCCTTGCGGATGGCGTCGTGGCATGCGGACATCGCGAGGGTCGTGTCGCTCTCAGCGAGCTTGCGCGCAGACGCGACGTGGCGTCTGGCGTCGTTGATGCGTTCGCCCGCTGCTGCCATGTTGGCCTTGACCCGTTCAAGCCGGTGGGTAGCTATCGCTTCAGCGAGCCAGTCGGACGTCACCCTCGACTTCTAGCACGATCGGCGCCAAGGGCTGCTCTCGAATTTGGGCGACGAACGGTTCCGGCGACGGGGATCCCCAGCGCTCTCGGTCGATCACGATGGGGTTGACTTCCACCCGCAGATCTTCTTCGACGACACGGCACGCCGCGCGAACAGCGCGCAACGGCGCTTCGCCGATCACAACGACATCGATGTCGTTCGGAAAGTGGCCCGGCTCGCCGACAAAGCGGCGTGCCCATGAGCCGTAGACAAATGCGACCTCTACGCCCTTGACGCCACCCAGAACGTTGCCGAGGTGCCCCAGTACGCCGACAGTCTGGAGCAGGATGGAGCGAAGCTCCGGTGCCCACGGCAGTTCCCAATTTGGGCGGACAAGCCTGTTGCGGCCCAGCAGTCGGGTCACCAAGAGACCGTGCTCTTCGAGGCGGGCTACTTCCCTGCTCGCCGTCGCTTGCGCGACGCGTGCGCGTTCGGCAATCGCCCCGATGGTGAGTTCGTCTCCCGTGCCGGCGAAGAGAACCCCGAGTATCCGAAGCTGTTGATCGGACCTGAACAGCGGTGCCAGAGCGGGCGCAGACATACTCACACTCTTGACAATATCATCGAGAGTGTGAGTATGTCTGGCCGAGGATCCCTGAGCCTGAGCTGAACCTGAAGACAGCGCTCTCGCTAGAGCCCCGATTTCAGGCAGTTCTGGACTCTCGGGCTACCCGCCGCCCTCGAGCGCCGGAATGATCCGCTGGCCGTAGGCGTTGAGGGTCTCGTCGGGGGCGTCGTGCATCAAGTAGATGGCGAACTGGTCGACGCCGAGTGCTCGCAGTTCACGCAGGCGGGAGACATGGCTTGCGGCGTCGCCGAGGATGCAGAACCGATCGATGACGTCGTCAGGGACGAAGTCGGTATGGACGTTGCCGGCCTTGCCGTGCTCGGCGTAGTCGTAGCCCTCACGCCCGGAGATGTAGTCGGTGAGCGCTTGGGGAACGCCGCCGCCGCTGTCGCCGTAGCGCTGCACGAGGTCGGCCACATGGTTTCCGACCATGCCGCCGAACCAGCGGCATTGCTCGCGCTGGTGGGCGAGGTTGTCGCCCACGTACGCCGGCGCGGCCACGCAGATGTACACGTCGTCGGGATCTCGGCCCGCCTCCGCCGCGGCTCGACGAACGGCCGCCACGGTCCACTCGGTGATCTGCGGGTCAGCGAGCTGCAGGATGAAACCGTCAGCCTGTTCGCCGCAGAGCTGCAGAGCCCTTGGACCGTATGCGGCCATCCAGATGTCGAGCTGGCTGCCCGACGACCACGGGATCTGCTGTTTGGTGCCGTTGTATTCGACCTCGTGGCCCTCGGCCAAACCCTTGATGACCTTCATCGACTCGGCCAGCGTGGCGAGGTTGGCGGGTGCATGGCCCAGCACCCGCATGGCCGAGTCGCCCCGGCCGATGCCGCACACGGTCCGGTTTCCGAACATGTCGTTGAGCGTGGCGAACAGCGACGCGGTGACTGTCCAGTCCCGCGTGCCTGGGTTGGTCACCATCGGGCCGACGACCATGCGATCGGTGGCCGACAGCATCTGGCTGTAGATCACATATGGCTCTTGCCACAGCACGTGGCTGTCGAACGTCCACCCGTAGGTGAATCCCATCGTCTCGGCTCGCCTGGCCAAGTCGACCGCTCGCCACGCAGGCGGATTTGTCTGAAGAACGATGCCGAAATCCATGTTCACTGTCCTCCTGGCCATCCGGCGGGAGCTGCGTGTGGTCGAGCTAGGCCTGGCGTCGTCTCCTATTGCAGGTACTGGCAGAGCCCCCGGGGCAGGTACTGGCCGTCGCCGGCGCGTCCCAGGTACTGACCGTCGTTGACAATCTTGCGACCCCGAGAAAAAACAGTGTCGACATGACCCGTCACCTCGACACCCTCATACGCCGAGTGGTCGATGTTCATGTGGTGGTTGTCGACGCTGATAGTCCAGCGATGTTCGGGGTCATAGATCACGACGTCGGCATCGGAACCCGCCGCAATGATCCCCTTGCGGGGGTACATGCCCATCATGCGGGCTGGTGTGGTCGCGCACAGCTCCACCCAGCGGGCCAAGCCGATCTCGCCGGTGACCACACCCTGGAAGATCAGGTCCATGCGGTGCTCGACGCCGCCGATGCCATTGGGAATCGCCCGGAAGTCGCCGAGCCCCAGCTCCTTTTGCTCCTTCATGCAGAACGGGCAGTGGTCGGTGGACACCACAGCCAGGTCGTTGGTGCGCAGCCCCTTCCACAAGGCGTTCTGGTGGCCCTCTTCGCGAGAGCGGATCGGTGTCGAGCACACGTAGGCCGCGCCCTCGAAGCCGGGCCGGTCGAGGTGCTCTTCGAGGCTGAAGTGCAGGTACTGCGGGCAGGTCTCGGCGAACACGTTCATGCCGGCGTCGCGCGCCAGCGCCACCTGCTCGAGGGCCTCCGCCGCGGACAGGTGCACGATGTACAGCGGCGCTGCACCCACCTTGGCGAGCTGGATGGCCCGATGGGTGGCTTCGGATTCGAGCTCTTTGCGCCGCACATAGCCGTGATTGACTGGGCCGGTCTCGCCCCGCTCGAACGCTTGCGCAGCCAGCACGTCGATGGCCAGGCCGTTCTCCGCGTGCATCATGATCAGGCCGCCGTTGCCGGCGGCTTGCTGCATGGCCCGCAGGATCTGGCCGTCGTCGGACAGCATGACGCCGGGGTAGGCCATGAACAGCTTGAAGCTGGTGATGCCCTCGTTCACCAGCAGGTCCATTTCCTTGAGCGCGTCGTTGTCGACGCCGCCGAGGATCATGTGGAAGCCGTAGTCGACGGCGCAGTTGCCCTCGGCCTTGGCCATCCAGGCATCAAGGCACTCACGCACGTTCTGGCCCGCGGTCTGCACAGCAAAATCGACAATGGTGGTCGTGCCGCCCCACGCCGCGGCCCGGGTTCCCGTCTCGAAGGTGTCCGAGGCGAGGGTGCCGCCGAAGGGCAGCTCCATGTGGGTGTGCACATCCACCCCGCCAGGCACCACCAGGCGTCCGGTGGCGTCGACGACCTCGGAGCCCCGCTCGGCGGCGACGGCGATGTCGCTGCCGGGCTGCAGAACGGCAGCGATCTGCTCACCGTCGATGAGCACCTCGGCCGCATCCGCCCCGGTTGAACTGACGACGGTGCCACCTTTGATCAGCGTTGCCATCTTCATGCCCCCCTTGGTTGCGATATCTGAAACCCGATCCGGTGCTGAACGGCCAGCCTCAGGGCGCCGTCAGCGGCCCGTACGACTCGGGGCGACGGTCGCGGTAGAACGCCCACTGGTTGCGTACCTCGTCGACCAACTGCAGATCGAGATCGCGCACGATCAGCTCATCGGCGCTGTCCGACGCCGCCCCCTCCACGATCTGGCCACGAGGGTTGGCGAAGTACGACGTCCCGTAGAAGTCGTTGTCGCCCAGCGGCTCGACGCCCACCCGGTTGATGGCCCCGACGTAGTACATGTTCGCCGCCGCAGCGGAGGTCTGTTCGAGCTGCCAGAGGTAGGCCGACAGTCCCCGGCTGGTGGCTGACGGGTTGAACACGATCTCCGCGCCGGCAAGCCCGAGGGCGCGCCAGCCCTCGGGGAAGTGGCGGTCGTAGCAGATGTACACGCCAACGGTGCCGACTGCGGTCTGAAAAACCGGGTAGCCGAGATTGCCGGGACGGAAATAGAACTTCTCCCAGAAGCCCTTGACCTGCGGGATGTGGTTCTTGCGGTACTTGCCGAGATAGGTCCCGTCGGCGTCGATCACCGCAGCCGTGTTGTAGAGGAACCCCGCCTGCTCACGCTCGTACATGGGCACCACGAGCACCATCTCGTGCTGGGCGGCGAGCTCGCAGAAGCGGTCGGTGGTCGGTCCGTCGGGGATGGATTCGGCATAGGAGTAGTACTCGGCGTCTTGCACCTGGCAGAAGTAGGGGCCGTAGAACAGCTCTTGGAAGCACATCACCCGGGCGCCGGCGGCGGCTGCCTCAGCGACGTGTTTTTCGTGCAGCTCGATCATCGAGTCTTTGTCGCCCGTCCAGGCCACCTGGACGATTGCGGCGGTCACCGTGCGTGCCATGTGCTGCCTCCTGTTGCCGGATACCCGATGCGCAGAGGTCCCCGATCCCCACCGCTGCGGTACTCAGCGAATGGAAAGAAGCGAGTCTAGATCAGGGCGCGAAGGGGCATTTTCACCGACGCGCAACGCCCCCGATCAGGCAGGATGTAACGATGTCCAAACGCACCACCACCTTCCGCGGATGGAGGGTGGTGGGTGCAGGGGCAGTGATCCAGGGGCTGCAGAGTGCATTCGTCATGCACTCGCTGGGCGCCTATCTGGTGGAGATCGAGCGGGAGTACGGCTGGAGCAAGACGGCCTTGTCGGGCGCGTTTGCCGTCAACCGCGCCGAGACGGCGTTGCTGGGACCCGCACAGGGATGGCTGATCGACCGCTTCGGACCCAAGGTCATCACCCGAGTGGGCGCAGTCTTCATGGCCATCGGTTTTGTGTGGTTCAGCCAGCTGCACTCGCTGTGGCAGTTCTACGGCTCGTTCTTGGTCTTGGCCGTCGGCAGCGCGTTCTGCGGGTTCCTGACGGTCACCGTCGCGATCGTGCGCTGGTTCGAGCGGCTGCGTGCGCGCGCCCTGGCGTTCGGCGGCATGGGCCTCGCCCTGGGCGGCGTGTGCGTCCCGCTCGTCGTCCTGTCATTCACCTGGTTCGGTTGGCGCACGACCGCCGCAGTTACCGGCGTCGCGGGTGCTGCAGTCGCGTGGTGGCTGGCCAAGTACCTCGACGGCAGCCCTGCTGAATTCGGCGAAGAGGTCGACGGCGGGGCCAAGATCGTTGCCAACGGGAAGACGGTCCGCGCGGAAGGTCTCACCGATGTCCACTTCACGGCGAAGGAGGCGATGCGCACAAAGGCGTTCTGGACGATCTCGTTCGGTCACCTGAGCGCCCTGTTCGTGGTCGGCGCCGTGATGGCGCACTTGCAGCTCTACCTCACATCGGAGCGGGGCTACACGCTGCAGCAGGCCAGCTTGTTCGCCGCTGCGCTGCCGCTCATGCAGCTCGCCGGAATGGCGGTGGGCGGCTGGCTGGGAGACCGGGTCAACAAGCGACTCATCGCGTCGGTGGCCATGTTCGGCCACGCGGGCGGCATCTTGTTGCTGGCCTGGGCCCCCAACGTGTTCGTGGTGGTGCTGTTCGTCGTCTTCCACGGTCTCGCGTGGGGCGCGCGCGGCCCGCTCATGCAAGCCTTGCGCGCCGACTACTTCGGTTCTTCGGCGTTCGCTGCGATCATGGGCGTGAGTTCGCTCATCGTGATGATCGGTCCGATCGTCGGTCCGCTCGCCGCTGGCTGGCTGGCTGATACGACCGGCAGCTACGTCACCGGATTTGTGGCGCTCGCTGTGGTCACTGCCACTGGGATGCTGTTCTTCGTGATCACCAAGCCGCCGACACCTCCACAGCGGGCGGCCGAGACTCCAGCGGGCTCAGGCACCCTGCAGCCCCAACAGGAGATGGCAGGCTGAGTCCCATGCCCGCCATCGGCTCCGACGCTGGGCTCGATTCTGGGCTCGAGCCGGGTCTTGACGCTGGGCTCGAGCCGGGTCTTGACCCGGTGCCGCTGTTCGACCCGCGCACGTTTGTGGGTGGCGTGCCGCACGATCTGATCGCTGACCTGCGCGCACACGCACCGGTCCAGTGGGTGCCCGAACCTGAGCTCATGGGGTGGGAGGCCGGTCCAGGCTTCTGGGCGGTGCTCACCCATGAGCTGATGAACCGGGTGCTGCGCGATCCGGGGACGTTCTCGTCCCATCTCGGCGGGACGCAGATTCGCGACCCCCAGACCGCTGCCATGCTGGAGTTCGTCCAGCGGATGATGCTGAACCAGGACCCACCGCAGCACACGAGGCTGCGTCGCCTGCTCATGCGCTCGTTCACGGCGAGTGCAGTGGCTTCGCTGGAGGCCACAATTTCGGCTCGTGCCGAAGGACTCGTCAGCGCGGTCGTCGACCGGGGCAGGGCCGACTTCGCCAAGGAAGTCTCCGCCGAGCTGCCGCTGCTGACGCTGGCCGACATCATGGGCGTGCCGACCGAGGACCGGATGCTGCTGTTCGACTGGTCCAACCGGGTGATCGGCTACCAGGACGCCGAGTATGCGGGCTCTGACGCGTTCGATCCGGCGACGGGAACGCAGATGGCCCGGCGCTCGCTAGAAGTGCGAGCCCAGATTCGTCCTGGACCCGACGGCCGCATGCCCGACCCCCGCTCCCGCGAAGGTCTCGCGGACATGTACGCCTACGCGCACGATCTGGCCACCTACACGCGGGCCAACCCGGGCTCCGACGTGGTCTCGATTCTGCTGGCGGCCGACGACGCCGAGGGCGGCATCACCAACGAAGAGTTCGAGACCATGTTCTTCCTCTTCGCCGTGGCTGGCAACGAGACGCTGCGCAACGGCATCCCCGGCGGCCTGTGGGCGCTGCTGCAGCACCCCGACCAGCTCGAACGGCTGCTCGCCGCGCCTGAGCTGCTGCCCGGCGCCATCGAGGAAATGCTGCGATTCATCCCGCCGGTGGTGCACTTCCGTCGCACGGCGACCCGTGAGGTCTCCCTCGGCGGCCGCTTGATCGGGGCCGGCGACAAGGTGGTGGTCTTCCACGTGGCGGCCAACCGCGACCCCGCCGTGTTCGCCGAGCCCGACCGGTTCGATATCGAGCGCAGCCCGAACGACCATCTCACCTTCGGGGCCGGCCCGCACTTCTGCCTGGGTGCGCACCTGGCGCGCCGCCAGATGTCCGCCATGTTCACTGAAGCGCTGTGGCGCATGCCGAACCTGCGGCTGGATCCGGCCAAGCGGCCAGAGCGCCTGCTGTCGAACTTCCAGCACGGCTTCAAGCACCTGCCGGTGCTCTGGGACGTGCCCGCTGCCGCCCCCACCCCACCGTCAGGAACTGCCGCATGAGGTTGCCAGCATGAGTTCGCCAGAGCACCCCGCCGTACCGCCCATCCGGGTTGGGGTCACGCCTGATGTGAAGCTGTGGTCGCGCCCGTGGGACGAGCGCCGCCGCACGGTGGAGCTGGTCGCCGATGCGGGCATCGACTGCATGTTCTTTGCCGACCATGTCAGCTTCCGCATCGGGCACGGCAATGACGGCATGGTCACCGCAGCGGCGCTTGCCAATCTCCACCCGAGCCTGGGCGTGTACCTCGGCGTGTACCTGCTGCCGCTTCGTCACCCGGTGCCTGTCGCCCGCCAGCTCGCGAACCTGGCCGAGATGGCGCCGGGGCGCATCAGCTTCGGCGTCGGCATCGGCGGCGACGACCGCCACGAGGTCGAGCTGTGCGGCGTCGATCCGCGCACCCGAGGCCGGCGCACCGATGAGTCGCTCGAGATCGTGCTGCGACTGCTGGGTGGCGAGACGGTCGATCACCACGGCGAGTTCTTCTCGATGTCACAGGCGCGCATCATCCCGGTGCCCGATCCGCCCATCCCGACGTACGTCGGCGGGCGATCCGATGCCGCCATCCGCCGCGCCGGCCGTTTTGCCGACGGCTGGCTGGGCATCTGGTGCACCGTTGAGCACTATCAAGCGGCGCTGCGCCTCTATGCGGAAACGGCCGCGACGCAGCGGGCCGTGCCGGGCGCGGCTCCCGACGTCCCCGACCATGGCATCCAGCTGTGGGTGGGCATCGGCGACAGCCGCGAGCAGGCCGCGGCGTGCGTCGCTCCCGAGCTCGAACGCTTCTACCGCGTGCCGTTCAAGGCCTTCGAGAAGTACACGCCCTGTGGCACGGTCGATGACATCGTGGAGTTCTTCGTGCCGTTCATCGAGGCGGGCTGTCGACACGTGAACATGACACCGTGTGGTTCAGACCCCAATGAGGCGATACTTGCTGCGGGGGAAGTTGCACGGCGACTGCGGCAAGCAGATCCGCTGGCGGCCGCCGCGGCTGCGGGAGTGTCCCGCGGAGCGCAGCAACCGAGCCCGACCCGATGAGGACGGTCCGATGAGCACAACTGTGTCGCAGGGAATTCAGCCGGCATCTGGCCAGTCCGATCCAGTCCAGCCCAGATCAGGCCTGCTCGATGTCCAACCGCTTGCGGGCGCACTCGGCGCTGAGCTGCGGGCGGCTGGGGGCAGCCCGCTCGATCTGAACGCACTCGATGACGCGCACGCTGTATCGATCCGCGAAGCGTTGTGTGCCTACCACGTGGTCGTCATCCGCGACCAGCACATGGATGCCAGCGACGTCGCGCGCTTCGGCCGCCGTTTCGGTGAGCTGGAGCGTCACCCCTACCTCGGCGGCACGGCGGTCGAGCCCGAAGTGGTGCCCGTCATCAAAGAGCCCCACGAGACGGTCAACTTCGGCGGCGGCTGGCATTCGGAGATGTCGTTCCTGGAGTGCCCCCCGATGGCGACGGCGCTGTATGCGGTGGAGGTGCCGAGCTTCGGCGGGGACACGCTGTTCGCCAACCAGCAGGCGGCCTACTTGGGGCTGTCCGACACCATGAAGCGCTTCGCTGAGAGCCTCAGCGCGGTGCACTCGGCGGCCCGACAGTACGGCAGGGGCGGCGACTCGGACCGGCACTCCGGCCGGCGCGGCTCGATGACCGTCAACGTGTCCGACGACGCCCATGCCAAGTTGACCCATCCGGTCGTGCGGACCCATCCCGAAACCGACGCAAAGGCGCTGTATGTCAACCGGGCCTTCACCGAGGCCATCACGGGCATGCGCCGTCACGAGTCCAAGGCACTGCTCGAGATGCTGTGGAGCCATGCGGTCGACGAGCAGTTCACCTGCCGGGTCCGCTGGGAGCCGGGAACGGTGACCATGTGGGACAACCGCAGCGTCCAGCACTATGCACTGAACGACTACCACGGTCAGCGCCGGCACATGCTCCGCGTGACCATCGCCGGCGATCGGCCTCGTTGAGCGCCATTGAGTTGAGAGTCGCCGAATGAAACCGCTGGCAGGCATCCGCGTGGTCGACATGAGCCGCGTTCTGGCAGGTCCGTTCGCCGGGCGGATTCTCAGCGATCTCGGAGCCGACGTCGTGAAGGTGGAGCCGCCCGAGGGCGACATCTCGCGCCTGTGGGGTGTCAACCGGGCCGGGCTCGCCGGCTTCTACACCCAGCAGAACGTCGGCAAGCGCAACGTCTGTGTCGACCTGCGTGCCGAGGGCGGGCCCGAGACGGTGAAGCGGCTCGTCGCGCACGCCCACGTGCTCGTCGAGAACTTCCGGCCCGGCGTCATGGCGCGCCACGGTCTGTCGTTTGCCGAGCTGAGCGAGGTGAACCCAGCGCTGGTGATGCTGTCGATCAGCGGCTTCGGACAGGAGGGACCAGATTCGCAGCGGGCCGCCTATGCGGCGGTGCTGCACGGCGAGTCGGGCTGGATGGCTCGCACCGCCCGCATACACCAGCAGCCGCTCCAAGAGCCGTACCTGGCAGTGGCAGACACCAACGCAGCCCTGCACGGATCCATCGGCGTCCTCGCGGCGCTGCGGGTCGCCGAGACGACCGGGCACGGCCAGCACATCGACATTGCGATGCTCGAAGCGTTCCTGGCGACCGATGAGGGAAGCCAAAGCGGGCTTGACGGCGGGAGCTACACCTCCCAAGGCGGGCTGGTGTGGGATGGCGTCGACGGGCCCGTGCTGACCGCGGGCGACTTCCGGTGGATCTGGCGTCAGCTCAGTCAAACCCACAGGCTGGCTGACCCGTCGCCCCCAGACGCCGACATCTCGACGAAGCGGGCGTGCCGGACCGACGCGATCAATGCGTTCCTGAGCTCGTTCGCTACCCGCGCAGAGATGCTGGCGGCCCTCGACGCGGCCAATCTGGCCTGGGGAGACATTCGTACGACCGCGGAAGCGCACACCTCGCCGACGGCGCTCCATCGAGGCTCATCGGTGGAGATCGACGCTCGCGACGGCGGCACGCGCCGGGTGACACAGACGCCGTACCGGTTCTCGGGCGCTTCCGCGCAGACCTCGGCAGCCTCCGGCGTCACGGCTGAGGCGCTGGCGCCTCACCTCGGCGAGCACAACGGCGAGGTGCTCACCGAGTGGCTGGGCGCTGGGCGCGCAGAAATTGAGGCGCTGCGCGAGGCCGGGGTGCTCGTCGAAGACGCGCTGGCGGCCGAAGGGCGCGCCCGCGGGCAGCCGTGACCGCCAAACATGACGTTCCTGCAACGAACTTCATGGAACCGAAACACTCAGGCGGGAGTCTGAAGGGGCAGGCAGTTCTCGTGGGGACTTGGAATGGCCGGCGCGCTCATGGCATTGACACATCTGGCATCGATCAGCCGGGATCTGCCGTTCGGTGCTGCGCTGATGGACGTCCCGCTGGTGGGTCCCAGCACGATGGGCCCAGGCTCGATCGGCCCAGGCACGATTGGCACAGGCACGATCCGCACAGGATTGACGGTGAGCGCCGCTGACGGCGCGGCCCCGGCCGGGGCTACCCCCGTCGATGCGGTAGCGATCCGGTTCGAGGACTTCTATGCGGCCCACCGCGACGAGCTGGCGCGCGCACTCGGGCTGGTGCTGCGTGACAGCGCGCTCGGCGCCGAAGCAGCCGACGAGGCGTTCGCGCGGGCATGCCAACGCTGGGGACAGGTCAGCGCTTACTCGAACCCGCAGGGCTGGGTGTATCGCGTCGGCTTGAACTGGGCGCGGTCATGGCTGCGACGGGTCAGGCGAGAACGCGAGCGCCGGCCTCTGCTGGCTCAGCCCTATGCCACCGAGGACCGGGCACACGATGTCGACCTCGAGCGCGCGCTCGAGACGCTCAACGATGCACACCGGGCGGTGATCGTGGCCCGCTTCTACCTCGACTGGTCGGTGGCCGAGACCGCAGAGGCGTTGGGCGTCGCGGCGGGCACCGTCAAGAGCCGGCTCAGCCGCGGCCTTGAGCAGCTGCGCGAAGTGCTGGAGGCGGCACCTGGCCCCGAGGAGGGGTCGTGACCGCCGAAGACCGCCTCCGCGACCGGCTGCGCGATGCAGCGGCGACGATGCCGGTGGGCTCTGGCTCGCTCACGGGCGTTCAGGTGCGCGCAGCCCAGCTGCAGCGGCGCCGCAACGCGGTACGCGGCGGAGCGGGCGCGTTCGCGCTCGCCGCGGTTGCTCTGGTGGGTTTCGCGTCGCTGCGTGGCACCGGCATCGACGACTTCTCGACGACTGTCGAAGGGGAGACACAGAGTGACGCCGCGGGGATGCCCGCAACCACTGAGACGAGCGCCCTAGCGATCGCTGCTGACGAGGAGATGGCCGACGAGGCAGACGAAGCCATGGACGACGGCGCCGCCTTCGAGTCTGTCGAGGCGGCGTCGGTCAGTGAGGAGGCAGCCGAAGAGGAAATGGGGGGCGCTGCCTCCGAGGACAGCCTCGCGCTGGGACAAGAGGCGCTCGACGACAGCGAGCAGCAGGAAGACGAGCCGCCGCTGCGTGACGATTCGCAAGGCGCGTCGTTCGCCACAGCGGTGTCGATCGTGAAACCGCCCCCCGAAGTCGAGGGCGTTGCCATGAGCTATTCGTTCAGCGGCGGCCATGCTGTGGCCCGCGCTGACGACAACTGGTACGCGTACGACGGGTCGGAGTGGCAGTCGGTCGGCATGCCCGACGACATCGAAGTGGTGGCCGTGGACCTGTCGGGGCCTGGACGCCTCGCGATCCTGGGCGTCGTCCGGCCGCTGGCATGCGTCATCGAACACATTGTTGGTGTTCAGACCGCAGACGGCTGGAGCTTCGCACGGATCGACGACGAGACCCCGCCGATCGTGGATTCCGAGTTGGTCCATGCGCGCGTGCGGATCACCGATCGGGCGGTCGAGGTGGAGCGAACGGAGCGGCTGCGGCTCAACGATGACTGCGCCGATGCTCCGGGCTCGTCCGAGCTGACCCCCGAGGCCGCCGAACTCGTGGCAGAGCTCGCCGATCTCGACGAGGTGCAGCGGCAGAGTTGGCTCGTCGCGTCCTTCGAGCCCGACTTCGGCACGCACTGGCCGAGCGTTGCCAGTGATGACGCCCACGGTGCAGTCGCGCAGCGCTCGGACCTGTCGTGGGCACCGGTCTCGAATCCGCTCTACACGGTGGCGGCACGCGAGCTCGCCCCCGCCCGCAGTCCTGAAGACGAGGCGCTCTCGGTCGAGCTGCACCGCACGACGATGCTTGACGTGGATACGACCGTCGAGGTGTCCGCGGGCATGGCGATGCTGAAGCACGGCGATCAGAGCTGGGAGGTCTGCCCGATCCCCGATGTGGAGCAGGCGAACGGCGAGGTCGGCTGGGCGGGCGAGCACCTCGCGGTCGTCGTCGGCAAGCCCGAGCAGACGCTGTTCGTCATCCAGCGCGCCGAGTAGCCGCGGCACTATCGGGCTGGCGGCACAGCCGCCCTAGTGTGACCCCGATGTCGGATCGTGTGAACAACAGCCAAGAGTTTCCCGAGCTGGGCTTCTACCTGCTGCCCGGCGACGCACAGGACTCATCCGATGCCGTCGCGGAGGTTCGCGCAGCCGAAGCAATGGGGCTCGGGCGGGCCTTCCTCGGCGAACGACCCAATCGCAAGGAGGCGGGTGCTATCTGTGGCGCTGCTGCCGCGGTGACCGATTCCATCGGTATCACGCTGGGGGTGACCAACATCAATACGCGCCACCCGACGCTGACCGCGGGTCTCGCGCTGACCGTGCAGAGCCTGGCAGGCGGGCGATTCACGATGGGCTTCGGGCGCGGCGTTGCTGTGGCACAGGAGATCATGGGCCTGCAGCCAGTGACCACGGCGCAGCTGGAGGATTTTGCCCTGGTGATGCGCCGGCTGTTCCGGGGCGAGATCATCTCGGACTACGACGGCCCGACTGGTCGTGTCCCGATCCTGCTGCTCGACCCGGAGCTCGACGAGCACCTGCCGATGGCGCTCGGGGCGATGGGCCCCCAGTCGCTGGCACTCGGCGGTCGCTGTTTCGACGAGGTCATCCTGCACCCGTTCTATTCCGACGAGACTCTCGTGCGATCAGTAGACGCGGCCAAGACGGCGGCCAGCGGGGCCGGACGCGATCCGGGCGAAGTAAACGTGTGGTCTTGCTTCGTTGTGGTGAGCGACGACGTGCCGTACGAATTGCGGTTGCGCAAGACGATCGGCCGCTTGGCCACCTACCTGCAGTACTACGGCGACGTGCTCGTGCGTGTGAATCGCTGGGACCCAGATGTGCTGGCGCGATTCCGCGCCGATTCAGTGGTGGCCAAGTTCCTTGCTCCGATCGACGGCACGGCCACGGTTTCTGAGCTTGAGCACATCGGCACGCTGCTTCCCGACGAGTGGCTGGCCCCGATGGCGGCGGGGACTCCCGCTGCGTGTGCTGCGGCAGTCAAACGTCAGATCGATCTCGGGTGCGATGCCGTGCTGATGCACGGTGCAACACCGACCGAACTTGCACCGGTCATCGAGGCCTACCGGCAGATCGCCGGGTAAACGCCTCCGCGCTCTTCGACACGATTGCAACGCCCGAACCAGAATCGGCCTTCGACGTCAGAACTAACGTCGGCGCAGCATCGGGCCGCGGCAGCGGCTGGGAAACGGGGGACGAGATGGCGCACGACGACCTAGGACTGAGGAGTGCGACAGAACAAGCGGCAGCCATCGCGGCGGGGGTGCTGTCGAGCCGCGAGTTGACTGCCCACGTCATCGACCGCGTTGAGCGGCTCGACGGCGACATCAATGCCGTGGTGACGCGCGATTTCGAGGGAGCGCTCGGGCGCGCTGCAGCCGCGGATGCCGCGCAAGCCCGCGGCGACGCGCTCGGGCCCTTGCACGGTGTGCCCTTCACCGCCAAGGACGCTCTGATGACCGCCGGAATCCGTTCCACCGGTGGGGCGCGCGAGCTGGCCGGCAACGTTCCCGACACGGATGCGGCCGTGGTGGCTGCCTGCCGTGCTGCGGGGGCGATCGTGATCGGCAAGACGAACCTGCCGCGCTGGTCTGCAGACAACCAGTCGTTCAATGACCTGTTCGGCACCACCAACAATCCCTGGGACCCCTCGAAGGTGCCTGGCGGCTCGTCGGGTGGTGCGGCTGCGGCCGCGGCGATGGGTTTCACCAGCTTCGAGATCGGCACCGACATCGGCGGCTCGATCCGCTTCCCGGCGTCGTACAACGGCATCTGGGGTCATAAGCCGAGCTTCGGGCTGATCCCCACCACCGGCTATCTGGATCACGTGCGCGGCGGCACCACCGAGCCGGACATCAACGTCTTCGGTCCGCTGACCCGCAGCTGCGACGACCTCGAGCTGCTGTTCGACGTGCTGGTGCGCCGCGAAGCGCCCTGGGTGCCACAACTGCCGCCGGCGCCCGATGACGTGGGGTCGCTTCGTGTCGCTGCGTGGCTCGACGACGAGTACTGCCCGGTCGACGGCGATGTGCTGGGCGTGATGAGAGCGGCTGTCGAGGCACTTGAGGCCAGCGGCGTGCAGGTCGATCACGAAGCGAGGCCCGACATCGATCCGCTGCCGGCGTGGGAGACCGGTATGCGGTTGGTGCGCGCAGCGATGGCATTGGCGGGCCGGAGCGAGGGGCCAAGCCATCGCGAGTGGCTCGAGAACCACATGGAGCGGGAGGAATGCCGCCGCAAGTGGGCGGAATTCTTCACCGGCTACGACGCGATCCTCATGCCGGTGAGCTTCCACCAGCCCTTCGACCACATGCAGGAGGGCACCTTTGCCGAGCGTCGCATCCCCGCAAATGGCGTCGAGCGGCCGTACATCGAGATGACGCGTTGGACGATCCTGACCGGCATGTCGTACCTGCCCGCCACGGTCCCCCCGCTGGGCCTCACACCGCAGGGCCTGCCGGTCGGCTTTCAAGTGGTCGGCCCCTACGGCGGCGATCGCACCACGATGGCGCTCGCCCGCCGCATCGGCGAGCTCACCGGCGGCTACCAGCCCCCACCCCGCGCGCTCTGCTGACTCTCAGACTGACAGCCCCGAGAGCTCGGCTGCGACGCCACCCACCGCATCGACGGCGGCATGCAGGGCATCGCCGGCGAGCGAGTCGGCGGTTGCGGGCGAACCGTCTCCCTGCAGATACAGCAACACCACTCGGCCGACCGGCTTGTCGGTGGCGCGCGCGAGGCACCAGGCATACGCAGCGCACTGTTGGCGGTACTGCTGAGCTCTTTCGCTGTCTGCGTCGGGCATCGCTCCGAGCGCATCGGTCTTGTAGTCGACCACGACAAGACCGCCCGTAGCAGGGTCCTCGTACATCAGGTCGACGAAGCCCTCGACGACCGTCGGGGGCGATGCCGCCACATCGGCATCGCTGAGCGGCGCGGCGACGTACACCTCCTTCCAGTGGCGCGTCCGCGCTGCGTCTTTGACCTCGTCGCTCGCGAGCGCTGAGCGCACGAATGCCTCGATGACGTCCTGGCGGCCGGCGATGCCTTCTGCAACCGCTTGCGCTGCTGCAAGCGGTCCGAGCCCGTCGCCGCTTTGCAGGTCGATCGACTGCAGCACGCCATGCACGGCCTTGCCGGTGGCGGTTGCGCCGCGACCGCGCCGTAGCGGGGCGCGTCCGCCGCCGAGGTGGTCGTCGGGTGTGTCCTTGTTTGGCGCTTGCGGAGGTGCGGCGAATGCCTCGATGGCGTCGTTCGCTGCGTGCGCAACGCCGGTGGCGCTCAGCGCAGGCCGGTGCGTTGACGATTCCGCAGCCCGGTCGCGTCGATCCAGCCACTCAGTCCGATCGGGGCGCTCGGGGTTGCGACGCGAGAGGCTGCCCGCTTGCCGTTGCAGTACAGATGCCTCGACATCGGAGTCGCGGCCGGATCGGCAGTCCCACCGATGCGCGGCAGCTGCATCGCCTCCAGTGTCGTCAGTCATCGACAATGCGTCGTCGATGACCTGCGCGTGACTTCGATTGAACAGCTCTCCAGATTCCGCGGGCGTTTCGCGGTGCAGTGATACGACCATGTGGTCGCGGGCGCGCGTGCAGGCCACATACAGCAGCCGGATCCGTTCGTGGTGCTCCGCCCACCGTTCAGCATCGGACCAGGCTGCATACGTCGACGTTTCCGCACCCTTGCGCAGGCGCACCGCCGCAGCGCCGCCGTACTCGTTCGTTGAGACCTCACCGGATCGTTCGTCGACGAAGATCGCTCGCGTCGCGGCCGGACTCGCACCGTTGCCTTGCAGGCCGGCGACGATCACGATGGGAAACTGCAGGCCCTTCGACGCGTGCACGGTCATCACCCGAACTGAGTCGTCGTCTGACTCGGGCAGGATTGCCTCGGTGACCTTGGCACGCTCGGCACCCTGCATCTCCACCCAGCGGAGGAATTTGCGAAGACCGCCGTGCTGGCTCTCGGACCACGCGCGCGCCTGGTCGATCACGAAGCGCACATGCCGCCAGACATCGCGCGTCCGAGGCCCCGCAGCGGCCTGCTCGAGGACACGGCGCTCGCGCACCAAACGCTCGAGCAGCACTGAGGGCGCGACCAGGCTGTGATCGTCGTACAGCGCCCGGAGATGCTCCATGGCCGACGCGACCCGATGGTGCTCGGCGTGGAGCGACGTGACCTCGGCAGCGAAGTAGCTCCACGACCCGACGGCTTGGTAGTAGGCGTAGAGGTCGTCGTCGCCGCAGCCGTACATGGGGGTCCGCAGCGCGCTGACCACTGCGAGGGCGTCGTCGGGGTCTGCTGCGGCCCGGAGGCACATCATCAGGTCTCGCACGGTGCGGCTACGCCAGACGAACTCCGATGCTTCGAGCCGGTACGGCACCGATGCTGCCGAAAGGCCAGCTTCGAGCTGGGGCAGGCACGTGCGGGTCGGCACCAGGATCGCGATGTCGCCGAGGCGTGCGGGCCTGGTGCCGTTGAGGTGACGGTCATGCACGTCCCAGCCGTCGTGAATGATCTCGCAGATGACGTCGGCGACATCTGCGGCCTCGACGGTTCGGATGCCTTCGGCGTTCAGGCCCGATTCCTTCTTGTCGTGCGCGTCACGGCCGAGCACGGTGACTGCCGGCCCCGTGCCGATGTCGGCTCGGTTTGCCGTCAACGCCGCATAGGGGGCTTGCAAGCGGCGCGCAGCGGTGTCTCCCTCGCTGTGGTCGCCCGCGCCGCTCATCAGCGAACCGAACACCGCGTTGACCCACGCCATGATCGATGCTGTCGATCGGAAGTTGACGTGCAGGCTGGCCGACTCGCCGCGCTCGAAGCCGAATCGCTGCCGCGCGTCGCCGTACAGCTCGATGTCGGCCCGCCGGAACCGGTAGATGGACTGCTTCGGATCGCCGACGAAGAACAGCTGGCCAGGCGTCGTCTCGAGCCGGTCCCAGGTCGCGACGCGATCTGTGGCGCTTGGCGGATCGGTCGGCAGGCCCTGCTCGCCGGCGGCGAGGAGCACGGCGATTTCGATCTGGATGGGGTCGGTGTCCTGGAACTCGTCGAGCAGTAGGTGGCGATACCGGCGGTGCAGAGATGCACGCGCCTCGGGCGAGATGCGCAGCAGGTCGCGCGCCCGCACCAGCAAGTCATGGAACTCCAAGCGCCCCGCCGCCCGTCGTTGATTGGCTGCATCCAAGGTGAAGCGGGCGATCCGGTCGCACACCGCCGCAATCGCGTTGTCGATGACCTCGGTGGCCGCGGCGGCGCATCGCTCTCGCAGCTCGACGAGACCTGCGCGCATCGGTGCCCAGTCGTCGCCCCGGAAAACCCCGCCGCCCTTCGGCACGCCGCGGCCGTCGAGGTTGGACTCGTTCAGCACGGCGAAGCGCTCGACATCGGTGGTTGCAGCGTGAAGGCGCGCGAGGTACTCGCCGAGCTTGCCCAGCAGCTCCGTGGCTTTCGCCGTGAAATCTCTCGTTGCATGCCGCCACTCGAGCAGCGACGTTCCTTGCTGGATGATGCCGCTCGCATCGAAAGCCACCGCTTGCGGCGCCGCATCGGCCACGCGCACCCGGTCCCAATTCGCATTGAACGCCGCGCCGATGTCGCGAAGCGACCCGGGGTCAACGCCCGCGGCGTCGACGAGCCCGACGGCCCAGGCGATGCCGACGTCGGACAGCAGATCGTCGATGAAGCGATGCCACCGTTCGTCGAACTCGACGTCGCTCGAAATCTGATCGAGCGCCTCGAAGCGGGGTGGCAGCCCGGCCTCGATGGGGTGCTCGGCCAGAATCCGACGAGCGAATCCGTGCAGCGTGGAGATGGCGGCGCTATCGAGCCCGTCGAGCACGCCGGTCAGCTCCGCCTTGTCGTGCTCGCTCGAGGTTGATGCGAGGCGCTCGTTCAGCCTGGCGCGGACCCGGTTGCGCAGTTCGGCGGCGGCCTTGTCGGTGAAGGTGATCGCGGCAATCGAACCGATCGCCGTGGCGCCCGGTCCGGTGACGAGTTCGAGCATCCGATTGACCAGCGCCGTGGTCTTGCCGGTGCCGGCGCCTGCCTCGACGAACATGGTGGTGCCGGTCTGCCGGTAGACCCGATCGCGGTCGGCTTGGTCGGCCCGCTGCAATGCCGCGACGGCCTGCGGCGGACTCACGACGGCACCCCGACAGGCTCGACAAGTTCTGCGAACGCCGCCAGCGCCGGATCGCCTCGCTTGAGACGCCATGAGTGCCCCACGTCGGCGGTGCCGAGCCCGTCGGGGTCGCAATAGGGGCACACGCAGTACGGGAGGCGGTCGTCGCCGGGGCGGGCGAAGCCGACGAACACGCCGCTGCGGATCCCCGCCACGATGGTGCCGACCACCTCGGCGAAGCGAGCCATGACCGCGTCGTCAACCGGCAGCTCCAACCAGTGCCAGCGCCCTCGGTCCGAGGAGATGAACCAGTACGCGCTCAGCACCGTCGCGGCGTTTGGGGTTGGGGATCCAAAGTGTGCTGCTGCGGCAAGCGCGTAGACCGGCAATTGCAGCCTGGTGCCGCCGAGGGTCGGGTCGGCGGCCCCGCCGCGCTTGACGATGCCCTTGTAGCTGTCGGTGCCGCCGGTCTTGTAGTCGATGACGACGAGTCCGCCGTCGTTGGTGCGCTCGACCCGGTCGATGATTCCCCGGAAACGGATCTCGCTGCCGTCATCGAGGCGATAGGAGACGGCCGGCGCGGAATCGTCGAAGCCGAAGCGGAATTCCGAGCTCTCGATGTCGCCGCGAGAGCGCGAGTCGCGCTGATCGTCGCGATCGAGCAGTTCGCCGAGATCAGCCAGCAGGGTTTCGCAATCTCGTTGCCACAGCAGCGGCAGGCCTGTCAGCCCGCGCTGTTCGGCAGCATCGGCAAGCTCGCGGCCCAGCCGGATGAGTTCGTCGCGGTCTTCGTCGGTGGGGGAGCGGCTCGGCCCCGGCGGGGGTCGGCCCGCCCCGTCAGCAGGCATCGGCTGTTCCGACGCCCACGCGTCGCGGTTGGCGATGAGCGGTTGGTAGAAGCGATCGATCGCCTCATGGACCAGGCTGCCTCGCTCGAGCGCGCTGAGGCGGAGGATCTGCTCGGGCTCGGTGACGGCGCTCACCTCGAGGAGCTGCTCGAACAAGTACTTGCGCGGGCATGTCGCCCAAGCTTCGAGCCGAGTCGGGGACACGACAGCGGCCACGGCACTGTCGCTGTCGATGACCCCCGAAAGATTGCCGTCAAAGCGCGTGAATGCCGCGCTGTTCCGGGCAGCCGAGAGCTCGACGCCGCAACGGAACGCCGGGTCGGCGAACATCGGATGCTGCCGCCGGCCCAGCTCGGGGCGGCTTGCCGCAAGCAGGCTCGCCGAGTCGTATTCCCACGGCATGGCAGGGAATTCACATGAGCGCACGGCACCCAGGAACGACGGCTGCTCGACGATGCCGGACACCTTGTCGTCGAGCGCAGCGGCCCGCAGGTTCTCCGCGTCGAGGTAGCCGTCCGCGAAGTAGCGCCCAGTGACATCGAGGCGGCGCGCCGTGTCTGCGAGCCAGCGGGAGGGCACGTAGTCGGCATTGCGGCGCAGGTTCCCCCGCGGCGCCAGCAGGGTGCAGCGCTCACGGGTGGCGGCAATCGCAGCGAGCAGGGTCCGGTGGCTCTCGGCTGAGTCGTCGGCATGCAGCCGGAGCGCGCCGCCCAACGACCGCCGCTCGTCGTCGTTGACGAGACTGTCTGGCTGGGGCCGTGGGGGGACGATGCCTTCGGCCATCCCGACGATGTAGCTGCGGTCGGGGGTGACATCGAGTGCGCCGGCGAGCGGGCCGACATAGACGCCCTTGCCTTCGGTTCCGCTGCGGCCGTGCGGCTGCGCGAGTTCGGCCTCCAGCGCTTGGTACATGGTGTCGAAGCTGACGCGCGGCTCGATAGCGCCAAGGTCCGAGAGTCGTTCGAGGACGCCCTCGACACGTTCGGCGGCAGTGATCTCCCACTCGGGCCAGTCCTGAACCCACCGCGCGTGGCCTGCTGCACCCAGGTAGCGATGCAGCGATGACAGCATCCAGGCGCACAGGCTCCGCCAGGTGTGCCGATTGCGGCCGTTCATGAGGCGCTCGCGCATCTCTGCCATGAACGCCGAGGTTGCGTCGCACTCGTCAGCTTCGTGCTCGAACCACCTGCATCGGGCGAGGCTGGGATCGTCGCCGGACCGTTCGAGCGCAGCGTGCTCACGCTTCTCTGCGGCATAGCGCCTGAGCCGCGACGTCCAGTCGTCGCCGCCGACGACACGGGCAGCCCGAGCGAGACGCTCCCATGCAGAGTCGGGCACGAAGAACCGGCGGTCGGTGGCCACTTCGATGTTGCGCTCGCCGAGGCGGTGCTGGGGAATCTGCGCGCCGGCGAGCAAGTCGAAAACATCTCGGCGCTCGAGGCGAGGCTCGTCGAGATGGGAATCGGCGAGTGCGGCAAGGCCCAGCGCGAATCGGCCGTAGATCGACTCGGCGAGCGTCCGGGCGGTGTTGCCGTACGTGGCGACGCCAGCGGCCCCGAACTGATCTTCGAGCGTGCGGCCGTACGGCTCGCTCGCACCGAAGAACACAGCGATCCTGCCCGGCGGGACGCCTGCGTCGAGGTCGGCCAGCACGTCGCGCACCACCGTGCGGGCTTCGGTGTCGGCATCGGAGACGCTCACGATCCGGTCACCGCAGGACATGCGGCGCAACTCGTCACGGCGCCTTTCGTCGAGGACCGGCAGCTCGACGCGGAGACGCTTGCAATTGCTCCTCGCCACCGCGTCTGCGCTGTCGTTGCCGGTGATTCCGACGACTACCTCAACCGGCGCATCTGTCGCTGCTCGACCGAGCGCACGCAGCAGCCGCCCCTCGTGCTGGTTCAGCCGCCGTGGCAGGTACACGCACATGCGCCCGAGCGCGGGAGGAAGGGCGCTGAGCGAGCCGAGTTGATCCGCGGCGGCGGACATGAGGTCGAATTCGTCATACCAGTCGTTTCGCAGTGACGCCCGCACTCGCCTGCAGATGTCCATCACTCCGGCGGCCCTCAGTGACATGCCGGAAACGTCGTCGAGTTGGGACGCCGACAGATCACGCAGCTCTAGATAGGTACGACCGAGTGCACGAGCGGTCTGATGATGTTCGGCGACAGGTCCGAACGGACCAGGATCTTCGCTGAGGGCGATGCGCACCGCCGCCGCGATCGCCATGTCACTCAATGGCCGCTGCCCGCCGCGCTGCAGCGACGAACCACCAAGGCGGTCGGCCAGCTCGGAGATGGTGAGCGTCTCGAGCACGGCGACACCGCCACGGCGACCGCCCAGCTCACGTCGCAGCGACAGCCCCGTGTAGTTGGAGGGCACCACCACCGTGACCGCAGCAAGCGGATCGCCGGATTTGGTCCGCGTCACGAAATCGGCGAGTGCCTCACGGGCTGCGGCCCCGAATCCGACGCCGACGGGCACCAACCCGCTGCCCCTTTCGGAAGGCTCGGCTATCGCTGCACCTGCTGGTTCGGTCACGAAGGTGACACTACGCAGGGGGTGTCACAGCCAATATTGGTGAGACTCAGTGCGCGGCGAGCGCCTTGAGTCGCACGGCGGACAGGCGCTTGAGTTGCTGGTTGCGCGGATCCACTTCAATGCCTGCCGACTCCAGCGCAGTGAGGCCCAATAGCGGTTCGACGTCGTCGTCGACGAACACCACCACGCCGCCGACGATCTCGTCCATGACTTCGAACTCGGCAAGCCCGATGTCGTATGGCATCCGGCTGCCGTCCGCCAGTTCGTAGGTGCGAGAGCCGATCGGCTCAATGCCGATGGCCTCGAGGTGTTGGCGCGGCACCAGCGAATCTATGGCGCCGGTGTCCACGAGGAATTCGGACTGCCAGGCACGATCGCGTGCTGCAGGGTTCTTGACGGTGACGGTGACATGCGTGGCGCCCATGGGAGGCCTCTTTCTTCGCGCGGGACGCAGGGACGGCAGCCGGTGGCTGCGCCGGTGAGCCTCGCGCACGTCGCGGGTCACATCACTCTCATTTTCTGGTGCGGAATTTTGATGCGTAGCAGTCATGGGTTCATTGTGGCAGTGCTGCCGCGTCGGGTGCGCCGCTCCCGGCGACGGGCTCAGGTGCCTGCCAGCCGTGCCACAACCGGCGCCATCGCGTCGACCTCGGGGTCGTGGATCACGATGTAGCTGGCGCCGTACGCCTCACGGTGGTGATGCAGCTGCTCGCAGATGTCGTCGACCGTGCCGGCCAGCACCAGCGGCACCTCGCGGGCCTCCTGCGGCGTCAACCCGAAACCCGGTGCGAACTCCGCGAGGATGCTGTCAGCGTCGTCGGTCACCAATGCCATGAACGTGTTGAGCTGGATCTCGATGTCGCCGAATCGGTCACCGGCCGCATCGGCAATCCACTGGCGCCGCTCTGCGAACTTGGCCGCCACCGAACTGCGCGCCGCATCGGGCCCCACGGTGCCTGAGCGCAGGTTCGGGTTCAGGCTGATGATGTCCGCCAGGCGCGCCGCCTCAGTCAGCACGCGCTTGCCGCCGCCACCGATGATGACCGGCGGCCCGCCCGGCGCATACGGCAGCGGCCGCCCCACCATGCCGGAGATCTGGTAGTGCTCGCCGTCGTAGTGCAGTGGCTCGCCGCTCCACAGTCCCTTGATGACCTCCAACGCCTCGATCATGCGGTCGATGCGTACCCCGGGCCGGTCGAGCGGTATGCCGGCCTGGGTGTAGTCCTCGGTCAGCCAGCCGGCGCCGATGCCGAACTCGGTGCGGCCCTCGGCCAGCAGATCCAAAGTGGCGAAATCTTTCGCCAGCACGGCGGGGTGCCGGTAGTCGGCCGCATACACCAGCGTGCCGACTCGCAACGTCGTGGTGATTTCCGCCGCGACCGCGGGATGCACGATGGGCGACCAGCTGTCCCAGAAGTGGTCGTGACAGAACAGTGACGAATAGCCCAGGTCCTCCGCCTTGCGGGCCATCTCGCGGAACGCGGCCGGGCTCTCGGGCTTGCCGTACTGGACACCGAATCTGAACGGATGCACAGCGGCACACTACGCGCAGCCCGACAAGACCACCTCACGCATAATGAGGTGCCCGCCCGGCGTCGTCGCGTAACGACGCCGACGAGACACGCCAGCCAGCGACGCCTGTCGAACCAGGCGCCTAGATCTGTGTCTGCTGCGTCAGGAAGGAACGCTCGGCGAGGCCGTGCCACTCGGCGATGCCGTCACGGAACTCCCGCCACGGCGCCAAGATGGCGGCGAAGCGAGCATCGTCCGCAGCCACCGCATCCAACACGTTCTCGGTTTCTTCCTTGAATGCCGCCATCAGCTCGGCCGGGAACTCCCGAATGCTGGCGAATTCCTTCACCCGCTGCAGGTCCGTCTGGTTGCGTACGTCGTAGTCGGCGATCGTGTTGATGTTGGCTGACGCCGCAGCGATCTCGATGGCAGCCTGATACTCCGCAGGCAGGTCGTTCCACAGCGACAGCGGGAACTGCACCTCCACCGCCGTGCCGGGCTCCCACCAACCGGGGTGGTAGTAGAACAGCTCGCCGGCGAACTGGTCGAGACCCAGAATGAGGTCGTCGGTGGGTCCCACGAACTCGGCGCCGTCGATCGCACCCTGCTGGATCGCAGGCAGGATCTCGCCGCCTGCCAGGGTGACCTGCTCGCCGCCCAAGCTCTCGAGGACACGTCCCGCAAGACCGGGAATGCGCATCTTCAGGCCCTGCAGGTCACTGACTGAATTCAGCTCCTTGGTGAACCAGCCGCCCATCTGGCAGCCCGTGCCGCCGGCGGGGAAGGCAATCACCCCATGCTCCTCGGCGTAGAACTCGTTGAGCATGTCGAGGCCGCCGCCCTTGTACAGCCAGGCGTTCTGCTGACGCTGCGTCAGCCCGAACGGGACAGCGGTGCCGAACTGCTGCACGGGGCTGAGACCCACGTAGTAGTACGACGCCGTGTGGCCGGCCTGCACGCCGACGTCACGCACGGTGGGCAGAACCTCGAGGCCGCCCACGATCTCGCCAGCCGGTCGAGGATTGATCTTGAATTTGCCGCCCGTCAGCCGGCTCACCTGCTCAGCGAAGAAATTGGCCGAGCCGAACAAGGTGACCAGCGCTGCGGGCCAGCTCGTCGCCATGTCCCACTCGATCTCGGGCCCGTCCTGGGTGAGCGCAACCGAAGTGGCCGGTGCGTCGGTGCCGGCGGGACCTTCAGAGGTGGTCGCCGCGGTGTCACCGTCGTCAGAGGTGCAGGCGTTGAGCAGCGTCGTGGCCGCGGCGAACCCGGCTACGCCGAGCCCGGCCTTGAGGAATGATCGCCGGTCGAAACCGCCGTCTTCGATGCCGTCATCGTGGGCAGTCTCGGGACTGCCCACGTCTTGCATGGTCATAGGAATTGCCTCCCCCAAAGACGCGCATAAACGCGCCTACTACTGGGAGCGAAATTAGCACGTACCCGAAAATCGGCCCGACAGAATGGCGCAGCTAACTGAACAGCTCGAGCGACGTGTACACGATGCCCGGAAACACACCCAGGATGACCAGCGCGATCGACTGCAATCCCATGAACGGGATGGCGCCCTTGTGGATGTCGGCGGTGCGCACTTCGGGCGGCGCCACGCTTTGGAGGTAGAACAGCGAGAAGCCCACCGGCGGCGAGATGAACGCCATGTTCAGGTTCACCGCCATCATCACGGCAAACCAGATCTTCTCGTCTTGGGTGAAGCCCAGCACCTCCATGGCGGGAACGAAGATCGGCACCACGATGAAGGTGATCTCGAGGAATTCCAGGTTGATGCCCAGCAGGAACACCGCGACCATCGCGATGAGGACGAAGCCGAGCTTGCCGCCGCCGATGGAGGTGAGCCATTCGGAGGTCTGATCGGAGCCGCCGAGCTGGAAGAACATGGCGCTGAAGAAGGTGGAGCTGAACAGCAGCGTCATCACCAGCACCACCACGCTGGTGGTCGACTTGCCGGCCTGCACTACAGCAGCCCGGCCGAGGCGCCACTGGGGGGTGATGTGGGCGGCGCCTTCGCGCAGCAGCAGGCGATCAAAAAGCCAGTTCAGGCCCGTGAGCGCCAGCGCCCCGAACACTCCGACAGCGCCCGACTCGGACGGCGTGGCGATGCCCTGGAAGATCGACACCAGCACGCCCAAGATGAGCACCACGATCGGCACGATCGCGATGAGCACCTCACACGCCAGCATCCGGGTGAACGCCATGATGGCGAAGCTCGCGATCATCACCAGCACCGCGGCGATCAGCGCAACGCGGAAGTTGGCCAGCAGCATCACGCACCCGACCATGAAGCCCAGCAGCGCGGCGATCAGCAGTTTGGTTTGGATCGACGGGTTGCCTGCCAGCTTGCGTTCCTCGATGGGCATGGCCGGGCCCATGTCGGGCTTCCACCACGACACGGCCAGCACGTAGGCCACATACAGGCCGCTGAGCAGCAGGCCGGGCAGCAGCGCACCGGCGAACAGGCCCAAGATGCCCACGCCCATCTGCTGGGCCAGCAGGATCAGCACGATGCTGGGCGGCAAGAGCTGCGCGAGCGTGCCCGAGGCGGCGATGGCACCGGTCGAGAGCTTGTTGTCGTAGCCGAGCCGCACCATCGCTGGCAGCGACAGCAGGCCCATCACGATGACGGTGGCAGCCACCACGCCCGTCGCGGCCGCCAGCAGCGTGCCCACCAGCACCACCGCAGCAGCCACGCCGCCGCGCAGCGCGCCCATCAGCATGCCCACGGCGTTCAGCAGCCGCTCGGCCATGCCTGATCGCTCGAGGATCGCGCCCATCAGCACGAATAGCGGCACCGCCAGCAGCACCGGGTCGCTGATGGCCACGAACCAGCGCGCCGGCAGCGTGTTGAGCGTGGCGGTGTTGAACGAGCCGGTGATGTCGCCGATGAATGCGAACGCCAAGGCCGTGGCGGCGAACGAGAACGCGACGTTGTAGCCAGTGAGGATCATCGCCATGAAGACGATGAACATCGTCAGGGCCAGAAAAACGCCCGTGTCCATGCCGAGTATCGCCAGAAGATGACTCATGGAGCGGCTACTCGACCCGCAGCGGCGACTCGTGTTCGACGATGTCGCCCTTCTCCTCGTTGCCGATCATCACGAAGCCGGTCTTGATCAGCTCCGCGATGACTTGCAGCCCGAACAGCACGAAGGCGATGAGGATCATCACCTTGATCGGGCCGACAGGCAGCCCGCCGGCGTCGACCGCTTCCTCCCAGGTCTCCCACACCCGCCAGCTGCTCGGCCATTCGCCGTTGTGCCGGCGGCCCAGTGAGGTGGCCGCGTAGCCCTTGAGGATCCGGATGGCCATGACGATGAAGGGCAGCAGCAGCGCGGAGTGAATGACGAAATCGAGCCAGGCCTTGCGCTTGGGGCTGAAGTTGGCCCACCAGAAGTCGATGCGCGGGTTCACGCCATCACGCACGCCGAAGTTGATGGCGATGAGGAACATCAGCCCGAACGACTGCCACGCCAAGCTGGTGGTTTCGCCGAAGAGGATGTCGGTCTCGACGAGGTCGTTGCCGTAGCGGGTGATGACGTTGAACAGCTGCAGCCCGAAGACCAGCCAGGCGAGGATCCACGACACGTTCAAGCTGAAGGTGGAGATGGTCTCCACGCCCCGGCGCAGCCGGTCGAGCCCGTCGTGCCAGAACCCCATCGCCAGTGCGCCTGCCAGCACCAGCCAGTTCCACCACAGCAGGTTGCCGATCCAGTACTCGGTGTCCCACAACAGCCGGGCGACGATCGCAACGACGATCGTGGTGCCGGCGAGCCAGCCGAGGGGATGCAGTCGCGCCCACCAGGGCATCGCCGTCGCCACCGGCGGTGCTTGGGGGGCGGCCGTGGCTGTGTCGGTCACGTCGCCCCTTCCCCCTGTCGCTTGCCGGTGCCGCTCGAACGCGGAAACAGGCGATTCAACATCCTGCCACCTAGCTTGTCGCCGTGGCGAACATCATCTCCGACAACAGCACTGCCGCCCACGGCAGCCCTGACGGACCCCCAATGAACCCGATGCCGCCAGCGCTGTTCGTCTCAGAACCGGGCGGCGTGCGCGCCACCGAGCTGACGCGTGGCCCATGGGCTCACCAGGTGATGCACGGCGGTGCCATCTGCGGCCTGCTGGGCTGGGCAGTCGAGCGCGAACAGCAACGGCTCGGCATCAATCAGGTGTGCAGCCGGCTGACAGTCGAGATCCTCTCGGGCATGCCGATGGCGACCTACGAGGTCACGGCCGCCACCGTCAAGGCGGGCAAGAGGACAGCGCTCGTCGACGCCGAGGTGCGGGCCGTGCCGACCGAGGGCGGAGCGCCACCGAGCGGACGCCTGGTGGCGCGAGCGACCTCGCAGTGGCTGACGCCGACGAATCCGACGGCGGCGCCGGCGCGCGACGGGCAGTCGCTGCCGCCGATTCCCGCGGAACGGGCCGATCCCGGCGCAAATCCCGACATCGAGTACCCGCGCCCCGGTTTCAATGCCGACGCCGTCGATCTGCGATTCGTGGGCGGCTCCACCGAGGAGCCGGGCCCCGGCCGCACGTGGCTGCGATTGGACCACAGGCTCATGGCGGGCGAGAAGACGTCGCCCTTGGTCCAGATCGCGGCGCTGGCCGACCTCGGAGCGGCCATCGGCTGGGATTTCTCGCCCTCAGGCGGCGCGTATATCAACACCGACGTGACGCTGCAGCTCCTGCGCGTCCCGCTGGGGGAGTGGTTCTACTTCGACGCGGCCACCATCGGCACGGCGCAGGGTCTGGCCGGCACCCACACGGCGATCTGGGATCAGCACGGCCAGCTCGGCTGGGTGCTGCAGAGCCAAGTCGAGGCCCCGGCCGAGATCGGCTTCCCCGGCGGCATGGCGGCCGCCCGTGAGGGCGCTGATCGATAGCGACCCGGCGTCGTGTCTGATGATCGCCGGTCAGCCGGCGTCGTGTCAGATGATCGCCGGTCAGCCGGCGACTTCGGCCAGCAGGTCGTCGATGACGTGGGCCATCTGGCTGTAATCGGGTCGCTTCATCACGAATGCGTCGGCGCCGAGGTCGTAGGCGCGGGCGCGGTCTTCGGCAGCTTCGTCGGTGGTGAGCGCAACCATCATGACCTTGTCGAACTCGTCGGCTGCGCGGACCTCGGCGAGCAGGTCGAACCCGCTCACGATCGGCAGTTTGAGGTCGAACAGCACTAGGTCGATCTCCGACGGACCTATGGCGCGCATGAACGCCAATGCGTTCGCACCGTCGTGGGCAACACGGAGTTGGTTGCGTGTACCTGCCTCGGCCAGCGCCATGGTGATCACGTCGACGTCGTGCTGGTTTTCTTCGGCCAGCAGCACGTGCACGGTGTCGTCGGGGGTATGGATGACGGGCGGCTCGAACGTGCCAGCACGATCGACAGTCTGTGTTTCGGCCGTGACGTGCTCGACCGGTACGCCGAAGCGTCGTTGCAGGCGGTGCGGCAGGTCGAGGTGCAGCCACCTGCTGGCCCCTGCGGGCAGCGTGCTCAACACGATGAGGTCGGGGCTCAGCCGGTCGATCGCCAAGTTGACTGCCACCACCGGGTGCGCGGGACCCACCTCGCCGGTGACCCGGGCGCCGATGTCGTCGAGTGCCTCGAACGCCTGGCTGAGCCGGCGACGTGCGCCGGCAAGCGCCCGAGCAGGATCAGGGCCGTTGGCGCCCGTCGCAGGCACCACGATGTGGAACCGCGTCTCCGGGTCGACCGCCAAGATGTGCTCCACCCGCTCATGCAGGTGACTGCCGACCAGCGTCTGGTTCGCCACGATCAAGACATGTCGCATTCCGAGCACCTCCGCAGTGAGCGGTCCGTATAGGTGAACTTAGACGCGGCGCTCACGAGCGGGTTGCGCAGAGCAGCGTCACTTATCGAGCGATTGGCGGTTTCGCTCCCGGCACTCGCTTCAAGCATGCGCGCTCAACCCAGATGTTGCGATTGCCGTAGAACACTAATTTGCATTGGTCCAAGGGAACACGCTCTCGGCAGACATAGCACGTGCGCATGTTTGGATCTCTCGCCACGGTCATCTCTTGCTTTCGTCGGCTTCACGCACCGCACCGTCGGCAATGAGGCTGTCGATTTCGTCGTCGGACACGCCCGCGGCAGCCAGCACTTCACGCGTGTCTTCGCCCAATTTCGGCGACGGCCCGCGCGGGCCGACATCGGCGTTAGCGAACCGCATCGGGATGCCCACGCTGCGGTATTCGCCGATGTCGGGGCTGTCGAGCGTGGGGAACAGGCCCAGTGCCTCGGCCTGGGGATCGTCGGCTACTTCGTGCAACCCCAGCACCGGGCCCCAGATGATCCCCTCGTCGTCGAAGATCTTGCCCCACTCGTCGCGGGTGCGGTGTGCCAGCGCCTCGTCGATGCCGGCCACGATCTCGGGCATGTGCGCGAAACGGCCGCGGATGTCGCCGAAACGATCATCTTCCAGCCAGTCGAGACGCTCGATCACCCGGCACAGCAGCGGCCAGGCGCTGTCTTGGGGCATGTTGAACACCACCCACTTTCCATCGCCGCAGGGGTAGCGGTTGGCGGTGGGGATGATCATGTTCTCGCGGGCACGCTGGCGCAGCGGCGCCTTGTCCATGGCGGTGATGGCGTAATCGGACGCCTGGGTCCACACCGCTGTCTCGTACAGCGAGGTCTCCACCACCTGGGCCTCGCCGGTGCGCTCGGCCAGCCGCAGCGCTGCGAGCACGGCGCCCACGAGTGCGAGGCCGGTGGTGTGGTCGCCCTGGGCTGGGCGGGCCATCGGCACCGCGCCGTCGGGGCCTTCCCGCATGGCGTCGTAGATGCCCGAGCGGCCGAAGAACGCGGTCACGTCGTATCCCGGACGCCACGCCTCAGGGCCCGTGGTGCCGTAGCCGGTCAGCGTGGCGTGGACGATGCGCGGATTGACCGCCGTCACAGTGTTGGGGTCGAGCGCGAATCGCTCCTGGCGGTGCACGAGCAGGTTGCACATGAACACGTCGGCGTCCGCGATGAGCCGGTGGACCACCGCTTGGCCCTGTGCGGAGGCCAGATCCACGGCAATCGAGCGCTTGCCCCGGTTGTCCACGTCGAACTGGAAGTCGTAGTCCTTGATCTCGGGCGGCAGCTTGGCCGGGCGGCTGAAGCCCCGGGCGGGGTCGCCCTCGAGCGGTTCCACCTTGATGACATCCGCGCCGAGGTCGGCCAGGATCGCCCCCGCCGACGGCGTGGCCATCCAGCTGTCCACCTCGATCACCTTCACATCGTCCAGCGGAGCTGCCACGGAACCTCCAAGCCAGCGTCGAGTCGGAGTCGCGAGATTACGCTGCCCGGCCATGGAACTTGCAGGCAAAGTCGCTGTCGTCACTGGCGGCGCAAGCGGGATCGGGGAAGCGCTCGCTGAGCGCTTCACGGCTGAAGGAGCGCGGGCGGTGGTGGTCGTCGACCGAGACGGAGCCGGCGCGCAGGCGGTGGCTGACCGGGTGGGCGGTACGGCCGTCGGGCTCGACGTCACCGACGAGGAGGCCATCAAGACGGTGGTGGCCGACACGGTGGCTGCTCACGGTGCGCTCGACGTGTTCGTGTCCAACGCCGGCTACGTGACCCAAGGTGGGCTCGAAGTCGCGAACGACGAGATCCAGCGCATGTGGGAGGTACACGTGATGTCTCACGTGTATGCGGCGCGTGCCGCGGTTCCGGTCATGGTCGAGGGCGGTGGCGGCTACCTGCTGAACACGGCCTCCGCGGCGGGCCTGCTGACGCAGCTCGGCTCGCTGCAGTACGCGGTCACCAAGGCCGCAGCGGTGTCGCTGGGGGAGTTCCTGTCGATCACCTATGGCGACAAGGGCATCGTGGTGTCGATGCTGTGCCCGCAGGCCGTTGAGACCAACATCTTGGCCAACAGCCCCGACCGCACCGGCAACGGCAACCAGGAACGCGGCACCCCCGGGGCCGCAGCAGGCGACGGCGTCTTGCAGCCCTCGCAGTTGGCCGACACGGTCATCGAAGCCATGGCCGAAGAGCGCTTCTTGGTGCTGCCCCACCCTGAGGTGCAGACCTACCGCGAGCGCAAGGCGTCGGACATCGACCGCTGGCTGTCGGGCATGCGCCGCTTCCAGTCGCGCCTGTTCGCCGACTCCGACATCACCCCAGCCGACTGGCTGCTCAGCTGACGCTCGTGCTTGGCGCTGCGGGCGTGCGCCGCTTGCAAACAGCCGCCCTCGAAAGTTTCAACTAGCCGAAGCAGAAACTTTCAATCAGTCGTACCTCGGCGGGCCACTAGGCGAGCCTCGTGGCGGTGGCCGAACCAGCCCTCTTCGAAGCTGATCGGCTCGAGCCCATGGCACAGACCGGGTAACTCGCCGCGCTCGACGAGAAATGGGCGGCCCGGGCGCGCGTTGTACAGCAGGTTGTCGACCGTGGCGATCAGCACCAGCGCGATGCCACCGGGCACGAGCAGGCTGCCCAGAGCGCCGAGCATCGGCCGGTACAGGAAGTTGGTGCACACCGCTGCGTGCCATCCGCCGTTGCCGCCGAGATCGGCGACCGTCGGCAGCGGCACGGATTCCAGATCGGCCTGCACGGTTCGCAGTCGCAGGCTGCGCTCGCCGGCGGCGGTGCGGGCGATCTCGAGGGCCCGCTCGGAGACGTCGACGAGGGTTGTGTCGATTCCCTGCGCAGCCAGCCAGAGCGCCGTGCCGCCTGCGCCGCCGGCGAGATCGACGGCCGTCGGGCAATCGGCGAGCATGTCCGCGCAGCCGGTGACGAATTCCGAGGGCAGCCCAGGCTCCTCCCACTCGGCGTACTTCGCGTCCCAGCGGTCGGCGGCACTCACGCGTCGTAGGACCTGACTGCGCGCGCACGGCGGCTGCGTGCGTACGCGGCCACCAGCAGCAGCGCCGCATAGAGGAAGAATTCGGACTTTACGAAGCCGATCCAACCGCCCTGGGTCACCCAGCCGGGCCGATCGACGAGCCACACCGGCAGCAGCACGAGTACGGCCGCCGCTGGCACCGTCATGATGAGTCGGCTGCCCCCGATCGCTGTGCTGCCGAAGGCGATCGTGAGAGCGAACAGCTTGATCGACAGTTCCTCGGGATACAGCGACTGATCGTTGAAGTTCACCGGCACCAGCATGAGAGCGCCTGCAAGGCCGGCGAGACCGCTGCTGAGGCTCACCCCCGCCAGGCGCAGTCGGTACACCGAGACGCCGAATGTCGCAGCGGCGGTCGGCTCGTCGCGGGTGGCGACCAGTGCCCGCCCGATCGGTCCGCTGAGCAGGCCGCGCAGCAGCCAGAAGGCGACCGCCACCCACACCGCCACCACCCAGAACTCCCAGATGTGCTCATCGTTGGGCGCAATGCCCGTCCATGCAGGCGGAATGAACTCACTGTCCAGGGTCACCGGCAGCGGGCCGTCGAGCTGGCGCAGCACGATGGGAAATGCCACGGCGGCAGACAAGGTGAGCAACGCCAAATAGGCCTTTGGCAAGCGCAGTGCGGGGACGCCGAGCAGCGCGCCGACCGCACAGCCCGCCACAAAGCCGGCCAGCGGCATCAGCATCGGCGGCAAGCCGAAGTCGTTGACCGCGTGCAGCGCTGCATAGGCGCCGACGCCTGTCAATGCTCCATGGCCGACCGACAGCAGCCCCATCCGGTGCGTCAGCAGCCAGAGCCCGGCGAAGACCAGGCAGAACGCTGCGAGCTGCGTGAAGTCGGTGACAAAGGTCGACGACGCCTGCAGCGGCACCACGACGACCAGCGCCGCAATCACGAGGAGCGACGCAGCCGTCGCCAGAGCGGGCCACGGTGCCGATTCGCGGTCCGTCACGATCGGATGCCTCCGCGAGCTGCCTTGCCCCTCAGCAACCCCGACGGGCGCACCGACAGCACCACTATGAGCACCGCCAGCGCCCACACCAGCGTGACCTGGCTGTCGATGAAGCCGACGTAGCCCGACATCATCGTTTCGGCAAAGGCGAACAGGTACCCCCCCGCCAGCGCCAGCGCCGGGCTGCGCAGGCCGCCGAGGGTGGCGGCTGCAAGGCCGAAGACCAAGAGGCGTTCCATCATGTCGGGGCGGACGTTGAATTCGCCCGCGATGAGCCCGCCGGCCAGCCCGCCCAAGGCTGCTGCGACGGCCCATCCGCCCATCACCACCGACTCGACTCTGATGCCCACGAGCGCAGAGCTGTCTCGATTGGAGGTGATCGCCCGGAACGCGAGGCCCACCTTGGTCGTGCGCTGAATGAGCGCGAGCAGGCCGATGGCGGCCAGCATGGCGAGCGTCAGCCCGATGGTGTCGAACCACAGCCGCGCCCCGCCGATGATGAACCGGTCGGTGTGCTCTTGGGGGAACGGCGAACCGAGGAACCTCTGGCGGCCGCCGAAGTGCTTCACGACGAACACGCCGATGAGCAGGTAGAGCCCCAGCGTCGCCCCGATGGTCGGCACCGGGTCGCCGCCCATGGGTCGGATGATCGTGTACTCCAGCAGCGCCCCCACGACGGCGGACACGATCACCGCTCCCGCGACCGCAGCCCAGATCGGCCACGGCGTCGCGAACGGCGTCAGCCAGCCCGAGAAGGCCACCGAGGGGTCTGCACCTGCCGCGAACACCACCGCGATGTAGGCGGACAGCATCGCCATCTGGCCCTGCGCGAGGTTCAGCACCCCCGTCGAGCGGAACACCATCGAGATCGCCACCGCCAAGGCCGCATACGCGGAACCGTTGGCGAACGAGTCGAACACCCGCTGCAGGAACAGGGTCACGGCCGCAGATTGTGTCACGGGCTGCCGCGTTGACCCCCCGCCGCGCCCCGGTGCGAAGATGAGGCCGTGCCGAACGGATCAGATGGCTCTTCGATCGACATTCGCTACCTCGCCGATGTCGTGCTGACCTGCGACGAGGACTTCGCGATGATCGAGCGCGGGGCGGTGGACGTGCGAGCGGACGGGCGCATCGCGTGGGTGGGCGCTGCCGCCGACGCATCGACGACCGATGCGCCGGTGATCCGCCTGGGCGGCCTGCTGATGCCGGGCTTGATCAATACACATGCGCATACGCCGATGACGCTGGTGCGCGGCGCGGGCGACGGGTTGCCGCTGATGGCCTGGCTCGAAGAGGTGATGTGGCCCCGCGAAGGTCGCCTGCGTTCCGAAGACGTGTGGTGGGGCATGACGCTGGGCTCGGTGGAGATGCTGCGCTCGGGAGTGACGACCACCTGCGAGATGTATGCCTTCGAACACGAGGTGATCGACGCGGGCCATCAGGCGGGCATCCGACAGGTCATGTGTCCGGGGGTGCTGTCGGTGGCGCACTTGGATGGTTCGGGAAGCGTCGCCGATCGCATCGGTGAGATCGCTGCCGTGCACGACGCGGTGAACGATCCGTCGGGCCTTGTCACGATCGGGTTTGCGCCGCACTCGGCGTACGACCTCGGCGTGGACGCCTGCGCGGAAATCGCAGCCGCGGCCCGTGAGCACGACGCCCTGCTGCACATCCATGTCGCGGAGACCGCCGGTGAAGGCAACGCGCTGGCCAAAAAGCACGGCGGAGCCAGCGTGCCGCGTTTGCTGGCCGATGCCGACGTGTTCGACGGGCGCGTGCTCGCGGCGCACAGCGTCTGGCTGGACGACGCTGACTTGGACATCTACGCCTCGGCCGGCGTTGCGGTGGCTCACTGCCCGGTCAGCAACATGAAGCTCGGCTCAGGCGTCGCCAGGGTGCCCGAGATGATCGAGCGCGGCATCACCGTGTCGCTCGCCACCGACGGTCCGGCGTCCAACGACGACTTGGACCTGTGGGAGGAGATCAAGATCGCATCGCTGCTGGCGAGAGTGACCGCGCTCGACCCCACGCTGATGAGTGCGCAGCAAGTGATTTCCATGGCGACGCACGACGGCGCAGAAGCACTGGGCCTGCACACCGGTGTGCTGGAGCCCGGCCGCTGGGCCGACATGATCCGCCTCGACATCGACGATCCGGCCTTCGTGCCGGTGACTTCGCCCAACGAACTCGTCGCCCATGTGGCGTGGGCGGGCGGCAGCCGTCACGTCACCGATGTGTGGGTGGGCGGTGAGCGAGTGGTGGCAGATCGGGTGTGCCTCACCGTTGACGAGGCACGGGCTCGCTACGAGGTGCAGCATCGAGCGCAGCGTCTGGCACGGGAGTCGGGAACATGAGCGACGCAAACGAACACGGCGACGCAGCGGCGACTGCCGAGCGGGCCCCGGTCGGGATCATCGCCGGAACGGGTTTCTACGAGCTGCCCGGCCTGAGCGAGGCCGAGCACCATGAGGTGCAGACCGACTGGGGCGAGGCCTCCGCGATGACCGGCCGCTGGCACGGGCGGCGGATCGTGTTCGTGCCTCGTCACGGCGGCGATCACTCGATCCCGCCGTCGGCCATCAACTACCGGGCGAACATCGCTGCGATGCGCGACCTCGGTGCGACGGCGATCCTGGCGGTGTACGTGGTCGGCTCGATGGTGCCTGAACGCCCGACGGGATCGTTCCTGCTGCTCGACGATTACCTGGAATTCACGACCGGCCGGGCGGCGACCTTCTTCGATCAGCCGGGCCACGTCGTGCACACCGACATGTCCACGCCGTACGACCCGTCGCTGCGGGCAGCGCTGGCCGCAGCAGCACAGGCCGTGGGCATCGACGTGGCGCCCACCGCCACCTACGTCTGCACCAACGGACCCCGCTTCGAGACGCCCGCGGAGATCCGCATGTACGCGCAGATGGGCGGCAGCGTCGTCGGCATGACCGGCTACCCCGAGGTTGCCTTGGCACGAGAGGCCGCCATTCCCTACGCCGGAATAGCTGTGGTAGCGAACATGGCCGCAGGAATGTTCGACGGCGAGATCTCTCACGAAGAAGTCTCGGCAGCGCTCGAAGCCACCAAGGAGCCGCTGTTCGCCCTGCTGGGCCGCACTGTCTCGATGATCTGAAAATCATGCGGGCTGCCGAGGTGCGAGGTGGGATGCTGCCATCCCCTACCCGCAGACTGGCGAGAAATAGAGTCCGGCATGATGCCTGCACTGACGCATTTTGGATCGCTCAGCGGGCTGCACCGACGGTTTTGGGGCGGCTCTCGCACACCTACGGGGCGGCTGATGCGCACCCGGCCCGCGCTGGGCCGGAGGCTGCGCGGCGGCACGGTGATGTTTGCCGTGCTCGCGCTGATCGCAGCCGTGCTGGCCCCCACGGCGTCGGCGCAGAGCCGGACCATTGGCACCGTGGTCCTTGCGAACGGCTGGAGTTCTGCCGACTCGGCCGTCGCCTCGGCGCTCGCAGCCCTCGAGAGCGACGACGACTCCGATGCGGTGGTGCTGTATGCGAGCAGGAGAGCGCTGTCGCAGGGCACCGCAGACTTCATCGAAGATCACCAGCCATCGGAGGTGATCCTGATCGGCGGCACCGCTGCGCTGTCCAGCGGGGTCGAAGCTGATGTGATCGAGCTGGTCGGCAGCGGATCGGTCAGGCGGGTTGAGGGTTCGGACCGCTTCGACACGGCTGCGAAGGCGGTTCCCTCCACCGCGACCACGTTTATCGTGGCGAACGGATTCAGCGCCGCCGACACGGGCGTGGCGGCTGCGTTGGCAGCAACGAGGACCGATGCAGCGGTGCTGCTGGCGACCACCGACAGCCTGACCGAGCCGACCGAACGCATCATTCTCGAGCAGCAACCGCTGGCGGTCGAATTCGTCGGCGGCACTGCGGTGCTCGCAGAATCGCTCCTCGCTCGCGTCGGCGAGCTGGCGCCGGCGATCCCGGCCTTTCCCCGTCACAGCGGCACGTCGCGCACGGCGACGGCGGCTGCTGCTGCGCCAAACAGGTCCACCACGTTGGTGATTGCCAACGGGTGGAGCCCAGCCGACATGGGCGTGGCCGCTGCCTACGCGGCCATCACCAGCGGTGCCGCGGTCCTCTACTCCCAGACGACCATGCTGACCACGCCCACCGAAGATCGCATCCGGGCGCTGCAGCCGCGCGCCATCGTGCTGATCGGCGGCAGCGCGGCGCTCGACACCAGCCTGCATGCCCGGCTGCGCGAGATTGCCCCTGCGGCGACGATCCAACGCATCAGCGGGTCAGACCGCATCGACACCGCGGTGCGCGCCGCTGACGGCGCGCTGACCGACGTCGCAACCGACCCGCCCGCTGCACCCACAGCAGTCAGCGTGGCGTCCCGGAACGCCGGTCTGGCAGTGTCGTGGAACCCGCCCACGACCACCTCGGATACGACGAGCAACGACGATCCTGAAGTCACCGGCTATGCCGTCCAGTTTCGGGCCTGCACGGCCGCCGACACCACCTGCTCGGTCAGCCCGAGCTGGGGCATCTGGAGATCGCACAGCCACACGGGCATCCGGACCACCACGACCATCTCCGGGCTGACCAACGGCACCAGGTATCAAGTGCAGGTCAGGGCTCGCAACAGCGCCGGCCTCGGGGCGTGGTCGCTGACCGAATCCGGCACGCCGTTGGCGCAGACGGCGAAGCCCTCGGTGCCGTCGGGGGTGACCGTGGAGGCGGCGAACCGACTGCTGAAGGTGTCGTGGGCGCAGTCGATTCCCCCGAAGGACGGGACGGTCGACGGTTACGAAGTGGAGTACCGGACCTGTCCGACGACTTCGACCTGTGGAGGCTGGACCGACCACAGCCATTCGGGCACTGACACCTCCACCACGATCACGGGGCTGACTAACGGCATCAATCACGAGGTGCGGGTGCAGGCCACGAGCACGAGGGGCGTCAGCGGCTGGTCACCTGCCAAGTCGGGGACACCTGCGCAGTTGCCAAGTTTCCTGCTTCTCCCGGATCTGACGCCAGGCGACCGGCAGATCGAGGTGCGATGGAACGAGCCCGCCGACTCCGGGTCGGACATCCGCGACTACGACGTGCAGTATCGGGCCTGCACCGCAACCGACGACGACACGACGGTTCTGACCTGCGAGCCTGACGAAGACGCGACGTGGGGCGCCTGGAGAGCGCGCAGCCATTCGGGTACCGCCCAGGTTTCGACGATCACCGGGCTGACCAACGGCACCACGTACGAAGTGCAGCTACGGGCCAGCAACTCCAACGGCGCAGGGCCATGGTCGGACGCCGCGACGGCCACGCCGATCTCGGTGCCGGCGAAGCCGAGCACCCCCACCGTGGAGCCCGGCAACACGAAGTTGGTGGTGACCTGGACGGCTCCGTCGGACAACGGTTCCGACATCATCGGCTACGACGTCGAGCGCTGCACCGGCACGTGTGCCAACGACTCAGATTGGTCTCCCACTCGCGCCAGGGTCACCACGACAAGGCACGAGTTCACCACTCTGGCCAACGGCACGGCCGTCAAGGTGCGCGTCCGAGCCGTCAATGCCGTGGGCGACGGCCCGTGGTCTTCGATCAGGACCGGCACGCCCAAGGCCGTGCCTGATGCTCCCGCCGCACCGGGACTGACGGGCGGTGACCGCAAGATCATCGTTACGTGGGGTGCGCCAAGCCCCAACGGCACGACGATCAGCAGCTACGAGATCCAGTACCGGGCGTGCACGGCGACACCGCGAGACTGCAGCTCGAACCCACGGTGGGGGAGCTGGCGCTCGAGGAGCCATTCGGACCTCAGCGACCTCGAGTCGACGATCCCCAGCCTCACGAATGCCACGGAGTACGAGGTGCGGGTGCGGGCTCGCATCTCTGGTGGCTCGGGGCCATTTTCGCTAGCCGCAGAAGCAACGCCGCTCGGCAAGCCGTCGAAGACGCCGACACCCTCGGTGACCGCGGGCGACGGGCTGCTGATGCTGACCTGGACACCGCCGGCGGACAACGGTTCAGACATCACCGGCTACACGGTGCAGCGCTGCGAGAGCACGGCCGATTGCACGGTCGACGGCGACTGGTTTGAAGTCAGCCCATCGGGAACCCCGACACCGGACGAGGTCACCGGCGAGGTCACCCACACGTTGAGCAGGTTGACCAATGGCACGACTTACCGGGTGCGCGTCCTCGCCACGAACGGTGTTGGCGCCGGCCCGTGGTCTTCGACGGTGTCGGGCACACCCTCGGTGCGGCCCGACGCTCCCACCGGTCTGACCATGAACGTGGCCGACCGGCAGGTCGGTCTGTTGTGGAATGCGGCCAATGACAAGGGCGTGACGATCACCGGCTACGACGTCGAGTACCGGGCCTGTGAGGCGACCGGCTCCGACGAGACGGTGCTGACGTGCGCCTCCGACCCGACGTGGGGCGACTGGAAGACGCACCCTCACTCGGGCGTCGGCATCACCACGACGATTACCAGGCTGACCAATGGCACCAGGTACGAAGCACGCGTGCGGGCCCGCAACACCAACGGCCCCGGTCCGTGGGCGGGACCGACAGCGCCATCATCTGGCATCCCGCTGGCAGCCGCGTCGACGCCGACTGGTCTCACCGTGGAAGCCGCGTATCAGCGGCTGAGCGTGTCGTGGAATGCGTCGGCTCCGCACGGTTCGACCATCACCGGCTACGTCGTGGAGCACCGGGAGTGTGAGACAACGCCAACGACCTGCACGTTGAGTCCGCGATGGGGTGAATGGATGGCGCACAGCAATAGCGGCACCACCACAGCAAGAATCATCTCCGGCCTGACCAATGGCACCAAGTACCAAGTGCGGGTGCAGGCCACGAGCAGCATCAGCGGCGATAACCGAGTCAGCGGCTGGTCGCAGATCAAGTCCGCGACACCGGCAGCGGTGCCTGAACCTCCCAGCACGCCGACGCCGACGCCCGACGATCGCCAGATCAGCATTATGTGGTCTGAGCCGGACAATCGCGGTGCGGCCATCACCGACTACGACGTCGAGTACCGGGCCTGCACCGCGACGCCGAGAGACTGCAGCGGCCCCGACCCGGCATGGGGGGCCTGGCTGTCGCATGGCCATTCGGGCGCCAGCCGATCCACGATCATCACCAGCTTGACCAATGGCACCAGGTATCAGGTGCGGGTGCGGGCTACCAACGCCAACGGCATCGGGCCGTGGCTGACCAACCCAGCGGAATCGACGCCGGTAGGCGCACCGGCGATGCCCGCGACGCCGAGGGTGACCACGGGCGACGGCCAGTTGACCGTGGATTGGATCGAACCGCGATCCAACGGATCGGACATCGACGGCTACGACGTGGAGTACCGGGCCTGCGAGGCGACCAACTCCGACGAGTCGGTGCTGACCTGCGCATCCAACCCCGCATGGGGTGGCTGGGGATCGGCCGGCGTCTCGATCAGCGGCACCATGGCGACGATCGCCGACTTGACCAATGGCACGGCGCACCAAGTGCAGGTCCGTGCCAAATCCGGCAGCCTCATCGGCCCGTGGTCGTCGCCGGTCACCGAAATGCCGAGGGGCGCGCCCGACGCGCCCAAGATGACGCTCACCTCGGGGAACCGGAAGCTGATCGTGTCGTGGCCGACGCCCAATGCGAAGGGGTCGACGATCACGAGCTTCACCGTGCGGTACTGCGACACTGCCGATGCCTCGAAGAATTGCAGCGACTACGCCGACTGGGTGACTCGGACTGGGATCAGTGCGCGAGCGACGAGCTACACCATTCAAAGTCTCAGCAACGGCGACGAGTACCGCGTGGAAATGCGTACCAACAGCAGCAGCCATGGCGCCAGCGAATGGCCGAGTTACGAAACTGCGACGCCTGGAGCGCCGAATGCGCCCTCAACGCCTCGACTGACGGCCGGCAACACAGAGATCTCCGTGACGTGGTTCGCACCCGCCAAGAATCACTCCGACATATTCGACTATGAGGTCGAGCACTGCCTGACCACGCTTGACTGCACGGTGGACACCAATTGGACAGACACCAGCCATTCGGGAGTCACGACTTCATTCGTCATTACCGGGTTGGACAACGACAAGAGCTACAGAGTGCGAGTCCGGGCCCAGAACAACCAAGGGTGGGGTGCGTGGTCGGTGATGGCTTCCGCCACGCCTACGACGTGACCTAGCGAGCCGCGCCGACACACACCAGCGTCTGCGAGCCGCTCATTTGCCGGACCGCCCTCGTGCCTCCGCGTCGGCTCGCGACAGCGGTGTGGCACTATGTGTGAACAGATATTGACTCACAGTCATCTCTCGACAGTGCGGGCGCGCTCATGACCGATCCCACCAGCGATGCCACTTTCTCTGCTCTGGCCGACCAGACGCGTCGGGCCATCTTGGGCTTGATCGGGGAGCACGGCGAGCTCACGGTGGGGGAGATCGCCTCACGATTCGACGGAGTCGGCCGGACGGCAGTCTCCTCGCACCTGCGCATCCTGCGTCTCGCCGGTTTGATCACCGAACGCCGAGACGGCCGCTACCGGCACTACTCGCTCACCTCGACGCCAGCCGACACGGTCGTGGCCTTCCTCGCTTCGGTGTACCAGAACTCGCTCGACCAGCTCTCCGCGGCGATGACCGAGGCGGTGGCGGCAGCCGGCAACACGGTCCAGCAAGACGACGAGCTGAGCGCTTAGCCGCTCTGGCATGGCTGAGCTCGTTCTCCGCAGCGAGGCCCGCCTCGAGGCGGGCCCGAGCGAGCTGTTCGCGCTATTCGGCTCGGGCGACCCGTCGCTGGGCTGGCTGTTCGGCTCGGAAGCCGACGCCCTTCGACCCGGTGCTCTCGTGCGACTCACGCTCCCGATCGGCGAGGGGGCACGTGCGCCGGGAACGGCGAGAGTCCAGCGCTGCATGCCCGGGCGCCGGATCGATCTTGTGCACGAGACTCCATGGGCAGGCCGTGTGGTGTGTCAACTCGATGCGCTCCCCGACGGCGGCACTCGCCTTCGCATCCGCGTCACCATCGACGATCGGGAACTCGTGCGACTCGGCGCCGACTTCGGACTCCATTCCTGGGCCGATGTGGAGGACTGGGAGGTACCCCTCGGCCTGCTGACGTCGCTGTCGGGCAGCGCCGGAATCCTGGGGCGCTCCACGGTGAACTGCGCGCAGCTCGCCGTCGACGAGATCAACGCCGACGGCGGAATGCTGGGTCGTGACGTACGGCTCGTCGTGGCAGACGATGCCACCGATCCCGGCATCGGCGTGATCGCGATGAGCCGCCTCTGCGGGGTGCCGGGCCTGGCGGCGGTCGTCGGCATGCACTCGTCTGCGACCTATGCCGCCACCTCGCCGATGGCCGTCGCCAACGCGATCCCCTACCTCTACACGCCGACCAGCGAAGCAGCCGCCCCCCATCCGCTGCTGGTTCGGTTCGGCGAAAGGCCCCTCGACCAGCTCCACCGGGCCCTGCCGCTGATGGCCGAGGCAACCGGCGGTACCCGCTGGTTCCTCACCGGGAACGACTACTCGTGGCCCCGGGCGATCGGGGCTTCCGCACGCGAGGTGATCGAGCGCATGGGCGGCACGGTCACCGGCGAGGGCTACGTTCCACTGGGCACCCAGGAATTTGCACCGGTGATTGCCGCTATTGGTGAACGCGGTACCGACCACATCGTCTCGAGCTTCGTCGGGCAGGACCACGTCCGCTTCGAGAGCGAATTCTCGGCATCGGGACTGCGCGGCACGACCCGCACGTTCGCGCCGCTCATGGACGACGCCGTCGTCGAGCACTTGGGCCCGTCGGGGGTGGGCATCTGGAATGCCCTCGGGTACTTCGCTGCGATGGACACCGCCGAGAACCATGAGTTCCTGCGGCGCTATGAAGCGCGCTTCGGTCGGTGCTCGCCACCTGTTTCCGCGGCAGCAGAAGGGGTGTACGAAGCCATCCACACGTGGGCCAGCGCATGCCGCTCCGGCGGCGGCATCGAGCCGAGCGCTTTCCTCGGAGGGCTTCGCACGTCTGGCTTCCGTGGCCCGAGGCGCTGCGGCCGCGGCGGAACGCTGGAGTCGTTGCTGCTGGGGGAGGCGACGCCGTCCGGCATCAAGGTGCTGGACGAACTTCCCGTGGCAGGCCCTTCTCCTTGACCGCGCTTGACCCGGACCCTGTTGACAAGACAATATGTCAACAACTACTCACATATAGGGGGCCGGGACATGGGACAGCGACGGAGCCGACTCACGCGGTCATCGGGGCGCACGGCGGTCATGTTGATTGCGCTGATCTCGATGATCGCTGCCGCTTGCGGTACGAGCGACGACGATCCTGCCGAGGCCGAGCCGGCGAGCGCCACGGCCGCGCCCGCTGCCGACGACGGCCCCGCCAGCACAGAGCCGGCGACCGAACCCGAACCCGACTCGGCGCCGGCGACGACCGAAGCGGCTGACGCGGCGGAGCCCGATGAGCCGGCGGCACCGTCGGGGGAGCCCGTGCGCATCGGGATCCTGTTCTCCAACAGCGGGCCGGCGGGCATCTTCGGCCAGCCCACCGCCAACATCGCAGAGTTCATCGAAGAGGACATCAACGCCGCCGGCGGCATCAACGGTCGCCCTGTCGAGACCTATCTCGCCGACGACGCCACCGATCCTGCGATCGGCCGCCAAGCGATGGAGCAGCTCATCGAATCGGACGGTGTCGACGTGGTGCTCGGCACCCATTCCAGCGCCACGCGCGAGGCCGCCAAGCCGCTCGCGGAGGATGCCGGCGTGCTGTACATCTATGCGGCGCTGTACGAGGGCGGTGAGTGCTCGGCGGTGATGTTCAACACCGGTGAAGTGCCGAGCCAACAGCTCGCACCGGTCATCCCGTGGATGATGGACGAGACCGGCGGCAGCAAGTGGTTCCTGCTCGGCAACGACTACGTGTGGCCCCGCCGCAGCTTCGAGCTCGCACGCCAGTACATCGAAGCCGCAGGCGGCGAGGTTGTGGGCGAGGAGTACGTGCCGCTCGGAACGCAGGATTTCTCCTCGGTTGCGCAGCAGATCGCGGGTTCCGGCGCCGAGTTGATCTTCCCGGCCCTCGTGGGCGGCGATGCGATCGCGTTCGAGACCCAAGCGGTCGACTTCGGCATCGGCCAGGACGCCATCGGCCGCCTGGCGAACATTTATGAGGAGAACGTCCTCGGAGTGATGGGGCCGTCGGTCACGGCTGGCATGCGGGTCACGCTGGGCTACTTCAAAGAGGTCGACAACGCTGCGAACAGCGAGTTCGTCAGCCGCTACTACGAGCGGTTCGGCGCCGATGCACCGCCGCACATGACCTTCAGCTCGCACATCTACGACGCTGCCCTGCTCTACGCAGCAGCGGCGAATGCGGCGGGCACCACCGAGACAGCGGCCGTCGCCGCGGCGCTCGAAGGGCTGACGCTGTCGACCCCGACCGGAGACATCGCGATCACCGGCAGCCGCCACCTGTCCCAGCCGATCTACGTGGCGGAGATCCAATCCGATGGCTCACAGCTGATCGTGCAGTCGTTCCCGTCGGTTGAGCCAGACGAGACCTGCACTCCCTAGAAGATGCGCGGATAGGTGAACCTTGCGGCTGTCGCACCAGTTGTTTCCCGCTCTTGTTCGCTGTCGCTCACGGGCCGCTCGGGCCACGGCTTTGCCTATCGGCTCAGCCTCTTAGCGCAATCCGATGGACGCGCTGACACTCGAGCTTCTTAACGGTCTGAGCACCTTCGCGACGCTTGGGGTCGTCGCGCTTGGACTGGGGATCGTTTTCGGGCTGATGGGGATTATCAACCTCGCGCACGGCGAGTTCGTGATGATCGGTGCGTATGTCTCCTACGTGGTGCATGCGAACGGCTTCAGCCACTGGCTCTCGGTGCCGCTGGCCGCCGTGGTCCTGTTCGTGCTGGGCGGGGCCATCGAGCTCACGCTGATCCGTCGCATTCACCGCCAGCCGGAAGTCACGATCCTGGCCACCTTCGGGCTGTCGGTCTGCCTTCGGCAGGTGGCCGAACTGGTCTTCACCAAGGACTTCCGAGGTGTGCCCAATCCCGTGCCCGGCGCGACGCGGGCCTTCGGTGTCCTTTTCCCGACCTACCGCTACGTGCTGATCGGCATTGCCGTCGCAGTCGTGGTGGCGACGCTGCTGGCATTCACGAAGTCGCGTTTCGGCTTGACCGTCCGGGCAATCGTCGCCGACCGCGATCTCGCGGAGGCATCCGGCATCCGCACCGGCATTGCCAACCTGTGTGCCTTCGGCATCGGCGCGGCCACTGCAGGAATCGCCGGCGCGCTGGTGGCCCCGCTCGGAGCGATCGAGCCCCAGGCGGGTCTCGCGTACTTGCCGGGGGCGTTCCTGGTGGTGATCGTGGGCGGGTTCAACAAGCTCTGGGGCGTCGTCGTCGGAGCGCTCATCGTTGCCGGCGTTCAGACCGGCGTCATCCACTTCTACGACGCCGTGTGGGCGCAGATCGCGTCACTGGGTCTCGCCGTGGCAGTGCTGCAGTTCCGGCGAGTGTCTGTCGAGGGAGCCTCCGCATGAGACGCGCACTCGCCGCCGGTGCGCTCGCTGCGGTCGCGGTCGTTGCGATGAGTGTCGCGCTGGGCGGCTTCCGAGCCGGTCAGCTCTCGCTGTTTCTGGTGTTCGCTGCCCTCGCGGTCAGCCTCGACTTCGTCTGGGGATACGCGGGCATCCTCTCGTTGGGCCAGCTGCTGCCCTTCGGCATTGCCGCGTACGCGTCGGCCAAGATCACCCTTGCCGCGCCGTCGCTCAGCGTCGGGGCGCTCATCGTGGCGGCGCTTATCGGGGCCGCTGTCGCCGCGGGCATCGGCGTGGCCATGCTCCGGCGGCGGCCCACGGCGGTGGTCGTCGGGCTCCTGACGCTGGTGCTGTCGCTCACCGCGGAGCAGATCGCCGAACAGTGGCGCGACATCACCGGCGGCTTCAACGGCCTGACCGGCGTGCCTCGCATCGGCGCGTTCGGAACCGAGCTCAGCGACACCGCCGGGGACATCGTGATCTCGGTGCTCGCACTGGCAGCGATCACTGTCGTCGGCGTCGGGGTCAGCCGCCCGATCGGCGCCGTGCTGATCGGCATCCGGTCCAACGAGCGCCGCATGGAGGCACTGGGCTACGACACCGTCCGCTGCAAGATCTGGGCGTTCACCGTCGGCGGCGCTGTCGCGGGATTTGCCGGTGCGCTCTACGTGCACCGCACGGGCTTCGTGTCGCCTCAGATCTTCGGGTTCACGCTCGCGACCAGCGTGGTGCTGTGGACCCTCGTCGGGGGTCGAGGCACGATCGTGGGGCCAGTTGTCGGCGCATTGGCGATCAACTTCGCTTCGGCGACGCTCGCCGATGTCTGGCTGCAGTACTGGACGCTCGCGACCGGCGTGATCTTCGTGGTCGTCGTGGTCGTGATGCCCGACGGCGTCGTCCCGAGCCTGCAACGCCTCGCCGGGCGCTCCGCGGGTCGCCGCCGCCAGCCCACGTTGCTCCCCGCCGACGCAGAGCCCTCGGGTGCCCCTCCACACGACGGGGCGATCTTCGAGGCCATCGACGTTCGCAAGAGCTTCGGGTTCTTTCGCCTGATCGACGGTCTCACACTCCGGATGGACGAGCCGGAGCTGCGGTGCCTGGTCGGTCCCAACGGTGCCGGCAAGTCGACGCTGCTCGACATCCTGTGCGGTCAGCAGGGATGCCAGGCAGGCACCGTTCGCATCTTCGGCCAGGAGTGCACGGGCAAGCCTTCCTGGGAGTTCGCGAGGAACGGCGTGAGCCGCAAGTTCCAGTCGCCGCAGCTCGTCGACGACCTCTCCGTCGCGACCAACGTCGCCATCGCCGCGTGGGGAGCTGATTCGTCGCCGTGGGGCCTCGCGCGAAGGAGCTGGAACGCTCCCATCCCGCCGGCGGCGTCGGAGATCCTGGAACGAACCGGGCTCGGGGAGCGGCTCGGGGCCCGAGCAGGGGACCTGTCCCATGGCGACAAGCAGTGGCTTGAAGTCGCAATGGCGTTGGCGGGCAATTGCCGGCTCCTGCTGCTGGACGAACCCACCGCGGGCATGACGGTCGCGGAGAGCCTGGAAGCGGCAGCGCTGCTGCGCGATCTGCACGCTCGCCACGGCCTCCCCATCGTGATTGTCGAGCACGACATGACGTTCATACGGGCTGTTGCAGACCGGGTCACGGTGCTGGCGCGTGGCGCGGTGCTGGCCGACGGCGACGTCGCCGAGGTGGAGGCCAACCCGCAGGTGCGCGCCATCTACTCGGGGGTGGACACCTGATGCGCCTTGAAGCGCATGAGCTGCGCTCGGGTCACGGCGGTGTGCCGGTCCTGCACGGCGTCAGCTTCTGCGTGGGCGGCGGCGAGATCGTGGCGCTGGTGGGCCGCAACGGTGCTGGCAAGACAACGCTGGTCAAAACGGTCGTGGGACTCCTGCGGGCGACTGGCGGGCAACTGCTGCTCGACGGCGAGCAGATCACCCGCCATCCGCCGTCCCGCCGCATTCGAGCGGGCCTTCGGGCCGCCTTTCAGGAACGCCCGCTGTTTAGTCAGCTCTCGGTGGCTGACAATTTGCGTCTGAGCGGGCACCCCGTGCCCGAGCACGTCCTGGCCGTGTTCGGCGACTCGTTGGCGGGGCGTTCAGCCCAGCGGGCGGGCACCCTGTCGGGCGGCGAGCAGAAAATGCTCGCGGCGGCCTCGGCGCTCGCGTCGACTGCGTCCATCTTGTTGATGGACGAGCCGACCGAGGGTCTGCAGCCCTCAAATGTCGAAGTGCTCGGCGACCGTCTCGACGCGGCGCGGAACTCGGGTCGCGGGATACTGCTGGTCGAGCAGCACCTGGCGCTCGCGACGCGACTTGCCGACCGCTTCATCGTGCTCTCCAAGGGCGAGATCGTCGACAGCGGTTCAGCAGGAGAACGCGATCTTGCCGACCGGCTGAGCCGGCACCTCGCGATATGAGAAAAAACAGCACAAGGGGAAACAGCTATGACAGAACTGACTCAGATGAGCCTCGCCGAAGCGGCGCGAGCAGTGCGGGCACGAGATGTCACCGCCGTCGAGCTGCTCGACGCCTGCCTGGCAAGGATCGAACAGACCGAGCCCGCCATCAGCGCGTTCGCGTCCACCCAAGTGGCTGCAGCACAGACCGCTGCTGCCGAGCTCGACGCGGGGGAGATCACGGGCCCGCTGCACGGTGTCCCCATCGCCCTCAAGGACCTCTTCTTCACCGAGGGAGTGCCGGCCGAGGCGAACTGCGAGGCCCTGAGGGGATTCGTCCCCACCCACGACGCGACGGTCGTCGGGCGCCTGCGCGCGGCCGGGGCGGTCATCGTGGGCAAGACGAACACCCATGAGCTGGCTTTCGGTGTCTCCTGCCCGGCCTCGCGCAATCCATGGGACACGCGGCGCTCGACGGGGGGCTCCTCAGGAGGCAGTGCTGCAGCCTTGGCGGCGCGGCAGGTGTTCGGGGCGCTCGGCACCGACACGGGCGGATCGGTCCGCATCCCGTCGAATTGCTGCGGCACGACCGGCATCAAGACCACGCGTGGTGCGGTGCCGCGTGACGGGGTCCACCTGATCTCGTGGACCTACGACACGGTCGGCCCGATGGCGCGCAGTGCCGAAGACTGCCGGATCCTGCTCGAGGTCATTTCCGGCGCGTCGCGGGCCGATCCGTATTCGGGCCCCGAGCCGTTGAGCGACGTGCGGGCTCCGGGCGAGCTCACGCTGGGCGTGCCCACCGACGGGTTCTTCGACGGCATCGACACCGATCCGCAGGTGCGCGCGGTGATGGACGCAGCGATCGAGGTAGTGCGCACCGTCGTGGGAAACGTGGCTCCAGCAGACGTGCCCAACAGCGCTGAGCATGCCGAAATCGGCTTGGCGATCGTCGTGTCAGAAGCGGCTGCGCTGCTCGAGGGTTTGCGCAACGAGCACGACGACCTGATCGGGCCCGAAGTGCGGGAGATCCTGGGTGCCGGCGCCGAGATTCCGGCAACGGCGCTCGCGTCGGCCCTGGCGCAGCGGGTGTCGTTCGAACGGGCCTGTCTCGATGTCTTCGACGATCAGGACATCGACCTGATCATCGCCCCGGTGAACCCCAACCAGGTGGTCCCCCACGGGGCTGGCGAGCTGGGCGGGGTGCCGCTTATTCCGGCGACGACGCAGTTCACATTTCCTGTCAACGGTGCCGGGCTCCCCGCGATCGCCCTGCCGGGCGGGTTCGCCGCCGACGGCCTGCCCATTGGTTTCCAGCTGATCGGCCGGCCGTTCGCCGAGCGGACGCTCGCCGCCGTCGGCGAGGCATTCCAGCGAGAGACCGACCATCACCTGCGCGTTCCGCAGTTGTGACATCGTACGACCAGCGACGCGTCGTCGGCGTCACCCCCCTCGGGCGTAGCATTCGAACCGATACGAGGCAGCAGGGAGCAGTCGATGCGCAGCTGGGACTCGATGGACGACTTCGAGGCGTTTCTCGATGACGGCGGCTTGGTGGAGCCCGGCGACGCCATGCCCGATACGTACCGCGAGGCGGTCTTCCGGTTCATCGAATTGCATGCCAACAGCGAGTACATGGGAGGGCTGACCGAGCGTGACTGGATCGCGAAGGCGCCGGGCCTCGCCAACAAGCTGACGGCGCTGGCCAAGACCCAGGACGAGATCGGTCACGCGCACCTGCTGTACATGGTCGCTGCAGACATGGGCATCAAGACCCGTGACGAGATGACCGTCGATCTGCTCGCCGGCCGCACCACCTTCCACAACGTGTTCCACTACCGGGCCTACACCTGGGGCGATCAGATCGCGATCGCGTATCTAGTCGATGCTGCGGCGCTCGCCAGCCAGCAGGCCGTGTTCAAGAACTGCAGCTACGGGCCCTACAAGCGCATCCTGCGGCGCATCATCGCCGAGGAGGGCTTCCACATGCGCAACGGCGAGGAGCTGTTGCTGAAAATGGCCAAGGGCACCTCCCAGCAGCACGACTTGATGCAGGAAGGCATCGACCGGTGGTGGTGGCCGTCGGTGCAGCTGTTCGGTCCTGACACCCGGCCCGATGACGTGCTGCTGCGCTGGCACATCAAGTCTGAGCGCAACGAGGTGCTACGCGACCGGTTCGTGCAGAAGATGGTGCCTCAGCTGACTGCAGCGGGATTCACGATTCCCGACCCTGACCTGCGCCAAGATCCTGATACCGGACGCTGGATCAGCGGCAAGATCGACTGGGATGCCCTCAAGGCAGCGATCGCAGGCCGGGGGCCCGACAGCGAACGACGTTTGCGCGATGCGCGCAACGCCTGGGACGGCGCGGCATGGGTTCGCACCGCGCTCGACGAAGCAGCGGCGGTGCCTGCGTGAGTGACGCAGCCACAACGACCACGGCGACGACGAGCCCAGCCCCCATGGAGGCGGCGGTCTTGGAGGCAGCGGTTTTCGACGCGGTGTCGTCGGTGTGCGATCCCGAGTACCCCGACGTGACGATCGCCGAGCTGGGCATTCTGGAGAGCGTCTCGATGGCCGACAACGGCTCGGTTGTGCGCATCGAGCTGGTGCCGACCATGCTCGGCTGCCCAGCCCTCGATGTGATCCGGCGCGACGTTGCTGCTGCGGCGCAGTCGGCGTGCGTAGGCGCCAAGGCTCGAATCGAGGTGGTGTTCGTGGCCGACCCGGTGTGGACGCCCGACCGAATCGCGCCGTCGGCCGTGGCTTTCATGGCCCGCGAATACTCCGTGGCAGTCCGCAGCGCCCTGACCGATGCGACGTGCCCCATTTGCGGCAACGCGGCACTGGAGCACCGCTCTGATTTCGGGCCGACACCGTGTCGCAGCGTGGAGTGGTGCCCGAACTGTCGCAACCCGATCGAGGTGGTCGGCAGGGTCGACATCGCGGTGTCGGCGTGAAGACCTACGAGGTGTTCCTCAAGCGCCCCGGCAAGGATCCGTTCACTCACGTCGGAGCACTCGAAGCGCCCGACGACGAACTGGCGCTCAGCTTCGCTCGCGACTGCTACGCACGGCGATCCGAGGGGGAGCAGATGTGGGTGGTGGCGCGCTCTGAGCTGCTGGTCGCCGATTCCGTCGAGCTGGAAATGGCTGATCGGTCCCACCGCCACAATGACGGTGCGCTGCTGCGGGATCTGCGCAAGGCAGGAGACTCGCCCGCCTCATGAGCGACGTGAACAGACCAGACCCAAGCGACGCGCGCCAAGTGGTGCTCGCGCTTGCCGACGACGAGCTGTGCGTCGGCCAGAACCTCGCGTGGTGGATTGCTGTCGGTCCGTTCCTCGAGGAGGACTTGGCGCTGACCTCCATCAGCCAGGACGAGTTGGGCCACGCTCGGGCGCTGTACGGCCTGCTCGGAGACGACATCGACGCGTTGGCATACGGCCGCCAGCCCCATGAGTACCGCAGCGCCCATCTCACCGAGCTGCCGTGCCGCGACTGGGGCGAGACCTTGGTCCGGCACTTCCTGTACGACACTGCCGAGAGCATCCGATGGCAGGCGTTCGCAGATTCGTCGTGGGAAGCCCTCGGCGCAGTTGCGCGCCGAGCCCTGGCCGAGGAACGGTCGCACTTGCGTCACGCCTCTGGGCTGCTCTCGCGGCTGCTGCGCACTGAGTCGGGCTGTTCCCAACTGCTCCCGCTGTTCGATCAGTTCGCGCCAATGGCGTGCGAGCTGTTTGATGTGCCGTCGGGATGTTCTTCGGATGACCTCGTTGCAGGCGGCGTGATGTCCAGTCCCTTGGGCGATCAGCGCGCCGAGTGGCAGGCAACGGTTGACGAGGCTCTCGCTCAGGTCGGGTACCAGCCCAAGTGGCCCGACCACAAAGAGCTGGGTTCACCGGCGAGCGGTCGAGACGGCCAGCGCTCGCCTCACTTTGCGACACTGCACGCCGAGATGGTCGAGGTGCTCACGATCGATCCTTCCGCGGTCTGGTAGGGCGAACCCGTCAATTCGTCACGGCCCGCCACGATCTTGGCGCCGTGGACACCTGTGAGCAGGGCACGGACCTGCCACAATCGCCGGGGTTTGGGACCGCTGAGGGGCAATCGGAGTCGATTCATGGCATTGCGAGGAACATCTGTCGTCCGGCGCGAGGACGAGCCGCTGCTGCGCGGGCAGGGACAGTTCGTCGCCGACCTCACCGCCGATGCGGACTGGGACGGCTTGGCGCATGCCTGCTACGTGACCTCGACGGTTCCCCACGCCCGCGTCACCGGTTTGGATGTGAGCGAGGCACGCAACGCTCCCGGCGTTATCGATGTCGTCACGGCCGCCGACGTCAACCTCGAGCCGTACCCGTCGCCGAGCCCAGCGTTCGATGGCGCCATTGTGCGCCCGATGCTGGCCACCGATCGGGTGCGGTTCGTGGGCGAGCCCGTCGCCGTCGTGGTGGCAGACACCCCGGCTGCCGCGATCGACGCAGCCGAGATGGTTGTGGTCGACTACGAGCCGCTGCCGGCGATCGTCGATCCTGAAGCGGCGCTCGACGGCCCCGCTCTGTTCGAGGGCATGGCCGAACCGAACGTCGTGGTCCGCATGTCGCTCGAAGACTCAGAAGCCGATTTCGAGGGGTGCGAAGCCGTCGTGGAGGTGCGCACGGTCAACAACCGCATCGCGCCGTGCCCGCTGGAGCCGCGCGTTGCCGCGAGCCGCTGGGCCGATGACGGGCGCCTGCACCATGTCAATGCCGGCCAGGGCCCCCACCCGGTGCGCGCCGGTCTCGCCAAGATCCTCGACCTCGATCGTTCCCAGATGCGCGTGCTTTCGCGTGACGTGGGCGGCAGCTTCGGTGCCAAGGCTCGGCCCCATCCCGAGGAAGCGTTGCTGGGCTGGCTGGCGGCGCGTGTCGGCCGGCCGGTCATGTGGGTGCCCTCGCGCACCGATGACATGGTGGGGCTCGTCCACGGGCGGGGGCAGATCCAGTACTGCCGAATCGGCGGCACCCGCGCGGGCCGCATCACCGCCTTTGGAGTGCACGTGGTGCAAGAAGCGGGGGCCTACGGGAACATGGGTGCGGCATTGCCGAACAATGTCAAGGCGATGCTGGCGGGCTGCTACGACATCGCCTCACTCGGCTTCACGTCGGTGTCGGTGCTCACCAACACCACGCCGACCGGTCCCTACCGGGGTGCCGGCCGGCCCGAAGCCGCCGCCGCCATCGAGCGCGCCGTAGACGCGTTCGCCGCCGAGATCGGCATGGATCCCGCCGAGGTGCGCCGGAAGAACTTCCTGGCGCCCGAAGTCTTCCCGCTCACCACCCGCACCGGCATGCCGTACGACACCGGCGCCTACGAGGCCAGCCTCGACGCTGCACTCGAAGCGGCCGACTACCGCTCACTGCGCGCCGAGCAAGCCCGCCGCCGCGCTGACGGCGACGACAAGCTGCTCGGCATCGGCCTGGCGACCTACGTCGAACGCACCGCTGGCGTGGGGCGGTCCGAGTACGGAGCGGTGGAACTCGTCGGGGGCGGTCGCATCGTGGCCCGCACCGGCTCATCGCCCTACGGGCAAGGACACCACACCTCGTGGGCGATGCTGATCTCTGACCGCACCGGCGTGCCGATGGGAGACATCGACATCATCCACGGCGACACCGACGAGGTGCCTCGCGGCGAGGTGACCGGTGGCTCTCGTTCGGTGCAGCTTGCCGGCACTGCGATCTGGGAGGCCTCTGCCACGCTGGTGGACCAGGCCCGAGAGGTGGCGGCGACGCTGCTCGAAGCCGACCCTGCCGACATCACGCTCGACACTGAGGCCGGCGCATTCCACGTCGTCGGCACCCCGGCGGTGTCGGTGGACTGGGCTGCCATCGCCCAGCACCTCGCCTCGGCCAATGGCGAGGCGGGTCCGCGCCTGCTGCACGCCGAAGAGGTGTTCGACTCCGAAGCACCCACGTTTCCCTTTGGCACCCACGTGGCCGTCGTGGAGGTCGACCGCTACACCGGAGAGGTGGAGCTGGTCCGCCTCGTCGCCTGCGACGATGCCGGCACCATCCTCAACCCGCTGCTGGCGGCCGGGCAGGTGCACGGGGGCCTGGCCCAAGGCGCAGCCCAGGCGCTGTACGAGGAATTCGTCTACGACGACGACGGCAACCCGCTCACCGGCAACTTCGCGGATTACCCGGTCATCTCGGCCGCGGAGCTGCCGTTCTTCGACCGTGTGGTGCTCGAGACGCCCACGCACATCAACCCGCTGGGTGCCAAGGGCATCGGCGAGGCGGGCACGGTCGGTTCCACGCCCGCGGTCCAGAACGCGGTGATCGACGCTGTCGCCCACCTCGGCATCCGCCACATCGACATGCCGCTCACACCCCAACGAGTCTGGCACGCAATCACCGACGCCACTGCCGAGGCACCCTGAGCTCCAGATCTGACTAGTCCTCGCCGGAACTCAGCTCAGGGGCGCTGACGTCTTGCACATCCAGTACGACGGGCGCAGGCTCGCCGAGTTCTTCGCCCGCGGTCACTGAACCCAATTCGCGGAAGCGTCGGGCCTGGGGAAGCACCCGGCGCTGAAACGAACCGACACCATCGTTGAAGGCACCGACAGCGGTGCGCAAGCCTCGCCCCATTTTGTCTACGTGCTCGATGTAGGTCGAAAGTCGGGAGTACAGCTCACTCCCCAAGTCGGCGACCTTCTCCGCATTGCGGGCGATGTCCTGACGCTGCCAGGCCAGTGCCACTGTCCGTAGGAAGGCAATCAACAGGCCGGGGGTCGCGATCAGCACTCGGTGTCGGTGCCACGCGTTCTGCCACACTTCGCCGTCGGCGTCCATGGCCACATCGAGCATCGGGTCGGTCGGCACGTACATGAGGACGAAGTCGGGAGATCCTGACACCCACCGGCCGTAATCGCGATCGCCGAGCTCCTTGGCGCGCTCACTCAGGGCTGCCGCATGCTCTGCGAGGGCCTGCTGCTGTTCCGCTTCGTCCGATGCCTGCACCGCCCGGTCGTAGGCGGCAAACGGCGTCTTGGCATCGATCACGACGCTCGCCCCGCCTGGCACCTTGACCACCACATCGGGCCGCAAGCGTCCCTCGGCGCCGATTTCACCGACTGTGGCCTGCTCGACGTAGTCAATGTGTCGGCTCATGCCAGCCGCCTCGATGACATTGCGGAGGTGCTGCTCACCCCAAGCACCGCGCATTTTTGAGTCGCGCAGGATCTGACGCAGTCCGCTCGTCTCTGATACGAGCTTGTCGACACTCTGAGAAACCTTGGCGGTGTCTTCGGCCCGCGCAGTGTCGGCCGTGTTCACGTACTTCTGCAGTTCCGCCAGCCGTTCACGCATCGGTTCAACCAGCTCTTTGACGGTTTTGCCTGCGGTCTTCGTCTGCTCGGTGGTGAGGTCTCGGAACTCCTTCATGAAGGTGTCGCGCGTCGTCTCGCTGACCTGGGCGGCGATCTCCTTGAAGCGTCCCTCGATCTCGGCCTGCTTCTTCGTCATCTCCTCGACGCGCGCGTCCCGTTCTGCCTCAGCAGACGCCAACTTGACGCGCAGGTCTGCAGCGGCGTCGCGTTGCTGATCCGCTTCGGCACGCGCTGTGTCTCGTTCACCGACCAGCTCGCTGTTGCGGTGCGAGCGGTCGTCGCGCTCTGCGGTGACGGTGGCCAGTCGCCGAGACAGCACAGCCCACACGGCACCCGCGCCGGCGCCAAGACCGACCAACACTGCGAGCACGACGGCAAGACCAGTGGACATACGGTTCACTCCTCGGTGACGGCAGGCAAGCGCCTCTTCCCGACGCGCCGGGTCAACCAGCGCTGCTCACTGTCTAGCGAGGTATGGCGTCGCTGCCCTTGATGTCCGGCCGCGCAATTTCCGCCCGGGCGAGGGCGTGGATGTCAGCATCGCTTCCCAGAGAGGGTGGGTGCGCTGGCGGCCCGCGGCTCGACATGTGAGAACCCATACACATTGAGGATCAATCGCGGTATCTTCATGCGAATGCACATCCCCCCCCCCCGGATTTTCGCAACGTAGACCCGACCTCCCAGGGTCCTGCACCTTCCTCGCACGGGGCTGATGGCGTGAGGACTTCGAAGAGGCCCTTATTCGCGCGACCGCGTTCATTGCTTGCGGTCGTGGTGCTGATCGTGCTGGCCACGGTGCTGGCCGGCCCGGTGTCGACGTCGGCGCAGACCGCCGCGCCGACGGTGACCGGAGTGGAGGTGACCTCCGACGCCGGCGACGACAACACCTACGCCATGGGCGACACCATCCTCATCGCCGTCAACTTCAGCGAAGCCGTCCTCGTGACCGGCACGCCGCAACTGGCGATCGACATGGACCCGGCCCACTGGGGCACCAAGTGGGCCAACTACGTGCGCGGCACCGGCTCCGCCAGCCTGACCTTCAGCCACAGGGTCATCGAGCCGAACTACTCGACCAGGGGCATCGCCGTGCTGGCGAACACGCTGAGGCTGAACGGCGGCACGATCTCGGCCGCTGCCTCGCCCACCGACGCCGACCTCGCACACGCCGGGCTGGGCCACGACGCGAAGCACAAGGTCGACTGGCACCTCGCCCCGACCACGCCGACCGTCAGCGCCGTCGCCGTCACTTCCCACCCCGGCGGCGACAAGACCTATGCCAAGGACGACGTCATCCGCATCACGCTCAGCTTCAGCGAAGCGGTCGATGTCACTGGCACGCCGCAATTGGCGATCGATATGGACCCGGCCTTCTGGGGCACCAAGTGGGCCAACTACCTCAGCGGGACCGGCTCCACCAGCCTGACCTTCACCCACACGGTCGTCCAACCGAACTTCTCGTCGCAGGGCATCGCCGTGCTCGCCGACACGCTCAAGCTGAACGGCGGCACGATCAATTCCACATCGTCGCAGACCAGCGCCGATCTCTCACACTCGGGACTGAGCCACGACGCCAACCACCAGGTCAACTGGGAACACGTACTGCCCACCAACCCGGATTGCGCGCTGACCGCGCCCTCCTCGGTCGAGGCCCTCACCATCGGCCAGGGCGCCGTCGTCTCCTGGACCGTGCCCAGCGATCAGGACGACGCCTGCGTCGTGACCGGCTTCGTCGTCAGCGCCACCGGCACGGGCGAACTTCGCCTCAGCCTCGAGGACGTCGTGACCGACCCCGCCGCCCGCACGCACACCCTGCGCGGTCTCACCCCCGGCGACTACGTCTTCTCCGTCCGCATCCAGTACGCCGAGGGCGACTCAGAGGACCTCGAGACCGCCTACGCCAACACCGTGGCCGACGCGTGCATCACCCTTGCCGTCAGGCCCTGGGACCACAGGGCCATCGCCGGCAAGATCACCAGCGTCAGCGGCACCGGCTGCCTGGCCCGCGAGGAGTTCGAGTTCGAGATCAAGCGCAAAGATGACGACTACTGGTCCTCCTACGGCAGGTTCCCCTGGACGCTCTTGCGGCCTGGCAGCGGAACCGGCCCGCCTGGGCGGCCCGCTTGGGCGTTACCCACCGACCCGAATCAGGCCAATGACTTCATCTTCTACGGGATGAAGCCGTACGTCGGCTACGACTTCAGGATCTCCGCCTACGACGCCTCCGGCGACAAGTACACGACCTCCGATCAGCGCACCACGATCCTCAAGAACGATCCCTCCGACGCCGCCGCCGAAGCCAACAGCCCCGGCGACGTCCGCCTTTATGACCACAACAACAGCAACGCCTACCTCAGCTGGGGCGAGCCCACCGTCGAGAGCGGACGGACGCTCAGCGCCTACGTCATCCAGTGGAAGACGGAGACCGGCGCTGTGATGTCGAGCGAGCTGGCATCGAACGCCACACCTACCAGCGATTTCCAACAACGCCGCTTCCATATCAGCGGGCTGACCGACGGTCTGCTCTACACAGCCCGCGTTGCAGCCCGCACGCACCCCGACGGAAACTCTTCGAACACCCGCGACCGCTGGTCGGTCTGGGCGCCGGCCATCCGCGCCTGGTCCGAGCCGACTCAGTTCTGGTTCAGTGAAACCACGCCCAACAACAATCCAACAATCGGCCGCGTCTTCATGTGGGTCGAGGCCAACAAGGCAAATGCGTCCGTAAATTGCTTCCTCCGCGGCCCCAGCTTCACCGATGCCGAGATCAACTGCCCACCGCGAACCCTGGTCAGTCTGGATGGAATTGGAGCGATCACAGCCTCAGGCACAGGATCGTGGAGCGGGCAGGTGTCGCCCTCGGAAGGAACCGTCGGCGGTCCAACCGGATTCAAGGTCTACGGATCCGGCGGCGCCGGCCAGATCGCCGTCGCCTGGGAGGCCGCAGGCGAGCCTGGTGTCGGCAATCTCGACGCCTACATCGTCCAGCGCCGCTCCGGCACCAGCGGCGCATGGACAGATACCGTCTTCACGAACACGGACACGGCCTTTACCTCGCGTACCGCAACCATCAGGGGCCCATCTAATGCAGCTCTCGCCGACGGGACCTGGCAGGTCCGCGTCCGGGGCCGCAGCGACGGCGACGACAGCGACCCGATGACTACCGACTCGCCGATCCTCGGCTTCACCTCCGAGATCCTGACCGTCACCGTGGATGCGGACAGCACCGTGGTCCCCTGGGGCGTCGAGTACAGCGTCACGCCGGGCGACAGCAAGTCGCTGACCCTCGAGTGGGAGCTGCCCGACAGCGGCTCGAGGCCCTTCGCCTACCAGGTCCGCCACCGTGTCAGCGGTACAGCGAACTGGACCACCAGCGACACCCAGTTTGTGCGCCACATGCAGCGAAATTGCGGCCTGAGCTCAGGGTTTGCGTGCCTGAACCCCAGGAGCTACACGATCAACGGCCTCACTGGCGGCGCCTTGCAGGAGGTCGAACTCCGCATCCAGAACGCCAACGGCTGGAGCGTCTGGTTCCCCACCACCGGACGCCCCAACAACTAGCCCCGTCGCCAGACATGGCGGGCCGGGCAACGGTGCGCTTGGGCGCGCCACGCCACGCGGCAGCCGTGACCGGCTTCATCGGCGCGGCTCGGGCCGTCAGGTGCATTGCCGGCGCCATCTGCTCCGAGATGGAACAACCAACCGTCTAGCGTCGGCGTCAATGCGCGGCACACACGGCGACCTCTGCGAATGCGCCATGAGCGGCAAGGACTGGGGCTCCTGAGGCCGCGGCGCGCCGCGGTGGCGGCCTCCCTCACGGTCCTGCTGCTCGCGGGGGCCTGCAGCACGGGCACCGACCAGGCTCCCGAGCCCGCCATTGCCTCGACAACAACGGTCGCCGCCGCTGTTGGCACGGCGGGTGTCGCGACGACGACCAGCGAGGCCTCGCAGATCACGGCGCCCACAACGCAGGCGCCGGCGGACACGGGGCCGCGCCGCGGCGGCACGCTGCGCGTGCTGCTGGCCGCGGACCCCACGCCCATCACCGGCTGGACACCGTGGGATCACGTGTGCGCATGGTCGTGCCGCAACGTGCTGGACCATGTCGTGGAGACGCTCATGGTCGTGCTCCCCGACGGAACCGTCGTGCCCTGGCTGGCGGAGTCGGTCTCGGTCGACGCGTCATTGCAGCGCTGGACCGTGACGCTGCGGCCGGGCATCACCTTCACTGACGGCGAGCCCTTGGATGCGCTCACCGTCAAGACTGGCATCGACGACTACCTGCGCTCAGGTCGAGCCAGCGGCGGCCACCTGCGAGACGCCCGCATCACATCGGTCATCGTCGTCGACGATCTCACGCTGCTCTTCGAGCTGAGCGAGCCCAATGCCGGCCTGCCCGCTGCGCTGGCGGGCCCGGTCGGGCGCGTCTTCTCCATCGTCGCCGCCGACGCCGACCCGGACCTCTTTGCCAGAGCGCCGGTCGGCACCGGTCCGTTCGTCTTCCGGCGCTGGTCGGCCGGCGAGCCGGCGGTCCTGCAAGCGAACCCTGGCTACTGGCGGACCGCCGCGGACGGTTCGACACTGCCGTGGGCCGACGAGATCGTCTTCACCGAACTCGCCGACGAGCGGGAGCGGCTCGAGGCACTGCTCGACGGCCGCGGCGACATCCTGATGTCGAGATCGGCAGAGCTCACCACAGCCGTGGCCGCTGCGACCGACAGCGTTGGCCGCTCGCTCACCACAATCCAACGGCACGACGACAACGCCGGAGTCGTGCTGTTCAACCTGCTCCGTGCCCCGCTCGACGACATCCGGGTACGGCGCGCGCTGATCAGTGCGGCCGATCAGGAACAGCTCATCTCCGCACTCGGGCCCGATGTCGACCGGCTGGCGGCAACCCAGTGGTGGTCGCCCCACAGCATCTGGTATTCGACCGAAGCTGCCGCGGCCTGGCCCGACCATGACCTTGAGCGTGCCCGGTCGCTGCTGGGTGAGTACATCGAGGATCCTGAGCGCTCCGACGACCGGGATCCCGGCGAACCAGTGCGCGTCCGGGTGCTGTGCACCGACGATCTCTCGCTCTCGCGGATGACTGCGGAACTCGAGCGTCAATGGGAAGACACCGGCCTCGTCGATGTCGACGTCGAGACGGTGGCGCGTACCGGACTCATCAGCCGTGTCATGGGCTCGGTCGTCCAGAGCCCGTCGTTTGCCGGTGACTTCGGAGCCACCTGCTGGCGTGTCGGCGGCGAGTCCGATCCGGCTCTGCTGGCGTCTGCTGCTGTGGGCCCGGTGCGCACCACGCCGCTGAACGTGTCCAACTTCACCGGAGAGCACTTGGCGTCGCTGGCGAGCCTGATCAAGTCGACGGACGCAATCGACGAGCGGCGTCAAGCCGTCGCGCAATTCATGGCAGAACTCGCGAACGAGGCCCCCTACGTGTTCCTGTCCTACGCATCGAGTGTCGTAGCGGCCACCGCAGATGTCGGTGGGCTCGGGAGGGCGACGCTTCCCGACGGCAGAGTGGCGGAAGGCCAGCGGCTCGGTGTCGGCCGTTACGACGAGGTGTGGCTGCGCCGTGAGTGACGGCGTCGATCCGCACCGCGCCGACTCGCTGCAAACCCCTGCGCTCGCGCAACTCGGTTGGCTCCGGCGGCCAGGCCCGGGTCCGCGGGTCCCACCGGATCACGGCGTGAGCCGCGTCGCGGTGGAGCACCGCGGCGCCTACGAACTCGTCGACGATGGGGGCCTGGCGACCGGTGCATTGGATGCAGCGGTACGCGACGCCGCCGAGACTCCGTTCGATTACCCGACGGTCGGCGACTGGGTCGTTCGCTCGCTCGAAGCCCGACACAACCAACGCGTCGTGATCACTGAGGTGCTCGAACGCAGCTCCGTGCTGTGCCGGCGCGCTGCTGGGCCACGGGCGCAGCCGCAGCTCGTGGCGGCGAACGCGGATGTCTTGGCGGTCGTCACCACGCCCGGGCCAGCCGGCGATGGTTCTTCCGCGGCAACGGCCGGCGCTGGCCACCGGATCGAGTGGTATCTGACGGCGGCATTCGGCGGGGGAGTTCGCCCGGTGATCGTCGTGAACAAGATCGACACGGTGTCCCACGCCGAGTGCGAGGCGACCGTCGACGCCTTGCGCCGACGCCTCGGCGCGGCAGCCGACGACGTGCCGATCCTGCAGACGTGCGCCCTCGACGGTCGCGGGCTCGACGGTCTCGCAGCATTGGCCCACGACGGCGCGACCGTGGCCCTCAGCGGTCCTTCCGGGGTGGGCAAGTCATCGCTGGTGAATCGGCTTGCGGGGGCCGAGGTCGTGCCGGTGGCGCACCTGAGCCCTGACGGCCGCGGCCGGCACACCACCGTGCGGCGCCAACTCGTTCCCGTCGGCGGACCGGGCGGCGGGACCCTCGTCGACACGCCGGGCCTGCAGGATCTGATCCCATGGGTTGGCGATCTGGGATTGGCCGGGGCCCCGAGTGGCCTCGGTGGCCTCGCATCAGCCTTCGGCGAGATCGTCGGGCTGTCTCAGGGCTGCCGATTCGCCGACTGCGCGCACACCGTCGAACCGGACTGCGCGGTCACTGCTGCGGTGGCAGATGGCGATTTGGCGCCCGAGCGTCTCAGCACCTACCTCGAGCTCGTGGCGGACATGGACACCGGCGATCCGTTTCGCAGCGGGCGCGCCTGACGTCGAGGTGTCTGCGTATCGCTGAGCTCAGCGGCCCTTGAACTCGGGCCGCCGCTTGTTCATGAACGCGTCCACGCCCTCTTGGTAGTCCTCGCTGTCGAAGCACGCCCGGATCATTGCCTCCACCTCGGTGAAGTCGCGTTCAGACTCGGGCTTCTGCCACTGCGTCAACGCTGCCTTGGCTGCGGCGATGGTCAGCGGAGCGTTCTGGCCGATGAGATCGGTCCATTCGGTGACCGACGCCTCCAAGTGTGCTTTGGGGACGACCCGGTTGACGAGACCCATCTGCAGGGCTTCCTGCGCTCCGAAGCGATCGGCCAGGAAGAAGATGCGCTTCGCTGCCGAAGGGCCGACCAGGCGCATCAGCGTGCCGATTCCGGCGGCGCCATAGCCGAGGCCGAGGCGGACGGCCGGGATCGTGAACTGGGCATCCTCAGCGGCGACGCGCAGGTCAGCCGTCAGCGCCACTGCCAATCCGCCGCCGATGCAGTAGCCGTGAATGGCAGCAATGAGCGGCTTGGACAAACCCAGCAGTGCCGCATGAGCCCGAGACGTCGTGTCGTCGTAGTCGCGGTTGCCGCTCGCATTGGACCGCTGCTCGCCGAACTGGCTGATGTCGGCGCCGGCGGCGAAGGCGCGCTCGCCGGCGCCCTGGATGACGACCACCCGGATCTCGTGGTCATTGCCCAGCTCGGTCGCGGTGGCAGTGATGCCGTCCCACATCTGCGCGCTGATGGCGTTATGCCGCTCGGGATGATCCAGGATGATGCGGCCCACATGGCCGTCGCGTTCGAGATGCACCTGCCCGCTCACGGCGGCTGACGCTACCGCCCGCCCCGCAGACATGCCGGAGATGCAGCCGGCCCCTGTTGTGTCGAGGCGAGAGCATCGTCGGCGGTGCGAGCGTCGAGCGAGGCCCGAACTCAGGACTCGGGCGGCACCCAGCTGGCGTCTCGGCGCTCCCGGAAGGCGGCAATGCCTTCAGCGGCCTCATCGCTCTGGAACAGACGCTGGCTCAGCTCGGCCGTCCACTCCCAGGCTTCGGCGCGATCCATCTCGGGCACCCTCGTCACGAGCTGCTTCGTGTTCGCCAGGGCGTTGGGGCCTCCTCGCACCAGCCGCCGCAGCGTCTCCGACACCTCGTCGTCGAGCTGGTCGCGGGGCACCGCGCGGTTGATGAGCCCCGCCGCCGCTGCCCGAGGTGCGGGCACCCGCTCGCCTTCCAGGAACAGCTCGCTGGCATCGGCACGGCGCAGCTTCGGCAGGCAGACCACCGAGATCACCGCAGGCGCTACGCCGATGCGGACCTCGGTGAAGCCGATGATTGCGTCGTCGGCAGCGATCGAGATGTCCATGGCCGCGGCCAGCCCCACGCCGCCTGCAGTCACGTGACCCGCCAGCCTGCCCACCACCGGCTTGTCGCAGGTCATGATCTTCTCGAGGATCTCCACGAAGTTGTGGCGCAGTGTCGGCTGAGGCACCCCCGGCTGAGCGGCCCGAAGGTCGGCACCGGCACAGAACGTGTTGCCCACATGGGTGAACAGGATCGCCCGCACCTCGCGATCGGCCAGCGCTGCATCGAAGTGATCGCCGATGCCATTCACGATCTCGACGCTGAGTGCGTTGCGATAGTCGGGCCGATTCAGCGTGATTGTCGCCACCCCGCCCGCGACCTCATAGAGCACGGCTGCGTCGGGATCGTCGGTCGGGTTTCGATCGTCGGCGTTGTCGCCTGCATGGTCCTGTGACATCGCGGCGATGCTAGGAGGCTGAGACGTACGGCACCGAGCCGTGGACACAGGGCCGAGAGGCTGACTTCTAGGCTGCCGCGATGACTGAACTCTTGGCACAGGCTGAGTCGGCTACCGACGCGGTGGATGCACTGCTGGAGATCAGCCGAAGCACCGAAGTGTGCGGCACCGAGCCCAGCTGGGTCTGCGAGCGCATCTTGGACTGGACGGGCAGCGATGGCTTCGCGTCGGCGTCGGTCTGGATCGTCGACAAGCCGCTCACGGTCCTCGTCATCTTGCTGCTGGCGATCATTGCCCGGCGGATCGTGCGCCGCGCCATTGATCACATGGTGGACCGCATCGCCAGCGACAAGAAGCACGCCGAGGAAAGCGAAGCCTCCCGGACAGCCCAGGAGGGGAGGTCGTGGGACCCCGAGCGGCTGGCGGCGAAAATGCAGCAGCTCCGGGAACGCACCGAGCGCGCCAGCCAACGGGCCCAGACGCTCGGAACTCTGTTCAAGAGCGTCGCCACCACGATCATCTGGGCTGTCGCGCTCATGATGCTGCTCGGCGAGTTCGACGTGAACCTCGGACCGCTCATCGCAGGCGCTGGCATCATCGGCGTCGCCGTGGGCTTCGGCGCGCAGTCGCTCGTGCGGGACCTGCTGACGGGTGTGTTCATGCTGATCGAAGACCAGTACGGCGTCGGTGATGTGGTCGACTTGGGCGACGCAGTCGGCACCGTGGAGTCGGTGGGGCTGCGGACCACCCGGCTGCGCGACATCTCGGGCACGGTCTGGCATGTGCCCAATGGTGCGATTGCCCGTGTCGGCAACATGTCGCAGCTGTGGGCCCGGGTGCCGCTCGACCTCGACGTCGCCTATGACACCGACCTCGACGCGGCCATGGACATCATCAAGCGCGTCGCCGATGCGGTGTGGCACGAGCAGGGTGAGAACACCACGGTGCTCGAGGAGCCCACCGTCGTCGGCGTGCAGGCCTTCGGCGCAGACGCAGTCACCATCCGGGTGATGGTGAAGACAGAGCCTTCCGAACAGTGGGCTACGGCGCGCCTGTTGCGCAAGCGAGTCAAGGATGCCTTCGACGAAGCCGGCATCGAGATCCCCTTCCCGCAGAGAACGGTGTGGGTGCGCAGCGGCGAGCCATCCGACCAGAGTGCCGCCCCGGCGGTCGGCGCTTTCCAGACGACCGCCGCGCCGCTGGGTGCCGAAGAGGCAGACGGCGACGGCGCCGACCTCTGAGCCGGTTTCGCCGTCTGGCTCAGCCTCTCAGCTCTTGGCCTGCGCCTCATCGGGGGCCAGCACGACGCGGACCACCGGGTGTGCCAGCTCATCGTCGGTCACGAAGGTCAGATTCTCGATCCGCCCTGCGTCGATCACGTCGAGCTGCGTCCCCGACAGCACGTCGATGTCAGCACCCGACGCACTGACCGTCACCTGTTCGGCGGGCACCCGCAAGCTGCGTCGAGCCTCGGTCTTGGCCCGGCGTACCTCGCTGAGCACTGACGCGGTGAGTTCGAAAGCGCCGGTGGCGTCGCCCCGAATCAGCCCGTCGATCTCGGCCGGCTCGGGCCAGCGGGCCCCGTGCACAGACTCGGGCCGCCACCACGACCAGATCTCCTCGGTGACGAACGGCAGGAAGGGTGCGAACAGCCGCAGCAGCACGTCGAGCGTGACCGTGAGCGTGAGGTGTGCGTCTGCGGCTGCCTCGTCGCCCTGCCCGCCGTACGCCCGGCCCTTCGCCAGCTCCACGTAATCGTCGGTGAAGCGCCAGAAGAACTGCTCGGAACGCTCGAGGGCCCGTGCGTAGTCGAATTTCTCGAACGCGTCAGTGGCCACGCGCACCAACTCGGCAAGCTCGCCCAGCAATGCCGCGTCCAGCGGATTGCGGACAGCGCCGTCGTTGTCGCCTGGGCTCGCTGCATCTGCCGGCATCGCCCCGCCCGAGAGCGTCAGGGCGAACTTGGCCGCGTTCAGCAGCTTGATCGCCAGGCGCCGTCCGATCTTCATCTGGCCTTCGTCGAAGGCGGTGTCGGTGCCGGGCCGACCGTTGGCCGCCCAGTAGCGCACGGCGTCGGCGCCGTAGGTGTCGAGCAGATCCACCGGCGTCACCACGTTGCCCTTCGACTTGGACATCTTCTTGCGGTCGGGGTCGAGGATCCAGCCCGACAGCGCACAGTGCCGCCACGGAGCGCAGTCTTCGCCGAGATGGCTGCGCACCGCCGTCGAGAACAGCCAGGTCCGGATGATGTCGTGCGCCTGCGGGCGCATGTCCATGGGGTAGGTCCGCTCCCACAGGTCGGTGTCCTCGCTCCACCCGCAGGCGATCTGGGGCGTCAGCGACGACGTTGCCCAGGTGTCCATCACATCGTGATCGCCGATGAAGCCCCCCGGCTGGCCTCGCTGAGACTCGCCATAGCCGGCGGGCACGTCGCTGCTCGGATCGACGGGCAGGGCCTCGTCGTCGGGCACGAGCGGCCGTTCCCAGACCGGCTCGCCGTTGTCGTCGAGTGAGTACCACAGCGGTATCGGCACCCCGAAGTAGCGCTGGCGGCTGATCAGCCAGTCGCCGCTCAGGCCCTCGATCCAGTTCGTGTAGCGGCCCTGCATGTAGGGCGGATGCCACGTCATCTCCGAGCCGCGGGCAATGAGCGCATCGCGCAGATCGGTGTCGCGACCGCCGTTGCGGATGTACCACTGGCGGCTCGAGACGATCTCGAGCGGCCGGTCGCCCTTCTCGAAGAACTTCACCGCATGGGTGATCGGGCGCGGCTCGCCGATGAGCTCGCCGGAGTCGCGCAGCAGCTCCACCGTTGCGTTGCGAGCGCCGCCCACGGCCTTGCCGGCCAGGCGTGCGTACGCCTCGCGACCAGCAGGCGTGTCGATGCCCTGCGGCGGCTCGGCGGTGATGCGGCCCCGGCGATCCACGATCGCCCGGACCCCCAAGTCCAGCTCGCGCCACCACGTCACATCGGTGGTGTCGCCGAACGTGCAGATCATGGCGATGCCGGTGCCCTTGTCGGGTTCGGCCAGCTTGTGCGCCATGACCGGCACCTCGACATCGAACAGCGGCGTGCGCACGGTCGAGCCGAACAGGGGCTGGTAGCGCTCGTCATCGGGGTGCGCCACCAGTGCAACGCAGGCGGCCAGCAATTCGGGCCGGGTCGTCTCGATCTCGATGGTGCCATTGCGGGCGCCGTGGGAATCGACGCGATGGAAGGCGATGCGGTGGTACGCGCCCGGCCGTTCCCGGTCTTCGAGCTCGGCTTGCGCCACCGCTGTGCCGAAGGTGACGTCCCACAGCGAGGGCGCCTCGATCTGGTACGCCTCGCCGCGTTCGAGGTTTCCCAGGAACGCACGCTGCGCGACCCGCTGGCAGCGCTCGTCGATGGTGGCGTAGGTCATCGACCAGTCCACGCTGAGCCCGAGCTGGCGCCACAACGCCTCGAACGCATGCTCGTCTTGCGCGGTCAGCACATGGCACAGCTCGATGAAGTTGCGCCGCGAGATCGCCAGCTCGCCGCGGGCTTCCACCGCTTTGGGATCACCGCCGTCGGCCGGCGGCTGGAAGTTCTCGTCGTAGGGCAGCGAGGGGTCGCAGCGCACCCCGAAGTAATTCTGGACGCGGCGTTCGGTGGGCAGACCGTTGTCGTCCCAGCCCATCGGGTAGAAGACCTCGTAGCCGGCCATGCGCCGGTAGCGGGCGATGTTGTCGGTGTGGGTGTAGCTGAACACGTGACCCATGTGCAGCGAGCCGCTCACCGTCGGCGGCGGGGTGTCGATGCTGAACACCTGGTCGCGGGTTGCGGTGCGATCGAAGCGGTACACGCCGCTGGATTCCCAGCGCTGGGACCACTTGGCCTCGAGCCCGTCGACGGTGGGCCGTTCGGGCACCTGCGTCATGTGCGGCAAAGCTACCGGCGCGCTCCGCCGCGAGCCGAGTCCGGGCGGCTCCAGGCCCCGCGATGTTTCACAACGATGTGCAGGACTGTCACAGAATTGTCACGAAAACGCAATATTCTTGACTAGTGTGTGGCGTGGTTGCCGCCTGCGGGGGCGGACGGCAACTTCAGCCGAACTGCCGACCAAAGGGGGTCGATTGGCATGATGGCGACAATCCTGACACTGATCATTCTGGGCATGGTGTTCCAGGGTGCGATGGTGGTTGTGGACAGTGTTCTCGACACGATCAAAGTGAACGACACGCTGAAGTCCATCCCGATCATCGGCGGCAATCTGAATCTGATCTGGGCGTACCTGTTCGTGTTGATTTCGCAGATCAACGGTGCGAACGATGTGCTCGGCCTCGGGTTCGGAACGAACATGGAAGTGCTGTCGCTGGGCCGCTTTGGCATGGACGTAGCGACGGCCATCGTTCTCGTTGCGTTCATACCGGTTCGAGACGCTGCTATCAGCGCCTTGAAGCAAGGCATTGGCGGGCGCAGCGGCTAGTTCGGCTCCACGATGACGCCCTCATCGCGCAGGGCGTCGATCTCGCTGGGGTTGTAACCCAGCTCGCTGAGAATCTCGACTGCGTGCTCGCCCAGCAGTGGCGCATGACGGCGCAGACGCGTCGGCGTCGCCGAATACACGACCGGGTCTGCCACGTATCGGTACGAGCCTTCGGTGGGATGCTCGGCGATGCTCACCAAACCGACGGCAGCCAACTGCGGATCCGCATCGAGATCTGCGAGGTCCATGACCCGTGCGGCCGGGATCGAGTGCTCGTCGCAGTACCCGATCCACTCGTCTGTCGTGCGACGCACCGAGAGCTGCCCGAACAGCGCGTACAGGTCGTCGATGTGCGCAATCCGGGAGTTGTGATCCGCAAAGCGTGGATCCGAGGCCAGATCGGGTCGATCGACGAACGCGAAGAACGCCCGGTACTGCGCGTCGTTGTAGGGCAGCAGGCAGACCCAGCCGTCCGCAGTCGGGTACGGACGTCGGTGCGGTGTGAGCAATCGGTCGTACCCGAACGGTCCTTCGGGCGGCTCGAACACGGCGCCGCGATAGTGCTCCACCAGGTTGAACGCCACCATCGTCTCGAACATGGGCACTTCGATGGATTGCGCCATGCCGGTTCGCTCCCGGTGAAACAGGGCCGCGAGCACGGCTTCGACGACATGCAGCCCGGTGACCTTGTCGGCGACCACGGCCGGCACGAAGCCGGGCTCGCCCGTGATGCGACCGATCAGATTCGACAGACCTGAGGCTGCTTGGATGGCGTCGTCGTACGCCGCCTTGTCCCGGTACGGGCCGCCGCTGCCATACCCATTCGCCCGACAGCAGATGAGGTGCGGGTGCTGTGATCTCAGCGCATCGGCGCCGAGGCCGAGGCGTTCGAGCGCAGCCGCTCGCATGTTGGTGACCAGCACGTCGGAGCTCGCCAGCAAGCGCTGCATGGCCGCCTTCCCGGCTGCGGACTTGAGGTCCAGCGCGAGCGAGCGCTTGTTGCGCTGGATGTTGAGGCTGAAGCCAGACATGCCCGCGGATCGGGCGGGAAGGCCGTTGCGCGTGGAGTCGCCGTCCAGCGATTCCACCCGGATCACGTCGGCACCGTGATCGCCCAGCATGCGGCATGCCATCGGCCCCATCAGCACGGTCGTGAGATCGACGACGCGTATGCCGTCAAGGGCGCCGGCCGATTCGTTGGCGTCCGCGGCGGTACTGGCAGTTTCTGGCATGTGATCCTGGCCTACTCAGTCGATCCGGCTTCAGCTGCCCGACGCTCTTCGCGCTCGGCGGCCTTGATGCCGTGGCCCATAACGATGGTGGGTGCGAGCAGCATCGAGCCGACCACGAGCGCCACTGCAATCAGAGTGGTCAGCAGCGGGGTGTATCCCCAGCGGATGCCGATGGCACCGCAGATGAGCGAGCCCACGTAGAGGCCGTACCCGGTCCGCTGCCCCAGGCTGGTGATCCGCTTCAGCCGCGCTCGTCGGGCCACGACGTCGTCGATTGGCTGGCCCGCCGCAGGCGCAGCGCCCTGACGGCTGACGGCCGCGCGCTGATGAGATTCCTCGCCGTCAGCCACGCCCCCATTATCTCGGCACGCTGTGGCGTTCAGGCTCCGAAGAGCTGTGGATCGTGGCTCTCGGTCGGCTCGTCGCCTGAGGCGTGGGGGGGTGAGGGGCTCTCATCGGGCGACGGCTCACGGGGCCACGGAGCGGGGGCTGGCCACGGGGCCGGCTCCACCCGCGTCGTCCATGCAGGCTCGCCGTGTGCCGGTTGGGGACTCGGTGGGGCCGCGGGAGCAGTCGGCGCCGCCGTCGCTGCGGGTGCTGCAGTTGCCGCGCCCACGAGCGGCGGATGCTCCAGCGTCGTGGGCTGCGGTGCGGGCAACAGCACGACCGCAGCCTCGTCGTAGTCATCGAAATCGGTCAGTGAGACCGCCTCGAGCTGTCTGATGGCCGATGTTGACGGCCACATCAGCCGGAATCCGACATTGGCCAAGCCGGCGGCGGTCACCAGATCGCCCAGCGTGATGACGTCTTTCAGCGGCGCCAGCGGGATCGCACTGCCCAGCCACGCGGCGATCGTCGCGTCGTCGGACCACCTGCGTGCCGCACCGAGCAGCACGCGGTCGAGTCCGTCGAAGTCGATGATCCCTGCGGCCACGACAGCGCCTTCGCTCACCGGCACGTAGCCGTTCACGAGGAGCACACCGAGATTCGCGGCGATGCCGACCGCAGCGACGCTTGCACCGGTGATATGCCGGTTGAGAAGGCCGACGGCGAGCAGCAACGCCAGTGAGATGCCGAGCGCGAACCTGCCCGCGAGCATGTTGGTGTCCAGCCCGACAGCGAGCGACAGCACTGCTCCCAGGGCCAGAACGGGCCAGTAGTGGATGTGCACCGCTCGAAGCCTGCTGAAGATGTCGCGCGGCGTGCCGCCCGTGACGAGGGCGACAGCAAACCCGAGGCCAAGTCCGATGATTGTCACGAGCACGATGAGGAACACCGTGTGCCGACAGTACCGGTAGGCGCGCGAACGTTCGGGGATTTCACAGATATCACTGCAGCGCACCATGAGCGGGCGCAGCGGCAGTTGCGAGCACACCTGCCGGCTCGCGCGGTTAGCTTTGCGCCGGCCGTGAGCCCGAGACTTCTGGAGGAGCAACGACGTGCTGGACGTTCGAGCAGAGCTGACCGCCACCGTGTGGAAAGTGGTCGCCGAGGTGGGTGCCACCGTCGCGGAGGGCGACGAATTGATCATCCTCGAGTCCATGAAGATGGAGATTCCGGTCACGGCGCCCGAGAACGGCACGCTGGCCGAGATGCACGTAGCAGAGGGCGACTCCGTCGCTGAAGGCGATGTGCTCGCGGTGGTTGCTACGTCGTAAGTGCTGGTGCCTGAACCGTCGGGAGACGGTGCGCCTGCACCTTCCGCAAGGCCTGCGGCGAGCCCGCCCGTAGCCTTGATGCTCCGTGGGAGCTGCCGTTTCCTTCGAGGGCGTCGTGGCCCTGTTGGACCGCTTTCCCGCATTGGCGGGAGTGGACCTCAGCGTGCAAGCCGGCGAGATGGTCTGCCTGCGAGGTCCCAATGGCGCTGGCAAGAGCACGTTGCTGCGGGCATGTGCAGGACTTGTGCCCGTGCGGGGCGCGCGAGCCGAGGTGCTGGGATTCGACCTGCGAGCTGATCGTCGCTCGGTACGGCGTCACGTCGGATTGCTGGGACATCGGGCGCCGCTGTATGGCGATCTGAGGGTCGACGATCAGGTGCGGCACTGCGCCGAATTGCACAGTGCGGCTCCCGCCGAGGTGACGGCCGCGGTCGAACGATTCGGGATCGGCGGCCGGCTTGGCGCGGTGGCGATTCGGCGACTGTCTGAAGGTCAGCAACGGCGCGTGGCGCTGGCGTGCCTGACCATTGCGCGTCCGCGGCTGTGGCTGCTCGACGAGCCGCATGCCGGGCTCGACAGCTCGAACCGGGACGCGCTCGACGATCTGCTGGCTGATGCCGTCACGGCGGGCGCCACGGTGATGTTCGCGACTCACGAAGTGGGCCGCGCCGGCGCGGCGGCTCGGCAGGTTCTGCTGGCCGGCGGTCGCATCGAGGAAGGCTCGCCCACGCCGCCCACGATCGGTCCGAACGATGCTGCGTGAGATCTGGATCGTCTGCCGCAAGGACCTGACCATCGAGTGGCGGGCCCGCGTCACCCTCGTCCAGATCGTCCCGACGGTGCTGCTGGTGCTGGTTGTCTTCGCATTTGCGTTCGACGCGAATCCGACTCTGCTGGGTGCTGGGGCAGGGGGTCTGTTCTGGGTGGCCGTGCTCTTTGGGGCCGTGCTCGGGTCGAAGCGCAGCTTCGATATCGAAGCCGAAGGCGGGAATCTCGACGCCTTGCGCCTCGGCGGGCTCGCTCCCGCCGCCATCCTGTGGGGCAAGGCGACGGCGTTGGCGCTGCAATCCATGGTGGTCGGCGTTTTCGCCGCTGCAGGCCTGCTGGTGCTGTTCTCGGTGACGGTCGAGGACTGGCTGCTGATCGTGGCTGCGGGGCTGTGCGGTACCGCTGCGTTCGCAGTCTGCGGCGCGCTGTACGGGGCGATGACGGTAGGTCTGCGGTCGGCGGATACCCTGCTCCCGCTGCTGCTGATCCCAGTGGCAGCACCGGTGCTCTTGGCCGGAACCCGGGCGTTCGACGTGGCGCTCGGGACCAGCGCCGACCAAGGCTGGAGCTGGACGGCACTGCTGGCAGTGGTGCTGGTTACCTACATCGCAGTGGGCTGGTTGGCGGCCGGGCCGCTGCTGGAGGACGCCTGAGCCATGACCATTGCCAGCAGGCGAAGCAAGCAGGGTCACCGTCGATGACCGGCAGCCTGGCGACCAGGGTGCTGGGTGCCGTCGCGCTGGCCGCGGTAGCGGTGATGGCGATCTTGGCTCTGTGGATCTCGCCTGCCGACGAAGTGCAGGGCGACGCCGTTCGGCTGATGTACGTGCACGTGCCGTCCATCTGGGTGGCGTACGGAAGCTTCGTGCTGACTGCGTTCGCCAGCGCACGTGTCCTGTGGCGAACCCGCAGCGGGGCGGGTGGTTCGCAGGGAGTGATCGCGGACCGCCAGGCGCGCCACTGGGACCGCGTGGCCGGCGCCGCCGCCGAGCTCGGTGTGATCTTCACTGCGCTCACCCTGATGACCGGCTCACTGTGGGGGAAGGTGACCTGGGGCGCCTACTGGCAGTGGGATGCCCGATTGACCACCTCCGTGCTGCTGTTCGTGACCTACCTGGGGTACTTGGCGCTGCGCCGGCTCCCGGCTGAGTCGCGCTCCCGTGCGCGCCGTTCGGCGGTCATGGCGCTCATCGCGGTCGTCAATCTGCCGATCGTCCACTTCTCCGTGGACTGGTGGCGCACGCTGCATCAAGAGGCCAGCTTGGAACTCGGGCCCGGGGGTGCCCGCAACTACACCGGTGAGATGTACTGGACGCTGTTGTATTCCTGGGCCACCTTCACGATGGTGGCGCTGTGGATCGGCATTCACCGCTACCGGGTGCTGCGCCTCGAAGAGCTCGCCGAAGAAGCTGCTCTCGAAGAGTTGCTTGCAGCACGCCGGGCCGAATATGAGAACGCTGGCCCCCGATCCACGGAGCAAGAGAGCAACGAACGCGCCGAACAGGTGACGAGCCGATGACCCACGCAGCGAGCGTGATCACGGGTTACCTGCTGGCCGCGACAGCGACCCTCACCTACGCCGCGTGGGTGGTTCGGCGGGGCCGCACGTTGGGTCGAGACTTGGGGATCGACACGACAGGCTCGGCCGACGATCCGTCCGACAGGCCCTCGCCCCCATGAGCGACCTCAGCCCCCGGCACCCGCTGGAATCAGCGCCTGATCGTGCGGCGGTGCGCCAGCAGATGGGGCGCCGGCGCAAGGCCATGATCGGTGCCTTCGTGCTGCTGCTGCTCATCGCGGGCGGCGCGGCAACTGTTGCCGGCCTCCGCAACGCCACCCTGTTCTTCCGCAATGCCGATGAGGCAATCGCGGAGCGGGTCGAACTGGGCGACCGTCGCTTTCGGTTGCAGGGACGGGTCGTGCCGTCCTCGGTGGCTCTCGACAGCGGTGTGACGACCTTCGAAGTGATTCACAACTGTGCATCGGTCTCGGTGCGCCATTCGGTCGATCCTCCGGACCTGTTCGAGTCGCCCTGGATCCCGGTGGTGCTCGAAGGCCGCTGGGTGCGCGGTGACGTCGTGACGGTTGGCGGCCGCGACACGCACTTCTTCTCGAGCGACAACATGCTCGTGAAGCACACCAACGAGTACGTAGCAGCCAACGCGGATCGCATCGCTGACCCCGACGAGCCGCCTGAAGGCTTCCTGGACGACTGCCCCTTCGAGGTGCCCCGGCTGTGATTGCCGTGCTGGGCACGCTCGGCGTGGCCGTCGGCCTCGTCAGCGCGCTCGGCGGAGCCGGAACGCTGGTTGCAGCGAGAGTGCTCGACCAGCCCGAGCGCTGCCGCCAGGCACTGGCGTGGATTGCGGCGATGGCCGCGGGCTGCGCGCTCGCCGCCGGGGCGATGGAGTTCGCGCTGCTCAGCGACGACTTCTCGCTCGCCTACGTCGCGCGCAACTCCACCATCGCCACGCCGCTCATCTACAAGATCGCAACGCTGTGGGGCGCGCTCGAAGGGTCCATCTTGCTGTGGGCACTGGTGCTGTGCGGCTACGTGGGCGCGGCAGCGTGGCGATTCCGCGACCGGACTGCAGACCCGACGGTGGCGTGGGCGCTGGCAGTGATGCTGATCGTGTGCGTCTTCTTCTTTGCGCTGCTCGCCGGCCCGGCGAACCCATTCGCCACGCTGGCTGACCCGCCCCCCGATGGCGGCGGCTTGAACCCGCTGCTGCGCAACCACCCGTTGATGGCGATTCACCCGGTGATGCTGTACCTCGGGTACGTCGGGTTCACCGTGCCGTTCGGGTTCGCCGTCGCCGCGCTCGTCACGGGGAAATTCGACAGTCACTGGCTGGCCGATACGCGCCGCTGGACGCTCGTGGCGTGGGGCAGCCTGGGCGCGGGGATCCTGCTGGGTGCCTGGTGGTCGTATGAGGTCTTGGGCTGGGGCGGCTACTGGGCGTGGGATCCCGTCGAGAACGCTTCGTTGCTGCCGTGGCTGACGGCCACCGCATTCGTGCATTCGCTCATCACCCAGCAGCGCCGTCAGATGCTGCGGGTATGGAATCTGTCGCTGCTCATCATCACGTTCGCGTTGACCATCTTCGGCACGTTCCTCACCCGTTCAGGCGTGCTCGAGTCAGTCCACGAGTTCAGCGAATCCTCGCTCGGGCCGATCTTGTTGGGGTTCTTCGCAGCGATCGTGGTCACGGGCGTCGTGCTGGTGGCGTGGCGCGGAGAGGCGCTGCGCACGCCCGCCAGCCTGAGGTCCATCTGGTCGCGGGAGGGATCCTTCCTGGGAAACAACCTGATCTTTGCCGTGGCGGCATTCGTGGTGATGCTCGGCACGGTCTTCCCGCTCCTGGCCGAGGCTGTCTCGCAGGAGCGATTGGCCGTCGGTCGGCCGTACTTCGACCGGATGCTCGCGCCGGTGGGCATCGCGCTGCTCGGGCTCATGGCGCTGTCGCCGGCGCTGAATTGGCGCGGCACGCCAGCCGAGCTCCGCTCGAAGCGGCTCTTGTGGCCTGCGGCGGCAGGGGCGCTGACCATGTTCGTGTCGGTATGGGCAGGAGCACATGGCCTGTGGCAGGTGCTGGCGCTGGGCCTGGGCGGCTTCGTGATCGGCAGCGCGGCGCGGCTGCTGTGGCTGGGCGTGCGACGCAATGGCTGGCGCGGGCTGCTTGGCCGCACCGGCGGCGGCATGATCGCCCACATCGGCGTCGGCGTGATCGCTTTCGGCTTCATCGCATCGAGCGCCTACGGCTCTGAAGGCGAGTTCACGCTGTCACCCGGTGAGTCGGGCGTGGTGGCAGGTCACGAAATCACCTACCTGGGCCTGACCGACGGGATCGAGGACGGCAACCGGGTCGTGCGTGTGCGCGTCGACGTCGAAGGCCGCGGCGTGTTCGAGCCCGCCGTGACGCGCTTCGCCGAGTTCGGACAGCCGATCTCGACGCCGTCGGTGGCCACGAGCCTGGTTGACGACGTGTATCTCTCGCTCGCCTCCATTCCTGACGAAGGCAGCGACGAGGTGGCGCTGCGCGTGCTCATCAAGCCCCTGGTTGCGTGGATGTGGCTGGGCGGCGCTGTGCTCGTGCTGGGCATCGCCGCGGCACTGGTGCCGACCCGCATCGGGGCACGCGATCGGGTCCGCCGTCGCCCCGTCGGTGCTCTGGGATCTACGGGATCCGCGGGAGTGCATACCGGTCTCGAAGGCGGCACACACTCGATTGTCGGCACCGTTGCGGATCGGGACGCCGAAGCGGCCGGGGAGAGCGGTTTGTGACTTCACCGTCCAGCGATCCGTCGAGTGCTGAACCGCAGGCTTCGTCCGGCGACAGCAGCGGCTCGGGAGCGCAGCGCGGCCCCGCCTGGGTGCGCATAGCGGCTGTGCTCGTCGGCCTGGTCGCGGCAGGCTTGATCGCAATACTCGCTACCCAAGACACCGATAGCGGCAGTATCCAAGCCGGAACTCCGCTGCGAGGAAATCTGGTCCCTCCGTTGCGAGGCGAGCTCATCTGGCCGCCTGCGTCGTTCTTCGATGTCGAAGGCGGGCAACCATTGCCCGGGGTGCAGATTGGTTCCGACGAAGTGGCGCGCTTCGATATCGACGCGGCGTCTCCCCGGTGGGTGCTCGTCAACTTCTTTGCATCTTGGTGCGTGCCATGCGAGCGCGAACACCCTGCGCTCGCGGCATGGGCGGCTCGACACCCTTACGACGGGGCAGTGGTCGCTGTCCCGTTCGGGGACCGGACCGAGGACGCGGTCGCGTTCTACGAGCGCCTCGGCGGAGACTGGCCAGTCGTCGATGATCTCGAGAATCGCTGGGCCGTCGAATTCGGTGTGCTGCGACCGCCCGAATCGTTCCTGATCACGCCGGAGGGCATCGTCGCGACCCGATTCATGGGTCAGATCAGCGCGGATGATCCCGATGCCGTCATCGCCCTGCTGCTGGGCTCTGCCGCCGAGGGCCGAGCGCCTGCGCAGCCTGACTCATGAGCGCGGAAGGAACGCGGCCGGCGCCGCCCCGGCTCGTGCGCTGGTTCCGGCTGTCGCTTTCACTCCACCTGCCGCGGTGAGCACGCCATGACCGACTCGGAGCCGACTTCGCCCGCTGAGCCAACCCAACCGGCCAGCCGCGGATCGGTGAAGCGGCGCGTCGGCTGGCTTGCCGTTGCTGCTGTGGCCATCGTCGCCGCCGTTCTCGCGGCGACGGCGTCGCGGCCGCCGGCGACAGAGGCCGAGCGCGCCTACGAGCTGAAGCAGGCCACGCTGTGTCCGGTCTGCGACGGCCAGAGCGTGCTCGAGTCGAACGCGCCGGCCGCAGCCGCTATGCGCCGGCAGATCGACCTCTGGGTAGATGCCGGACGCAGCGACTCCCAGATTCGGGCCGACCTTGCCGCCGCCTACGGCGACGACGTGAACGCATTGCCGCCGGGGCAGGGGATCGGCACGCTGGTGTGGGCGCTCCCGGTGGCCGCGTTTGCAGCAGCCGGGGCTGGGCTGTGGGCCGCGACCCGTCGCTGGAAGCTGCGGGCGGCCGCCGCGGGCGCACCTGACGACGGCACCGATTCCCGTTCGAGCAGCGCAGGGCCCGGCGCGGACAGCGATGCCGAACCTGATCTGCTCGATGACGGCTCTGGCAGTCGTTCAGCGGCGGAGCGTTCCGGTGGCGATCCGCGCGCGAGACCAGCGCGCCTCGTCTCCGTCGCCACCATCACCGCCTTGGTGCTGGTGGGTGCGCTGGCTGGCGTGCTGGTGGCGCGCTCGGCCGGGCTGCGCCTGTCGGGCGAGACCCTCTCAGGCGACATCGACCGTTCGGCTCGCTCGCTGCTCGTCGACGCCCAGCGGCAGTTCGCTGCGAACCAGCTCTCCGAGTCTCGCGCCACGCTGGAGGAGATCTTTCGGCTCGATCGTGACCTGCGTGGCGCGCTCGTGCTGTCGGCGCGCCTGCACTTGCGCCACTGCGAATCGCTGTCGGCTCAGGACGGGCCGGGTTCCGGCGAGACAGCCGATGCCCCTGCGGCCGGCTGTGACCTGCAGTCGGCTCTAGTGGACCTCGACCGAGTGCTGGCAGATGATCCCAGCGACACCGAGGCACTGGCCCTGCGCGGCTGGCTGCTGGTGCGCATCCCTGACCGCGAGCTGGTCGCAGCAGGCATCGCGTCGCTCGATGCCGCCGTCGCACTCAACCCCGGCGAGTTCGACCCGTGGGTGTTCCGCGGCTACACGGCCCGTTTCATCGAACGAGATTTGTCCGCCGCCATCGGCCATTACCAAGCGGCGCTCCAGCGCGACCCGCCGCCCGCCATGGCCGCCGCTCTCGAAACCGCAATCGCAGAAATGCGAGCCGAACTCGAATAGCCAACTGCAGAACGTCCGCGAGATCGCTCAGCTAGCCACTTCGACGACTATTGGACAACTTCAAAATGGATGGGGATGGCGTTCGGTGAGGTGCTTATACCACCGGCTGTATTTGCGCTCACGCTCAGCACGTCGCAAGTACCTCGCTGCAGACTGCTGGTTTCCGTTGGCCTGGGCCGTCTCGGCTCGAGCCTGGAACTCCTCCGCCTTCCGATCACAACTCCGAATCGCATAGTCGTCGAAGCGACTGAGCTGCTGGTTGATCCAGTGACCGGGACCCATCCGGACCAGTTCTTGCCCTGCACTGCCGAGCGCTTCGACCCGCAGCACGGCGCGGCGTAAGCGGTTCCTTGCGACCAATTCGAACCCGACGCCGTTCGCAATACTCGCCGGAATCAGGACCCACCACGCCGCCCAACGCGACGAGGCGATCCACAGGATGGTCACAGTGATCCCCGATGCCTGGGACCACAGGTGGAGGCCAAGCGCGACACGGTCCTGCCGATAACTCACAAGACGGCCGTCAGACCAGCGGACCCTTCGGAACGCCCAACTTCGGGAACTACCCTTGCCGGTACGCGAGACTGCTTCCTTGAGGGCGTGAACGATGTCAAAAACCTACACACTGCCCTATACGCTGAAGGCGCCCTCGGAGGAGACCGAGCACATGTATCTGGCCGAAGTGCCTGTGCTCCCGGGGTGCCGTGCGTGGGGCGAGACCGCCGAAGAAGCGCTGCACAACCTCGACGGAGTCGCGGCGGACTTCATCGCATCGTACGAAGAGCACGGCGACGAACTCCCCCCGTCCATTGCCGCTGCCGGCGAACTCGTCATCGCAGTGTGACGTATCGGGAACTGACCCGGAAACTGAAGTCACTCGGATGCGAGTTCGATCGCCAGTCGCGAGGCTCGCACGAGATCTGGCGCAACCCGGCCACAGGTAGCCGGACCACGATTCCCAATTGGGGCGGGCGGGATCTGCGCCACGGAACGATCCGGGCGATCGTGCGAGACCTTGAACTCGACAAGGCGGACTTCGACCAAGCCTGACAGCGGATCCCACTTGTCGCGACCCGACATCGACCGAATGATGCAGCCGCCCGGCGAGAGGACCGGTTGCCGAGGAAGGCACAGGTGGCAGGCCGCTGCGGGCGGCGGCAGTACCGGCAGTAGCGTGCGAGGCGAGCGGCAGATGCGGCTGCAACGCCGGTGCAGCCACCAAGCGGCAATCGATCGCAACCGGCCAGGGGCACCCAGTGAAGGGCAAGCGTCGAGGGTCTGCCACCAACGGCGGTCCAGCCAAGGTCACCGACCAGCAGCTGGCGGCCGCAGTGGCAGATGTGATCGATCCCGAGCTGCGACGACCCATCGGTCAGATGGGCATGCTGCGGGCTGCTGCGGTTGCCGGGCGCGCTGCACAAGTGCTCGTCGCCCTGCCTTCGAACGACTGGCCTGCAGCCGGACATGTTTCGCACGCCGTGAGCGAGGCGGGGCGCTCGCTGGACGGCATCGACGACGTGGTCGTCGAGTTCACGGTGATGGACGAGGCCGAGCAGTCGGCACTGAGAGCCCAGCTCATCGGTGATCCAGGGGCCACTGCGGGCACACACGAAGGCCACGGCCACGCCGAAGGCCGCGAGGTGCCTTTCGCCCAGGCCGGGAACAAGACCCGCGTGCTGCTCGTGGCGAGCGGCAAGGGCGGAGTCGGCAAGTCCAGCGTGACGGTGAATCTCGCGATCGCGTTGGCCCAGCGTGGCACCCGCACCGCGGTCATCGACGCCGACGTCTGGGGCTTTTCCATTCCGCGGATGCTCGGCGTGAGCCGTCCGCCCACCGTCATCGACCAGATGGTCGTGCCCACCGAAGCTCACGGCGTGCGCTGCATGTCGATGGGTTTCTTCGCACGCGAGGACCAACCGGTGATCTGGCGGGGCCCGATGCTGCACAAGGCGCTTGAGCAGTTCCTGACCGACGTCTTCTGGGACGAGCCCGACCACCTCCTCATCGATCTTCCGCCGGGCACCGGTGACATCTCGCTCTCGCTGGCGCAGTTCCTGCCTCGTTCTGAGCTGCTGGTGGTGACCACTCCGCAGCCCGCAGCTCAGAAGGTGGCCCAGCGCGCCGCCCACATGGCTGGGCGCGTCAACCTGCAGGTGCGAGCGGTGATCGAGAACATGAGCTGGTTCACCGGAGACGACGGCAAGCGCTACGAGCTGTTCGGTTCCGGCGGCGGGCAAGCGCTCGCCGACGAGCTGGAGGTGCCGTTGCTCGGCCAGGTGCCCCTGGTGCCGCAACTGCGCGCAGGCGGTGACGAGGGCCTGCCGATCACCGCGGTCGATCCAAACAGTGAGACCGCCGGAGTCTTCAGGAACATGGCGCGCCTGCTCTGCGAGGAGCATCTGCCCACCCGGCGCTACAACGAGGGGCTGAAGCTGCTGTGAGCGCCGTGCTCGCGTCGTCCACTCGGTCACCGGCCGCGCCAAGGTGTCGGGGAGCGGGATTATGAGCGTCGATTCAGCGGCTCCGGCGCTGATCGGGACGCTCGACGAAATCCAGTTCGACAATCGCTTCACCGCAGCGTTGCCCGCGGATCCGGAGCGCGACAACTTCCGTCGTCAGGTTGCGGGCGCCTGCTACTCGCGGGTGGCGCCCACTGCTACGCCTGCGCCCCGGTTGCTTGCGCACAGCGCAGAGATGATGGAACGGCTCGGGTTCGAGACGGGACTGCTCGAAGACCCGCAGTTCGCCGCGGTATTCGGCGGCAGCGTCGTGCTCGACGGCATGGACCCCCACGCCCACTGCTACGGCGGCCACCAGTTCGGCAACTGGGCTGGTCAGCTCGGTGACGGCAGGGCGATCGCGCTCGGCGAGATGGTTGACACGCTCGGCCAGCACCAGACTCTCCAGCTCAAGGGCGCCGGACCCACGCCCTACTCACGCACCGCTGACGGCTTGGCGGTACTGCGCAGTTCGGTGCGCGAATTCCTCTGCAGTGAGGCCATGGCACACCTCGGCGTGCCCACCACCCGGGCGCTCAGCCTGGTGGGGACCGGCGACATGGTCATGCGCGACATGCTCTATGACGGCAACCCTGCGCCAGAGCCCGGGGCGGTGGTGTGCCGCGTGGCACCCTCGTTCGTTCGATTCGGCAATTTCCAGATCTTCGCCTCGCGCGGCGAGATCGAGACGCTGCGCACGCTGGCCGACTTCGTCATCGATGCCGATTTCGCCCACCTGACGGCCGAACGGGCGCCGGATCGGTATGTGCAGTTTTTCGACGAGGTGGTGCGAACGACTGCGGACATGGTGTGCGAGTGGCTGCGGGTCGGTTTCGTCCACGGTGTGATGAACACCGACAACATGTCGATCCTGGGTCTCACGATCGACTATGGCCCCTATGGCTGGCTCGACGACTACGACCCCGACTGGACGCCGAACACGACCGACGCGGCCCACCGCCGTTACCGCTTCGGCACCCAGCCGGCCGTCGCGCAGTGGAACCTGATGCAGCTCGCCAATGCGTTGTACCCGCTGGTCGGCGAGGCCGAGCCGCTGCAGGCGGCCCTCGACGGCTACGTGCCGTACTTCGAGCAGAAATGGTCGGCGATGATGGCCGCCAAGCTCGGCTTGCCGGGGCTGGAGACCGAGGTCGACCGCGAGCTGGCGACTGGCGTGCTGGAGGTGCTCCGGCTGGTCGAAACCGACATGACGGTGTTCTGGCGACGGCTCGCGACGGTCGACACCTCCGACGGCGTCGAGCCAGCCGATCGCATCGCCCCGCTGGCAGACGCCTACTACCGTCCCGCCGAGGTCACCGATGAGCACCGCGCAGCCACAAGCGAGTTCGTCGAGCGCTATGCAGCACGGCTGCGAGAGCTCGCCATCGCGGACCCCGCACGAGCCGAAACGATGAACCGAGTCAATCCCAAGTACGTGCTGCGGAACTACCTGGCCCAGCTGGCCATCGACAGCGCAACCGAGGGCCGGCCCGAAGCCATCGGCGAGTTGCTCGATGTCATGCGCCGCCCCTACGACGAACAGCCCGAGCGGGAGTCCTACGCGGCGCTGCGACCCGACTGGGCCCGTACCCGAGTCGGCTGCAGCCAGCTCTCCTGCAGTTCTTAGCGGTGCACTGGGAAGCGAACGCTGCGCTCAGCGGGACTGCTGCCAGTCACCGGATGGGGATGGGCCGCTTTCGCAGGTCAAATGGCTTGGTGCGGCTCATGTTTGTCCGCTTACGCATTCTGGTACAAGCGGCGCATACCTGTTCTGTCGGGGACCTAGGGGCGGTGCCTCATCGATGCGGGCGCCATCGAATCGGCCGGGCGCGCGCGATGGTGCGGCGGACGGCTCCCTGACACTGCTATTCGGGGCTGATTCCGCGGAGTGAGCGCGGTCCTGCGGCGTTGCCGACGTTCTGGGGAGTCTGCAATGCACAATTGTGATGATATCCCGCTGGATTTCGTTGCCTCTTGGGGGCGATATCCGGGCTGTAGTCCTTGGCCGATGCCGGGATCCGGACCCCGCATCTCGGCCGAAACCGCTGTTCAGGGGCGGTTTTGGGGTGTACGTGAAACGTTCGTATCGTAGACGGGCCCGACGCGGCCTGTCAAGCCGATCGACGCCAGCGCCCCGCAGTGCGCCCCGCAGGACCCTCGGCAGCCGCGAACCCGCATAGCCGCTGAGACATCGCGCCGCGAGCAGCCTGCCCGCGCGGCATCAGTTGCATGGGTCCCTCCCGGCGGCCGGCGCGGTCGCGGATCGCACACATCCGCTGACTCCCGTCTGGAGGGAACCCACCTGTGACCAAACGACTCACCGCGGCGTTCGCCGCTTTGCTTGTCTCGCTCGCCGGTCTGCCGCTCATCGCCGCCGACCCGGTGTCGGCCCACACCCAGACGGTGCGGCGCTGCGCTTACGATCCGTTCGCCGGACAGCAATGCTGGAACGAGGCCGTCGCCCACGTTCACCCGCCGAACAACTACTCGCCGCCGCCCGACACCCGCACCCGCGCCGACCAAGAGGCCGAACGCAAGCGCCAAGAGGCCAAGCGCAAAGCCGCCGAAGCCGAGCGCACGCGCATAGCAGAGGAAGCAGCGCGCCAACAGGCAGAACGCGAGCGTCTCGC
>JAPOPC010000060.1 GCA_026713105.1 Acidimicrobiaceae bacterium
CGGTGGCGCTGTTCACGGTCATCGGATTCGCGAGCATCGTGGGCCGCATGGCGCTCACGAGTATGGCTCCGCCCCTGGGGGCGGGGCGGGCGCTCCAGAACGCGTTCTTTCGGGTTCCGGGGCCGCTCTCGAGCGCCGGGCCCGCGGACTGGGGCCGCCGCAACCCAGACCGAAAACGCGCCCGGCAGCCGGAAGAACGCGATCTTGAGCAGCCGGCCCGAGCCCAGCGGCGGAGCCATACTCGTGAGCGCCATGCGGCCCACGATGCTCGCGAATCCGATGACCGTGAACAGCGCCACCGCCGCCCGTGCCGGGAGGCCATCGTCTTGGGCAAACGTGACCACCGAGCCCAACGACCCGATGACGGCCACCGTGAAGAACACACCTGAGACAGCCATCTGCCAGAACGGCACAGAACGCACCACAAGAGCGAGATGACGCTGGGGATCGCCCATCTCCATCTTCGGCGGCCGCTTGATCATGAAGAGCGCCGTCGCGAAAATGCCGGCTGACAACACCGCGAGCACCCGCATGCCGCCGCGCCATCCATAGATCTCCAGCAGCCATTGCCCCAGCGGTGCAAAGAGCATGGTTCCCAAACCGGAGCCCGTGGCGACGAGACCCTGGGCCACGGCGCGATGACGAGCAAACCACATCGCCGTGAGCGCGAACAACGGAGCGTTGAAAATCCCGCCGCCGAATCCCAAGCCGACGCCGAACAACACATATCCGTGCCACAGCACCGACACGTGTGACATCGCGAACAGGCCGCCGCAGAACATCGATCCGCCCACGATGAGCAGCGGAGCGATGCCGAAACGGTCATAGAAGCGGCCTGAGACCACGGCGCTGCCGAAGAACAGGAACACCGTGATGCCGAACACGAGGCTGATCGGCCCGTGCCCGGTGCCGAATTCTTCCGACATGCTCTTGGCGAACGCGTTGAAGCTGTAGATCGTCCCGAACGCCGCCATGACGCTCAGCGCTGCACCGCAGGCGGTGACCCAGCCGCGCGCCGAGTCGAGATGCGTCGGACCGCCGGCCATCACGTTTGCGAGGCTACGGCGGCAGCGCCGACAGTGCGGAGGGGAGCCTCAGACGGTCCGTCGATGACGTCGGCGCTCAGCAGCGCCGCAAGACGGCGCGGACCGTCGATGCGAGGGGTGACGCCGGTGCAGCGAACAGCGGCTCAGCCCAGCAGGGACAGGTCGCGCACTGCGCCTCGGTCGGCGCTGGTGGCCATCGCGGCGTAGGCCCGCAGAGCAGTGCTGACCTGACGCGGGCGCGGCTCGGCCGGTTCCCAACCGGCGGCGTCCTGCTCGGCGCGCCGCCGCTCGAGCTCGGCGTCGTCAACGGCCAGGTTGATGGTGCGATTCGGAATGTCGATCTCGATGATGTCGCCGGTGCGCACCAGCCCGATGAGCCCGCCCGAAGCCGCTTCCGGCGAGACATGGCCGATCGACAGACCTGAGGTGCCGCCCGAGAAGCGACCGTCGGTCACCAGCGCACACTCCTTGCCCAGTCCTTTGGACTTCAGATACGAGGTCGGGTACAGCATCTCCTGCATGCCGGGGCCGCCACGCGGACCCTCGTAGCGCACTAACACGACGTCGCCGGCCACGACTTTGCCGTCCAAGATGTGCTCGACGGCCTCGTCCTGGCTCTCGACCACGTGCGCCGGCCCGGAGAACACCCAGATCGACTCGTCGACGCCGGCGGTCTTGACGACACAGCCGTCGGGCGCCAAGTTGCCGTACAGGATCGCCAGCCCGCCGTCGGTCGAGTACGCACAATCGACCGAGCGAATGCAGCCGCGCTCGCGGTCGACGTCGAGCGTGCGATAACGCTCGGACTGGCTGAACGCCACCTGCGTCGGGATACCCGCCGGACCGGCCCTGAAGAACTCGGACAGCGCCGGATCGTCATTGGTGGCAACGTCCCATTGCGAGATCGCATCGAACATGGTCGACGAGTGCACCGTGGGCACCTGGTTGGCAATGAGGCCGGCCCGATTCAGCTCGGCCAGGATGCCCATGACTCCACCGGCACGGTGCACGTCTTCGACGTGGAAGAACTCCGACGCCGGCGCAACCTTGCAGATGTTCGGCACCTTGCGCGACAGCCGGTCGATGTCGGCCATGGTGAAATTCAGCTCTGCTTCCTGAGCCGCCGCCAGCAGGTGCAGGATCGTGTTGGTGGACCCACCCATGGCGATGTCGAGCGTCATGGCGTTCTCGAAGGCCTCGAAGCTGCCGATCGAGCGCGGCAGCACCGAGTCGTCGCCCTCCTGGTAGTAGCGCCGGCACAGGTCGACCACCACGCGTCCCGCCTCCAGGAACAGCTCGCGGCGGTCGGCATGGGTCGCCACCACCGTCCCGTTGCCGGGCAGCGACAGCCCCAGCGCCTCGGTCAGGCAGTTCATGGAATTCGCGGTGAACATGCCCGAGCACGAACCGCACGTGGGACAGCCCGACCGCTCCATCTCGGCCACGTCCTCGTCGCTGACCGACTCATCGGCAGCAACCACCATCACGTTGATGAGGTCGACCTTCTGAGAAGCCAGCTTCGTCTTGCCCGCCTCCATCGGACCGCCCGACACGAACACCGTGGGGACATTCAGCCGCATGGCGGCGTTGAGCATCCCCGGGGTGATCTTGTCGCAGTTGGAGATGCACACCAGCGCATCGGCGCAGTGCGCATTCACCATGTACTCGACCGCATCAGCGATCAGATCTCGCGACGGCAGGCTGTAGAGCATCCCGTCGTGGCCCATGGCAATGCCATCGTCGACGGCGATGGTGTTGAACTCCTTGGCCACTCCCCCAGCCGCCTCGATCTCACGGGCGACGAGCTGGCCGAGATCCTTGAGATGCACATGGCCCGGCACGAATTGGGTGAACGAGTTGGAGATGGCGATGATCGGCTTGCCGAAGTCTTCATCGGTCATGCCGGTAGCTCGCCACAGTGCACGGGCCCCGGCCTGATTTCGGCCCGCAGTAGAGGTGACTGATCGGTAACTCGGCATGGGTCCAGCCTACGCCCGGGCTGCCACATCGCTTCAACCCGGCGCACCGCCCGGACGCACGGCGGACCTCGATGTCGTGCACTCACAGGGCGGCATGGCCCGATCCGAAGGCCAACTAACCTGCACGAACCGATGTGCCCGCCCGACGACACAGCGTCGAACGACACGATGCCGAAGGACACGATCCTCATCCGGGTGACCGGCCCCGACGGCCCCGGCATCACCACCGACCTGCTGGCCCTGCTCGCCCGTGCGGGCGCCGACGTGGGGGACATGGAACAGGTCGTCGTGCGCAGCCAGCTCACACTCGGCCTCGCGATCACGGTTCCCACAGGCCGCGACCTCGTCAAGGAAGTGCTGCTGTTCGGCTACGAGCGGGGCCTCGAGATGAATTTCGAGGTTGTCGACGCCACGCCGACCCGGCACGTGGAGCGCCTCGTGGTCACCGCCCTGGCGCCCGAGCTCAGCCCGGCCGACCTGTCGGTCGTGACCGGCGCCATCGCAACCAGCGGCGGGAATATCGATCGCATCCACCGGCTCTCCCGCTTCCCGGTCTGGAGCTATGAGTTCCTGGTCGAGGGCGCGCAGGGCGACAAGCTCCGCACCGACCTGATCGAAGTGGCCGCTGACCGGCGCATCGACATCGCCGTGCAGCCTCACGGACTGTCGCGGCGCTCAACCCGCATGATCGTGATGGACGTCGACTCGACGCTGATCCGCGACGAGGTGATCGACCTGCTGGCCGCCGAAGCAGGACACGAAGCGCGCTCAGCGGAACTGACAGCCGCCGCGATGGCCGGCGAGATCGACTTCGAGACGTCGCTGCGAAAGCGCGTGAAGCTGCTCACCGGCCAGCCCACCGAGATCATCGACTCGGCGATCGTGCACATGAATCTGACACGCGGGGCCCGCACCTTCGCCCGCACGCTGAAGCGGCTGGGCTACAAGGTCGCGATCATCTCCGGTGGGTTCACGCACTTCACCGACCACCTCGCCGAGCGGCTCAAGTTCGACCACGCCTACGCCAACGAGCTCGAGATCCGCGACGGCAGGCTCACCGGCGAACTGGTCGGCGAGGTGATAGACGCCGAGGCCAAGGCACGGCTGCTGCGACAGCTCGCGTACATCGAGGGTGTGCCGCTGGAGCAGATCGTGGCGGTGGGCGACGGCGCCAACGACCTCCCCATGCTGACAGCGGCCGGGCTCGGCATCGCGTTCAACGCCAAGCCGATCGTGGCCGAATCGGCAGACGCCACCGTCAACGTCCCGTATCTGGATGCGATCCTGTTCATGCTGGGCGTCACACGCGAAGAAGTCGAGGCCGCCGACGCTTCGACGACGCCACTGAACGCAGAGCGACCGCTCTCGACGCTGCTGCGCTGACATTCATGCCGCCATGTCGAGACTTGGACGCTTCGCGCAGGTAACTTCGGCCTCATGGCCGAAGTGACGATCTACCACAACCCCCACTGAAACTCCTCCCGGAATGCCTTGGCGGTCGCCGAGGAAGCTGGAGTGGAAGCAGACATCGTCCTGTACATGAAGACGCCGCCGGATCGCGAGACCCTCGAGCACCTGGTGTCGATCCTCGAGGACCCCGTCGAAGACTTGGTGCGCAAGGACTCCCAGTTCAAGAAGCTGAACCTGAACGCAGATGACTACGTGGGCAATCCCGAAGCGGTTGTCGACTTGCTGAGCCAGCGCAAGGCGCTCATGCAGCGCCCGGTGGTGGTGCACGGCAACCGGGCCATTGTCGGACGCCCGAAGGGTCGCATCGCCGAGCTGCTGGCCGACTGAGACGCGTCGCTTGATGACTGCGCCGAGAATCACGGTCGATGACTGACGCGAGTGGCGGGAGCGCTGGCGAACCCTGCGTAGATCCCGACACCGGCGGCGTGTGCACCCCGCTGTTCGATCTGCACACCGAGCTCGGCGGCCGGATGGTCAACTTCGGCGGCCACGCGCTGCCCATGCGCTACGGCGACGGCACCGTGGCCGAGCACCGAGCCACCCGCACCGCAGCGGGACTGTTCGACGTCAGCCACATGGGCATCGTCGAGCTGCACCCCGCAGGCACCGGTACGACCGCGGAGGTGGCGGCGTGGCTGGAGCGCTGCGTGCCGGGCTCGATCGTGAATCTGGCGCCCGGCCGGATGCGCTACACGCTGTTCACGACGGCGGGGGGTGGGGTGCTCGACGATCTCATCGTGACCAACCTGGGGCACTGCCTGCGGATCGTGGTCAACGCCGTGCGCACGGATGCAGACCTGGACATGCTGCGAGGCGCGAACGAGGGCAGCGGCGGCGGCAACGGCAGCGGCACTGACAGCGGGCCCGACGACGGCGGCGGCAACGGCAGCGGTGCCGCCGGCACGGTGCGCATCGAGGTACGGGCCGACCTGGCGCTGGTCGCGCTGCAGGGCCCTGCTGCAGCCGAGGTGCTCGCACGCTGGGCTGCGCCCGCCGCCGAGCTGGCGTTCATGTCGACGGCGACCCTGCCCATCGACGGCGTCGACTGCGAAGTGTCTCGCTGCGGTTACACCGGCGAGGACGGCTTCGAGATTGCCATGCCCGCCGCCGCAGCGGTGCACGTCGCCCGGCTGCTGCTGAGCGCGGAGGAGGTCTCTCCCGCCGGGCTCGGCGCCCGCGACACGCTGCGGCTCGAAGCGGGCCTTCCCTTGGTAGGCCACGAGCTGACCGAGGCGACCACGCCGGCCGAGGCAGGTCTCGGCTGGTCCGTACCGCAACGCCGGCGCGCCGACGGCGGCTTCCCCGGGGCTGAGCTGATCGCCGCGCAGTTGCATGACGGACCGCCACGGCTACGGGTTGGCATCGCAGCCGAAGGCCGCCGCCCGATCCGCGACGGCGCCGTGCTGAGGGCCCCGAACGGCACCGACATCGGCATGATCACTAGCGGCGGCTACGGCCCAACCGTCGATGCGCCGATCGCTATGGCCTACGTCGCAGCCGAGCATGCCGCGGCGGGCACCGAGCTGCTGGCCGAGGGCCGCAAGGGTGCCGAGCCATGCCGGGTGGCGCCGCTGCCGTTCGTCGAGCATCGCTACTGGCGGCCGTCGTGATCGACGGCGCGATCAACAGCGTGCGCAAGGTGCTCAGCCACCAAGAGGCCCCCAAAGCATGAGTGACAGCCATGAGTGAATTCCAACAGCAGCTCGCAGGCCCAGGGGCGTTCGCAACACGCCACGTCGGACTGCGACCCGATGACATCACCGCCATGTTGAAGCGCCTCGGGTTCAGCTCGCTCGAAGCGCTCGTCGACGCGGCCGTCCCGGCCGAGATCCGCCTCGACGAGCCGATCGTGCTCGACGGCATCGACCGGCCCCTCACCGAGACTCAAGCCACCGCAGCGATGCGCTGGCTGGCGAACGCCAACCAGTCCGTGCACTCGCTGATCGGGCTGGGCTACTACGGCACGCTCACCCCCGCGGTCATCCGGCGCGGCGTGCTGGAGGATCCGTCGTGGTACACGGCCTACACGCCGTACCAGCCCGAGATCTCCCAGGGACGGCTGGAAGCGCTGCTCAACTACCAGACGATGGTGTGCGACCTAGTGGGCATGGAAATCGCCAACTCATCGCTGCTGTGCGAAGGCACCGCGGCGGCCGAGGCGATGGCCATGGCCCGCCGCATCACACGCAGCGGGCCAGACTGCTTCTTCGTCGACGCCGACTGCCACCCCCAGGTCATCGACGTGGTCGCCACACGCGCTGGACCGCTGGGCATCGACATCGTGGTCGGCGATCCGGCGACCGAGCTGCGCCCCGGCGAGGTGTACGGCGCGTTGTTGGCATATCCCGGCAGCAGCGGCGCCGTCCGCAACCTTCAACCAGTGATCGAAGCCCTGCACAACACTGGCGCCATCGCAGCAGTCACCGCCGATCTGCTGGCGTGCTGCGTGCTGACGCCGCCCGGCGAGCAGGGCGCCGACATCGTGGTGGGCAGCTCACAGCGCTTCGGCGTGCCGCTGGGCTTCGGCGGTCCGCATGCGGCGTTCCTTGCGACCAGCGAGAAGCACCGGCGCTCGATGCCCGGACGGCTCGTCGGCGTCTCAGTCGACGCGGCCGGCAGGCCCGCGTACCGGCTGGCGCTGCAGACCCGTGAGCAGCACATACGGCGCGAGCGCGCCACCAGCAATATCTGCACAGCGCAGGTGCTGCTGGCGGTTATGGCCTCGATGTATGCGGTCTGGCACGGCCGCGAGGGCTTGGCGGAGATTGCCGAGCGCACCCACCGGTTGACGGCCGGACTCGCCGAGGGCCTCCGAAACCTGGGCCTTCGCGTCCGCAACGAGACCTTCTTCGACACGCTGAGCGTGGAGGTTCGCGGCGGCGCCGATGAGGTGCTGGCCGCAGCGCTCAATGCCGGAATCAACCTGCGGCGCATCGACGGCGACACGGTCGGCGTCTCGCTCGACGAGACCTGCGACGAGGCGACGATCGCCTGGTTGCTCGATGCATTCGCCGCTCCCGCCACCAGCGCGACACACGACGTCGCCTCGGTGCAAGCGCTGGCCGCCTCGGCGCCATCAGGCATCGCAGGCGAGCTGGCGCGCACCAGCGAGTACCTCACCCATCCCACCTTCAGCGCGTACCGCTCCGAAACCGAGATGATGCGCTACCTGCGCCGCCTCAGTTCCTATGACGTGGCGCTCGACCGGTCGATGATCCCGCTCGGCAGCTGCACCATGAAGCTCAACGCCGCTGCGGAGATGACGCCGGTCACCTGGCCGCAGTTCGCCGACGTCCATCCCTTCGCGCCCCCCGGCCAGTGGGAGGGCTACCGCCAGATCATCGCCGACCTCGAACGCTGGCTGGCAGCGATCACCGGCTACGACGCCGTGTCGCTGCAACCCAACGCCGGCTCCCAAGGCGAGCTGGCCGGGCTGCTCGCCATTCGCGGCTACCACGACGACCGCGGCAACCACCACCGCACGGTGTGCCTCATCCCGTCCTCCGCGCACGGCACCAACGCGGCGTCCGCGGTGATGGCCGGCATGGCGGTCGTGGTAGTGGACTGCACCGAAGACGGCGACGTGGACCTCGACGACCTCGACGCCAAGATCGCCGAGCACGGCGACAATCTGGCCGCGTTCATGGCGACCTACCCGTCCACGCACGGCGTCTACGAAGACGGCATCCGCCAGGTCTGCCTCAAGGTGCACGAGGCGGGCGGGCAGGTGTACGTGGACGGCGCGAACCTCAACGCCCTCGTCGGACTCGCCGCACCGGGCACCTTCGGCGCCGACGTCAGCCACCTCAACCTGCACAAGACGTTCTGCATCCCCCACGGCGGCGGCGGACCGGGCATCGGGCCGGTGGCGTGCCGCCTGCACCTGGCCAAGTACCTGCCCAACCACCCGCTGGCGCCCGACGCCGGCCCCCGCACCGGCCCGGGCGCCATCTCGTCGGCCCCGTGGGGATCGGCGGGCATTCTGCCGATCCCGTGGATGTACATCGCGATGATGGGTGTGGAGGGCCTCACCCGGGCCACACAGACGGCGATCCTGTCCGCCAACTACCTGGCATCGCGCCTCGGCGAGCACTTCCCGATCCTGTACCAAGGCCGCTATGGCCTCGTCGCCCACGAGTGCATCGTGGACCTGCGGCCGTACTCGGAGTGGGCCAGCGTCGACGACGTCGCCAAGCGGCTCATCGACTTCGGCTTTCACGCTCCGACCATGTCGTTCCCCGTTGCCGGGACGCTGATGATCGAGCCCACCGAGAGCGAGTCACTGGCGGAGATCGACCGGTTCTGCGATGCGATGGCGGCGATCCGCGCCGAGATCGACAAGGTCGCCTCGGGCGAGTGGCCCCAAGACGACAACCCGCTCGTCAATGCGCCTCACACTGCGGTCGATTCGCTCACCGGCGAGTGGGATCACCCCTACTCGCGCACCGAGGCCGTGTACCCAAGCGGCACCGACGTGGCGACGCTGGTTGCCGACAAGTACTGGCCACCGGTCAGCCGCATCGACGGCGCGTATGGCGACCGCAACCTCATGTGCGCCTGCCCCGACCCCCGCGCGTTCGAGACCGGCTAGCCGCGCAGACGGGCCGTGAACCCGCCTGCCCCAGAGGCTCGGCTCGACGGCGGGCAGATCGCTAGCGTTCGCCCATGGCACGAGTGAATCCTGCTGTTGTGGAGATGCCTGCCGATGCCGCGGCCGGCACGATGCCGTACTTTTCCCACATCGACACATGGCTGCGCGCCGAGATCGCCGGACTCACCGACGCCCAGCTCGACCTCGACGACCAGTCGCCCGAACGCGAGCTGATGTGGTGGTCGATCCGCCGCCAGGTCTCCCACATCGCCTGGGTGTCGATGATCTTCTCGAAGCGCCGCTGCGGTGCCCTGCTGTGGCCCGACGGCAACATCCCCGAACCCATCGTGTGGGCCGAGCATCACCAGGGCCCCAACAACAAGCACAACCTGCGCCTCGACCCTGCCCTGTTCTGGGAAGTGCCCGACCTGCTCGACAAGCTCGACCTCGGCCTGAGCTGGATGCGCTATGTGGTGGCGTCGCACCCCATCGAGACGTTCCGCGAAATGGTCGAGTCGCGTCACAGCACCCACTTCTGGGACGACGCGATCTCCGTCCTTCCCCGCGGCGCCTGGCACGATCCCGACGACGAGCGGCGGGTGGTGAACACGCTGGAATGCGCGATCTGGATGCTCTTCTACGAGATGTCCTCGCACATCCGCTCGATCCAGCGGATCAAGGAGATCCAGGGGCTGCCGCCGGCTGTGGAGCTAACCCGGTTCGGCTACCTGCGGCTCCCCCACTACTGGGGAGAAACCGAAGCCCCCGCACCCAGCATCACCAAGCTGTAGCCCCGCACAGACATCACCCAATCGGTGAGCCGTCGACAATGACCGAGTGAGCCGCATGGCAGCGCCCAAGATCATCCTCGACTGCGACCCGGGTCACGACGACGCCGTGGCGATCCTGCTGGCGGCGCAGCACTGCGACGTGCTGGCCATCACCACCGTGTCGGGGAACGCGCCGCTGACGCTGACCACCCAGAACGCCCTGCTGATGTGCGAACTTGCCGGGCTGGACATACCTGTCCACGCGGGCGCGGATCGGCCGCTGCTGGTACCTGCCGCCCATGCGCCGCGTGCCCACGGGGCGACGGGCCTCGACGGCCCGCCGAGGCCCGAGGTTCACCGCAGCGAAGCCAGCAACGACGCCGTCGGCTGCATCATCGAGACGGTCCGGGGGCACGACGACGTGTGGCTCGTGCCGGTGGGGCCGCTCACCAACATCGCGCTCGCATTCCGGCAAGCCCCCGACATCGTCGAGCGCCTCGCCGGCGTCTCACTCATGGGCGGCGCTATCGGACCGGGCAACGTCACGCCCACCGCCGAGTTCAACATCTGGGCCGACCCGCACGCAGCCCAGATCGTGTTCGCTACCGGCGCGCCGCTGGTGCGCATGGCGGGGCTGAACCTCACCCACCAGCTCTGCGTGGGCCCCACCGAGACTGCTGCACTGCGAACGCACGGAGGCGCCGTGTCGACCTTCGTCGCCGACCTGTTCGAGTTCTACCTGGCCGGCTATCGCGAGCGGGCCGGGCTGGAGGCTGCGCCGATGCATGACCCCTGCGCGGTGCTGGCCGTGACACGGCCCGACCTGTTCGCCTTCACGGCCCGCCATGTCGACGTGGAGACTGACGGCACGCTCACCCGGGGCATGACCGTCGCCGACGAGCGGCCGGGCACGGACGCCTCCCCCAACTGCGAGGTGGCCTACAGCCTCGATGCCGACGCAGCATTGGCACTCATTGTCGACGCCGTGTGCAGCTACGGCTAAAGGCCACCTCGGCGCGTCGTCTGGGTACCGTTGCCGCTGTGCCGACTGACAGCACACCGAACGGCCCGGCGTTCCGGCTGAGCCAGTACAGCCACGGCGCGGGCTGAGCGTGCAAGCTCGGCCCGGCCGAGCTGGCGCAGGTCTTGCGCCACCTGACTCCCCCATCGCATCCGGATCTGCTGGTCGGCAACGACACCAGCGACGACGCCGCCGTGTGGCGGCTCTCTGAGGGCCAGCTGCTGGTCAGCTCCACCGATTTCTTCGCCCCGATCGTGGACGACGCGCGCACGTGGGGCCGCATCGCTGCGGCCAACGCTGCCAGCGACATCTACGCCATGGGCGCCAGCCCGCTGTTCGCGCTGAATCTGGCAGCCTGGCCCCGCGAGGTGCTGCCGCTCGACCTGCTGGGCGAGGTGCTCGCAGGCGGCGCCGACGCTGCCGCCGAAGGCGGTTGGGTGGTGGCCGGCGGTCACACCATCGACGGCCCCGAACCGCTCTATGGCATGGCGGTGACTGGCATCAGCACCCCCGCAGCGGGAAACGGCCTGCTCACCAATGCCGGCGGGCAGGCGGGCCAGGCCCTCGTGCTCACCAAGCCGCTGGGTACTGGCCTGCTTGCCACAGCACTGAAACGCTCCGATCCCGAAGCGGTCGCCCGAGATGGCGCGCTGTCTGAGGCCTACGAAGCCGGCGTGGCCGAGATGTGCAGGCTCAACGATGCCGCCGCCGCCGCGGCGATCCGGGCAGGAGCGACGGCAGCCACCGATGTCACCGGCTTCGGCCTGCTGGGACACCTCGCCGAGCTCGCGGCAGCGAGCGGGGTGGGCGCCGCGGTGGAAGCCGGCGCAGTGCCGCTGCTGCCCGACGTCATCGAGCTCGCCACCGGCGGCTTCGTACCCGGAGGCACCGGGCGCAACCTCGAGCACCTCGCCGAGCGCCTCGACGGCGGCGACGAGCTCACCCGCTCCGTGCTCGGCGATCCCCAGACTTCAGGCGGCCTGCTGTTCAGCCTCGATCCCGGCCGAGCCGGCGAAGCGGTGCGCGAGCTGCGCGACAGCGGCCACGCCGCTGCAGTGATCGGCGAGCTGACCGGCGGCTCGGTCGGAACGATCGTGATCGCCGGAGCGCTCACCGGAAGCAACATCGCGGGCTCCCGCTGAGGCCTGCGATGGTCACGGGGCGGCGTGGGGTGTTTCCCGGTTCGTTCAACCCGCCGACCACTGCCCATCTCGCCATCAGCGAGGCCGTGGTCAAACAGCACCGTCTCGATGTGCTCGTGTGGACAGTGAGCCGGGTGGCGCTTGCCAAGGAAGACGTGCAGCTCCCGAGGCTCGCCGACCGAGTCGCTGTGCTCGAAGCCGTCGCTGCGCCTCTCGAATGGCTCGAGATTGCCGTCACCGAGGTGCAGCTGCTGTCGGAGATCGCGGCCGGCTTCGACGTGATCGTGATGGGCGCCGACAAGTGGCACCAGATCCACGACCCGGTCTTCTACGGCAACGATCCGGTCCGCCGCGACGCCTCCATCGCTGCGCTGCCGACCGTTGCCATCGCCGCCCGCCCGCCGCACGACTGCCCACCCGAATTGGTGCTCGACCTGCCCGAGTGGGTGGGCTCCGTGTCGAGCACCAGAGCCCGCACCACCGACCCCGCGCTGATGGTTGCGGAGGCGGCCCAATTCGACACAAAAACCGGCGCCTGGACCGACCCGGTGCGCTACGAGGCCTGGCTGAGCGGCTAGCAGCAAGACTGGGGAGCGCCATGGACGAGATTCTGGATGTGGACCTGCTCGCCTTCGAGCACGGTTCGCCAGCCCAGCGCAAAGCGGTCACCGGCGGCGTGATGTCCAGCCTGCGGACGGGCTTCGTCTACACCGCGCACGATCTCTCGGGCGGTCTGCTCGACGAGGCGTACGACGTGCTCGGCCGGTTCTTCGGGCTGCAGCCTGATGCCAAGGCGCGCTATGTCGACGCCGAGTCGTTCGGCGCTCGCGGCTACACCGGCCCGCTCACCGAGACTGCCGCCGTTTCCGACCTTCCCGACTGGAAGGAGATGTTCAACTGGAGCGACCTGCCCCCCGCCGGCCACCCGCTCACCGTCACCTACGGCCGCTGGTACCGGCCGTCGATCTTCCCCGATGATGAGATCAGCGGCGCCGGCGACATCCTCGCCGAGTTCCACCGGCGGCTGGTGGAACTGCAGCGCCGCTTCCTGCGGGTGATCGCCGAGGGCATCGGCGCCCATGAGACGTACTTCGACAGGATGACCACATTCGGCACGCATCTGTCCCGGGCGATCCACTACCCGCCGATGGCGAGTGCGCCCGGCGGCGGGGCCGAGGGCCACATCTGGGCCGACGAGCACGCCGATATCAACCTCATCACCGCCTTGCCGCGGGCCACCGAGCGGGGCCTGCAAGTGCAGATCGACGGCGAGTGGGTCGACGCTGCCCCGCCCGACGACCACGTCATCATCAACTCGGGCATCATGCTGGAACACGTCACCAACGGCCTGATCGGCGCCGGCTGGCACCGTGTCAAGGCCGACCCCGCCCAGCGCGGCAGCCGGCTCAGCGTGGTGCAGTTCTGCCACCCCCGCCCCTCCACCATCCTCACGCCCGCGCCGTCGACCGTCAGCCCGGATCGGCCGTGCCGCTACGAAGCAGTGTCTGCCGAAGACCGCCTCGAAGAAGTGATCTGGGAGATCAACCTCATCCCCGACGCCCGGCGCGTCGACTGAACGAGCACCGCCGGCTACAGCTCGAGCAGGGCGTTCTCGATTACTTCGGTAAGGGCCGGGTGTATGTAGAACTGGTCGTGGGCCATCCGGTCGACGGTCTGACCGAACGCCATGCCCTGGATGAGCTGCTGGATCAGCGTGGAGGCTTGGGGCCCGGTGATGTGGGCGCCGAGCAGCTCGCGGGTCTCGCTGTGCGCGATCAGCTTGGCGAAGCTGGAGTGGTCCTCCATGGCCCAGCCATAGGCGGTGTGGCCGAAGGGCTTGTTGGCCACCGTGATCGGCAGGCCCGCGGCGCGGGCGTCGCGCTCGGTGAGGCCGACCGAGGCGACTTGGGGGTGGGAGAACACCGCATGGGGCACCAGGTCTTCGCGGACCGTGTGCATCGGGCCGTCTGCTTTGCCTTCGGCGACGAGCAGGTTGTGGCGCAGGGACCGCACCTGGGCGTTGGCGAGGTGCTTGAGCTGGATCTCGCTTGCGAGATCGCCGAACGACCACACCCCGGGCGCGCTCGCCCGGAAGTGCTCGTCGACCAGCACGCGGCCGCCCTCGTGGTCAACCCCGGCTGCTTCGAGGTTCAGCAAGTCGCCGTTGGGGGTTCGCCCGGTGGCCACCAGCAGCACATCGGCGCTGACCTGCTGGTGCTCACCGCCGATGCTGAGCTCGACCGAGACGCCGCCGCCCGGCTCGGGGCTGACCTGGGTGATCGTGGCGCCGAGCCGCAGGTCGAAGTGCCGCTCGGCCGCACGGGTGTACGCCCCCGAGACGTCGTCGTCTTCGGCCCGCAGCAAGCGCTCGCTGCGGTTGATCATGGTGACCTCGGTGCCGAGTGCCGAGAACACGTAGCCCAGTTCGGCGGCGATGTAGCCGCCGCCCAGCACGATCATGCGCCGGGGCAGTTCGTCGAGTCGCATGACGGTGTCGGACGTGTGATACGGCGTGCGCTCCAGACCGGGGAATGGCGGGATGAACGGCCGTGCCCCGGCACCGAGCACCACGTGGCGCCCGCGGATGCGGGCGCTGCCGCCGTCATTCAACCGGACTTCGAGCTCACGGTCGGCCACGAAGCGGCCCTCGCCCAGGAACACGTCGATGTTGGGGCAGGCGGTCCCGCAGCGGAACACCTTGCCGCCCTCGGCGATCGGGTCGATGCGCCCGAACACGCGATCCCGAATGGCGGGCCAGTCGGCGCCCTCGAAGCTGGCCGAGATGCCGTAGGTGCCAGCCGTATCGATGGTGTCGGCTACATCGGCGGCGTACACGAACATCTTCGACGGGATGCAGCCCACATTGAGGCAGGTGCCGCCGAACACGCTGCGCTCGACCAGCGCGATCGACCAGTCGTCGAACTCCGGCCCGGGAATCGAGTTGGCCGAACCGCTGCCGACGATGACAAGGTCGAACTCGGCCGGCTCAGACGCGCCCGGCATCACACCAGCGCCTGGTAGACGAGCGCCTTCAGCTCAGGCCGGATCGGGTGGACGCTGGAAGGCAGCAGCTGCGTGAGAAACACGAGCGTGAGGTCTTCGGTCGGGTCGACCCAGAACGCCGTGGAGGCAGCCCCGCCCCAGGCGAACTCGCCCTTGCTGGAGACGACCTTCGCCTTGGCGGGGTCGAGCACGACCGAGAAGCCCAACCCGAAGCCGACGCCGTCGAAGGCTGCCTCGGAGAACAGGGCACGGCCGCACTCGGTCAGGTCGGTCCCGCCCGGCAGGTGATTGCTGGCCATGAACTCGAGGGTGCGTCGGCCGATGATGCGGGCGCCGTCGAGCTCGCCGCCGTTGCACAGCATCTGGGTGAATCGGTGGTAGTCGCCCATGGTCGAGACGAGCCCGCCGCCGCCGGAGAGGATCTTGGGCGGTCCCAGGTACGCCGAGGTGCGCGGGTCGTCCATCAGCGTGCGCGCCAGGCCCGGATCGTCGGGGCGATACGCCGGCATCGACGGCCCCGTGTTGCCCGCAGCGGCACGGGCCGCCAGCGTGGCGGTCGTGTAATTCGCCGCAAAACGCTCGGCGTCGGCGGGCGGCACCTCAAAGCCCGTGTCGACCATGCCCAGCGGCCCCGTCACATGCTCGATGAGGTAGTCGTCGAGCGACTGCCCCGAGACCAGCTCGACGATTCGCCCCAGGACGTCGGTGGAGTAGCTGTAGTTCCACTCGGTGCCCGGGTCGAACAGCAGCGGGAGCGACGCGAGCGCCTCGCAGGTCTCCTCCAGGTTGCCCGGAGCCCCCCAATTGAAGCCGTTCGCCCGGTACAGCGCGTCGACCTCGTTGGCGAAGTGAAAGTCGTACGTCAGGCCCGATGTGTGGGTCATCAGGCTGTGGACGGTGACTTCGCCCGCCGGCTCTCGGGTCTGGTATTGCATCACGTTTCCACCGGTGAACACGCGTGCATTCGCGAAGGTCGGAATCCAGCGCGAGATCGGATCCTTGAGCTGGAAGTGGCCCTGCTCGTAGAGCTGCATGGCGGCGACCGACACGATGGGCTTGGTCATCGAGTAGATGCGATAGATCGTGTCGGACGTGACCGGCAGCGACCGCTCACAGTCGCGATCGCCGTAGCGGTGGGTGTACGCGATCTGGCCGCCGCGGGCGAGCAGCACCGAGACGCCCGGGAGGCGCCCGTCGTCGACATAGCGATTCAGGTGCGTTGCGATGCGCTCCAGCCGGCTGGCGTCGAACCCCGCTTCGGCCGGTTCGACTTCCGCCTCGATCGATCCCATCGCTGCCTCCGGAGCTGTCGTGGTGCAACTCAGCAGGCTACGGCGCGGGTGCCCCGCGGACGCGTCGTTGACCAGCACGCTCCCACGAATCGTGCCATCGCGTCGATCTGGACCTTTGCTGATATGTCATACATTGTTATCACTAGACACTAAATAGACCTAAAAGAAAGTTACTGAAAACTATGCACTTGACAGCAGGTGAGCATGAACTACTAGAGTGCCGCTGACTCGTCGGACGCTTGGCCATGCACATAGGGCTTCCGGCATCACATGATGCAGCGAAAGGTGAAGCGCCTGTGGTGACCACGCATGAATTCTGTTTGTTTGTCGATGGCGCCGACTTAACCGTTGCATCAACGGTCAAGCGACCGAAGTGCGCCGGCTACTCCCATGCCGCGGGCGCCCCAAGCGCCGGCGTCCAGGCGCTCGTGTTCTCGTGTCGAGCAACGCTTCTGGCTGATGCGGTGTGCGCTGCCGTCACGGCAGCCGAACGCATTCCCGAGCTTTGCGTTGCCAGGAACGCCCTCAGCGGAGCTGTTGCGGTGTTCGACCCAGAATCGTTGCAACCGACGACGGCCTGCATGGTCGCTGAGCCAACCGGTCTCGCCGGCACCCCGCAGGCGTGGGCTGATCGCCGCAGCGCTGAGCCGGAGGGGGCCGACACCTGGCGCTCGATCAGCCGATCCATCCGGTAGGCGCTGCGCGCTCCTAGAGTCTCGCGGTGTGGATGTCGGCGGCTGGCGATATGGCTGACGAGCAAGTGCTCTCGCGACTGCTGATCGTCCGCCACGGCGAGTCCGTCGCTATGGCCGATGGAGTCGTCGGCGGACCCAAGGGCTGCCGAGGTCTCACCGAACTGGGTCGTGCCCAGGCCGCAGCGCTGCGTGACAGATTTGCCGCCGGACGTGAACCCGAGGTACAGGTCGTGTACTCCTCGCCGCTGCCTCGGGCCCGCGAGACAACCGAGATCGTGCTGCCGGCGCTCGGTACGGACAGCGAGCGGGGCAATCTCGAGATTCACGTCCACGACGATCTTGAGGAGATGCGCCTGGGTCCCGCGGACGGCATGACGTGGGAGGCAGCGCGCGAGCACTTCGGGTTCATCCAACCCATGGACCAGCCGTACACACCTGTGCTCGAGGGCGGGGAGAGCCGTGCGGGGTTTCGTCACCGGGTGGCCCAGACACTCAACGACATCGCCGCAGCTCACCCTGCCAAGACAGTCTTCGTGGGCTGCCATGGCGGCATTTCCTCGGCCGCGATGGCCATGGCATTCGGCATCGCGCCGAGTCAGCGCGGCGTCGGCGTGGTCACCGCGGTGACCGCCATCACCGAGCTGGAGTTGCTCGAGTGGAGTGGGCGCCGCCTCTGGCAGGTCCGGCGCTTCAACGACGCGGCGCACCTTGCGGCAGTCGAAGCCGCCTGAGGACGGCGGCGCAAGCACAGATCTGCGCAACCTCTAACTTGGCCCGTAGTCACAGAGCTTCGGGAGTCTGGAGGACCACATGCTGGTCGAACGAATTGAAGCGAAGTGGATTGACGCTTTCTCGTCGGTCTTTGAGATGTGCGGTGTCGAACCCCCACAGACCGCAGCAATCCTGTCGGAGAGCCAGAGCAGGGCCGTCAACGTCAATCTCGCCGAGCTGGCGCTGGATCGCCTCGGTACACCGCCGATTCATGTCGTTGTGCCCACGCCGCGCCAATCCGCCCCAGTACCGGTGCGCTCGACGGGCGCGTCCGACGCGATTGCCGGCTCGACGGCGGTGATCGCCGCCCTCGGGGCCGTCGACTTTGTCGTCGACTGCACCGTGGAAGGGATGCTGCACGCGTCGGAACTCCCGAAGATCCTGGGCGAGGGCACCCGCATCCTCATGGTCTCCAACGAGCACCCCGAGGCCCTCGAGCGGCTGCGGCCGACGCCAGAACTCGAACCGAAGGTGAAGGTCGGCATCAAGAAGCTGATCGCGGCCTCCGAGATGCGCGTGACCTCCGCGGCGGGCACCGACCTGGTTGTCGACGTAGACGGGGCGCCATGCGGCGGCGGCTGGGGCTACACGGCCCGGCCCGGCACCATCAGCCACTGGCCGGGCGGGCTGTGCCTGGCGTTCCCGAAGGCGGGCACGGTGAACGGCACCATCGTGATGGACCGCGGCGACATGAACCTCACGTTCAAGCGCTACATCGAGTCGCCGGTCACGCTGCACATCGACGACGACTACGTCGTCAACGTCGAAGGCGACGGCACCGACGCCGCCCTGTTCCGCAGCTACACCGACGCCTGGGGCGACCGGGAGGCCTACGCGACCAGCCACGTGGGCTGGGGCATGAACCCCGGCGCCCGGTGGGACACGATGTCGCTGTACGACCGCAGCCAGACCAACGGCACCGAGCAGCGTGCCTTCGCCGGCAACTTCCTGTATTCGACCGGTGCCAACGAGCACGCCGGCCGTCACACGCTGGGGCACTTCGATCTGCCCATGCGCAGCCACAGCGTCTTCCTCGACGGCGAGGCAGTGGTGATCGACGGCGTGCTGCAGGGCGAGTTGGCCTGAGGCCATCTGCCAGCAGATCGACGAATGTGCCAACGCTGCACAGCACCGTGAGCGAACCTGCCCCGCTGGCAGCCGGAGCCGACCTCGCGGCTCGCATCGAGCGTTGGGCCGACCACCGCCCCGACGCAGTCGCCGTGGCCTTCGAGGGAGTCGAGCACTCCTACCGCTCCTTCGCCGACCAGATTGCAGCGACGGCCGGTTGGCTGGCCGACCACGGCGTCGGCGAGGGCGACCGGGTGGCGTGGCTTGGCCCGAACCGGCCCGCTGCGCTGCGGCTGATGCTGGGATGTTCGTGGCTGGGCGCCATCTACCTGCCGCTGAACTCTCGATTGACACCGCCCGAGCACCGCTGGATCCTCGACCACGCTGAACCCGCCCTGCTGGCGGTCGACTCGACGTTCGCCGAACATGGCGCGGCCGTCGGCGCACTGTGCAAGCGGCGGGAGGTGCCCGAGGAACCCGACGGCTTCGCGGCTGCGGGCACCACACCTGCGCGCCGGGGCACGCCCGGCCATCCGGTGCTGCTGGCCTATACCTCGGGCACGACCGGGCACCCCAAGGGCGCCGTGCTGGACCAGGCGGCTATAGCAGCGAATGCCGTCAACTCGGCCCATGCGCACGACCTCACCAGCGAGGACCGGGTGCTCACCACCATCCCGCTGTTCCACGTCGGCGGGCTGAACATCCAGACGCTGCCTGCTGTGCTGGGAGGGGCCGCGGTGCTCATCGAGAGGGCGTTCGATGCCGGGCAGTTCCTCGACGACGTCGAGCAGTGGCAACCGACATGGACGGTGCTGGTGCCAGCCGCCCTGACCGCCGTCGCCGCGCACCCGCGTTTTACCAGCGCCGACCTCGGCTCGCTGCGCGGCATCATGACGGGATCCTCTCCCGTGCCGATGGCCGCCACCGAACCCTTCTTCGACCGAGGCGTGCCGGTGGGGCAGATCTACGGATCCACCGAGACGGCACCAATCGCCGTACACCTGCGCTGCGACGAAGCGGCCGCCCATCGGGGCTCATGCGGCAAGCCCTCGACGATGTGCGAGGTGCGCATCGTCACCGATGCCGGGGCCGACGCCGCTCCGGGCGAGCGCGGTGAGCTGTGGGTACGCGGGCCGAGCGTTCTGCGGGAGTACTGGCGCGATGGGGGGGCCACGGCCGAAGCGCTGGTCGAGGGGTGGTTTCGCACCGGCGACGTGGGCCACGCCGACGACGAGGGCTGGATCTTCATCGATGACCGCCGCAAGGACATGATCATCTCAGGGGGCGAGAACATCTATCCCGCGGAACTCGAAGAGGTGCTTGCCCGCAGCGACCTGGTATCGGAGGCGACCGTCGTGGGCGTACCCGACGATCGTTGGGGCGAGGTGCCAGTCATCGTGGCGGTGCCGAGCACCGAGATCGCAGCCGCCGCGCTGCTGAGTCTGTTCGACGGGCGGCTTGCACGCTTCAAGCATCCCAAGGCAGTGTTCTGGACCGATCAGCTCCCCCGAACAGCGCTCGGCAAGGTCCGCAAGCACGAGGTGCGAGCAATGCTCAGCAAGAATGAGGGTGTCCGCCATGCCCGCTGATGTCGCGTTCATCGGGCTCGGCGTGATGGGTTATCCGATGGCCGGGCACCTCGCTGCCGCGGGGCACCGGGTCACGGTGTTCAACCGCACGACGAGCGTTGCGCAGCGATGGGTCGCCGAAAACGCCGGCGAGCTCGCTGACACTCCAGCGCGAGCTGCCGCCGGCGCGGAGATCGTGTTCATATGCGTCGGTGCCGACGGCGATGTACGGACCGTGGTCTACGGCGACGACGGGGCTTTGGCGACCATGAGCGACACTTCGATCCTGGTCGACCACACGACCGCCTCGGCCGACCTCGCACGCGAGCTCTCAGGGGCATGTGCCCGTCAGGGAGTCGGATTCATCGACGCTCCCGTATCGGGCGGCGAGGCGGGCGCTCAGAACGGCGTCTTGACGGTCATGTGCGGCGGCGCTGCGGAACATTTCGAACGGGCCCGGCCGGTCATCGACGCCTATGCGCGGGCGGTCACCCTGATCGGCACCGCAGGCTCGGGCCAGCTCACCAAGATGGTGAACCAGATCTGCATCGCCGGGCTGGTCCAGGCACTGTCGGAGGGTCTCGAGTTCGGCCGGCGGGCCGGCCTCGATCTCGACGCTGTGCTGGAGACCATCTCGCAGGGCGCTGCGGGGTCGTGGCAGATGTCCAACCGCGGGACCACGATGATGGCCGACGAGTTCGAGTTCGGCTTCGCGGTGGACTGGATGCGCAAGGACCTCGGCATCGTGATGGCCGAAGCGCAGCGCAACGGCGCTCCCCTGCCAGTCACCTCGCTCGTCGACCAGTTCTACAAGCGCGTTCAGGAGCTCGGCGGCGGCCGCTGGGACACCTCCAGCCTCATCGCATTGCTGCGCCCGCCGCCGGAACGCTGAGCACGCGGCAAGTACCGTGCGGGCTCGTGACACACAGCGACCGCATCCTGATGGGGCCGGGGCCCTCCAACCCCTATCCCGAGGTGATGGAGGCATTCACCCGCCCCATCCTCGGCCACCTCGACCCTGAATTCATCGCTCTGCTCGACGAGACCAATGAGCGACTGCGGACCGTGTGGCAGACCCGGAACCTGCTGACGTTCCCGGTCAGCGCCACCGGCTCGGCAGGCATGGAAGCGGCATTCTGCAATTTCGTCGAGCCCGGCGATACGGTGGTCATCGGCGTCAACGGCGTCTTCGGCACCCGCATGTGCGACGTGGCTGCACGCTGTGGCGCCGAGGTAGTGGCCGTGAACACCGACTGGGGCCGCGCCATCGATCCGCAACGTCTCATCGAGGCCCACCCGTCGCCGAAAATCATCGCGGTGGTCCACGCAGAAACGTCCACTGGCGTGCGAAACGACATCGCACCGCTGGGCGAAGCGAAGGGCGATGCGCTCCTGCTCGCCGACTGCGTCACATCGCTGGCCGGCATTGAAGTCGACATCGACGGGTGGGGCGTCGACATCGCCTACAGCGGTACGCAGAAGTGCCTCGGTGTGCCCCCGGGTCTCGCGCCTCTCACTGTCAGCGACCGTGCGCTGGACTCGCTGGTCGGCCGGCCGCAGAGCTGGTACCTGGACTTGAACATGATCCGGGCCTATGTCGTCGGCGAGGGAGCCCGCGCCTACCACCACACCGCGCCGATCTCGATGCTCTACGGCCTCCATGCCGGCCTCGGCGCCGTGCTCGACGAGGGGCTGGCCAACGCCTGGGCGCGCCACCAGGCCTGCGGCGACGAACTGCATGCGCGCCTGCCCGAGCTGGGCTTCGAGCTGTGGGCGCAGGAGGGTCACCGTCTGCCCGAGCTCACCACCGTCACGCTGCCTGCGGGATTCGATGATGCCGCGGGACGGCGCGCCCTGCTCGAGCGTTACGGCATCGAGGTGGGAGGCGGGCTAGGCCCAGTCGCCGGCAAGGTGTGGCGCATCGGCTGCATGGGCCATACCGCCCGGATGCGCAACGTCAGGATGCTGCTGGGTGCGCTCGAGGAACTCATCCAGAGCTGAATCACCGACGTCGCTGGTGCGGCGTCGCTGATCAGCCCGTCGGGTGCAACTGCAGCAGTTCGCGACCGAGCGCGGCCCGGTAGGTGTTGTGGAAGTGATGCAGCGCAGGCTCGTTGCGACCGAACACGACGTGGCTGAGCGCCCCGCTGTTGGCTGAGCGCTGCTGGCTGGCACTCATCGCATAGTCCTCGTCACGGATGATGTTCCCGAATCCGCGAGCCACCTCTTCGGCCATGTGGACAGCATCTTCGTCAGGTGCATCGCCAGACGCTGTGTCGAGCGAGACGTGGGGCCGCAGGTAGAACGAGATGCGGCTCGTGTGCCGCCCCGGATCCTGCGCGTCTGGGTAGGCACGGACGACATAGACGACGCTGCCCGAGGGGATGAGCTGCGTGTTGGGGAACAGCCAATACACCGGCAGCGTGGCGGTGCACAGGTCCCAGTCGTCGGGCGGAAGCTTGCGCATGTCGTCGATCTCGCGCCGGCACAGCAGCATTCGGTGATTCCGGCCGAAGGTGTCATAGCACTGCACGTTGCCGTGAAAGGCCACCGAAAGCGTGTCGGAATGCAGCACCGGGAAGTGGTACGTCTCGCCGAAGGTGTCCATGGCGAGCTTCCAGTTGCAGTCCACGTCGTACCGGTCGCCGCCGAGCCGGCGTAGCTTGCCGAGATCCCAGTCGGCGAGGTCTGCGGTCAGTTCGGCTCCCAGCAGCTCGTCGGGATCGATGACGCCATCGGGCTGCGGATGCACCCACAGCAGGCCCTCGCGCTCGACCGCCGGCAGCGGGACCAGTCCCAGTTCTGAGCGGTCCAGCTCGCCGAAGTGGTCGGACTTGGGCAAACCCACCAGTGTCCCGTTGCCGTCGTAGGTCCAGTTGTGAAACGGGCAGACAAAGCGGCGCTTTGTGCCGCGCTCGGCAGACTCGATGACCACACCGCGGTGCCGGCAGGCGTTCACGAACGCCTTGAACTCCCCCGACGCCGTGCGCGTCGCCAGGATCGGTGTGCCGAGTTCATCGAAGGTCATGAACGACCCGGGCTCAGCCAGGTCGCCCGACAGCCCGACAATCTGCGGGTGATGGTCGAAGAACTCGCCGCGCTCCACTGCTGCAAGTTCAGGATCGGTGTATGACGACGTGGGGTTGTACCTCACGCCGCCGGCATCCACGTTGGTGCCGGAGTCGAGTCGCGCCAACAGGGTTTTGATCTGATCGATCTGCTCGGCGCGTTTCACGTCGAAAGTATGCCAGCACCGTGCATGTGGGAGCGGGGGTTCAGCGCAGCCAGTCGTTGTACTCCGGCTGGCGCTTGGCCAGGAATGCTGCGACGCCTTCGTTGGCATCGGGCAGGTGGTCGGTGATGGCCGTCTTGGAGGCGATCTCGTCGAGCGACTGCTCCCAAGTCATCTCTGCCGCCAGCAGGATCGACCGCTTCAGCATCCGCATGGCCACCTGGGGCCCTTCGGCCAGCTCGGCGGCGAGCTCGGCGGCGGCCGTTGCGAGTTGGTCATCGTCGACCACTTCGTGCACCAGCCCGAGCTCGTGTGCGGCCTCGGCGTCGACGATCCGCTTGCGCATCATGAAATCGGTCGCCTTGGCCACGCCGAGGTGCTGCACCAGCAGCCACTGGCCGCCTTCGTCGGGCAGCAGGCCGAAACGCAGCGTTGCCGAGCCCATGCGAGCCGAGCGCGCCGCGATCCGGAAGTCGCACGCCAGCGCGAAGCTGAAGCCGGTCTGGATGGCGAAGCCGTTGATGGCAGAGATGGTCAGCTTGTCGAGGCGGCGGACCGCGGTGTTGACCGCCTGGGAGATCGTCCGCAGGCTGTTGTAGGTGCCGGCGGCATTGTGATGCCCGCCGAAGATCTCGGGCGTGGCGCAGGGGTGGGATTGCTCGTAGCTGCCCAGGTTGTCGCCCGCCCAGAACGCCCTGCCCTGACCGGTGAACACCACCACCCGCACCGCGTCGTCCATCTGCACTTGGGTGATCAGCTCGATCAGATCCCGCTTCATCGAATGGGTCGAGGCGTTCATCGACTCGGGCCGGTTGAACGTCACGGTCAGCACACCGCTGGATGCCAAGGCCTGCTCGAAGCCGAAGTACTCCGTGTCGAGATAGCCCGCTTGCTCGGTAGTCATCGCTGATCCCCCTGCGTATGCGCCGGCCCGCCTTCTGCGGGACCCGTGCTGAACCTAGTGATACCTGAACTTACTGATAATGCAGTACTTACTGATAATGCAGGCACTCGGTACGCTGCCCGCTGTGACCGGCGAGTCAGGCAATGGGCCGTTCAGCCCGTTCGATGGGGTGCTCATGCTGCGGCTCGACGCCGAGACTCCCGGTGGCCACCGCACCTACTACGTCACGCCGTTCGTGACTGACGGCGAGCGGCTGTTCGTCTTCGACGAACCCGGCGACCGCAGCGACGCTCTCGAAGAGCTGCTGGTCGGCAACCGCACTGCCATCAGCTCCGCGACGACCGGTGACTTGAGCGTCGGCGCCGTCGGGGGCTACCCCACGCCCGACGAGGAAGCCTGGGCACGCGACGCCTGCTCGGCGAGGTTCTTCTACGACCAAGCCCTGCAGGACCTGGCTCAGCTCGGTGGCCTGGTGACACTCCACCCCGCCTGAGCAACCAGTCGCCAGTTACTCCCCGCTCTTGTTCGCTGTGCTCACGGGCCGCTCGGGCCCTCAGGCTCCGTTGCGCTTCGCCTCTGGGTCAGGCGGCCGGGATCTGGTAGGCCACGCCCAGCACTCCCTGGCCGGCGTGGGCGCCCACCACCGGTCCGACCTTGCTGATCCGGATGTCGCCGTCATGGACCGCGGCCAGCATGTCGCAGAAGTCGCCGACGTCGGCGGCCTCCCCGTGCATGACCGCCAGGCACTCCACCGGCCCGGCGGCTTGCACCGTGTCGCGCAGCCAGCCCAACGCCTTGCGGCGGGTGCGCTGCTTGGCCGCCTCCTCGACCTCCCCGCTGGAGATGTCGACTATGGGCTTGATCGACAGCATCGAGCCGAGCATGGCCTGCGCGCCGCCGATGCGC
>JAPOPC010000018.1 GCA_026713105.1 Acidimicrobiaceae bacterium
CACTGCTAGGTTTCACCTCGGAGATGCCCCCCTGAACTCGAAGATGCGTGCTTCCAACACATGCATCGTCGCAGGTCAGAGGGGCTTTTCCGCGGACCCTTACAGACCAGTCAACCCGACTCGTGAATAATCAGGGCTAGAGCAACTCAGAAGAAAATGGGTAGCCGAGCATCTGCCGATTGGTGATCGGCAGGCGCTCGATGCGCGCGCATCTCCTTCAGCGTCGGGACCTGTGATCTACCGCATCTCGGAGCAGCTGTTCTCAGCCGTGGCCAAGTTGGTGGACACCTACGATGGCGCACCTCCGACGAACAGGGAGCGATTGCGGCACTTGTTCCACGAATTGGGCGGGCCGAATCCGACGCCTACCGAAGTAGTCGAGAGTTGGGTCAAGAGCTGGATGAACGTGACAGAGCGCGGGGCACGCCTTGCGCATGTCGGCAAGGAACCGCTGGGGCCCGACGCCGAGGCGGAGGTAAGAGCGATTTTCTTGGCGTTCGAGAAGTCGATCATGGCGATCGCCAACCGCTCGTATCAGAATCTGGACGCGCTCGACCTGCTGCTTGCGTCAGCGAATCAGTGATGACCTCTTGGAGTCGACCGTCCGAATCCGAACTCGCCGAGGTTGAGGCGCTGGCGATTCGGCCCGAGAACCGTCGGTATTTCTTCGACCGATTGGAGAACCCGAACTGGGTGTCGCCTCTGGCGCAGCGCGGTTATTTCGGGGGACCGCCTGAGCCCGTTCGGGACGACGAGAGCGGCCAGGTGCGCTATCCGCCATGGCCTGAGGGCCGCTACCTCGCCAGGATGGCGTCGGAAGCGCCCGATGCGGTAGCGGAGGCGCTCAGTCGAATACCGGGATCATCCAATCCCGCCGTCACACGGATCCTTCTTGAGGCCTTTGACGCACTGCCGGATGATCAGTTCGGACAATTGGCGGGACGCGTTGTCGAGTGGGTCGAGGCTCCAGGTGTCGGGTTCTTCGACGATAAGGCGGCATCGGTGGTCGCACGCCTGTTCCGCGGCAATCTCGTCAAGGAGGGCTTGAGGGCAACGAGGGTGCTGCTCGCGTTGCAGTCACGAATGACTCCGGCGCAGGAAGCTGCCGAGCATGGATCTGTGCCGTTTCGCGCCGAGCCAGTCGGTCGATGCTCGGATTGGGAGTACGAGCGCGCTGTCGCTGAGGTCTTGCCGGATCTCGTCGGTGCTGCTGGCAGTGAAGGACTAGCGCTGGTCTCATCGCTGCTGGATGACTCGATTCGGCTGAGCCGAGGTCCGAGCGAGCCCCTTGATGACGACCCCTATTCGTACATCTGGCGGCCGGCGATCGAGGATCATCCACAGAACATCGATCACGGAGTCCGTAGCACCGTCGTCTCGGCTGTGAGGGATGCCGCTGTGATGTTGGCCGCGGCAGGCGAGGAAGAACTCGAAGCGGTGGTGCACCGACTCGAGGCGGGATCAGCACTCCATCGCCGAATTGCTCTGCATGTTCTGGCGAATGCCCCGGGCGGCGCTCGCATGGTCACGGAGCGGGTCGCCGACAGGGAGTTGTTCGAAGATCCCGGCATGCTGCACGAATACGCCGTGCTCCTGCGGCAACGATTCGGCGACGCGGATCCCGAAGCACGTCGGTCCTATCTGGCGCGGGTCAGTGCCGGGCCTGATGTCGAACAGTTGAGGCAATGCTGGGCTGACTTGGAAGGATCGCCGCCGAGCGACGCAGATGTGGCTGATTACGTCGGCTGGTGGCAGCGAGACCGTTTGAGCTTTGTAGCCGACGACCTGCCCGATGACGCTGCTGACATGCATCGGGGCCTGATCGAGCGTCTCGGAGAACCGGAGCACCCCGATTTCTTGACGTGGTCCTCGGTCTCATCCTCCGGGCCGCAGAGTCCCACGTCTGACGACGACATGCGCACTTGGCCGCTTTCCCAAATTGTCGAGTACCTCCAACGGTGGCGTCCTGACGACACATCCGCGAGAGGCTTCGGCCCATCAATCGAAGGCCTCGGCCGCACACTCAGGTCCGTAGTCGTCGACCGCGCGACGGAATTCTCAGCTGAGGCAGACCGGCTCCACGACTTGGACCCAACCTACGTTCGCAGCTTCTTGGACGGCATCGAAGACGCCGTCAAGGCAGGCGTCTCCGTCTCGTGGGAACCGCTGCTGCAGATGATGGCCGCGGTGATCGAGCGGCCTTTCGAGCCTGACGAAGATGTCCGCCGTTGGGACCGAGATCCAGGCTGGCGATGGGCCAGGGGCGCGACAGCGTCACTGATCAAGACCGGCGTCACGGACCGCGACAACCGGATCCCCTTCCAGTGGCGTGACGCCGTCTGGCACATTCTCGAACCTCTCACCAGCGACCCCGACCCGTCTCCGGCCACCGAAGCGACCCTGATCGACGACAGCCCGAGATTCCACAACCTGTCGATCAATTCCAACCGCGGGACCGCGATGCATGCCGTCGTCGAATATGCGCTCTGGTGCCGTCGCGAATTCGAGGCGAGCGGCGCCGACATCGAATCTGGCTTCGATCTGCTCCCCGAAGTACGCACGGTGCTGCAGGCACACCTGCAACCCGAGCAGGACCCGTCGATGGCCATCCGAACCGTCTACGGGCAGTGGCTGCCGTGGCTAGCACTGCTCGACGAGAAATGGGTCATCGAGAACACCTCGCAGATCTTCCCGCGAGCACCCGAACTCTCCGGATTCAGAGACGCAGCATGGGACACGTACATCTGCTGGTGCTCGCCGTACGACTCGGTATTTCGGGAAATCCGAGGCGAGTACGAGGCGGCTGTCGAGCGAGTCCGAGCCGGACAGAACGTCAATCATGGTGACGACGAACGACCTGAGCTGCATCTTGGCCAGCACCTCGTAATTCTCTGGTGGCGTTCAACAGCGCCCCGCTCCCTGCTGGATCGATGGTTCGAACTTGCCGACGATGGGCTCGCCGCAGGCGCAATGAACTACGTGGGCGACGCGTTGAACAACACCGAAGGCGACATCGATCCTGAAGTCCTTGCCCGAATCCGAGAGTTCTGGGACTCTCGGCTTCAAGAGATCAGCAACCAGCCCGATGCGCACCCCTTGGAGTGTCAAGCATTCGCGTCGACATTCGCGTCGGGGAAACTCGACGACGACTGGTCACTCGCCGGATTCGAGACCGCACTCCAATGGAATCCGCCCGGCTGGCACTCGTGGCACGCGGTCGATCGCCTGGCAGACCTCGCCGCATCCCGCCCCGCCGTCGCTACTCGACTCATTCTCAAGATGCTCAACGACGCCCCGAACGACTGGGACCACACGGACTGGAGCGAACCGATCCAATCACTCCTGCAAGCGACCATCGACACGGACGACGCTGAGGCGATCCGAGACCGAACCGCAATCATCGACCACTACGTCGCCCGCGGCTGCTACGAGTTTCGAGAGTTCGTCAGGCGACGAAGCAAATGAGCATCAAGAGGTTGGTTCGGTCAGCTCGCCAGAACATCCGCGCTCCGCGCGGCGAGTGGCTACGAGCCGCCTGGGCGCTGGACAATTGAATTACGTACAGGTCCCCTCGCAGCCGCAGGTCGTCGACTGCGTATCCAGGATCGGCAGCTAAACCCAAGCGACTGCGGCGCATGCTCGACCGGCTCCGCGCGCTCCATAGCACAACGTCCCGACCTGCGGCTACATCGGCAGCTTGTTTCGAACACAGCTTTCAGGCGTTCCGCGAAAGTGTGCGCAGGTCTCTGACCTGGGGTTTTGCTGGCTCTTCGGATTTCAGTGGGGTGCGATGGTGTCGAGCAGTGTCCAGTCGGGTGTGCCGGCGTAGAGGAGTGATCGGATCCGGTAGTGCCGGAAGCGGCGGAACCCGAATGCTGTTCGCTTTATGCGCTTGACGAGGTTGTTGGCGGTTATCTGGAGGGCTGGACGCTGTGATGGTTCGGAGCTTGGGTTTCGTGTGGGCGACATGTCGCTGACGGGGCGGGGATGCGGCTTTGGCGCCGGCGGCCGAGCTGCTGGGCGAGGTGTTATCGGAGCTGGTGGTTGTCGGCGTTGAGCCTGGTGACCTCGTCGAACACGATCACGTCGCCGGCCGGAGCCCGCAGCCATGCCACGAACCCCGAGACGTCCTCGACCCCGACGCTGTCCCAGACCACCCCGCGTGTCCCGAGGAACTCGAACCAAAGCCGCAGACCGTGCCCATAGGCCCGCACGGTGTTCGGTGAACGCGCGATGCCTGCCAGGTCCGCCAGACAGCGCTCCGCCGACTCCACCACAGCCCACTCGACGACGACCGTTCAAGACTCGCCGCCGGTCGCCGGCATCACCACACGCTGCACCCTCACAGGCCACCTCCACCGCATCTCGACCCGCGAGGCCAGGCCGAAGGAAGCGCTGTCTAGCTCACGCCGCCAGCGACATCGCAGACCTCAACGACACGCTCCAGAGAACGCGTCCACCACCGTCCGCCACGTGCCCGTCAACGACATCGACGACACCCTCCGACGCGCTCCAGAGAATGATGGCCTCGGCGGGGCCGTTGGAGGCTCGGGCTTGGTGCCAGTTCGCGATCTGGGTCTGCCACCTGTTGAGTGTGCGGCCCAAGGATCGGACCTCTGGTGGGAACTCGTTGTCTTGGAGGTCCTCGGCGAGTGCTGCGAGGTATCGGTTGGCCGTGTGCGCGTTGGGGACGTCGTAGAAGAACCGGACCGCCTCCTTGGCGTGCCAGGCGTAGGCGACCTCGCCCCGAGGGTCGCCGGCACGCAGCAGGCCGGTGAGCTTGTGGCTGCCGCGGGGATCGAGGCGTTCGTGTGCCTTGAGCAGCAGGCGTCGGCATCGATAGAGCGGGTCGTTCTTGCGGCCCCGATGGCCCAGCGTCTCGTTTTGGACCCGACGTCGGCACTCATCGAGCTTCTCGTTCGCGTGCTTGACCACGTGGAACGGATCGGCGACCTGTTCGGCGTCGGGGAGCATCGTGTCGAACGCCGCCCGATACGGCCCCGACAGATCCATGACCGCCCACCCGATCCCCGCCAGCCAGCCGGGGTCCCGTGTTGCGAGCCAGCGGGCCGGGGCCCCAGCGTCACGTCCGTCGACGACATCGAGCAACTGGCCCGATCTGGCGTCGACGATCTGGGTTGACCACCGCTGGACCCGCCAGCGCCCTTCACCCATGAACAGGGTCTCGTCGAGCGACAACACCCGAACCACCCCGATCCGGTCGGTGTCGGCGCCCACGAGCGCTTCGCCGTAAGCGACCACGGCGTCGTTGACCGTGTGCCAGTCCGTCCCCAGCGCGTCGGCGACCTCGCTGACCGAGCGGCCCCAACGGCCGACCTGCTCAGTCGCCCAGCGAGCCGCTCGGGTCCTCAACCGGTGACCGGCCGGCGCGACCGCGAGATGCTCAACGGTCCACGAACCGATCCCGCACCCAAGCACCGGGCAGCGCCAACGGGTCCGGATCACTCGCAGCACCACGCGCTGATCGAACGCCGGGAGATCCACCAGATCGACCTCGCGACGATCCTTCACCCACGCAGCGGCTCCGCACCCTGCACAGCTCGGACGCTCTTCGCGAACCGCGACTACAACCACCAGCCACCCCCGCACCAGCTCATCGACGCCGACCACATCGACATCGGGCAACCCGACCAACAGCTCACACATACGCGTAGGATCGATCTCCACGAGGACTCCACAGACTCGACGGCCCAACAAACCACCGATTCTTGGAGTCCTCGTCTCGCGTACTGAGGACCCTCCCGCCTAACTCAAACCCCGCTCAGATCCGAAGCGCCCGCAAAGCCCACGGCTTCACCAACTACACCAACTTCGAAGCCCGCGGACTCCTCCTAACCTGACCCCCACACCGAGCCCAGCAGCCCGAATCCCACAAAAAGACGAAGGCTCCAAGAGTGTTTACCTCTTGCTGGAATGAGGCGGAGCGCTACTGATATCCGTCGTCAGCGAGAGATGCCTAAACCCGTGAGTCGATCACCGATTTCCGTCCCCAACGTTTGCAAACCTTCTCGATTAGGGTGGTAGCGGACGTGCCTGAGATGGCGTATGTCGAATGGAATGTCTCGCCTATCTTGGACTATGGGTATCACTGGCCTGCCAACGGTATGGGCGATGCCCATCTCATAGAAGACATTCGCATTGCGACCTGTGCAGTCAACGATCACCGCACTGGAGGCAAGAATGAGATCTACAATGTCTTGTATGATAGATTCATTCTGCCAAATATGATCAGCTCGCTTACACTGAAAATTCCTCGATACTATAGATGACTCGATATGATCAAACACCTGATCGAACTCCGAAGAGAACGGCATCATTACTGCAATCGTGGGCATTCTTGTGCCCAACACGTTTCGCAGCTCAAACACTGTCGGATATAGATGAGGTTTGAATTGTGCGCGCAAGATGCACTCATACAGATCTACACCCTTAACCGCCCAATGTGTACGCTTACACTCGAACTCATTAAGAGCACCTAGTGAAGTGAGCATCTCGAACATCGACTCGTTAGCGATCGGGGGAATCGTCTGGTCGAAGGTGTATTCGATATGAACCATTCGCTGGCTTGTTCGAGTTTGCGTGATTCGGGCCACACAGGCTGTCTGATCGCCGTCCTCTAGACCAGAACGCTCGGACATTAGCACCGTCGGCAATTTCTGCAAAGATCCAAAATCTATGCGTCCTTGGATTCGAAATCGGCCCGCTATTGAATCTTCGGTATGTTCCAAGACTCGCGTAATGTCGATTGAGTCGCTCCCTTCGCGATTCCAACCGTTCTTCTTGACAAGTAGGTTGAACACTGCGACCTCGCTACATGCCCGACAATTCACATCCAACTCGAGATGTGGTTGTGAGCGAGCCGAGTGTAAAGCGCCAAAGCAACGACAACTCGAAAGCGTGGCTCGTTCAACGTGCATGCGGCTGGCTCGGGCGGACACAGCACTCCTCGCGGTGGCCCTATGAGGCCCGTGAGTCGTGACATCAGCATGTTCTGGACGAGCCGCGACCACACTTGCGTGATGCCGACCTTCGAACTCGCGCGGGGCTAGGCGATCAAGTCGCGATCGCGCAGCCAGTGTTGCCAGCGCTCGTGCACAGGGGGCGAGAGCCACATGCCACTCCACATCTCCATGAGATTGTCGACGTTCGTATTGCGACATCGAAGGGGAGCGGATCGACGGCGGGGTCCGCGTCCCGGGCCAGCCAGTCGCTGAGACACGCCTGCGCATGGTCGGCTGTCAGCGCGTGGGCGCAGCGGGCCGTCAGCTGGCCGCGCACGCTCATGGCGGGGATCACGTCAGGCGGGGTGGGCATCCCCGGCGGCGGGCTCATGGCGATGTCTGGGCGAACGTCTCGGCTTCGATGGCGCGGGCCGGTGCTCACGCTGAGATGACAGACAGGAAGTCAGGTCACGACGGCGACGACGACTGGCCGCTGTCGTCATTGCCCCAGCATTCGACCGTGCCGCCAGTACGGATGCCGCACGAATGCCCCCAGCCTGCCGACACGGCCGTGAACGAACCCGACGGCGGCGACGACCGGCCATCGCCGTCATAGCCCCAGCATTCGAGACTGCCACCAGTACGGATACCGCACGAATGCTGACCGGCTGCCGACACGGCCGTGAACGAACCCGACGGCGACCGGCCGCGAAAGTCATCGCCCCAGCATTCGACGGTGCCGCCGGTGCGGATGCCGCACGAATGGGACCCGTCTGTCGACACGGCCGTGAACGAACCCGACGGCGGCGACGACTCGCCCTCATAGTTACCGCCCCAGCATTCGATTTTGCCGCCAGCGCGAAGCCCGCACGAATGGAAATGGCCTGCCGACACTGCTGAGAATCCTGAAGAGGCAGTCTCACTGCTGACGGCGGTTTCGGGTTCGGCGGTTTCGGCTGAATCCAATGGCTCTGCGACGGTTTCGCTTGTCTGTTCCACGGCGGTTTCGGGTTCGGCGGTTTCGGCTGAATCCAATGGCTCAGCGGCGGTTTCGCTTGTCTGTTCCGCGGCGGTTTCGGCTGCGCAGGCGGACGCGATCAGGGCAAGGCTCAGCAGTACCGAATACGCCTTGTTTCTCATCGTCATGGTCATGATGCCCTTCGGTGACGGGATGTCTGGGCGACCGTCTCGGCGTCGATGGCGCGGGCCGTGGCCCCCTGGGCGACCATCGCGGCGACGATAGCGGCGTGGTCGTGCTGGGCGAGCGCTGCGGCCGTCGCGTGATGCCCCGCCGACGCTGGCAAGTTCTCACGCTGAGATGAGAGGCAGGAAGTCAGGTCACGACGGCGGCGACGACCGGCCGCGGCGGTCCATCCCCAGCATTCGACGGTGCCGCGGGTGCGGATGCCGCACGAATGGGACCCGCCTGCCGACACGGCAGTGAACGAACCTGACGGCGGCGACGACCGGCCATCGCCGTCGTCATAGCCCCAGCATTCGAGACTGCCGCCAGTGCGGATGCCGCACGAATGCACAGCGCCTGCCGACACGGCCGTGAATCCTGAAGAGGCAGGCTCGTTGCTGGCTGCGCCGTCTGTCGGCTTGCCGCTTGCGGCTCTGCCGACGTTGGCGGTTGTGCCTCAGCGTGTAGCGCCGGTTATGCGGGTCATGTCACGGCTGCCGAACTGCGCGGCCTTGGTCTCGCTGATTGAGCCTGTGCCGCCGACGACGTAGCCGGCGCCTTCGCTGTTAGCGAAGCGCTCTAGTTGGTCGGCAGGAATGGCGCTGTCACGTGCGCCCGCGAGAATCACGCAGTCCGTCTCTATGACTCGATAAAGCGACGCACGTCGTTCTCGGTGCCCCCGGTCATGACGAGCTGGTACACGTACATGCGGTCTCGCCGATCCTCGAGATCGAATTCACCCTGACCGCTCCATGCAATGCGATTCGGAAGCCTCACCCGTCCAGTGACGGGCGCGACCGTGTCCTCCCGAGGTCGTCGGGGATCTTCACAGGTCGGGAAAAGTGAGTCGTTGCCACTGAATCCAAGCCTAGAGAACCTGCTGGACTGCCCGAGAGCGAATCCTCTGCGTCCGAACCAGCGAGGCCTGATTGCCCATGAAGCCGCCTGGTCACGCGGGGACGATGGCGAGTCCTTCGCGTTCGGCTGCTTCGGTGAGGCGTTGGTCCAGGCTCACGAACTGCAGCGGAGCGCCGAGTTGGTCTTGAACATGCAATGCGGCGCCGAGCTGGGCGGCGTCGGCAGCGCGAAGCGGATGCCGTGCCAGCACCGACGTCGCACGCGACCGCACGGCCAGCACCTCGACCACTTCGTGCCATGTAGCGCTGAACCCGTCCAAGCGGCTCATGATGACGCCGCGGCGCTGCTCCCGCGACAGATCGCCCTCACCCGTTCGCCGCTCCACGACGCTCGCGATCTCGACACGCGTCCATGCTCACGTTGCGATGACACTTTCCTCGCCCGGCCACGGCCGCACCACCTCAGACGTCGCCTCGGTAATCAAGAGCGGCGTCAGCGCCGAGGTGTGCCAATACCTCACACACGATCCTCTCTTTCGGCGGCCAACGCTTCGGTGAGGCTGGTCGGGACCTGCAGGGGAGGCTCGTCGAGCATGTCCGCGGCATCTCCGTGTCCCGTCCGAAGCACACCCGAGGTGATCAAACGGCTCAGGTGCTCGTCCTCGGGCGCAGCGCCCATCTCGGGCTCCATGACCCCGCGCAGCCCCTTTGCTCAGGCGAATGTGATCCGCTCGCGGAGCCACCCTGCGAGGGAGTCCTCGTCGATGTCGCCGGCTGCCACGGCGAGCATTGTGTGTTCTGCGTCGTCTACATCTGGTGGATCGGGATCCCAGCGTCCACCATTGAGGTCGATGAACATGACGAGTGCTGCCCAAGCTGCTCGCTTGTTGCCATCTGGCAGCGGATGGTTGCGTGCCAAGCGCCAGCAGAGCACCGCTGCTTTGTCCATCAAGTCCGAGTAGAAGTCCGTCCCGCCATTGCTTGCTTGCGGGGCGTGCAGCGCCGAATCCGCCAATTCGACACGAGCAGACCTAGATAGCTCTTCAGCCCGAATTCCGGTGACCTGCTCGGCGAGCCAGAAGTACTCAGCGATGCTCAGATACCGGGTCACCGTGCGAGCCGCTCGAGCAGCTCGCGATCTCTCTCAAGCAGGCGTTTCGCCGTGGACGTGAAGTCGTCGTCTGCGCGTACCCGCCCGATCTCGGCGCGCAACGAGTCGACGATGAGCTGATTCATGCTCGAACCCTGGACCCGGGCGACGGCCTCAGCTTCCTGCGCCAGATCGTCCGGCAGCCGGACCGTCGTCTGTTTTGTCATGAGATCATGATATCGCGATACCACTCATGAGCACCCGCGCGCGCCTGGAAGCGGGCATACACGGCTCTTCGGATTTCAGTGGGGTGTGATGGTGTCGAGCAGTGTCCAGTCGGGTTTGCCGGCGTAGAGCAGGACTCGGATGCGGTAGTGGTCGAAGTTGGTGATCCCGAACGAGACGCGTTTGATGAGCTTGGCGAGGTTGTTGGCGGTTTGGTTCACCCTGGTTCTTGCGCAGGCTGAATGTTTTGGTTTTCTGTGTTGTTGTGGTTGGTGTTCGCCGCAGCGTAGGCGGCTTCGAACTGGTCGGGTGAGAGGTCGTTGAGGTAGCCGTGGATGCGGTCGGCGTTCCACCAGTGCACCCAGCCCAGGGTGGCGAGCTCGACGTCGTCGATCGTGCGCCACGGTCCTTGTTTGGGGCCTCGGATCAGCTCGGTCTTGTAGAGCGAGTTGACTGCCTCGGCCAGCGCGTTGTCATATGGCTATCCGACCAATCGCGGTCGGGGGTGAAGCGAGATGTCGTGGGCCCGGCCGGTCAGATGGCTTTGCGGCGGAGTTGGCGACCTGCGACGTGGGGAGTTGCCTCGGCTCATCTCCCGCTAGAGGCGGGCCGTGGCCGGTCCGCACCGGTGCTCGACGTCGGATCGCCGAAGCAGCGTGCCCTGTGCCATTGGTCGTGTCTCGCTTGTGTCACGCAACCCAGGGTGCCGATACGGGAACGCCGTCACGAGCGCTCAGAAACGTATGGGGAACGCAGCGTGTGGCGTGATCTGCCGCGATGTCCGGGACCGCTCGCACCTGCCCTCAGCACGCCCAGGCAGGTTGGCGCGCCGTGCACGCGAGGGACCCCCGCAGTGTCGCTGCGGGGGTCCCTGTGGCATGGGGCAGTTGTGGGCTTCTGGCTTTAGGAGTTCAGGTAGTTGGCCCATTGCTGCATGGCTTTTTGGCGGGCGTGGAGTTCGTCGCTGCGGGCGTATGCCTGTTCGACTTTGGTGCCGGGGCGGTGTCCGAGGATCAGCTCGGCGGTGGCCCACGCGATGTCTGGCTGGTCTTGGCACCATGATCGCAGCGAGGAACGGAATCCGTGGGCGGTGCTGTCGATGCCGGCGGTGCGCAGCACTTTGAGTAGCGAGTTCCAGTCGAGGGGGTATCCGGGGCGCAGCGGGCTGGGGAAGATCAGCGTCGAGCCGTCGGTGAGGGTCTTGGCGGCGTCGAGGGTTTCGAGTGCTTGGAGGCTGAGCGGGACTCGGTGCTCGGTGCCGGTCTTGGTGCGCTGGGGCGGGATGGTCCACAGGGCCCGGTCGAAGTCGATCTCGGCCCAGTCGGCGAGCCGTGCCTCGCCGCTGCGCACTCCGGTGAGGACCAGCAGCCGCAGGCACAGCTTGGAGGCCGGCGCGGCTTGTCCGGCTTCGATGGCGGCCAGCGCGGCGGGCACCTCGCTGTAGTGGATCGCCCGCTGGTGTTCGCGGATTTTGGGCTGGGGCACGAGCGCGGCGTCGATCGCCTCGCCTGCCGCGTTGGACACGATCGACTCGTGTCGGGCCATCGCCCACGCGAGCACCTTGCGGATCCGCTGGCGGACGCGTCGAGCGGTCTCGGCCTTGTCCAGCCAGATCGGCTCCAACACGTCGAGCACGTCGGCTCGGGTGATGCGGTCGCAGCGCTTGTCCAGCAGCGGGCCGGCATGACGACGCAGGCTCTCGATCCACTCCCGGGCATGGGCAGGGTTGCGCCACGTCGGCAACAACAACGTGTGGACCGCTTCGGCTGCGGCCCCGAACGTCGGCACCGTCGCCGCGCCGCGACTCGCACCAGGGTCGGCTCCGTCGAGCACGTCGGCTCGCATCTCGGAGGCCCGCTGGCGGGCATCGGCGAGGCTGACGGCGGGATATCCGCCGATGCCCATGTCGCGCTGTTTGCCGTCGACGGTGAGCCGCACCACCCACGAACGCGTCCCCTTGCCGGTGACCACCAGCGTGAGACCGCCCCCGTCGGCGTGCTTTCCGGCCGCAGCGTGCTCGACCTGCTTGGCGGTGAGTCTTTTGGTCCGAGGCACCGTTTCCCTTTTCTGTTTCCCTAATCGCTTGGGAAACAACGATAACTCTTGGGAAACACTGGCAGCATCCGAACCTCAAAAACCCCCCGTGACCTGCACTTTTGGGAACTTACAGGAACTTGTGGGACACAAATTCGTGGAGGTGGCGGGAATCGAACCCGCGTCCTTCAACGTTTCGGTGAGTCTTCTCCGAGCGCAGTCGCTGGGGGATTGTCGGGCGATTGCGGGCAGCGACACCCTGCCAATCGCCTTAGCCGTCTGTGCGTGTCCCCGCCGCCCCGTCGGCACGGGCGGAGGGCGAGCCCTGCAGATGAAGGCACCGACGCCCGCAGGACGGGAGCTATCGGGCCGAACTCACAACCTGAGATCAGGCTGCGAGCACCAGATCGTCTTGATCGACGTTGGCGTTTGTATTTTTTTCCGGCTCTTTAGCGTGGATCCGGAGACCACGGCTCGCTTCTCTCACTTCAACCGTCAAAGTCGAAACCGATCACCCCCAAGGTGGTTGCGGAACCCACGCTGTGCGGGCTCCCTCGGCGGGCTACAACCCTAGCGACGGGTTGCGACACCAAACGAACGCCTTGCCACCTCAGTTGCAGAGACCGTTGTCGCCGGTGCCGCGGTGGCTGTAACACAGGGGTGTCGCCATCACGTTGCGCAGCGTGAACGGGCCGCCGGCCGTGTCGACGTTGTCAGCCCTCCAGTCGCCGGCCGGGTCGGCTGAAATCAGCAGTCGGTAGCCGCGCACGGAATCGTCGGGCAGCCCGACCACATCGACGGTGACCTCCGCCAATCCGTCGATCGCCCTGGGCGCGGCCGTCACCCGGATGCGCGACGGCGGCTCGTCCGATGCGAACGCAGCAGCGACCATGTTGGCGAGCTCGGTCAGCGTGGGCGCAGTCGGCGTGCTGCCCACCGCACTCTGGACCTGAGCGGTCATGTCGAGCCTCACGCTGGGCGTCAGCGGCGCGAGGTATTTGCTGCTGGCCCAGCCGATCACCGGCCCGGCTTGGATTTCGTGCCACGTGCTGGTGGCCAGATCTCGTGTGCGACCGGTCGCGGTGATGCCGTCGAGACTCAGCGTCGCGACAGAGTCCTCGGCGGCTGGATCGCCGACCTGCAGCTTGCTGTTTGCTGGATCGCCGGGAGCGATGCGCAGCGAGAGCGTGGCCACGACGTTGCCGTTGGGAACGTCACGGACGTTGAGGAAGTCGTCGTGGCTGACGCCGACCAGGCCGAGCGCGGTTCCGGCGGACGGCCCGAATTCGGCAGGCGTGCCCGGCAGCGGCTCCGAGGTAGGCGGCACCGAGAAGGTCGGCGGGGGCGCAGTTGTCGCTGGCGCCGGAATCGTTGTCTGTGCCACGACCGGCGACGAGCCTGTCGTAGTGGTTGCTGCGGCGGCAGACGCGGACGGGGTCTCGTCGCCGAGCGGGGCGGTCGTCGGAGGGGACAGATCGCCGGTTTGGGGCGTTTCTTCTTCTGTGGTGTTGCTCAGAGCGACGAACAACGACAGCACCGAGATCACCAGTGCAGCGAACGCCATAGCCGCCACGAATCTGTTGGTCATGGTGTTGCCGCCTTCGCAGTCGTGGCCCTTCACCTGTACCGCAGTTCGGCATCACATTGGTGGCACTGGCCGTCGAGACGAGCCGGCCGGTTGCTGCGCGAGGCATGGGACTTTGACGGCGAGAATGCCGGGATGAGCCAGCAGCGCTCGTGGGCGAACCCATGGGGTGATGAGCGGTTCGGCGGTGCGTGCGTGGTCGTCGCCGACGATGTCCCATTGGGCGCAGCCGATGGCAGAGCGAAGCCAGGCGGCGACCTCGACGGCCCGTCGCTGCCGGAATGGTTGGCGGCGATGGCGCTCGCGGTGACCCAGGAACGGCTGGTGCGGGGGCGCTGGGTGAGTCGGGCTCGTGTGATCGATGACCGCACTGCCCACCAAGTGATGGCGCAACTTCGTGCCGAGGGCCATGCCGCCGTGCTGGGGCCGCCAGATGCGTCGCACGCGGTGGGCTGGCTGAACCGCACTCAGGCGGTGCTTGTCGGGGAGCGGTTGGCTGTCTGCTTCCCCTGGGCAGACGCCGACGCCCCGGAAGTCGTCGAGATCGACCCGGGTCAAGCATTCGGAGCGGGAACGCACCCGTCAACACAGCTGCTGGCCACATGGCTGGCGGGGAAGATGGCAGACGGCGAGCGAGTGCTGGACGTGGGGTGCGGCAGCGGGGTGCTGGCCTTGGTGGCCGCCCGACTGGGTGCGACTGAGGTGGTGGGGATCGACATCGATCCGGCGGCTGTATCTGCGGCGGAGGCCAACGCCCGGCGCAACGGCCTCGACGGAGTGGCCAGCTTCAGCACGGCCCTTGTCGGCAGCTTCGAGCTCGGCACATTCGACGTGGTGGTGGCCAACATCACTGCCGACGTGCTGATGCCGCTCGCCGGCGACATTGCCGCACGGGTCGCACCGGATGGACGGCTCGCCGTCAGCGGCATCTCCGCAGCGCAGACTTCGTCCGTCGCTGCCGCCTATCGCCCCCACGGAATCGAGCTGGCCGACCCCGTCCGGCTCGACGACTGGATGTCGCTGGCAGGCCGCAAGGACTAGCGCGGCGGGGGGCCGCCCCTACGAGCCGGGGGCGGGGTAGTTGGCCCAGGCGGTGACACCTTGGTAGCCGCCGTCGACCGTGATCGTTTGGCCGGTGACGTAGCGGGATTCGTCGCAGGCGAGGAACGCGACCACATCGGCGATCTCTTCGGGCACGCCCCAGCGGCCCAGAGCGATGTGGCGTTCGAGGCCGTCGGCGAGGCCGGGGATCTCACGGCCGGCCTCCCACATCTCGGTGATGATCAGCCCCGGCGCCACGGCGTTCACCCGGATGCCGAAGCGCCCGTAGGTGGCTGCCTGCGAGCGGGTGAGCGAGTCGAGCGCAGCCTTCGTCGCCCCATAAGTAGGCAGCTCGCTCACGCCGACCGAACCGGCGATCGACGACATGTGGATCACCGAGCCGTGCCCGCGCTCGCCCATCTGACGTGCCAGCGCCCGGGTGGTCTCCAGCGGCGCCAGGTAGTTCAGCTGCAGCACCGCTTGGTCGCCGCCCGGTTCGCGCAGCTCTCCTCGTCCGGCGTTGTTCACCAAGATGTCCACCCCGCCGAGCGCCTCGACTGCAGCGGCGGCCAGTTCGGCTCCAGCACCCGCCGCGCTCAGGTCGCTCTCGAGCACCACCGGTTCATGGGGCAGTTCAGCCGCGATCCGGCCAAGATCGTCGGTGGTCCGTGCCGCCAGCGCAACCCGTGCACCGTCCCGGGCCAGCGCTCGAGCGCAGTGCTCGCCGATGCCCCGGCTGGCTCCGGTCACCAGCGCCGTTCGTCCGCTCAGCCGATCCGCCATGTCTCGAGACTCCCGTCGCACGCCCAGTCGCCCTCAGTTTGGGCCAGGAAGCTCTGCGCCTGCTCGCTGAGCCAGCGCGGAAACCGAGCAAGCCCAAGAAAACCTGGACCGGCGACCCCTGCCGAGTGCGTAGCGTCGAGGTCGTGACCGCACCTGATATCAGCACGGCAGAATCCGGCGCTGCGGCAACCGGCGCAGCTGGCGGCGGCGGCTTGCTGCGCATCACCGGCGCTCACGTCCGCTTCGATCAGACCAAAGCACTCGACGGGGTCGACCTTGCCGTCGGCGATGGCGAGATGGTCGTATTGCTCGGCCCGTCGGGATGCGGCAAGACCACGCTGCTGCGCGCAGCCGCGGGGCTGCAGCCCCTCGATGCTGGTCGGATCGAGCTCGACGGGCGTGACCTGACCGGCCGTCGCCCCGACCAGCGCGGCATCGGCCTGATGTTCCAGGACGAAGTGCTGTTCCCGCACTACGACGTCGAGGGCAACGTGGCGTTCGGCCTACGCATGGCCAAGGTGCCCTTCGCGGAACGGCGTCGGCGGGTGGCCGAAGTGCTCGAACTGGTCGGCTTGTCGGGATTCGAAGGTCGCGATGTCGCAACGCTGTCGGGTGGCGAGGCCCAGCGAGTGTCGCTGGCGCGGGCGCTCGCCCCTGAACCCAAGGTGCTGCTGCTCGACGAGCCGTTCGGCTCATTGGACCGGTTGCTGCGAGAGCGGCTCATCGACGAGCTGCGCCCAGTGCTCGACCAGGTCGGTGTCACCGCCGTTCACGTCACCCATGACCATCACGAGGCGTTTGCTCTGGCGGACCGCATTGCGGTGATGGCATCAGGCCGGTTGCTGCGGATCGGGACCCCCGAAGAGGTCTGGACTGACCCTCGGACTGCTGAGGTGGCTCGATTCCTGGGTCACACCAACGTCTTCGACTTCGAAGTCCCTCCGGCATTGGCCAGGGCCGCTGGGCGCCCGAGCAGTTTCGTTCTGAGCGCTGATCGCATCGAGGTCGTGCTCGCGGACGACGGCGGCACGGAGCTCAGGGGCGACGGCCGGACGGCGCAGCTGGCGGCCACGGTGGTCCGGCGTCGCTTCCGTGGCGACCGCTACGAACTGCGGTTGGAAGCAGACATCGGCGGAGTCGCCTCAACCTTGGATGCCATCACCCCCCACGGCCCGGCAGTCGGCGCCGGCGTGCAACTGCGCATTGGTCCAAGCGCCGTGCTCGCGCTCGACTCCTGACATGACCTCCGTACGGCCGAAGGCTCCGCTAGGGCGATCGAGCGGTCCCGCGGATTCAGTGGCTCGAGCGACCCGGAGACGCTAAATGCCGATGTCCTTGAGGTTGTAGTCCGCGATGGCCTCGCGGGCGGCGTCGTCCCAGACGAATTCGTGCTCGCGGCCCACGTTGGGCTGGTAGACGAACGGCGACTCGGCCTCGAAGCGCTTGGAGCGAGCGTCAATGGCCCAGCCGATCACACGCGACCGCTCGGCGATGTAGGCCTCGTCGTAGAGCGAGATCGGGTTGTGGACGCCGCCGCTGCGCACGCCGAACACCGATCGGCGCCGGTGGAAGCCGAAGTTGAGGGTGACCCGGGGCCGTTCGGACGTGTTGGCGAACGAGCCGTGAATGGCTTGGCGGCTGGTGATGGCTACGTCGCCGGGGTCGCACACGACCGGGACTGCGTCGGGGAGGCGGTCCGAGCCGGCGGCGAGGCACATGGCCTTGATGTCCACCTTTCCCATGCGATGGGAGCCGGGCACCACCCACAGGCCGTTGGTGGCATCGCAGCCGTACAGCTGGGCCATGAAGTTGAAGCCGTGGGTGCCCTCGTCGAGCTCGGGATGGTCCCAGTGCGTCCAGCCATCTTGATGCCACGCCACCGATCCGCCCAGGCCGGGCTGCTTGATCCACACGACCTCGTTGAACGGGGTGAAGTCGGGGCCGTTCAGTGCCTGCGCGACGCCGAGCAGACCGGGATGGCCGTACAGCCGCAGGCACGCCTCGGAGAACTGCAGCGAGCCGCTGATGACCTGCACGACCCATTCGGGCGCTTCGTCTGGAGCCGAGGGCTCGAACATCTTGAACGGATGGCGACCGTGGGCCACGTCGGTGCCGCCGTAGGGGTCGGTCAGCGGGCGGACGAACGAGACGTTGCGACCCTGATGGCCGGCGCCGAGCGCTGGGCGACCGTGACGGTCCGTGTCGGCATCGGGCGCAGTGGGGCAGCGGTCCAGCAGGTCGATGACGTCGGCCTCGATGTCGGCCAGCTCGTCAGGCCCGAGCACTCCGGTGAAGACGTAGAAACCGCAGCGCGAGTACGCCTCGGCGATCTCGGGGTGCAGGTTGCCGTCGTCGGTGAAGCGGATCGGCCCACGATTGCCGAGTTGCATGGCTCGTTCGGTGCCGGCCGCCCGGTAGGCGACCATCTCGTCCTCGACATCGCCGTAATTGACGATGGGCACCTCTGCCAGCCCGAGCGTTGCCGCGCCTGCACTCATGTCACACCCCCGTATCAGGGTCTGGGGCATGCCGCCGTGCCCCTGCCGTCCCTGTCATTCAACCACGGCGCGAGGCCCTCCTACCGGGCTCCGTCCTCTGCCCCGGGGGTGCCATCGGCCGGTTCTGGCCTGCGCAGGTCCTTCTCGCGGCCATGTTCGGAGGGCTCCCAGTAGACGTTGGCGGCCACCTCGTCGGGCCGGTGCTGCTGTGGCACCCAGCCGCTCGGATCGTCGTGCGGGTACTGGTACCCCTCGCCGTGACCCAGCGATGCGGCGCCCTGGTAGTGGGCGTCGCGCAGGTGAATGGGCACCTCGCCGGCACCAGCGGTGCGGGCGTCGGCCTTGGCTCGGCTGAGCGCGACGGTGACCCGGTTCGACTTGGGCGCTGTCGCCAGGCGCACGACGGCGTGCGCCAAGTTGAGCTGGGCCTCGGGCAGGCCGACGTACTCGACAGCTCGGGCAGCGGCTTCGGCTACCAGCAGCGCTGTGCTGTCTGCCATGCCGATGTCCTCGGAGGCAAGGATGACCATGCGGCGGGCGATAAAGCGCGGATCCTCCCCGGCGTCGAGCATGCGGGCCAACCAATACAGCCCGGCATCGGGATCCGAGCCGCGCAGCGACTTGATGAACGCGCTGATCGTGTCGTAGTGGCCGTCGGCGCCATAGCGGACAGCCTTCGCGTCGACGGCGTGCTCTGCATCGACCAACGTGACGTGTGGACTTCCGGCAGACTCGTCAAGCGCCGCATGGGCTGCCCCGCTGATCTCCATGGCTTCGAGGGCCTCTGATTCCCCACGCCGGGCGGCCAGGGCCACAGCGACCTCCGTGCTCGTGAGGGCGTGGCGGCCGTCGCCGCCGCTGCGGGCCGCGATGTGATCGACGGCGTCGTCGTCGGCGGTGGCCCCCTCGGACAAGAGCGCCCGGTCGATGAGCGTCCGCAATGCGGCGTCGTCGAGCGGTACGAGGCGGAACAGCGTCGAGCGTGACAGCAGCGGCGGGTTCACCTCGAAGTGCGGGTTCTCGGTGGTGGCACCGATGAGCACGATCAAGCCGTCCTCGACCGCTGGCAGCAGCGCATCTTGCTGGGCCTTGTTGAACCGGTGAACCTCGTCGAGGAACAGGATCGTGCCCCGTCCGAGCTCACCGATGCGCAGCCGAGCCTCGGCTATCACTTCGCGTACGTCCTTGACGGTGGCGCTCACAGCCGACAGCTCGCAGAACTCCTTCGCAGTGCTCGCAGCGACCACTCGGGCCAAAGTCGTCTTGCCGGTGCCCGGCGGCCCCCACAGGATCACCGACGACAGGCGGTCCGCCTCGATCAGCTCGCGCAATGGTCTGCCGGGAGCGAGCAGATGGTCCTGACCCACGATTTCGTCGAGCGACCGGGGTCGCAGCCGCGCCGCGAGCGGAGCCTGCCGGTTTAGGCGTTCCCTGCCGACAGCTTCGAACAGCCCCTCGCTCACACCCCGACGGTACGCGCTCGCTGGACGTCGCCCATCACGGCGTCGGGAGGCCTGCCTCGCCCGATGTGAGGCTCACAGGTCTGGATGATCCACCTCGTAGGCGCGGATGCGCTTGGCGAAGCTCAGGTCGTGCCCGGCGGGGTCGGTGATCGGGAACATGCGCTCGCCCCAGGGTGCGTCGCGGGGCGGGGCCTGGGGAGTGAGGCCTGCGTCGAGCGCCTGCTGGTAGAGCGCGTCCACGTCGCTGACGTGGAAGATCGCCCTGCCCCAACCGGTCTCGGCCTCGGCAGCGCTGGCCACCGCGATCAAGTTCACGAAGCACTCCTCGCTGCGCAAGGTGCTGAACGGCGCATCGTCACCGCCGTAGGTGAGCCGGAATCCCAACGCCTCATAGAAGCGCACCGACGCCGCCATGACTGATGTCCGCAACGTGATCGCATTGATCGACTCGACACCGGTCACGGCCACATTCTCGCCGCTCTGTGCCATGCCGCGCAGCCGCGAGTGCTCCGGCGCGATGCACCCGCGGACGGGTTTTGCCTACTCCGTAGCAGGCGCGCCTTTCGGCACAGCTTCCTAGCATGAAGCAATGAGTGAGTACTCCCACGTGGATCTGCTTCCCACGGGCCCCGCGGATGTGACCTACCGGCATCTCACGTCGGATCACGTCTCGACGGTCACTGCCGCGGGCCGGCGCTTCCTGCAGGTCGAACCCGAGGCGCTGCGGATGCTCACCGCGGAGGCCATGCGCGACATCGCCCATCTGTTTCGCACGAACCACCTGGCCTCGTTCGCAGCGATTCTGGACGATCCCGAGGCATCGCCCAATGACCGCTTCGTGGCCCTCGAACTGCTCAAGAACGCCAACATCGCCGCAGGAGGCGTGCTGCCGAGCTGCCAAGACACCGGCACAGCGATCATCTGGGGTCACAAGGGCGAGCGGGTGCTCACCGGCACCGCTGAAGACCCAGACTTCGACGACGCCGAAGCCATCTCCCAAGGCGTCGCCGACACCTTCCTCACCTCGAACTTGCGTTATTCCCAGCTCGCCCCGCTCGACATGTTCACCGAGCGCAACACCGGCAACAACCTGCCCGCCCAGATCGAGATCTACGCATCGCCGGGCGACGAGTACGAGCTGGTGTTCATGGCCAAGGGCGGAGGCTCTGCCAACAAGAGCTTCCTGTTCCAGGAAACCCCAGCGCTGCTCAACCCCGAGAGCCTCACCGGCTTCCTCGACACCACCCTGCGCACGCTGGGCACTTCTGCCTGCCCGCCATACCACCTGGCGGTCGTGATCGGCGGCACCTCGGCCGAGTTCGCCGTCAAGACCGCCAAGTACGCCTCGGCCAAGTACCTCGACACGCTCCCCACCGCGGGCAGCGAGGCCGGCCACGGGTTCCGCGATCTCGAATGGGAAGGACGGGTCCTCGAACTCACCCGCGAGTTCGGCATCGGGGCGCAGTTCGGCGGCAAGTACTTCTGCCACGACGTGCGGGTCATCCGGCTGCCCCGCCACGGCGCCAGCTGCCCCGTGGCGATTGCGGTGTCGTGCTCGGCTGACCGCCAGGCGCTCGGGCGGATCACCGCCGACGGCATCTTCCTCGAGCAGCTCGAATCCGACCCGGCTCGCTTTCTGCCCGCGACCCCCGAACAGGAACTGTCCACCGGTGTCGTGCCGATCGACCTGAACCAGCCGATGGACGCGATCCGCAACCAGCTCACCCGCCATCCGGTAAAGACCCGGCTGTCGCTGACCGGCACGTTGGTCGTCGCCCGCGATCTCGCGCACGCCAAGCTGAAGGAACGCCTCGACGCCGGTGACGGCCTGCCCGACTACCTGCGCGAGAGGCCGGTCTATTACGCCGGCCCCGCCAAGACACCTGAGGGTTACGCGTCAGGCTCGTTCGGCCCCACCACCGCCGGACGCATGGATTCCTACGTGGAGCAGTTCCAGGCCGCCGGCGGCAGTCTCATCATGCTCGCCAAGGGCAACCGATCACGCCAGGTCATCGAGGCCTGCGCTCGCTACGGCGGCTTCTACCTGGGCTCCATCGGCGGACCGGCTGCGCGGTTGGCCAAGGACTCGATACGCAAGGTCGAGGTGCTCCAATACCCCGAACTGGGCATGGAAGCCGTCTGGCAGATTGAGGTAGAGGACTTCCCCGCGTTCATCGTCGTCGACGACAAAGGCAACGACTTCTACAGCGAAGCCTCCACCCCTGTTTCTGTGCGAGCGGAAGGGCTCCGCCCCCGCTCGCGACAATAGAAAGCGGAAGGGCTCCGCCCCCGCTCGCGACAATAGAAAGCGGCAGGGCTTCGCCTCCGCTCGCGGCAGTAGAACTCAGTCGCGCCAGAACAGGGCTACGTCGATCGGGTTGATGTCGCCGACGGTGAACCAGATTGAGGCTGCAATGCCCGCCGCAGCCAGCAGGACCATGGTCGCGATGGTGGAGCGAGGCAACTTGCCATCCGCATCTGAGGGCAACCGCGCCCGCACCTTTTGCAGCAGCCGGTCTGCCCACGCCGCATCTCTGGACAGGATCGCCAGGCCCACCGCAACCACCAGCATGCCTGGCCCTGGCAGCGGCATCATGATGATGCCCAGTACGACCACGCCGAATCCGAACCCCATGCGGATGAGGCGGACGACCGAGCTCCGCCATGCCTTCTGCCGGGTCGGCTCGCGCTCGCCCGTCGCCAGCTCCGCTTCAATGGCAGCTTCGCGGAAACGGTCGCCGCGGGTCGGATCATCGGAGTCTGAGTCTGAGTCGGCGGCAGTCGGCACTGGTTCGTTCATCAGTCTCCCCGCAGGGGGCGCAAGGGCGGCAATAGTGTGGCGGGTCCCGGGCGCTGCGCAACATCGCACTGTTTCGCTCACGGCGATCAGCCCCCCAAACCCCACCGATAACGAGGAGCGCTGACGATGCCGACCGTCGACAAGTCGACCCCGATCACCTGGACCGTGGGCGACGCCCGCCTCACCCGAATAGCAGAACTCGAGGTCCACTGGCCGTTCAACGTCCTGTTGCCCGGCGCCGAGGACGTCATCGACGACTACGACTGGCTGCGGCCCGACTTCGTCACCGACGACGGCCGCATGCGCCTGTCGATGCACGCGGTGGTCATCGAGTCGGACGGGCTGCGCATCATCGTCGACACCTGCGTCGGCAATGACAAGTCGCGGCCGGGAGCACCGCCGTTCGAGCAGCTCTCCACGCCATTCCTTGACGACTTCACTGCAGCAGGATTCGACCCCGCGACGATCGACTTTGTCGTGTGCACCCACCTGCACGTCGATCACGTCGGCTGGAACACGCGCCTCGTCGACGGGCAGTGGGTGCCGACGTTCCCGAACGCCCGCTACCTGTTCGTCCAGGCCGAGTACGACTACTGGCGCGCCGAGCCGCAGGACTACGGTCCGGTCTTCGAGGACTCGGTGCAGCCGATCACCGACGCCGGTCTCGCCGACCTCGTCAGCCCCGACCATCGCATCAACGACGAGGTCTGGTTCGAATCGACGCCCGGCCACACCCCGGGCCACGTCAGCGTCATCATCTCCTCAGCGGGGGAGCGGGCGGTCATCACCGGCGACATGATCCACCACCCGCTGCAGTTCGCCCGCCCCGACATGGCCTCCAGCGCCGATTACAAGGCCGACGGCACCTCTACGGCCACCCGTCTCGAGGCGTTCCCGCGCTGGTCCGACGGTCGGCTCGTCATCGGCACCCACTTCGCCGGACGCACCGCCGGCCACATCGTCGCGACCGACAAACCAGACAGCTGGATCTTCGCCCCGTGAGAACCTGAGCCAGTAGGCACAAATGCCATAGCTGCGGAGGCGGCAGGGGACTCTGCGACGTTGCGACCAGTTCCCTGGCAAATGCACGGCAAACTCGCAAATGACGCCGACTGAGAAATCCGGAGAGGTGCGTATCTCTCGCCTGCTGGATCGCGGGAGCAGAGGGTCCTGCCGCCTCCGCAGCGGGCGCACCTAGCCGCGGGGCTCTCGCGGCAGCCGCAGGATCCGCTCGCCGATGATGTTGCGCAGGATCTGCGTCGTGCCGCCCATGATCGTGTAGGCGGGCGCGTAGGTCACGTTGCGCGACACCCGGTTCGCCAGCATCGTGTCGGCACCGGCCACGTCGCCCACGAAACGGGAGACCTCCTGCTCGAACTCGGTGCACCACGTCTTGGTCACCGCTGAGTACTGCGGGAACGGCGTCTGGCGCAGCACATTGCGCAGCACCATGTCCCGGCCGATTGAGTAGCCGGTCTCGATGCGGGCCATCCGCTGGCGAACGAGCGGATCCGAGGTGTCGGCTCGGTCCTTCATGTCCAGATACAGCCGCTGGTTCGACGCCAGCCGGTCGATGCCGCCCCGCTCGTGCTCGAGCTGGCGCATCGTCTGGGAGAAGCTGTTGTTGAGCTCGCCCACCAGATTCTCGACCGGCACCTCCACATCGTCGAAGTACACCTCGTTGAAGTGCGCATCGCCGGACGCATCCCGGATCGGTCGAACCTCGATGCCCGGGGTGTCCATCGGCACGATCAGCTCGCTCATGCCCTTGTGCGGCGGCGCGTCGGGGTCGGTCCGGCAGATCAGGTAGCACCAGTTCGCTGTGGCGGCGCCGCTCGTCCAGATCTTCTGGCCGTTCACGATGAAGCGGTCGCCGTCGCGCACAGCCGTCGTGCCGATGGCTGCGACATCGGAGCCGGCGTCGGGCTCGGACATGCCGATGCACCAGAGCGACCGGCCCGCACGCATCTCGGGCAGAAACCGGGCCTGCTGTTCTTCGGTGCCGTAGGTCAGCAGCACCGGGCCGATCTGTCGATCGGGAAAGAACGAGCTGGCCATCGGCGCACCGCCCAGCAGCAGCTGCTCGGTGACCACGAACCGCTCGACCTCGGGCCGACCGTCGCCGCCGGCCTCGACGGGCCAGCACATCCCGATCCAGCCGCGCGCACCCAGCCGCAGTGTGAACTCCTCCGAGTAGCCGACCAGCCAGCTGTCATCGATGGTGAACAGGTCTGACGTGGCGTCGTGCACCCACGCAGCAGCTTCGTCGGCCAGATCGCTCAGCTCCTGGGGCCACGCGTAGTCCATCGGGGTGACCCTAGAAGATGACAGCACGGCGGGTCAGAGTGCCGGCCAAGCGATGCTCTGACGGTCCGCAGTATTCAAATGCCAAATGTGTAATCTCAGCGTGCTTGCCCGGTTTCCGCGCCCTCGCCGCCCTGATCGTCGCCGCCTTGGTTGTGCCGCTGGCGTCACCTGCCGCGGCCGACACCCACGTCGAGGACCGGAGTGATCGCGAAGCGCTGGTCGAGATCTTCGAAGCCTTGAACGGCGAGAGCTGGAGCCGCAGCGACCTCTGGGGCTCCGAGGCCCCGCTCGACCGATGGCACGGCGTCACAACCAGCAGCGACGGCCGGGTGATGCGCCTCGAATTGACGTCCAACGGGCTGTCGGGCGAGCTTCCCGACGCGATCGGCCAGCTCACCGGTCTGCAGCGTCTCGACCTGGGCGACAACGACATCTATGGGGAGATTCCCCGGGCCATCGGTGAGCTCACCGACCTGCGGGTGCTGGACCTGCAGAACAACCGGCTCTATCGCCAGATCCCCGCCGAAGTCGGCGCCCTCACCAACTTGACGGTGCTCGATGTCAAACGGAACGCTCTGTGGGGTGCGAATCCCGCCGAACTGTGGCAACTCGAGAACCTGCGCGTGCTCGACATGCGAGGCAATCGCTTCTCAGGCGAATTGCCCCCCGAATTGGGGGAGTTGGCCCAGCTCTCGCGCCTGGCGATCAGTCACAACCGGTTCTGGGGCGAGATCCCCGCCGAGATCGGTCAGCTCGACAACCTGGAATGGCTCGATGTCAGCTACAACAGCCTGTCGGGCGAGATTCCGGCCGAGATCGGCGAACTCTCCAGCCTGCAGTGGCTCGACGCCGCAAACAATCTGCTCTCCGGCGAGATTCCCCCAGAAATCGGCGACCTCAGCCAGATCATCACGCTCAACCTGCGAGGCAACCAGCTCACCGGGTCGATCCCTGCGGCGTTGGGAGATCTCGGCAACCTTGAAGACCTCGACATCAGTGCGAACCAGCTGAGGGGGGAGATTCCCGCCGAAGTGGGCCAGCTCGCCGAGCTCAGACGGCTGCACCTCAGCCGCAATCGCCTCGAAGGGCCGATCCCACCGGAGTTGGGTGAGCTGGACGAACTGCGATATCTGTGGCTGGAAGGCAACCAGTTGAGGGGGGAGATTCCCGCCGAAATGGGCCAACTCGCCAGGCTCAAAGAACTTCGCCTCGAGCAGAACCAGCTCACGGGCGCCATCCCCAGCCAGATCGGCAACCTCGGCAAGCTCCAAGTCCTGCACTTGGGTGACAACCAGCTCACCGGCGCCATTCCCTCGGGTATAGCGAACGCGGAGCGCCTGGCCGAACTACGTCTCGAACGCAACCTGCTGTCCGGCCGGATCCCGAGCGCCCTCGGTGGGCTCACGGCGCTGAAACACCTCGACCTCAGCGACAACTCGTTCTATGGGCGCATCCCCTACGCGTTGTGGAACCTCACCGAGCTACGCCAGCTCCGGCTCGACGACAACGCGCTGTCGGGTCCGCTGAAGACGGCCGTCGCGAACCTTGAGAAGCTGACCGAATTCGACGTGAGCAACAATCGCTTCTCCGGTCCACTGCCCGTCACGATCACTCGCCTTGCCAAGCTGCGCAACCTGCGCGTGGCCGGCAATCAGCTGAGCGGGCCCATTCCCTCACATCTCGGCAGGCTCAGCGGGCTCGAGCACCTGGATCTCAGCGGGAACTCCTTCACCGGGACGCTGCCCCCGAGCTTGGCTCGGTTGACGAGGCTCGAGCACCTGGTCCTGCACGACAACCAGCTGTCCGGGGAGATCCCGGCCTGGCTGGGCGACCTGGACCGGGTGATCAACCTCGACCTTTCCAGGAATGCCCTGACCGGCCACATCCCGCCGTCCCTCGGCGACATGGCCAGTCTCGAGCGCATCTCGCTCAGCGTCAATGAGCTCGAAGGGCCCATTCCCGCCGAATTCGGCAATCTGGCGAACCTGCGGATCCTCTTCATCCGGTACAACCGGCTGAGCGGCGAGATCCCGGCCGAACTCGGCAATCTCAGCTCGCTCGTGCGGCTCAACCTGTGGCACAACGAGCTGACCGGAGAGATTCCCGCCGAGCTCGGGAACTTGGTCAACCTGACACGGCTTGACCTCGACGACAACGAGTTCACCGGCGAGCTTCCTGCCGAGCTGGGCAACCTCGTCGAGCTGACCGAGGTGTGGCTGCGGGGCAACGAGCTGACCGGCGAGATCCCCGCTGAGCTTGGCAACCTCAGAAAGTTGAGGCGCCTCTACCTCGACGGCAACCAGCTCACCGGCGCCATCCCGGCCACCTTCGGCGATCTCAGCAGCATCAGGCGCCTCTGGCTCCAGAGCAATCAGTTGAGCGGCCCCATTCCGGCTGGGCTCGGAACGCTCACCGACCTCGAGCAGATCATGCTCGGCGGTACCAACACGCTCAGCGGTTGCATCCCCGCGGCGTGGCAAGTGACGGAGTTCTTGGCAGACGATCTCGGCAGTCTCGAACTCGACTACTGCGCGGCCGGCTGAGCCTCAGCTGCGGGGGCGAAACCACCCGAACGGTCTCGCGGCGCAACGAGCCCGAGCGCACGACGCTGGGCGTCTACGGTGCCGGCCTACAGGTCAGTCCGGTACAGGTAGCGGATGTCCCAGTAGCCGTACAGCGTCGGCGTGACGTTGCCGAACACGTTGCGCACAGCGCCCAGGCGCTCCGAGAGCGTCGTGTAGATCAGCGGCACGTGTTCTGCGGCGGTCGCCTGTGCCTCGCGGTAGAGCTGTACCCGCTTGTCATGGTCAAGCTCTGTGCTTGCCTCGATGTACAGCCGGTCGATCTGGGCTTCCCAATGGGTCACCGGGTGGTCCTGGAAGGGGTACCACAAGTGCAGCGACTCTGAGCTGTGCCACAGCCCGATGCCGCTGTAGGGATCAGGACCACCGGTGAAGCCGATGACCATTGCATCCCAGTCGTAGGTGGTCGTGAGCTGCGACACAAGGTCGCCGAAATCGATCACCTCATAGGTGACATCGAGACCCGCAGCGACCATCCCGTCCCGGATGATCTCGGTGACTGCCTGACGCACGGTGTTGCCTTCGTTGGTCACCAGCGTGAACGAGATCGGGTTGCCCAGCTCGTCCTCGCGGATGCCGTCACCGTCGGTGTCGACCCACCCCAGGTCATCGAGAAGATCGTTCGCCCGGTCGATGTCGTAGGGGTAGCGGGGCACCTCGGGGTTGTGGAAGTCGCCGGCGGCCGGGCTCACTGACGACCACTGCGGGTAGCCCAGACCGTGCTGGACGCCGTCGATCATCGCCGCCTTGTCCAGCGTGTGAGCCACCGCCTGACGGAAGTTCACGTTGCGGAACCAGTACAGCTTGGTCGGGTCAACGAACGGCTCACCTGTGTCATTCGAGCCTCGGTTCTGGTTGAAGGTCAGGAACGTGGTGCCGAAGCCAGGACCCCGCCGGTGCAGCGCAAAGTTCTCCTCGGTCTGCAGCGGCTCCAGCGCCGCGTACTCCTCGCCCAGCACACCGTGGAAGTCCGAGGTGCCCTCACGGAACAGCGCCAGCTCCGATTCCAGATCCGGCACCACGATGTGCACCACCTGGTCCAGGTACGGAAGCTGCTGGCCGTCGGCATCGGTCTTCCAGTAGTCCGGGTTGCGCTCGAAGACGACTCGCTCGCCGGGCGTGTACTCGCCGATGGTGAACGGCCCGGTTCCGATGATCTCCGATGGGTCAGTGTCGATATTCCAGAACTCAGTGAAGGCGCCAGCGGTGATGGGCCCCTCCAAGATGTGCTTGGGGTAGATGGCGGTGCCCATCGAGCGGAGGAATGGTGCGAACGGCTGGGGCAGCACGAACTCGACCGTGTGGTCGTCAAGTGCCGCCACCGTCATGTTCGACACCTCCCACTCCTCGTCGTCGTTGAGGTAACGGAACTCGAACGTGGCACGGCTCGACGCGTTGAAGTCGTCGTTGTAGACGATCTGGTTGAACGTGAAGTCGACATCGTGGGCGGTGAACGGCGTGCCGTCGTGCCACAGCACATCCTCACGCAGGTTGAACACCCAGCGAAGGCCATCGTCGGAGCGTTCCCACGACTCGGCGAGCGCCGGCTCGATCTCGTCGTCGAGCCAGGAGGTCTCGGTGAGACCTTCGAACAGGTAGCCCAACACGTTCGACGATCCGGCGTCGTTGGACAGCGCCAAGTTGAGGGTCAGCGGCTCGGAGATCGTCGCGAGCGTGAGTGCCCCACCGTGGGTGCCGATCTCGTAGGAGAACTCCTCGGCGTTGCTGCGTAGCTCGGCGACGATGTCGCCTGTCGCCGCTGGCTCGTCTGTTGAGCAAGCCGAGAGGATCAACAGGATGCTCAGAGCGACTGCAACGGTTGATCGAAGTCTCACAGTGCCTCCTGGTTGCACGGTTTATGAAGCGCGCTGGCCAGTCTCGGCCTTACGCGTCATGGGGACAACTAAATCAGGAGATTTGCTCGCAGCATGTCGAGCGCCGCGGGGTCGAGGCCGTGGCCGAGGAGGTATCCCTCGACACCGGTTGCCCTGCTGCCGTTGGACAGACGCCCAAAACGATGGTCGAGCTCTGTCAGCACCGCCGCTATCACCCCGCGCGGCGCGCTGAGGATGGCCCGCACGTCGTCGATGGCAATGCCGATCTTTGCGAATTCCGGCGTCAGCTCCTTGATGCGCTGATGCGACCGGAGCTCGTTCGACAGGCAATAGTCGTCCAGCACGGTCTCGCGCTCGACGCCGAGTGCTTCGAGCAGCAGCGCTGACGCGATGCCGCTGCGGTCCTTGCCAGCCGTGCAGTGGAACAGCATCGGCAGGTGGTCGATGTCGGCCGCGATCGCCACGAGCTGAGCGAACCGCTCGCCGTAGTCGCCGATCATCTTCAGGTAGAGCTCGGCCATATCGTCTTCGCTCACCGACCGCAGCCGGCCCTCGAATATCTGGTCCACCATGCTGATGTCGCCGTCGACGGTGTCGCCCACCGGCAACGAGATGTGCGAGGTCACGCCGGGCCACAGCCGCGAGCGATCCCGCTCGATCTCGGGGCCGGCCCGGAAATCCACCACGGTGCGAATGCCGCGGCTGCCGAGTTCGTCGAGATCGTCGGGGGTCAGCGTGCTCAACCGGTCCGAGCGATACAGCGCCCCCGTCCGAACGTGATGTCCGCCCGCTGCGGGGTAGCCGCCCAAGTCGCGGCAGTTCCGCGCACCTTCCAGCACAACCACGGCATCTCGACGCACGGGCTCGCAGGCTAACCATCGGGGGGCTACCGTCGCCGCCCATGCGTGCAGTGGTGATTCCCGAATACGGCGGCGTCGAAGTACTCGAAGTGCGAGAGGTGCCCGATCCGGTGCCTGGACCCGACGAGGTGCTCGTCGAGGTGGCCTGCTCGGCCATGAATCGGGCCGACCTGCTCCAGCGGATGGGTCTCTATCCAGCACCGGGTCCGAAGCCCGAGTTCGAGATCCCCGGCATGGAGTTCGCCGGGACGATCGCGGCGCTGGGTGAGCGTGTCGTCGGATGGTCCGCCGGAGACGAGGTCATGGGCATCGTGTCGGGCGGGGCAAAGGCCGAGCGAGTCGCGACCCATGAGCGCATGCTGCAGCGCATCCCTGCGGGAGTGTCTCTGAGAGATGCTGCCGCGATTCCGGAGGTGTTCATGACGGCCCACGATGCGCTGGTGACCCAAGGCGAGCTGACCTCGGGCGGCACGGCGCTGGTGCATGCGGGAGCCTCAGGCGTGGGCACTGCCGCAATCCAGATCGCGAAGGCCATCGGCGCCAGGATCGCCGTCACCTGCTCGACGTCCAAGGTAGCGGCGTGCACTGAATTGGGGGCCGATGTGGTCATCGACTACACCGAGACCGACTTTGCAGATGCGATCAAGGAATGGACCGATCGCCAAGGCGTCGACGTGGTGCTCGACGTGATCGGCGGCGACTATCTGGCCCGAAACATTGCGTCTGTTCGTGTGCAGGGCCGCATCATTCAGGTCGGCGTCATGGGAGCGCCCACCGCAACGTTCCCTCTCGGCGCCTTGCTGCCGAAACGGGCGGCACTCATCGGCACCGTGCTGCGCTCGCGGCCCATCGAGCAGAAGATCGATGCCAACCAGCGGTTCTGCGCCGAGCTGCTGCCTCGCTTCGACGACGGCTCGCTGCGGCCGGTCATCGACTCCCGATTCGCCCTTGACGACATCGCCGGGGCACACGAATACATGGCCACCAACGCAAACGTCGGAAAAATCCTGCTCGACGTCAGCTAGCGCCGATCCTGTCAAATTGCTTGTGAGTCCAGCGTGGTCTGAGGGCCGCGCCTGTCAGCCGGGCGGAATCATGCCTGCGGCTGAATCTTGGCATGTCGGCCCTGTCCGTGAGCGACACTGCCGTGCCGGCACTTGGCGCGTACTAGGTGCGTGCAGCAACAGGCTCGTACCTAGAGCGAGCCCGCCAAGCGATCACACGGACGCTGTGCAGCCGCCGCTTCGCACCACTGCCACCACCTTCTCATCATGGCTGTCACACCCCCGGGCAATACTGGTCATCGTTAGTGGAGGCGGTCATCTCCAGATGAGCGCCTCGCATTGTCACGTCTAGCCTGAGAGAAGTGCCATTTGGTGGTTGAGAAGACAATTGTTGACCTTCACGGCGAGCTTCACGACCATTTCGTTGCGCTCCGCGCTGATCGCGACGCGACCAGTCCCAGCAGTCCCGTCTTCGTTCTTGAGCACGGGCTCGATCCCGACCAGGAACTCCCCGAGCTGAATGGCGTCGTACGCGATGTCGTCGCCGGCGCCCGGTTGCCAGCAAAGCACTGGCTGCCTCTCGTCGTCTACGCGGCAGAGATCGGCTACCGGTACGAAGGTGACGAGTACTGGCCGGTATTTGAGGCGGAAACTCCAGGCTGGAAGCGACACGGAACCGCTGGTCGTCGGTACATCCGCAGGAAGTACGAGTTGTTCGCCGCGACGTACGGCGGAGCTCGGCCTTCAGGCACCTGGGCAGAGTGGTTCAAGAACATCGCATGGCCGATAACTCATGCTGTGCTGCCAGCCGACCTACAGCGGCATCTGGCGCGATTGCTTTCCGATTACCAGTATGCGTTCACCACTGAACTGCTCGAGGATCATGAAGCGCTAGGGGAGCGGCTAGGCGCTCGAGCCGGTGACACCTCATCACGGTTCCGCAAATTTGCGGAAAACACGTCGCTGCTCGGGTTGGTCTCGGCCTCCTTGCTCCTGGGCGACGAGGATGAGACGCCGCTCCTGACTGGTGATGTGTTGCACAGAATTGTGGCTGATCTCAGCCATGAGCGACAGGCGGGGGAGTGGCTTCGCGACGCGAAACGCGCCGCAGTCCGAGTCCGCCGGAAGGGGCTACTCGGAGCAGCCAGCTCGGTGTCGGATGCCTCTGTGGCGGACATTGTGGACCGACGCTGGCCGAGGCTTGAGCTGACCCTTTCTCTTCGTCGCTCGTCAGCAGGGTGGTCGGTCTACCTGACTGTTCCAAGTCATGAGTCCATCGCCCAACGTTTCCCCGCGGTTCGGGACGAGATGGGACGCGTCCGATGCCGAATCGACGGCGTCTCCGGTGTCCGTGCTCGGGGCAGCATGATGTATCGGCAGGGGCCGTTGGCGCTGGAAACAATGCCGGTCCCAAACAAAACTCCCGTGCGAGTGGAGGGCGGTTCAGCAGCACTCACCGAACGTCTTGTCGATCACTGCCGCGTTCCGGCTCAACCATGGTTGTTCCGATTCCGTGAACCGGGCTTGGCGCACGAAGTACGAATGAACTCCGTGCGCCCGGGCGAGGAATACATCCTCGTCGCGCCTGAGCTTCCCGAGTCCAGCGACCTGCTCGGCGCCGAACTTGTCAACCTCACGACGCGAGGTGTCAAGGGAACGCGGTTCAGCATCCCGAGCGAGGTCGATGATGCACTGATTGCAGCCCTCCAAGACATGGGCCTTGGGCTGGTCTCCGATGTCTTCCTTTGGCCGGCGGGACTCGTTCCGGCGTCCTGGGACGGTGAGGGCCGAGCGGCGTGGTCAGCTGGAGAGGACCCGATTATCGGCATCAGGAGCGCGCGTCGTGTCGCCCGGTGTGTTGTGTCAACGGCTGAGGATGTGGTGGAAATCCGCTGGCCAGTCGATCGCGACACAGTGTTTGTGCGGCTGACGGGCCTCGAGATGGGCACACATTCCGTTGAGATCCAACTTCTCGGTGCCGACGAGTCGGCGAGCGCAGTCGCGACGGGTCAAGTCGTGGTTGAAATCCTGGAGCCCGCCGACAGTGCCAGTTCGGCAAGTCGAGGTCAGGGCATTCAGACGTGGACCTATCCGTCCCATCCGACACTTGAAGAACTGTGGCGTGGGGGCGCAGCGGTCGTTGTAGATGGGCCGCACGGCGAGAAGGTCCGATTCGAACTTCGACTTATGACACGCAGCGGTCGAAGAACACTTGCGACGAGGTCCTTCTCGTCCGCGCTGCCAGTTTGGGAACATCGATGGCACGACCTTCTCCGCGGAGTTCAGGGAGACGGGGAACTAGATAGGAACATCGGTCAGGCTGAGGAGTTGACGGTCGTAGTCTCCAACCTCACGCTGGGCTCGGCGGAGATTCGCGCAGAGCGGCTCTTCGAACCCCTTCGATGGAACACTGGAATTGACCGCGATGGCCCGTACGCGAGGCTCGTCGACCACTTGGACAGTGATGATCTCCGGGTGTCCGTGACGGATGTCCGCTCGCCAGCCGAGGCGCTCGAGGTTGTCCTCCAAGACGACCGGGAGATCAGGTCCGAGAATGGGCTGTTGGCCGTGGCGTCCGCCGGGGATTTTCAGGCTGCAGTAGTACTTCCGCCTCACGTCAGCGGCGGACTGGACGCGCTCGCAAGGCTCTCAGTACGACCCTCGCTGCGTACCGGCAACCGATCGGCGGACTCGATCCATCGCATGATCGAATTGGCCCATCGCTGGACTCGAGCGGCATCGCCGGCGGATCAGAATGCCGCGAGGATGCAATCGCGGGTTAACGATGCGATCGTGGCGCGCCTGAGTGGGGTGATCGCCGGCGACCGCTGGCGGGACCTCGAACGAGAGGCTCTCGAAAGGGCTGATCTCACTCGGGACCGCCTGTTCGGCGCAGTTGGTCGCTCCGGCGCAGAGCAGGCGATCGCCGCCACGCTTGTCGACATGGCGGGTTGTGTGCCGGCCCTCCCGGAGGAACGTGCAGTCGCGTTCGCAGAAGTCCTTGAAGCGCACGAATGGCAAGTTGGTGGGGATTTCGCCGAACTGATACTGCGGCTTTGTACGGCACCCGGATCGATCGCGCCAACGGACGGCCGCACGTCTGAGGCGATCAAACTTGCTCTCGAGCGGCCCGCTCTCATACGACTAGCGCGGGCCTTCGCCTTTGCGATTGGCGACAAGGGGGGCGAATCCGGAATGTCACTGCTTGAGGAGTGGCCGTGGGACTAGTGCACCTTGATCGAGACGATGTCGTGGCGGCGGCAGTTGATTCGCTCGGATTTGAATCCAGCGAGGTTGACCTCGAAGCGCCGGAAGTGCTTGCGGAGGTCACCCGCAGGGCAGCTTCGTTTGATTGTCCAACCACTCCGATCGGACTTGAGCGGCGCGTCCACGACGTTCTCTTTGGGCTCGGCTCCTACAGGCGACTCGATACGGGCGAGTCTGTTGTCAGAGAGATGATCGAGAGCCTCGTTGGCTATGGAGATCTCGTGGAAGCACCGATAGACGACGAGCGGACAGGCACGTCGCATCGCGTTCTCTTCTTGGCTCAACCTTCATACGTCGTTCTCTCCGCTACGACTTGTGTCCTCCTCGGGGTCCGCGCCAATGGACTCCCGATTGGCGACGCGTCGATTCGCGAGCGAGTCATGCACCGCAATCATTCGCGGCACGTAAGGCTTCAGCCGGGCGAGGGACCTGAGGAAGTACTCGGAGGAATGGGGCTGCGCGAGTTGAGCTCTGAGCAATGGCTGAAGCACCCGCCGACGGCGGCACCAGACTCGGTTGTGAAGGAGTACGCCACGCGCCTTGCCGCGGCAGGTCCGTCCGGATCAGTTGGCCCAATCAAGATTCTCGACCCCACAAGTCCAGTGACGTTCTACCCGGGGCGCTGGCATGCTGCGAGGGCACGAGACACTGGCAAGTACGTCGGAAGAAGGTTGGCCGAGTTCGGTGCAGATCAGTGGTGCTACTGCGAGGTCGCCGACGGCGAGGTGACCAGCCTGATCGATCTGCCAGCTATTGATCGCCTCGCACGCGGATGCGACGAGGCTTGGCGGCTACAGGCAGCCCTAGACGTCCTAGCGGGGACGCCGCAAGTCGTGACGGTTCGGCACGATTCGCGACGACAGGAGGCAATCATTCGGTTCAAGTCTCCCATCCCCGCATGGGATCAACGACGGCTCGATGCCGTTGGCGAGCCGTTGGGCCACCAGACGGGATGTCTCTTCGCCTACCGAGTGCCAGAGGAATTGCTCGACGCCGAGTTGGCATTCTTGCAACGAAGCACATGGCTCAAGGTCGAGCCAGAGAGTGAGGCCAGGTGAGGACTGAGGCACTAACGATTGGCGAGACGATCGACGAGATTCGCCGAGCTCTGCAGGACTACATCGAAGCTACTTACCACATCAGTCACCCGGCACTGGTGGAGCAACGCAAGAAGCTCCTCGACGAGCCCGGGGCAATCTTTCAAGCACCGTTCCTTGAGAGCACGCCCCGCTACAAGACAGGAAAGCGCTACTCAGATCTCTCGATCCCTGACGCAGCCAAGGAACTGCTCCAAGTGATGGCCACCCCGTCCTCCGATCGAGAACCTCTGATCTACGATCCGCCGTACTCGCACCAGGCGGCAGCCATCGAGGCAACGGTCTCGGATCGGAAGAATCTGGTGTTGACGACGGGCACCGGGTCAGGCAAGACCGAATCCTTCCTGCTACCGATCCTTTCCAAACTCGCAATTGAGGCTGCCACGAAACCGGAGTCCTTCGCCAAGCCGGCCGTGCGCGCTGTCTTGCTCTACCCGATGAACGCCCTGGTGAACGACCAACTCGGCCGCCTCCGGCTCATCTTTGGGGACAAAGGCGTGGCCGGGAGATTCTCGTCGTGGTCGGGACGCCCGGCGAGGTTTGCGCGATACACGAGTCGCACGCCTTATCCAGGCGTCCGCACGGCCCAAAAGGACCAGCAGCGGCTGCGGTCGTTTGGTGACTTCTACGTAGGTCTCACCGATCGGGCTGCTGACCCGGACGATCCTGACCGCGCGGCGGCAGCCGAACTGGTCGAGAGCTTGCAATCGCGAGGCAAGTGGCCGGCGAAGCCCGACATGAAGTACTGGTTCGGACAGTCGGGGCAGCGGTGGCAGGACAGGGAAGGCAACTTCCAGCGAGCAGTGATGCGGGCCGCCGATACGGAATTGGTCACGCGGCATGAGGTGCTTGAACATCCGCCTGATGTCCTCGTAACCAACTACAGCATGCTCGAGTACATGCTCATGAGGCCCCTCGAGCGGCCGATCTTCGACCGTACCCGTAGCTGGTTGGCCGAGAACGAGGACGAACGGTTGCTCCTCGTGGTCGATGAGGCGCATCTCTATCGCGGCGCAGCAGGATCCGAGGTTGGGCTCCTCCTACGAAGGCTGCGGGACCGTCTCGGCATTCCTGCTGACCGATTGCAGATCATTTGCACGAGTGCCAGCTTCAACAACCAAGCATCCGCGGCGGAATTCGCTGCGGAACTCACTGGCACGGATCTCCGGAACTTCTTGACCATAACGGGTGATCTGGCACTGAGAGGTGGAGCCAGTTCGGCCAGCGAAGAGGACGCGGCGGTGCTTGCCGGCACTTCTTTGGCCAACTATTACGAGGCTCATTCCGACTCCGAGCGGCTGGAGGCTGTTCGCGATCTGCTGTCATACCGCGGTGTCGATGCAAGCTCTGACAGTTCGGCCGCTGTGTTCGACGCGCTTCACGAATTCCCACCGATGAGCCACCTCGTAAACACGACAATGCAGAAAGCCATGCCGCTGGACGAACTTGCGGCCGAGGTCTTCCCCGGAGTGGGCAGAGCGCTCGCTGATCGCGCTCTGACAAGCCTCGTTGCCCTCGGCAGTACTGCCCGGCAGCGACCTGGCGCACCTGGGCTGCTGCCTTGTCGGGTGCATGGGTTCTTCCGAGGACTTCCAGGGATCTGGGCCTGTGTCGACGATGGTTGCATCGCTCGAGGTGACCTGCCTCCGGGGCCAGTAGGCCGAGTTTGGAGTCAACCACGAGACCGGTGCTCCTGCGGTTCGCGGGTGTTCGAACTATTCACCTGTCGCAACTGTGGGGCCGCCTACGCGCGTGCCTACACCGACAACGTTGAGTCGCCTACGTATCTCTGGTCGGAGCCAGGTGGATCCTTCGAAACCGCCGGCGGACACGTCAGCGAGTTGCACGCTCTCGACCTCCTACTCGAAGCTCCGACAAGCGCGCATATCGAACCTGCCGACTTGGACCTAGTCACGGGTCGCCTCAACCCGGACCGCCTGGGAAACCGAATTCGCCAGGTATTCATGCGCGCAGAGCGCATGCTTCCGCCATCGACCGATGACGAGAGCGCCTCGCTGGCGGACGCCAGCCTGGGGGAGTTTCGGCCATGCGGGGTTTGCGGTCAAACCGCGGCATTCGGGCGTACCTCGGTGCAAGATCATCAGACGAAGGGTGATCAGCCGTTCCAAGCCCTAATCGCCCGGCAGCTACAAGTCCAGCCACCAGGTTCTCAGCCGGCGACGCGGTTTGCGCCGCTGCAAGGCCGGAAGATCCTCATCTTTTCGGATTCTCGGCAGACCGCTGCGAGGCTCGCCCCCAATCTGCAGGACTATTCGATGCGCGACGCGTTACGTCCTCTCGTACTCGCTGGGTGGACGGAACTCGCGAAAGTCCCCCGTTTGGCGGACCGATTGAGCCTCGACGACCTGTACCTCGCTGTGTTACTGGCTTCAGAGCAAATGGGCGTGCGGCTTAGGCCAAAGCTCAAGGGAACAGAATCGTTGCATGTCAGCTCTGCGGTAGCACGTGCACTGAGTGACGGCGTGCTCGCCGATCCCATGGACGCCCTAGACCTGGTCATGGACGTACGTGCCGAAAACCCACCCGAAGCACTTCTGCGCGCGATCAACGAGACCCTCAGGAGCAAGTACTTCGGAATGCCCTCTCTGGCCCTAGCGACCGTCCGCGAACGAGGGAAATTCACTGCCGACATCGAGGGGCTGCGAGACCTTCCGGGCGTCACGAGTCCAGCGGAGAAGGTGTCGCTTGCCCGAATGTGGGTTTCCTATTGGTCCGGTTATGGATACTGGTTTCGAAGCATGTCGCCGAGCTTCTGGAACACCAGCCAGGGAGTTCGACCCCACTCGGGGAACTTCACGGCATTGGATCGGTGGTTTGGTGACCGGGAAGCGGTCAAGCAGTTCAAGAAATGGTGGTTGCCGGAACTCCTGGAGATGTTCACAGAGAACGTGGCGCAAAAGTCGTACCGAATGCTCGCCCAGCATCTCGCGTTGGATGTTGGTGGGGAATGGGGCTATTGCCAGGCATGCAGGTCGACGCAGCGACCGCACCCTGGGCCCGCCAAGTGCATGGTTTGCGGCCGCCCGGACACGGTTACTCCGATTGACCCGGATGAGGATCTCGTCTTCGCTGCTCGAAAGGGCTACTACCGCGCGAGTTCGGTCCGTGCGCTAGGGCCGGAGCATGAGGCGCCGCTCGCTTTGATTGCCGCCGAGCACACAGCACAGCTCAACGCAGCTCAAGTCGACGAAGTGTTCTCTCGAGCAGAGCAGTACGAGTTGCTCTTCCAAGACGTCGACATCGGGCTGCCCGCGCCCGGCGAACAAGCTCGGACGGCGATCGACGTTCTGTCATCGACCACAACGATGGAGGTCGGGATCGATATCGGCGCCCTCTCAGGTGTTGCGCTTCGGAACATGCCTCCAGCGCGATCCAGCTATCAACAGCGCGCCGGCCGCGCTGGGCGGCGGGGCAACGCGGTGGCCACGGTGGTCGCCTTTGGGAGTGCCGACAGCCACGATGAGCAGTACTTCCGCGAACCGGAATCGATGATCCGAGGCCAGGTCGAGGATCCGACTCTGACGCTCGACAACGCCGCAATCGCGCGACGGCATGTCACCGCATACCTCTTCCAGCGCTACCACGAAGCGAGGCTTCCTCACGTCGACCCCGAGAATCAGACTCAGCTATTCGAGGTCCTCGGAACCGTCCGCGGATTCCTAGATGACGAGTCGACACTCAGCCGCAAGGACTTCGAGGAATGGCTACGCAACAACGAGAAGGAACTCCAGGAGGCAGTCAGCGGTTGGCTGCCAGATGCGATTGCGCAGGGCGATCGCGATGATTTGCTAACGCAACTTGTTGCCGAGACGCTCCGGGTCGTTGACGCAGCGATGCCAACAACGCAAGGAACCGGGACCGATGACGAGTCCGACGCAGACTCGGAATTGGGGAGCGCCTCTGCCGGAGAAGCGAGCGACGAACCTGCGGAGCCATTTATCGAGGCGCCAGCGGAGGTTGGTGAGGAGTCCAGCACCGCGGTCAGATCGGCAACAAACCTGCTAGATCGCCTCCTCTACAAGGGTGTGCTGCCGCGGTACGCGTTTCCGACCGACGTCGTGTCGTTCCACGTCTTCGACCGGAACCGGTCAACTCGCTTCCGGCCAGCCTTCGAGTACGCGCCAAGTCAAGGTCTGTCCGCCGCGCTCACCCAGTATGCGCCGGGCAAAGAAGTGTGGATCGATGGAAAGCTCTGGAGTTCTGGAGCCTTGTACTCACCGATGCGGTCGGATCGGTTCGAGGCGTGGCAGGACCGCCGCCTCTACTTTGAGTGCAGTGTCTGCAGATACGCAGCGACAACCGGTCTCCGAGATGCAGATCGAGGTGAGAAGCGCGACTGCCCAGCTTGCGGAAGCGAAGGGTCTTTTGGAGCCGCAAAGAACTGGATGCGGCCACCAGGGTTTGCTCACCCGCAGGCACAAGAGGAAGGGACCTCGCCCGAGGATCAGCCAGCGCGGAGCTACGCAACCAGGGCAAAACTCGTTGCCGAGGGACCGGCCGATCCCAATCGCTGGCAGGCCGTGACCCCACGCCTTCGGAGGTACTTCCATCGCACCCACCTCTTGGTGACTAACAGCGGGCCGAGGCGCGAGGGCTACACCTATTGCACGAGGTGCGGAGTGATCGGGCCGACAGCTCAGCCTTCAAGCCGCCTCGCCGGTGCGCATCCGAAACCATATCCGGACGACAGGGAGCCGACGTGTTCCGGATCTGCTGCGACTTCCGGGCTCGTGCTAGGGACGGACTTCATCTCCGACGTTCTGCTCGTGGGGCTACAGGCATCCAGTCCAGTCACTCTGCAACCCGGCTACTTGGCGACTGACGTCGCTCTTCGAACTCTGGCCGAGTCCATCACAATCGCAGCGTCACGGGTGCTAGAGATCGAGAAGGATGAGTTGCAGGCTGAGTATCGGCCGGCCCTCACTCCTGACGGTCACGCAGGACTCGAAGCCGAAATCTACGTGTACGACACACTCGCTGGCGGGGCAGGCTTCGCCCAGCGCATCGGCGAGATGGGCAGGGCGATCTTCGACGAGGCACTCTTCGTCCTTGAAGGCTGTCCGTCGGGATGCGACCACTCGTGCTATCGCTGTCTCCGCAGCTTCAGGAACAGGTTTGAGCACGAATTGCTCGACCGGCACGTCGGCGCCAGCTTGCTCCGCTATCTCCTCGACGATGTCCCGCCTGCACTTGACAAGGATCGGCTTAAGGGGTCTACAGACCGATTGTTCGCGGACCTTGAGCGCTTAGAGACGGAGGCGGTCGAGTTCACTAGGAACGCCGCTATTGAGGTTCCGGGAATCGGCACGGTCGAAGCGCCCATCTTGGCTCAGGGGGAGAGAAGTGAACTCATCGTGGGGGTCCACACCCCACTGACTCCTGACACCGCGGCTGATGAGCGGCTTCGAGAGACGGCGGAATTCAGCACCACGGTGCCCGTGCACCTCGTCGATGAGATCTTGATCACACGGAATCTGCCACGAGCCAGTCATTCCGTGCTCCAAGCGCTCGGTCTATGACCGCTCCACGGGCATTCGAGACAGCGGTCGGTATCTCAGGTATCTGGCTCGGTGCGCCAGCTCGGTGGAGCTTCTCGAGTCTCGCAGAAGTCGGCGCGTGCCCGCGTCGCTACGCGCTTAGGCGTGCCTCCTACCCTGACGTGTGGGACAGACCCGGGTTTCCCGACCGTGTAACCGACGCGGCACTACTGGGAACGGCCGTCCATGAAGGCGTCGAACTGGTCCTCAAGGAGTTGAGTAAGGCGGGTTGTATGTCCCCCGCCGACGAGCGCGCGGTTGCGGTGATACGCGGGCTTGGCGGCTACAGCAAGATCGCGGCTCGCTGCGTTGATGAGCATATTCAGAGGCTCTCTTCGAATCCTCGTATGGCACCTCGGCTCGGTGGCCTGAGGGCGCGGCTTGAGGGCCGTGCCGCGGAGATGCGCCGGGGGATTCAGGCCCTCGTGTCGCGGAGCCCCGCGGCTCCCTGCGAGTCAGTACGCGACAGGCACCACAGCGGTAACCCGGTCAAGCGAGGGAGTTTGGGGGAGGGACGGCATCTAGAAGCGACGCTGGTGGCCGAAGATATCCACTTCGCCGGCCGCATCGATCTACTGGTCGTCCATTCAGATCGCGCCGACATAATCGACTTCAAGACCGGACAGCCCTCGGAGAGCCACAAGCTCCAGTTGCACCTCTACGGATTGCTCTGGCAGCTGGATGAGACAGCCAACGCACGGCGGCTACCGGTCGGATCGCTAGCGCTCGGATACGTCGACGGGATTCAGGAGGTGGAACCGCCATCGGATTGGGGGGAGTTGCACGACTGGCTCCGAGACGAAATCGCGAAGGCTGAGTCCCTGGTTCTCGCTCCATTGCCGGTCGCCACTCCGTCGGTCGAGTGTTGGCATTGTCCGGTCCGCCAGCTGTGCGACGAGTACTGGGACTCGTCCTTCACTAGCCGTGACCCAGAATCGAACTTCGTTGACGGGGAGGTTTCCATCCTCAGTAGGAATGGGCCGACCAGCTGGCTGGGGCGCCTCACTAGCGATGGCAGTGAGGTGTTGTTGCGGGCCAGTCGTGACTACGAGACCCTTGCACCGGGTAGTGATGTGCGCATCTTGAACGCTGTGGTGGGTAAGGGTGAGGACCTTGGTGGATTGATCTTGACGTTGACCCCTAGCTCCGAGGTATTTGGCCCGATAAAGCGATGACGGGCCTCGGCTGGCGGGATCTAGCTGGATTCATCCGAGTCGGCTGGTGCTGCAGGCAGCGTGACTCGCGCTCCGTGGCAAACCGGTCGGTCGAGGCGATGCTGCCGGAGTGTGTCGCGCACCGCGTCTGACTGGGCTCGCCGTTCGAGCCATCGCTCGTACCACCAAGAGCAAATGCGCTCGACGTCGTTGGCGGCGTTGCGGCGGAACAGGTAGTGAGGTTCGTCGTCCACGCCGAGTAGATACGGGAGCAGATTGTCGACCAACGCTACGCCGTAGACAAGCCTGGGCCTCCGGTGCTGGAGGAGTTCTTCCGATGGCCATCCGAGGATGTCGAGGCCCTCGCGGACCTTCCGCAGCTTCGGATTCACTCCCTCGCCGAAGATGCTGTTGACTCGGGCCCCTGTACGCGTCTCCTCCGCCAGCTTCGCGAGCGCCCTCACTGTGAAAGCGGAGAGGTGAGAAGTGCCGAATGACCGCGATCGCCCGAGTGGCGCGAAGATTATCTCGGTTCGAGATCCGAGCACGTCTTCGGGGAGCCGTAGTCGGTTGTATTGGCTGGAGCTAGATCCGTAGAGCGATGTCGTCCCAACGAAGACGAGATTGGACCGTCGCCTGATTGGGCGACCAGCCAGCGAGGAAGCGATCTGGCTGGCGTACGCGCTGTATCGATTGCGGTAGGCACGAACGACCGTCGGGCTGACGGCGAGCATCGCGACGAGCTTGCCGCCGATCAGCGCGTTATAGGGCGGAAGCGCGCCACAAACAGTGAGGTCGGCAATCTCTGTTCCGACGGCCTCAGCCTTAGCCCGCCGCCGGATCGACGAGATCGCGCGGCGAGCCTCTCTGTCTTGGAGCGCGGATCGGAGCCCTGCGCGAGTTGGCTTGGGCGTCAAGTACTTGGCGAGGGCCTTCTTGGCGGTAAGTAATTCACCTAGGGCAAGGCAACGCTTGCTCCTGAAGAGATCAGATTTCGCACGCTTGGTCCAAATGGCCGTATCGGCCGGATCACTGGGAGTCGTAAAGTCCGATCTCCTCGCGAATCGGTTGTGGTCCCGTCGCCGGACGGCGGCTTCTTGCCGCAGTTTCTCAATGCTGTCGTTGGTCGGCTCGCTCCACAGACTCGGCCAGTAGAGGCCGTCCTCAATTAGGTCGTCCAGGTAGATCTCGTCGAGTCCGCTTTCGAGTCGGCGCATCAGCCACCTCGCCCATCGCAGGTCGGGGGCCCTCTCCAACCGTGCCAGCACATCTTCGGACTGCCAGCCGATCCATTTGTCTCGCTCGGCAATCTGGACGATCGCGCTGCCGATCGCAGCAATCCCGATGACCGTGTGAAAGGGGGCTGCGCGATCGCGGACGAGGAGTTGCATCGTCCTGCCCGGCGTGCTGCTGAGTTGGTTGCTCCATGTATGTCGGAAGTACCGCCAGATGTCGAGCAGGCGGAGGCCGGTCTGGGCGCACCGATCTGTACTGGAGACGATCTGAACGTACGGGTCGATCGCGGCCCGACCGGGCCCGACGGACTCGAGTGCATCGGCGAGTTCGCTTCCATCGCGCATGAGGCTGAAGATCGACACGAACGCGCCTCGGAACTCGCGAGGCCTCTCCATCTTCTCGATAAACCGCCGTACCGAAGGGATCGCGAGTTGTTCGTCCCGCTTGAGCAACTCCTGGCTTCGGACGCGTTGCTTCTCGGCTGCGGGATCAGCTTCGGCTGTCGGGGGGCACACGAGGAGGCCCTTCGCTTCGACGCGCAGTTGCCAGCCTTGACTGGCTAGATCAGCGAGAACGCCGAGAGCGGCGTTGATCGCAGTGCATTTCGATGCCTTCGAGCTAGGCGCGACGGTCTCCCCAAGAGAGCCAGCCGCGGACAGGAACTCATCCCGCTGGGTCGGGGAGAGGGTTGCTGGAGCCGGAAGCGAGTACCAGATGTCGCTCATGCCGGTGCGTTGAAGAAGCTAGCCAATACGTCTGACCATGCTCGCCGGAACTCATGGCGCGCTGTCCGCTCGGACCTCCGGGTAGCCAACCATTCGGCACGCGCTGCTGCAAGCACAGCCAGGGCGATTTGAGTCGCCGTTTCTTGGTCTGACCGTGCCTCGCTGCTGGCGAGTGGGCCGTAGAGGTCACGGAAAAGGGGATGTCGGCTGTTGAGCGCCACCACAAGTCGCCCTTTCTGTACGAATGCCTCGAACGCAGTGGTCGTGGACAGCTCGCCGACCACCAACTGGTAGGGGCAATCACGGGTCAGGGTGAGTTCATTGGCGGCAAGTACGTGTTCAAGATCGGGCGGCATTGGACCGGATCGCGCGGGCAACGGCGGCAGGCCGTCTTCAGCCAGTGCTGCGCGTCTTTCGGCGTTGCTGAGGGGAGTTGAAACCTTGATTAGCTCGAACCGACGTCGGACCCGGTTGTTGAGTGCGCGGGCGATCGGCTCAAGATCCTTGGAGAGTAGATCGCTGAGTTCTTGCTGTGGGGAGATGGCCTGTTTTGCGTGGGTGATCCCGAACGACTCATCGAGGACGGGGTCGAAGCGAACTTCGCACCGCCACCAATCGTCATAATTCTGTCGACGCTTCGTTCCCATGAAGAACCACCCGCGATCGATTTCGCGACCAGCGCGCAGCACCGACACCGACGGGGCGTTAGTGATACCGAGCCGCCGTTTCTCGGATGCGGACAAGCTGTGCCACCGCTCGATGGGGAGTTCGCTGAATCGCACTTCGATGCGACCCTCACCCTCGTCGCTAGCCAGCCGATACACCAGCACGTCGCCGAATTGGCGTGCTCCTGCCGCCCGGCCAGCATCGTCGAGCATGAGGGGGTCGCTCGGTTCAACCGGAGTGTCGTTGAGAAGGAGAATCAGTCCGGCACGCAAGAACTCGCGGTATATGCGACCCAAATCTGTCGTCAGGTGTTTCTCGATAGTCGACACCCGTCTGTATTCGAGCCGGTCGCAGCGCAAGAGCCGAACAACTGTGCCCGTTTTCGAGGCGGGCTGGAAAGGGGGCGCGTCGACCTCGTCAATCGGCGGCAACGTGCGCCATCCGTTATCGACCATGTCATCAACGTCCAGCCGACCCATCCACACTCGTTCGTCAGTCCAGGAGTAAACCTCAACGCATCGTGCCCTGCTGAGGGCCCCATTGGGTAGTCCCATTCCGTATCGTCCCAGGAACGAACGATCGTCAAACCTGGTTGAGCCACCGAAGGTGAGAGCCTTTGCGAGTGTGTCAGCCTCCATCCCCGAGCCGTTGTCCGCGACGCTGATCTCGATCGGATGCGTTGTCAGTCGTTCGTCAGCCGCGACCCACACGCGTACCTCGGTAGCACCCGCCTGCAACGAGTTGTCAATCAGTTCAGCTATCGCCAACGCTGTTGTCTTGTAGCCGGTATCGCGGGTTGCGAGTATGAAGTTCGCCGGATGCAGCAGCGAAGGCCGCGGGCGTCTTGGGCGGGCGGACGACTGCCTCGGATTGTCCCGTGTTGGCCGTTGCGTCGATGTCGCCACAGGTGAATCCCCTCGTCATGTGCAGGCCTGAGGCGTGATAGACACGCGATAGATACGTGATTATCGTACGCTAGCACTGTGGATGGACCGCTCGGATGACCGAAGCCGTTCGGGCTGACACCCCTCTTGTCGATCTCGATGAGCGAAGCGTTGGATTGGCGCTCGCCGTCCCTCTCAGCGGGAGGCTGGATGCTCTGGTTCGACTGGTGGAGGCTTTCGGTGATAGGACGAGCCGCAAAGAACTCATTGCCGCACTCATACTCGCGGCGCCACCCGACGGCGAGGATCTAGCCGCGTGCGTCCGCGTCTATCGCACGGCACTTGCGCGCGACACTCTGCTCGACCCCGCCGACGCCCCCGACCACTTGGCGTTGGAGCCTCGAAGACCAGGACCGAGACGCCGGCGATCGCCTCAGTAACGCCGTTCCGCCGCTGCTCACTCGTCAGAATGCCTTCGCTGGATCGCGAGCCGCGTAGTCGATCGTTATTCGGCACTCTCAGACAAAGCGGATTGACCTGTCCCGTTTTGGCGCTCGGCGAGTCGCATCTTCTGCGTCCGCTCGCGGGCGGCGGCCACACGGCCGATGAGATTGACGCTCAGGAGTGGCACAACAGCGGTAGGTACGAGCACAAGACCCCAAGCCGATCGGTCGGTGAGCAACAGCACGAATCCGAACACCAGCGCCAGCACAGCGAACATCCACGAGAGGTACTGACCACGATCGGCTCGCCGATTGTCGCCGTCGATGACCTTGTCTTCAATCTTCTCTCGGTGCTGGCGCCGCTCAACGATGTCGTTCGTGATCGTGACGGCCAAGTCCTTGTGTCGGTCTGCGAGACTCCCAAGCATCTCGACGAGCGACGGCATCAGCCATTGGACCTGTTGCTTAATCGAGACAGATGTCAGAGACGCAACGACCTTGCGGACTTCGGAAGGTGCCTCTTCGAGCAGCTCCTCCACGCGGCGCAGTGCGTCAGGGTCGAGTTCTTCCGGCGACGGCGTGCCGTCGTCTGGGCTCCGCTCTAGGTCGTTCACGTGCCGATGGCGACGCGGCGGTTGGAGAATGCAGCGCGGGCGTCATCCTCTAGGGAGAGCCAGTCCTGCACGAATCCAAGCGCGACATCGTGCTCAAGCGTGTCGCCCAAGTTGTAATCGTCGTACAGGCCCCATGCATCGAACACTCGCGCGGCACCGTGCAGCGCGCTCGGCGTGGCGAACAGGAATCCGCTCCGGGAACCGATGCGCTTCGCCATAGCGCGTACCTTACAGACTCGCTTCAACAGTCAGTGTTGCGCCACGGAGGTTGGTCGCGCAGCGAGGGAGAGCCGGCTAGCGGTTCTCGATCGGCACGTAGTCGCGTTCGTCCGGGCCGGTGAACTTCTGGCGGGGCCGGTAGATCTTCTGCTCGGGATCGTCGAGCATCTCGACCCAGTGCGCCAGCCACCCCGGTGTCCGCCCGATGGCGAACAGCACCGTGAACATGTCCAACGGGAAGCCCATCGCCTCGTAGATGAGCCCCGAGTAGAAGTCGACGTTGGGGTACAGCCGGCGGTCCTTGAAGTACGAATCGCTGAGTGCGACCTCTTCGAGCTTCATGGCGATGTCGAGCAGCGGGTTCAGGCCCGTCACCTTGAACACCGCATCGGCGGTCTCCTTGATGATCTTCGCCCGAGGGTCGTAGTTCTTGTAGACCCGGTGGCCGAAGCCCTGCAGCAGCACGTCACCCGACTTGGCGCGCTCGACGTACTCAGCCACGTTGTCGAAGCTGCCGATCTCGTGCAGCATCCGGATGACCTGCTCGTTCGCACCCCCGTGCAGCGGCCCGTACAGCCCGCAGGTCGCTGCCGCCACCGCCGAGTACGGATCGGCCCGGCTGGATCCGACCGTGCGCATCGTGGTGGTGGAGCAGTTCTGCTCGTGGTCGGCGTGCAGGATGAACAGCACGTCCAGCGCCCGGGTCAGCGTGGGGTCGGGCTCGTAGTCGGGATCGGCCACGCTCCACATCATCCGCAAGAAGTTCGCGGTGTAGCTGAGGTGGTTGACCGGGTACTCGTACGGCAGACCCATCCGATTGCGGTAGGTGAACGCCGCCATCGTCGGCATCTTGGCCATCAGCCGGATGATCTGCACCAGCCGCGTGTACGGATCGTCGATGTCCTTCGCCTCGGGGTAGAAGGTGGACAGCGCAGCGATCGTGGAGACCAGCGTGCCCATCGGGTGGGCGTCGTAGCGGAAGCCCTTGATGAAGCGCGTGATGTCCTCGTGCACGTAGGTGTGGAACGTGATGTGGTGGATCCACTCGGCGGCCTCGGCCTCGGTGGGCAGCTCGCCGTGGATCAGCAAGTAGGCGACTTCGAGGAAGCTGGACTGCTCGGCGAGCTGCTCGATGGGGTAGCCGCGGTACCGCAGGATCCCCGCGTCGCCGTCGATCTCGGTGATCTTCGAATTGCAGTTCGCGGTGGAGAGGTAGGCAGGGTCGTAGAACCACATGCCTCGGTCCAGCTCGCGCAGTGCGGCCGCGGAGATCGTGCCGTCGACCACGGGAACGGTCACCGACTGTCCGGTGCGGTTGTCGGTGATCGTGAAGCTGTCCTGCGCCATCAGTCCCCCTCGTTCGCGCCGCCGAATGTACCCAATCGAACGCTGCCGCGCGAGTCCGGCACCCAGTGGGGACATTTGCGCCCGCTGCGGAGGCGGCAGAACTCTCTGCTCCAGCGATCCAGCCGGTCGCAACGTCGCAGAGCCTCCTGCCGCCTCGGCAGCTATCGGAACCTGGCGTTTACAGGGGAGCGTTGTCGTGGCGACGCTGTCGCAGCCGTTCGCGCTTGGTCGCCAGCATGTCGAGCGTGTCGATGAGCTCGCGGCGCGTGTCGGCGGGATCGATGACGCTGTCGACGTAGCCCCGCTCGGCCGCGACGTAGGGATTCAAGTACGTGTCCTCGTAATCGGAGACATAGTCGGCGAGCTCGCTCTCATCGGCACCCCGGCGCAGGATCTGGGCTGCCTGGGATGCACCCATGACGGCCAGCTCGGCGCTGGGCCACGCCAGGTACACGTCGTTGCCCATGGTCTTGGAGTCCATGACGATGTAGGCGCCGCCGTAGGACTTGCGCAGCACGACGGCGACCCGCGGCACCGTGGCGCGTGCATAGGCGAACGCGAGCTGCGCGCCATGGCGGATCATCCCGCGCCATTCGAGGTCTTTGCCGGGATAGAAGCCGGGCGTGTCCACCAAGGTGATGAGCGGCAGGCCGAAGGCATCGCAGAAGTTGACGAAGCGGGCGCCCTTCTGGCTGGCGGCGATGTCGAGCGTGCCTGCGATGCTCATGGGCTGATTCGCGACCACGCCCACGCAGTACCCGCCCAGCGAGGCGAACCCCGTGACGAGGTTCGGCGCCCATTCGGCCCGCAATTCGGTGAGGCAACCCTCGTCGACCAGCTCGGTGATGATGTCTCGTACGTCGTAGGCGCCCGTCGGCACGGACGGCAGTATTTCGCCCGCACCAGGAGTCGGGCGGTTACGTGGATCGCTGGTCTCGAAGAAGGGCGGCAGCTCATCGCAGTGCGATGGCAGGTAGCTCAGAATCTCGGTCAGCACCTCCGCCACGCCGTCGGCGGAGGTGACGGCCGACGCCGTTCCTGAGGCGCTGGCATGAATCGGAGCACCGCCCAGCTCATCGGGTCCGATGGCCACACCGGTCATCTCGCGCACCGGGACCGGTCCGCTGACGAAGGCGTAGGCGTCGTCGGACATCACCACGATGTCGGACAGCCCGATCAGCAGCGCGATGCCTGAGATGGCCTGTCCCGTCACGCCGGCCAGGACCGGAACCACTCCAGAGCACCGCACGAGCACCCGCGCGGCTTCCCCCCAGCCATGCAGCGCCGCGACGCCGTAGTGCGCGTCGGCCCCGCTGGAGGACAGCATGAGGACCACCGGCAGACGCTTCGCGAGGGCGGTCTGCAGGCCCGCGACGATGGTCTCGCTGTCGGCGGGCGACAGGGCACCCCGCCGGTGGGGACTGTCGGCGGAAATGAGCATCGCCGTCCGGCCGCCGAGGGCGGTGATGCCGGCCGTGACATGGCCGCTTGCCCCGGCGCGCAGCTGCAGGTCCACTGCGGGGAGGTTATGCGGCGGTGATGCCGGGGATGCGACGCGAAACGCTGCGCATCACCGTGCGGAGTACGTCGCGGGCCGCCGCTGCGGGGGCAGAGAGCATGCCGCGCCGGCGGATGGCCAGCGCGACCTGGCGGGGCGGCAGGTCCGCGACGGTGAGCACGCTCCAGTCGCCTCGATCGGTCCAGACCGGGATCGAGGTGATCGGCACGATCGCCGGGCCGTAGCCCTGGAAGGCGAGCGTGGCAGTGAGCCGGATGCCGTCGAGCTGTGCCATCGTCCGCAGTGTCACGCCATGCCGTGCCGCTGCGGAGTCGATGAGCATGCGCATGACCGAGCCGGGAGGCCCCAGCAGCAGCTCGTACTGCTCGAGTTCGGTGAAGCTCACCTCACGATCGCCCAGTGCTGCGAGAGCGTGCCCGGTGGGGGCGATGACGACGAATTCTTCGGTGAACAGGGGCGTGGCCACCAACTCCTCGTGGTCGAGCGGGGCATTCACCACCGCGAGGTCGAGCTCACCGCCTTCGAGCAGACGGGTGAGTGCCAACGTGGTGGAGTCGACGACCGTGGCGTCGACATCGGGGTGGTGCCTACGCAGTTCGTCCAGGAACGGCGGCAGCAGCCAACGTCCGGGGGTGCCGATGATGCCGATGTGGACGTCGCCGGTCACATGGGAGGTCATCGATGCGACATCGGCTCGCATCGCCGCGATCTCGCCGTTGATGCGCTTGGTGCGAGCCAGCACGACTTCGCCCTCAGGAGTCAACGACCCCACGGCGCGATCCACCAAGACGGCGCCCAGCTCTTCTTCCAGCTTTGCGATGTGGCTGGACACGTTGGACTGCACGGTGTGCAGTGCGCGTGCTGCCGCGGAGAAGCGACCATGCGTCGCCACCGCAGCCAGCGCGTCAAGGTATTTCAGGTCCATGAGCTCACGCTAGCGCCCAGGTTTCGTACATCTCCAAAAGAGATAGAAACTATCTGCGCTAACTGCTGGCCCGATAATGATGACAGGGGTAATTTGTTCTTGAGCGGTTACCCCAAACCGCTTCACATATCGCACCGCCGCACGGTGTCCCCCCACCCAGGCGGGCGAGTGCCGGATCGGAAGCCCCCGCTCCGACCGGCAACAGGTCTACAGCGTCCCCCACGCCCAAAGACCTCAGCGAAGAAGCCGGCCCACCCCCCGGGCCGGCTTCCTCGCGTCGTGGCTCAGCTTCAGAGCGACGCCTTGATGATGTTGAGCGCCGATCCGGCCTTGAACCATTCCACCTGATCAGCGCTGAAGGTGTGGTTGGCCTCGAACGAGTACGTCTCACCCGACGCAGAGCGCACTTCCACGGTGACGGGCCGCCCGGGCGCGAGGTCCGCGAGGCCTCGCACCGAGATCCGGTCGTCGATCCCGATGCGGTCGTAGTCGGCCGGGTCCGCGAACGTGAGCGGCAGCATGCCCTGCTTCTTCAGGTTGGTCTCGTGGATGCGGGCGAAACTGCGGCACAGCGCTACGAGACCGCCCCGGAAGCGGGGCTCCATGGCGGCGTGCTCTCGGCTCGAGCCCTCGCCCATGTTCTCGTCGCCGATCACGACCCAGTTGACGCTGGCTTCGTGGTATGCCCTCGCGATTTCCGGGTACGGCTGCGTCTCACCCGTCAAGTGGTTCTTGCTGTGCCCGACCTCGAAGCCGTCGAAGGCGTTCACCGCCCCCAGGTACAGGTTCCCCGAGATGTTCTCGAGGTGCCCCCGGTACCGGAGCCACGGACCGGCCATCGAGATGTGATCGGTGGTGAACTTGCCCTTGGCCTTCACCAGCACCGGGAGGTCTTCGTAGTCGTTGCCGTCCCATGGCTCGAACGGCTCGAGCACCTGCAGGCGGTCCGAGGTCGGCGAGACCCGCACCTCGATGTTGCCCCGATCCGCCGGCGGCGCCACGAATCCGCTCTCGCCGGGGTCGAAACCGGCCGGCGGCAGCTCGACGCCCACCGGGGTCGGCAGCGTGACCGGCTCCCCGGAATCGGTATGCAGCACGCCGTCGACCGGGTCGAAGTCCAGCGTGCCCGCCAGCGCCAGTGCCATGACCGTCTCAGGTGAGGTGACGAACGCCAGCGTCGCCGCGTCGCCGTCGTTTCGCTTGGGGAAGTTGCGGTTGTAGGAGGTGACGATCACGTTCGCCTGACCGGGGACGTAGTTCTCGTCGCCTGAGCGGTCCCACTGGCCGATACAGGGTCCGCAGGCGTTCGCGAGCACCACCGCTCCCAGCGCTTCGAAGTCGGCGAGCAAACCGTCTCGCTCGATGGTGGCACGTACCTGCTCGGAACCGGGAGTCACCAGCAGCTGCGTCTGCGTCCGCAGTCCCTTGGCGGCGGCATCGCGGGCGATGGAGGCGGCGCGGGTGATGTCCTCGTAGCTGGAGTTCGTGCAGCTGCCGATGAGCGCTGCGCTGATCTCAAGCGGCCAGCCCTCGGCCTTCGCCTCCGCACCCAGAGCCGACACCTCGCGGGCGAGGTCGGGCGTGTGGGGACCATTGATGTGGGGGCGCAGCTGCGACAGGTCGATCTCGATGACCCGGTCGTAGTGGGAGGCGGGATCGGCCATCGCCTCGTCGTCAGCCCGCAGGTGCTCAGCGACGGCGTCGGCCGCAGCCGCCACCGCCTCCCGACCGGTGGCCGAGAGGTAGCGGGCCATCGCGGCGTCGTAGCCGAACAGCGATGTGGTGGCGCCGATCTCGGCGCCCATGTTGCAGATGGTTCCCTTGCCGGTGGCGCTCAGCGATTCAGCGCCCGGGCCGAAGTACTCCACAATCGCACCGGTGCCGCCGGAGACGGTGAGGACTTCCGCTACCTTCAAGATCACGTCTTTTGGCGCACTCCAACCGGACAGCTCTCCGGTCAGATGAACGCCGATGACCTTTGGCCAACGCACGTTCCAGGGGAAACCCGTCATGACGTCGACGGCGTCGGCACCACCGACGCCGACCGCCACCATGCCCAGGCCGCCGGCATTGGGTGTGTGGCTGTCGGTGCCGATCATCATGCCGCCGGGGAACGCGTATTGCTCGAGCACGACCTGGTGAATGATGCCGCTGCCCGGCTTCCAGAACCCGGCGCCGTAGCGGCCGCACACGCTCTCGAGAAAGTCGTAGACCTCCTCATTGTTCTCCGAGGCGGCGAGCAGGTCCCGCTTGCCGTCGACGCGAGCCTGGATGAGATGGTCGCAGTGCGTCGTGGTGGGCACCGCCACCTCGTCGAGTCCGGCGGTCATGAACTGCAGCCACGCCATCTGGGCCGTGGCGTCCTGCATGGCGACGCGGTCCGGCGCCAGGTCGACGTAGGAGACGCCGCGCTCGAGTTCCTGGTCGCGACCTGACAGGTGTGCGACCAGGATCTTTTCCGACAGCGTGAGCGCCCGACCCAGCCGTTCACGCCCGAACGCCACGGCGTCGCCCAGCCCGGCGTACACCCCTTCGATCAGCTCGATCGGCGTACTCGCGTGAACTGCCATGGACGACTCCCCGTTCGCTGATGAAACTGTCGGCACAGGCGTGCAGCTGCTGGAGCGGTGCGGTGTGCGCCGGCCGACTTCTCAATCTAGAGGCTCACCCTGCGCTGACTCCCAGCGCTACTCGTACGCGCTTCGCGCGCTGCCATGGACTCTCAGCCAAGCTTGTGGATAGTCAGTGTCACTAGTGTCAGGGCGTGACTGCGGGTGGTGCCCCGCTGGCACCGACCTACGAGCCGGACGAGATTCCGAGCCGACGGATCACAGCGGGCATCGGCGCCCAACTGGGCTTGCTGATGGTCGTGCCGTTGGCGATCCTTCCCGCGCTCGTCGTGCAGCTCGCTGGCGAGTCAGATGGCACGGGTGCACGCGCCGTCGTCGCGTCGATGGTCGTGTGCGGCATCACGACGCTGCTGCTGACGGCAAAGCTGGGACGCCTGCGCAGCGACAGCCTCTATGTCGCGACGGTCGATTTGGTCAGCCTGCCGTTCTGCATCCTCGCATTGGCAAGCGGCGGCCCGGCCACGCTGGCCGCCTTGGTTGTCGTCTCGGGCCTGTTTCAGGTGGTGATCGGCCTGAGGCTGTCGTACCTGCGGCGACTGGTGACCCCGCAGGTACGCGGGACGGTCCTGATCCTGGCGTTCGCGGCTGTCGTGCCCGTGCTTGCAGACGCCGGAAGCTCCATGGAGGAGCGTCTCGATTGGTTCGTCCCGGTCAGCGTCGTGGGAACCGCCTTGACGATTGTGCTCATCTCGGTCTGGGGGCCGAGACCGTGGCGCATCTGGGGTCCCGCGCTGGGATTGGCCGTTGGACTGGCCGTGGCAGCGGGTCTAGGTGCCTACGACTTCGAACTCGTCGCGGACGCAGCGTGGGTGGGTTTCGCAGACGTCGGCAGCAGTCCGGGATGGGGCATCGACTACGAGACGTTCGGTTCGATGCTGCCGTCGTTCCTCATCGTGTCGTTCGCGATCCTCGTTCGCATGCAGGGCATCTCGTCGAACACCCAGATGGTCTCGTGGCGGACCCGGCGTGCGCTGGACTTTCGGGAGGTGCAGCGGGCCAACTGGCGCATGGGAGTCGGGACGATGCTGTCGGGCGCTGCGGGTTCGCTTCCGGTGACCATCGCAGGCGTCGGACCTGCGTTCATCAACCAGACCCGGTGCGCTTCTCGGCGGCTCGGGGCAATCGCAGGGAGCTTCTTCCTGCTTGCGGCATTCGTCCCGAAGCTTCGGGCGATCGCACTCGCCATCCCCCGTCCGATTCTGGCCGCCTACGTCATCGTGGCCCTGGTGCCGCTCGTGCTGCGTGTCGTGATCAGCTCCATTCAGCGACTGCGCAGCGCGCGCGACGCATTGGTCATCCTGCTTCCGCTGGTCGTCGGGTTGTGCGTGGAGTTCGGACTGCTCTCGTTCCCAGCAGGAACCGTGTGGGACGCCGTGTCCCAGAACGGCCTCACCGCGGGGAGCTTGGTACTGGTCGTTGCGGCTGCAGCGAACACCGCCGTCGGGCGGCGAGCGAGCCTCGAGATCGAGCTCGACGCCCGCAGCATCGCCCAAATGCGGGAATTCGTCACGGATTTTGCCCAGCGGCGCAGGTTCGACGCGCTCGGCTCAGAACGGCTGGAGGCTGCGGCCGAGGAGGCGCTCGCCGTCATTGGCGAACACGCATCGTCAAGCTCGCCTGGGGGCGGGCGCCGAGTGCGGGTGACGCTGGGAATGATCCGCTCAGGGACGGAGTTGGAGTTCGTGAGCGGGCCCAGCGGAGCGCAGAACCTCGAGGAACGCATCGCTCTGCTCGCCGAGCCGGAAGCCGAGACAATGGAAACCGCTATCGAGCGAGACGCTGCAGTCAGACTGCTGCGGCACTACGCCAGCGAGGTGAGCCACCGGCAGTATCTCGAGGCAGAGATCCTCACTGCTGTGGTGCCGGTCGGCGTCTCGCGGCGCCGTCTGCGGTCAGGCCGCCGTCAAGGCCGGACTTCGTAGTAGAGATTGGCGGCGTCGCTGAAGTCGTGCTCGGTGAAGCGCGTGAATCCTGCGGCTGCGGTCATCTCCCGGGCCTTGTCCGGATAGAGGCCGAGGGTGCCCAGTCCCATCCCGCCTGGCTCGCTCAGCGCCGACTGGAGGCAGCTCGTGATCGAGAATCCATAGAACATGGCCAGCATCGGGTTGCGCTGGTCCAAGTTGAAGTCGCCCTTGGAGCGGATGTCCTTGATGAGCAGCGTGCCGTCGGCGTCCAGCGCAGCCCGGATGGCGTCCAGCGCGGCATCGGGGCGGGGCATGTCGTGGAGGCAGTCGAACGTGAGTGCCAGGTCGAAGTCGCCCGTGGCGGGCACGTCGGCGGCGCCGGCCTCGACGAAGGTCGTGTTCTCCAAGCCCTCGTCGGCGGCACGTTCTTCTGCCTGTCGAATGGCGATGGCCGACGGGTCGAAGCCGACGACCTCGGAATTGGGCCACTTCTGTGCGATCAAACAGGCTGACACACCCGCCCCGCAGCCCACGTCGAGCACTTTGGCACCGCGTTCCAGCTTGGCTGCCACGCCGTTGAGGCCGCCCAGGATGACCGAGGTGAGGTTCTGACGGCTGAATGGCCCGGTGGTGCGTGCCAGGCCGGCGGCCGCCCGAGGACCCTGCTGCTCGTAGGTCATGCCGATGCCGGTGCGGAACGAGTCGAGGATCAGCTCCAAGACGTCGTCGCCGAGCCCACCGCGAAAGGCGCCCATGGCGAAGTGCAGGGAACCCTCCTCATCGACGAGCAGTGCCTCGGCTTCGGGTGACAACGAGAAAGCACCATCGTCATGATCGACGAGGCGAGCAGCGGCAACGCCGTACAGCCACTCTCGCACGAGTCGCTCCGCAAGACCGGTGGCCTCCGCGAGGTCATGGCTGGTGGCCGGTTGAGTCTGCGAGAGGGCGGCGAACAGTCCGAGCTGGTCGCCGATGTACAGCATCGCTGACACCATCTCGCCCTTCTTGTAGGTCCACACTTGGAAGGCGAGCTTCTTCAGGAGCTCGGGATCGATCTCACGCCGTTCGGTTGCAGTCTCAGCCATCCCCGAGACGCTACCCGCCAGCGTCTCGTCGCTCCTGAGGTCGAGAGTCCACCCTGCCGGTCAGCCGTTGCAGAGCGGGTCGTCGCTGTCGTGCGGCTGGTGGAAGCACAAGATCGCCTCGACGCCGACGTAGGTGAGCTCCCACGGCTCAGGCACTGGCCCCTGCCTGCCGCCATCGGGCGGGTAGCTGGGGATCCAGCCGTGCTTCTTGGCATTGGCGAAGTTGTCGGCTGACAGCCATTCGTACACCGGTGCTTGCCCGAAGTCGTGATAGCCGGGCTGGCCGATGTCGATCGCGTACCCGGTGTGGTGCTTGGAGTAGCCCGGCGGCGCCGACATCTTCAGGCGCTCGGCAAAGTCGTCGAGCTCGTACGTGGCTGCCAGCGGCCGCAGGAACACTTCTCGCTGGTATCTGTGGCCCCGGTAGGCGGAGTTCAACTCCAGCTCGAAGCCGTGTTCGGTGGCGTCTCGTTGCAGGGCGAGCCAGCCAGCGGCCGCAGGACGCTGCAACGCGAGGCCGTCATCGATGAGACGCATCAGCGCGAAGTCGGCCGGCAGGGGTCGGCGCTGGTAGCCGCGCTCGGTGGCCTTGGCACGGATCTGCTCGTCCATTGCGGGGGATTCAGTGATCGTCGGCACGTCCGAGATCGACGACAGGTTGGGGAGCGCTGCTGTGGTGAACAGCTCGTTGAATTCCTGCCCCGTGAAGTGCGGAAACAAGAGCGAATCGACGCCAGCCGGCACAGGCTCCTGCCAACGCGACACGGGCTCGTCGAACGCCGCGGAAGGGTTCCACGGTCCGATGATCGGCTCGTCGACCCAGGCGCTCGACTCGTCGACTGCGGCCCCAAGCGGCGGGCCCGAGACGAGGGTGGTCAGACCGAACACGAGGGCGGTCACGACCCAGCGGCACCGTCGCCAGCGAGCGGCGGGCTTCTCAGGGGACACCGGCAGGCTCTTCGGTTCCCACGAGCGTGCGGTACAGGTCGGCATAGAGACCGTCTGCGGCAAGCAGATCGAGGTGACGACCCCGCTCGACGAGACGTCCGTGATCGAGCACCAGGATCTGGTCGGCATCGGTGATGGTTGAGAGCCGATGAGCGATCACCAAGGCAGTACGGCCAGCGAGCGCAGTCCCAAGGGCGCTCTGCACCAGCGCCTCGTTCTCGCTGTCGAGGTGGCTCGTCGCCTCGTCGAGCACCACGATGGCCGGACGCTTCAGCAGCACCCGCGCTATCGCGAGACGCTGCTTCTCTCCGCCCGACAACCGGTAGCCGCGCTCGCCTACAACGGTGTTCCAGCCGTCGGGCAGGCTCTCGATCAGTTCGTCAATGTGAGCGGCACGACACGCCTCGTCCAGTTCATCGTCGGTGGCTCCCGGGCGGGCATAGCGAAGGTTGGCGGCAATGGTGTCGTGAAACAGGTGCGGGTCTTGGGAGACCACGCCGATGTGAGACCGCAGTGACGCCGTGGTGACCTCGCGCACGTCGTGCCCGTCTATCGACACCGAGCCGCTGTCGACGTCGTACAGCCGAGCAATGAGCGCAGCAAGGGTCGTCTTGCCCGCACCCGAAGGCCCGACGAGTGCAACGGTCTGTCCGGGCTCGATGACTGCGGACACCTGGTCGAGCACCGGTCCCGCCGAGCGCTCACCGGCCGGCGTCGCCGGTGCGCCGCTGTTTTGTTGGGGCGTCGCCGGTGCGCCGCCCAGTTCGAGCAGCATCTCGGTGTCGGCGGGGGGATAGGCGAAGGTCACGTCGTGCAACTCGATCCGCCCGTCCACTGCGTCGAGCTCGGCGGCATCGGAGCGGTCCGCAATCGGGTTCGGCAGGTCCTGCACGGCAAAGACGCGCTCGAACGAGACCAGCGCTGTCATCACGTCGACCCGGGCGTTCGTCAGGCTGGTGAGGGGCATGTAGATCCGCACCACCATCAGCCCCATGGCCACCAGCGTCCCGACGCTGAGCGCACCGGAAATCACCAGGTGCGCGCCCATCCAGTAGAGCATCGCCGCGCCGATGGCCCCCACCAGGCTGAGGCCGATGAAGAACGCCCGGCCGTAGAGCGCGCTGCGCACCCCGATGTCGCGCACGGTACGCGCAGTGCGGCTGAAGCCGGCCCGTTCGACGTCGTGGCGCCCGAACAGCTTGACGAGCAAGGCACCGGCGACATTGAGACGCTCGGTCATCACGGAGTTCATCGCTGCGTTGTGCTCCATGCCCTGGCGTGTCAGCGCTTGGAGCCGGCGGCCCACCCGTTTGGTTGGCGCGATGAACACCGGCAGCAGCACCAGCGCGAGCAGCGTCAGCCGCCATTCCAGTGCCAGCATCGCCACGAGCGTCGTGGCGAGCACGATGGTGTTGGACACCACTGAGCTGAGCGTGCCGGTGAAGGCCCGCTGTGCGCCGATGACGTCGTTGTTCATGCGACTGATCAGCGAACCGGTTTGCACGTGTGTGAAGAATGCCACCGGCATCCGCTGCACGTGGTCATACAGGCTGACCCGCAGGTCGAAGATCAGGCCCTCGCCGATGCGTGCTGACCACCAGCGCTCGATGAACGACAGACCGGCTTCAAGGAACGCCGCAGCCACGATGATTGCGGCCAGAACGTTCAGCAGCCGGCGGTCTCCCGATGGGATCGCCTCGTCGATGATGCGCCCGAACAGGATTGGCGGCACCAAGAACGCCAGCGCACCGAGCAGTTGCGCAATCATGAAGCCCGCCAGCATCGCCCGGTACGGCCGAGCCAGGGCCGCTGCCCGGCGGACGGTTCCCGGCGCGATATGACGCCCCTCGACTCCGGCAGGGTCGTGCCCCATCGCGCCGTGCGCAGATGCCATCGACTGCATGGATCGAACGATACGAGCCGTTCGGGCCACGGCTGCGCCTCTCGGCTCAGCCTTCTAGACGTAGGGCCAGCGGCGCTTCGTGACAGTCGATTCGCCAGATGCCCCACCCGGCGGCGTTGGCTCGGTGAGCGCCCAGCGGCGGCGCCACGCCGATGCCGTGGGGCCCTCGAGGCCTGGGCTGTCGGCGCTGTGCAGGCGTCGGCGGGCCGCGAACCAGTTGCCGGTGGCAGTCTCGTCGGCAAGCCCTTCCACTGCGGCCTGCAGACGCTTGGTGAAGCGGCGGTTGTTCTCGCCCTCGTCGAAGCTCAGCGGGCGGCCGAAATTGATCACCGAGCGGGAACGCCTGGGCCACGCACGGCCCTTGCGCAGGATGTCGAACGTGCCTCGGATGTGCACGGGCACGACCGGCACCCCGGCCTGCTTGGCCAAGAACGCCGCGCCGGGACGGAACTGCTGCCCCCAACCGTCGCGGGACCGGCCTCCCTCGGGATAGATCACCAGGCTCCAGCCGTTGCGCAGCAATGTGACGGCCTTGTCGATGGTGCGGCGATTGAGCGCAGTCCGCTCGATCGGGATAGCGCCGACGAACAGCGCAGAGATGGCCGACGTGACGCGGTTCCCGAAGAAATAGTCGGCAGCGGCGCCGACGATGAGCCGGTTGCGCCACGGCTCAGGCATCGAGGTGACGATGACCGCGGTGTCCGCGTGGCTCTGATGGTTGGCGGCGAACACGGCTGGTCCCTCCAGCTCGCTGAGCCGATCGACTCCCTTGACAGTCGGCTGGGCGTAGTACCGCACCATCGTGTGAACCACCGTGTCACGCGCGACACGACGGGCGACCCGCGCGGGAAAACGCCGAGCCCAGTCGGTGTCGTAGTTGGCCCCCACGTTCACCGGCAGGGGGGCCTGCCCGCGGGGCGTCGGGGCGGCCCGCAGCGGGAATTCGGTGCCGCGCATGATGCGCGTCACTGATGCCTTCTTGCGCCCCGAGCGCTTGGCCCCGAGGTGCGCGACACCGGACTTCTCAGACGACATCGGCCATCAGCATGGGCGGATTGTGAATGTGGGTGATCGACGGGTCTCGCCCGACCACATCGGTAGCCATCTCGAGCGCATCGTTCAAGGTGGAAGCAGAACGGAAACCCATGCGCTGGATGGCGGCCTTGTCGCCGCCGACGATGATCACCCCGCCGAGGTGCTCAAGCGCGTGCGCGCACCAGTACCACATATAGAACGGGTGCACGCCGTGGTAGGCGTAGGAGGTCCGGTACAGGTGCCGGTACCACTCGTCTTCGGCGTAGCGCTTCTCGTACCGCTGCTCGATGACCTCGGGGTCGGTGGTGTCGGCCAGCACTTCTTCGAAGAAGTCGATGTAGCTGGGATGGTGCACAGGGTGGAATTCCCACGGCGTGGGATGCGTCATGATCACCATGCCGCCGGGGCGGACGAGCGGCTTCCCCCGGTACAGGTTGAAGAAGTACCCGAGCCCCAAGCACGCCACCAGGATCGGGTTCATGATCGAGTTGACGTTGTAGGGGCACAGGTACGGCAGGCCCATCGTCAGCACGTCGGTCTGGCCCTCCACCCGCACCAAGTGCTGGCGGTAGACGTTCTCGAGCGTCTGGCGGTGCACGGCTTCGACCTCGCCGGCCTGCACAGACGTCAGCCCGTAGGGGGCCCGGATGCCGTGGAAGATGCGCCGGGCTTGGCGGCGGGACATCAGGTCCAGCGCTGTCTTGGTGCCCATCAGCATCATGCGGTCGCGCGGGGTCATCTCCCACTCGCGTCGCTGCAGAAAGCCGTACTGGGAGGGAAAGGTGTCGTTGTTGAGCGTCGTCTCGATCTGGAACACCTTCACGCCCGCTTCTGCCAGCAGGCGTCCTTGGCGCCAGTTGCGGGTGTGCAGCTCGGAGTGCTCGGGGTCCATGAACGACGTCGAGTGCCGCATCGTGTGCACGTTGTGGTGGTGGCGCAGCGCGGTGTAGGGCGACAGCCCGGTGGCGACGCTCTTGTGGCCGCCGTCCATCGACACCAGATTGATGTTGACGTACACCAGCAGGTCAGATTCGACGGCCCGCGTGGAGATCACCACCTCTTCGCCGGCTTCGGTGGTTCCCAAGTGGGTGAGTGCGTCGGGGTCTTCGGCGTCGAAGTTGTAGAGCTGGCCGTGGGGGGCGAACGCGTCGTACACCCGGTCGCCGACGGCGTGGCGCAGCTCGGCTTCGGTCATGCGGCGGTGCAGCGCGAGCGCGGCAATGAGCTCGACGTCGTCGACGCCCGCAGACGCTGCTATGTCGAGCACCTGCTCGATGATCCGGCCGCGTATGTCAGGGGCGATCATCGGGGGCAGCGGCAGCGAGATGTCGTCGAAGGCGATGGTCAGCTTCATGCCCGGCTGCATGTAGGCGGCCAGGGGCTCGCGATCGCCCAGCGGGTTCGCCAAGGCCTCGGCGATGGCGCGTTCCGGATCGCGCAGGGGGTCCAGCGGCTCGTTGGGATACACGACCCGGCTGCCGACCGGCAGCTTCTCCAAGCGCAGTCCCTCGCCGTGGTGGAACAGGATGGGCGGGGTCGTGCGGTCCACGTCGAGGACGAGACCCTTGCGGGCGGTCACAGCCGCTCCTCTCGGGAGGCTGAGCCGGCAGGCGATGCCGTGGCGCGAGCCCGTCGTGACCGATGTGTGCGGTCCAGGCGATCGGTATTGGCGCGCACCCGGAACGCCGGTGCGATCGGCAGCAGCGGACGCGGACCGCCCGGCGAGCGCTCCCAGTTCTCGCACAGCCAACCCCGCTTGTCGGCGATGGTGACCAGCCGGGTCTCGGGATTGACCGCCACGGGATAGCCCACGGCCTCCAGCATCGGCATGTCCGATGCTGCATCGGCGTACGCCACCCCTTGGGCCAGGTCAAGCCCTTCGGCGGCCGCCCAGTCGACCATCATCTGGGCGCGCACCTCGCCCGTGGGCGGGACATCGATCATCTCGCCGGTATAGCGCCCGTCGCGGCTGTCGATGCGCGCCGCGATGATGTGGTCGAACAGCGGTGCCAGTGGCTGGACCGCCAGCTCCAGCGCGCCGGTGATCAGCACCGTGCGATGGCCCGCGGCCCGATGCTCTCGTACGCGCCGCAGACCGGCGGGAAATGCCTTGGTCATGAACAGATGGCTGAGCATCTCGGCTGCGTCGGCATCGAGCTGACCTACCGACGCCCCCTTGTAGCGCCGGTAGAAGTGGCGCAGGAAATCGGTGCGGTCGCGGCGATCTCGCCGCCACAGCCCAGGAGTCTCTGCCAGGGTGCGCAGGGCGAATCGCACGCGCTGGGGCGTGTCGAGCCTGCGGGTAGCGAGCCACGCGTACGTCTCCACGACGTTGCTGGCGATCAGGGTGTTCTCGAGGTCGAATGCGGCGAAATGGCGGTTTGGGTCGAGTACCGCGGTCCGCAGGCGCTCGTTGCGGCTCGGCCCGATGCGGGGCTGAGGTGTGGTCTTGACGCGTGCCTGGGCGATGACGGTCGGCAGGTGCACGTCGGCGATGTAGGTGGGCCAGTCGATGACGCGGGGGTCGAAGCCGAACCTGTCTCGGTCGGCTTGAGGCAGCGATTCCCACAACTCGGTGGTGCGGTCGATTTCGTACAGCGCTTCGCACTTGCCGTAGGCGCCGTACAGCAGCACGTAGTCACGGATCTGCTCGAGTCCGGCTCGCCGCTGCGCAAGCCGGATGGTGAATTCGTTGCGGCCGCGCATCGGGAGGCGATGCACCACCTTCTCGGCCGTGTTGAACAGCGACATTGCCCGGTCGAGCTGTTCCTCGAGCCCGTTCGCGCCGGCGTAGCGCCACTGGGTGCTGGCGGTGGGATGACCCTTGGAGTCATAGACCGGGTGATCCTGGAACCACTGCATGGTCGTCTCGGTCAGCACCTTGAAGCGCAACGGATTCACCGCTCCCGAGGCCACCTGGAAGATCTCGGGCTCGGGTACTGGTCCGCGTGCCGCGACGGCGATGATCGCCGCGGCAACCATGTCGACGGGGATGACGTCGATGATGCCTTCGGGGTAGCCCGGGAAGGTGTCGAGCTCACCCTTGGCGAACGATACGAACAGCGGCTCTGCCATACGGAAGCCGCGGATCCAGCCGGGTGAGGGCTCGGACAAGGCAGATTCGATGATGGACGGCCGCACGATGGAGATCGGCACGTCGCCCTGCAGCTCCACCAAGGCCTGCTCGCCCAGCGCTTTCGAGTAGGTATAAACGTCGGGCCATCCCAGCGAGGTCGCGCGGCTGCGGCCTGCGGTCACCATCTCGGCATCCACCCATTCGCGCCGCAGCTGCTCAGTCTTGGCCGCGAGCAACGGCAGGCCGGCGGGGCCGAGTTCTTCGCGGGCGTCTCGGTGGAAGCGGCGAAGGCGAGCCGGGGTGCGACTCGAGGCGTCAAGATCGGCGCGGGTGCGCCGGGCCGCAGATACCTCCGCCCGCCAGTCAACATCCATCGAGAACGGGGTGTCGGCCAGGAAGACTTCCGCCGCCGACCCACGCCGGTTCCCGGCGACATAGCACGTCGACACGGCGATGACGTGCGGGGTGGTGCCTTGGAGCTGGCAGGCCTCGAGCAGTCGGTTCGGGCCCAGGAGGTTGATCTCGATCGATGCATCGAGCGGGCTGTCGAAGCTGACGCTTGCGGCCGAGTGGATGACGACATCGCAGCTGCAGAACAGCTCGAGGTCTTCCGGCGACAGCCCCAACCCGTCGACGCTCACGTCACCGGACACGACCGTGATGCGGCGACTGCAGATGTCGTCGAAGTCGGCGCCCCAGGCGGTGCGAAGCCGTTCGAACGCATCGTTGCGCAGGATCTCGCGTTCGACGCGCCGGTTCACATCCCTGCGGCGACCCGGACGCACCAGCAGTACCAAGTCGCAGTCGGGCACCGAGCGCAGCAGCCGCTCGACGAGCGCCGTACCCAGAAAACCGGTTGCACCGGTGATGGCAATGCGCTTTGCAGCCAACGCGTCGGCGATCACGACGTGTTGTTTAGCCCCATCGGGGCCCAGGTACGCGCACGACGGCTCGATCCGTTCACGTGGACGGTTCTCCGGGCTGCTCCCCAGCGTGCTCTGCGAACAGCCGGGCGCACGCGCGAACCGCCCGCCAACCGCACGACAGGGCGTATCGCTCGTAGTCGCTTCCCGGCGGACCGAAGGTGGCCAAGTCACGGCATGCCGTTGCATCGGCAGCGCCGCAGCGCTCCCACAGCAGATCCAAGTACTCGTCGTTTCCGGGCGCCGGGTCTTGCGGTGATCGGCCGGCCAGCGCGGGCGGGATGCCATCGTCGCCCACCACCAGCGCGCAGTCTCGGGTGGTACGGCCGCCGCAGGTCCAACCGAAGCTGGCATACGCCGATCCCCCCGGCGCGGACAGCACGAGCTGCGCGCAGGCGCGGCTGCTTGCGTCCGCGCATGCCGCCCACCAGCCGTCCAGTTCGGGAATGTGCCCCGGAGCCGGCGAGGTGGGATCGAATTCGACGCCCAACAGGCCTGCGTCGGCGCCGAGTTCGCCGAGCAGCACACCGCAGTGCAGGTTCTCGCGGCCCCCGCAGCTGAAGGCGAAGGCCTCGTAGTCGCTGCCCGCCGACGACTCGTACAGCAACGCGTTGCAAGCAGCAGCCGAGCCCTGCCCGCACGCCACCCACAAGTCGTCGAGCGCCTCGTCGTCTCCGGGCGGGGCGTCGCTGGGATCGAAGAGCGCGGGCGCACGCACGAGCGCCGCGGGCAACGCCGCGTCGCGTTCCTCTGCAGGGGTGCGCACGCGGGTGTCTGGCGTCGCTGCGGACCCTGAAGCGCCGCTGTCGAGCGCGCAGATGTCCCTGGCGATGTCCGCGAGCGGTTCATCGGCGGGTTCGAGCGGCAGCGACAGTTCTGCGGCATCGCTCAGACCGAGGGCGGCGGCCAGACGGTCGCGCTCGCACGCCGTGAGATCGCCGTCGCCAGGCGAATCGTCGCCGCCCGCTGGCGGTCCCGATCCGCTGCAGGCAGCCGACAGCAGAACCGCCGCGGCACACGCCGCGATCACTCGCCGCAAGGTCACGCCAGCTTCGAGACGGTGCTGTCGAGCCGCTGCGCTGGCGGTGCGGCCAATCATCGGCGCAGTGTCACGCCAGCTTCGCGGCGATGGACCCCACCGATCGCAGGGCCGTGCCGTCGGCGCCTTGCGTCACGAACCGGCGAGTGGGCCCGTCGAGCGCTTCGGCGATGAGATCGTCAAGCAGCTCGACGAGGCTGTCTCCCTCGTGGGACCAGAAGTACCAGCTCAGCGAGCCGGGGATCGGGTTGATCTCGTTCACCCACAGCCCGGCGGGGTCGTCGCTGCCGTCCCACAAGAAGTCGATGCGCATGACCGACCGGGCCATCACGAGGTGGCTCACCTCGACCGCAGCAGTGCGGAGCGCCGACTCGATCGCGGGGGGCAGCGTGGCGGGCAGCTCGCGAGGCGCTGTCGCCATCCCGCCCCCGCCGGTGAGGTACTTCTCGGCGTAGGTGTAGATCGTGCTGTCGCTGCGCAGCGGCCGCTCCACCGCGCTCAGCCGAAGCTCCGGCCAGGTGCGCACCGAGATGTTCAGATCGATGATGTCGCTGAGGTACCGCTGCACGACAGCGCCGTCGCGCAGCAGCGGCGACGACCGTGCCAATGCCCGCGCCGTCGCGAGGTCAGCAACGATCTCGATACCGATCGATGAGCCGCCGAAACGCGGTTTCACGATGAGAGGTCCCTGCGACAGCTCGCCCGCGGCGGCGTCGCTGGGCAGGTCTTGGGTGAGCAGCCGCAGCGGCAGCGTTGGGAGGCCTGCCGCTTCAGCGGCGCCGCTGAACGCCAGCTTGTCCATGCAGATTGCCGCGCTGAGCTGTCCCGGACCGGTGTAGGCCAATCCCGCCAGATCCAGCAAGGCCGGCAAACCGCCGTCCTCGCCGGGACCGCCGTGACAGCAGTTGACCACGACGTCGACCGGCAGCGGTCGACGACGCCGATCGGCTCGCACGAACCCGCCGCCGGGGCGGGCGGCCAACTCGACCTCGGACGCCGAGCGCGGCAGACCCTCTGCAAAGGCCGACGCCTCGATATGGGCCGGAACTTCGTGCCATGTGCCGACCGGCGACCAGTACAGCGCTACCGGGTCGCGCCCAGACTCAGCGAGTGCGTGCACTGCCTGCAGCCCCGTGAGAATCGAGATGTCGTGCTCAGGCGACGGGCCGCCGAAGCAGACACCAGCACCGGTCATGGGCGCGCCCCCAAGGTTCTCAACCGCTCGGCCATGTGGGCCATGTTCTCATGGGAGCGAGGTGATCAGGGGTAGTGGTCGGGGAGGTCGTTCTCGTACAAGACGGCATCGCCGGAGCCGAGATGCGCACGCACCCAGTTCACTGCTGATTCGAGGTCTGCCATGCAGCGAACTGTGGCGCGATCGTCCGTGCGATCGTGAATGAGGTTGCGCATGTGGCGGCCTCGGGTTGCTCGCCTGGCAGTGGCCTGATCCCAGCCGGCTGCTCCGCCCAGCAACGCAGTCCGGTTCGTCCGACCGACGATGATGACGTCGTCGGCAATCTGCGCGGCCTGCTCGCCGAGCCGGCGGTTCTCGTGCGCTTGGCTGCGGCCGAGCTCGACCATCCCCGGCGTGACCACGACGCGCCGGCCGGCGTCGGTATTTGCCAGCATGGACAGCGCCGCCCGCGCGCCTGCGGGATTGGAGTTGTAGGTGTCGTCGATCACCATGACGCCGGCGGGGCTCCGCGCGGCGGTGCGGCGGTGATCGGGAGTCGGCAGGTCGCCGAGCCGGCTTGCGATGTCGGCATCGGAGACCCCCAGTACCGATGCTGCGGCCACGGCGCACGCCACATTCGCCGGCGCAGCGCCGCCGAGCGGACCGACAGCGATTTCCCTGCCGAACAGCGTGATGCGGCGCGACACGGCAGCCTCATTGATCGACACGTCGTACCCGGCGACGGGAGCATCGCTGCGGGACCCCGAGCCCGAACCGCTCGTCGTTGCAGTCCCGTCGCCGTTGGCATCGGCTGGCAGCACAGTCACGTCCGCGGCCGGATCCTGCGTCGAGCACCGGATGATGCGCAGACCCGAAGCGGCCAACCGATCAGCCTCGGCCCGCAATCCGTAGGCGTCGATGTTGAGAATTGCCGTGCGGCTCGTCGCGAAGATCTCGGCCTTGGCTGCCACGATTCGGTCGAGGCTGCCGAAGCGCTCGAGGTGGACCGGACCGATGGAAGCCAGGATTGACACCGACGGGCGCACCCAGCGGGTCATCGCCGCGATTTCTCCGGCGCCGAAGGTGCCCATCTCTGCGATGAACACTTCGGTGCCAGGCACCAAGTGCTCGTTGACGCTGCGACATATCCCCGCTGTGTTGTTGAAGCTGGCCGGAGTCGCCACGACCGCCCGCGACCCTTCCACGAGCTGGCGCAAGTAGCCCTTGATGGTGGTCTTGCCATACGAACCTGTCACCGCCACGCGTACCGGATCGACATGGTCCAGGCGCTGCTGCGCGCGATGCACCCAGCGGCGCGACAGCAAAGCTTCGAGCGGCGCCAGAATGGCCAGCGACGCGTCCACCCACAGCGGCATGCCGAACAACAGCACGGCAATGACCGGCTCGGCCAGACCCACGAGCAGACCGACGCCGACCAGCACGAGCCACAGCAAGACCAGTGTCGTCGCCACGGTGGCCAGCCGGCGGGTCCACGCCAACGGGCTGGTCCGCCCGCGAAGCTCGAGACCCTGGGGCCCGAGCGCGACGGCTGCAGCCGTAATGGCGGGTGCCCACCAGAATGTGCCGCTCAGCACCACGCCGACAGCGGCCGTCAGTGCCAGCACGCGGTTGTTCGTGTCGAGCAGCCACCAGCGCCGGGCGAAGCGCGACGTCCGCCCGACTCCGTAGTGCTCGCGCTGGGCCACTCTCAGCCAACGCGCGGCCGCGACCAACCCAGCCACCACCGATGTCCACAGCAAGATCTGGTTCATAGGACGGGATTCATTTGGGCGCTGCGAGGCGCCGGCTTACCGCAGCGGCCAGCGCTGTCGGCGCTTCGGTGGGCACATGGTGACCCACGCCATCAAGAACAGTCAGCAGTGCGTCGTCGAGCATCTCGGCTGCTCGTTGCGCCGTCTCGACGGGTACTTGATCGTCTTGACGGCCCCACACGAGTTCGACCGGCTGGGTGATGCGGCCGAGCTGGTTCTCGTAGGTCTCGTTGACAGCGGTGACCAGCACGTCACGCATGATGCCTTGCGCAGCCCGGTAGTCGGAACTGCCGTAGTGCTGTCGCATGCGCTCCATCGTGCCGTTGCCGAGCAGGCCACGACGATGCAAGCCCCGAGCGAGCCGGAATCGCAGCGCCGGCCGGGCTGCGGGGCGGTCGATGCGTCGCAGCAGCGGCGCCCCGCACAGCACCAATGAGGCGATTGCATCAGGTCGCCGAGCTGCCAACTCGACGGCGACGCGCCCTCCAAAGCTGTGCCCCAGCACGACGACGCGCGGTGCGCAGTCGTCCAGCACGGGTTCCACCAGGTCGGCGTAGGCGGAGGCGCCGCCGGGTGCGGTTGGCACCGGGCTTGCACCGAACCCAGGCAAGTCGAGCGCAATCGCGTCGGTGCCAGCCAGGCATTCGAGCAAGTCGCGATGGGTGCGTCCCCAGCCGTGCAAACCAAGCACTGCTACGGGCTCAGCACCGAGGCGACTGCCGAACAGGGCGCCGCCGGCAAAGCCGGTGAGGGGGCTCAGCGGGCGAGAACCCCAGAATCGGGCCCGGGGTGCGACCGGTTGATCGCTGACAGCAGCGCTCGGAAGCTGGCGGTGACGATGTTCGGGTGCAGTCCGACACCCCAGTACACCTCGCGTGACGGCGTCTCGATCTCCACGTAGGCCGCCGCGGTGGCATCCGCTCCCGCACCGACAGCGTGCTCGTGGTAGTCGACGAGGCTCACTTCGATGCCAAGTGCATCTGCCAGGGCGGTCTTGAACGCGGACAGCGGGCCGTTGCCTCGTCCCTTTGCGCGTACGTCGCCGTCGGGCCCCTTGATGGTCGCCTCCACCTCTGACTCGTCGGATGACTCCGAGTCGAAGTAGCTGCGGTGACCGACGTAGGTGTACGGCGACTCGGCATGCAAATAGGTCTCGTCGAATGTCTTCTTGATGGCCTCGGGCAGGATCTCGCCGCCCTCGTCGGTAATGGCCTGGATCACGTTGCTGAACTCGATCTGGAGCCGTCGCGGCAGGTCGAGGCCGAAGCTGTTCTTCATCACATAGGCCACGCCGCCCTTGCCCGACTGGCTGTTGACGCGGATGACGTCCTGGTACGTGCGACCCACATGCGCCGGATCGATCGGCAGGTACGGAACCTCCCAGTAGTCGTAGTCGTCGGCGAGCGCTTCGAAGCCCTTCTTGATGGCGTCTTGGTGGCTGCCGCTGAACGCGGTATAGACCAAGTCGCCGCCGTAGGGGTGACGGGGGTGCACGGGCAGCTGGTTGCAGTACTCGGCGATACGACGCAGGTGGTCGATGTGGCTGATGTCCAGCTCGGGATCGACGCCTTGGCTGAACAGGTTCATTGCCAGGGTGATGATGTCGACGTTGCCGGTGCGCTCGCCGTTGCCGAACAGCGTGCCTTCCACCCGGTCAGCACCGGCCATCACGCCGAACTCCGTCGCCGCCACGCCGCAGCCGCGGTCGTTGTGGGGGTGCAGTGACAGCACTACGGCCTCGCGGTTGTCCACGTTGCGGTGGAAGTACTCGATGAGGTCGCCGTAGGTGTTCGGCGTCGCCATCTCCACGGTGGCGGGCAGGTTCAAGATGATCGGGTCGTCGGCGGTGGCGCCCCATTCGGCGCTCACCGCGTTGCACACCCCGAGCGCATAGTCGATCTCGGTGCCGGTGAACGACTCGGGCGAGTATTCGAAGCGGATCTCCCCGCCGTCGTGCTTGCGCGCCAGCTCCTTGCACATTTGTGTGCCGGTGATGGCAATGTCTTTGATGCCCTTTTTGTCCAAGCGGTAGACCACCCGGCGCTGCAGTTCCGATGTCGGGTTGTAGAGGTGGACGATCGCCTTGTTCGCCCCGGCGATGGCCTCATAGGTCCGCGCGATCAGCTCGGGCCGGCTCTGGGTGAGCACCTGGATCCAGACGTCGTCGGGCACCAGGTCCTCTTCGACCAGCATGCGGCAGAACTCGAAGTCCGGCGCCGAAGCCGACGGAAAGCCGACCTCGATCTCCTTGAAGCCCATCTCGACGAGCACCTCGAACATCTGGCGCTTGCGTGGAACGTCCATGGGGTCGATGAGGGCCTGGTTGCCGTCGCGCAGGTCCACCGAGCACCACAGCGGCGCCTCAGAGATGATCTGGTCGGGCCAGGTGCGGTCCGGCAGGTGCGCCGGGTATGCGTAGGTGCCATAGAGGTGGTGCGGCATCGAGCTCGGCTGCTGAGTGCTGATGCGCTTGACGTCTGCCATCGGAATCTCCTGAGTCGGGTGGGGCCGGTTGGTAGGGAATGGGGTAAGAGTCGGGTGGGGCCACGAAAAAACCCCCTGGCCAGAAGGCGCAGGAGGTTGGGCGAGGACCTGTGCGGTCCCCGCCTAGGTAAGAAGGAGCAGCCCGGTTGCGGAATGCAGTGCGTGGTGAGTCGAGAAGCGAATCACGGAGAACAGTTTACCAGACGGGTCCCGAAACGTAGCGAGCACTAGTGCGCCCGCTGGGAGGGCGGATGAGCCCTCTGCTCCCGCGATCCAGCAGGTCGCAACGTCGCAGAGTTCTCATCCGCCCTCCCAGCTTGTTGTTCAGCGCGTTTGAGCGCGGTGGACTAGCGGCGGCGGTCGGCGTGGCGGGCCAGCATCAGCTCGTGCAGATCGGTGCCGCAGTGCTGTGTCCATTCGCCGTCGCTGCCCAGCTTCCAATGAGCGATGCCATCGTCGAGATACATGTCGGTGAGCGCGCCCAGCTCGTTGGTGAGCGCGGGCGCTTCGATGGGCGCCAGCGCCTCGACGCGGTAGCGAAGATTGCGCGGCATCGCGTCGGCTGAGCCCAACAGGATCGTGTAGCCCCGCTCGGCATTGCCGAACCGGTACACCCGGCTGTGCTCGAGAAAGCGGCCCACGATGCTCCGCACAGCGATGTTCTCGCTCATGCCCTCCACGCCGGGAACCAGGCAGCAGATGCCGCGCACGACCAAGTCGATGCGGCAGCCCCGCTGCGACGCCTCATACAACGCGTCGATCACCTCGTTGTCGACGATGGCGTTCATCTTCATGAAGATGTGGCCGTCTGGCTCGGCGGCTTCGGCCTCGATGTGATTGACGAGCGAATTGCCGAGGCTGTGCGGCGCGACGGCCAGCTTGCGGTAGTCGGTCTTGCGGCTGTAACCGGTGAGCGAGTTGAACAGTGCCGCCACGTCGGCTGCGAAGTCTCGGTCGGAGGTGAGCAGTCCGAAGTCCTCGTAGATGCGTGCGGTGTCGGCGTTGAAGTTGCCGGTGCCGACAAAGCAGTAGTGGGCGATCCCGCGCGACTCGCGCCGCACGACCATCGCCAGCTTGCAGTGGGTCTTCAGGCCCACCACGCCGTAGGCGACGTGCACGCCCGCACGTTCCAGGAGCCGTGCCCACTCGATATTGGATTGCTCGTCGAAGCGTGCCTTGAGCTCGACGACGACCACGACCTGCTTGCCGCGTTCTGCGGCCCGGATGAGCGAATCCACCAGACGGGTCCGCTCTGAGGTCCGGTACATCGTCAGCTTGATGGCCAGCACATCGGGGTCGTCGGCCGCTTGGCGGATGAATGCGTCGAGGCTGGTCGTGAATGACTCGTACGGCAGGTGCACCAGGACGTCCTGGCGCTTGAGCACGTCAAAGAAATCGACTCTGGCCTCGGGTTCTGCTGCCTCCGCACGCCGGCTCCCGGTGCCGCTGGCGAGCAGGGCGCCGGCCTTAGTCGTGGCCCGCAGCGGAAGTGGTGTTCTGGGGTTGTGCGGAGGCGTCTTGAGGTCGTCGCGGTCGATCTCGTACAGCTCGAACAGATCTGACAGGCCGAGGAGCCCCTTCGAGGTGTAGACGTCGTCGAGGGTCAGCTTCAGCTCACGGGTCAGCATGTCGAGGGCGTCGTTGCTCAAGTCCGGGGCAGCCTCGAGGCGAACCGCACCGCCGAAACGGCGCTGGCGCAGCTCGAGTTCCATGTGCTTGAGCAGGTCGTCGGTCTCGGTGTCGTCGATGTCGAGATCTGCATCCCGGGTGACGCGGAACGTGCTGTGGCTGAGCAGCTTCACGCCAGGAAACAAGTCACCCAGGTGCCCCGAGATGACCGATTCCAGGGTGATGAATCGGTGCTCGTCGGGCAGTGCCAGAAAGCGGGGCAGGATCGGCGGCACCTTCACACGGGCGAACGACGGGCCGCTGGCGGAGTGCTCCACAAATACGGCGAGGCTCAGTGAGAGATCCGAGATGTAGGGAAAGGGGTGCGCGGGATCGACGGCGAGGGGTGTCAGCACCGGATAGACCTGCTCGCTGAACAGCTCAGCTACCCACGCGCGATGAGTGGCGTCGAGGTCGTCGGGCTCGACGAAGGAGATTCCTTCGGCAGCCAGCGCTGGCCGGAGTTCGTCCTCGAACAGCGATGAGGCGTCCCGGAGTTGCTCGGCCGCTGCCGCCCGGATTCCCTTGAGCTGGGCCAGAGGCGTCAGGCCGTCGGGTCCGGCCCGCCGCACACCCGCCTCAATCGAGTCGAGCACGGTGGGAACCCGCACCTGGAAGAACTCGTCGAGGTTCGATGCGTGGATTGCGACGAACTTGATGCGCTCGAGAAGCGGCAGCTCACGATCACGTGCGAGTGCCAGGACGCGATGATTGAAGTCGAGCCAGGACAACTCTCGATTGAGGTAGCGCTCGGGTGATCGGTCCCCGTTGGCGGCGGACATGACGGCTCAAGCCCCTGTGCGGTCGATGCAAGGCGCCGTGGGGCGCAGCACCCTGCGCTCGTGAGGGTACGCAATCGGCGTCACTGTCCACAAGGGGCAGCGGAATACCGGCAGATAGACCCGATCTTCGGGTCCGGCCTGTGGAAAATTTGTGCACTCTCGGCGGGGCCCCTGTGGACAACTGCCGGATCGGCTGCGAATCAGGCGGGCGCGAATTCGAAGGTGTCGTCGACGACAACGTCGGTGCCGATGAACTCCGACCTGATCATCTCGTCCATGAGCCCTGCGTCGCTGCTGCGGGCCCATTGCCTGCCGTTGGGAGTGCGCACCGCCGCCAACGCCACCTCGGGTGTCTCCCGACCGTGCATGACGGTGTATGCCTCCACCGTGGCGTCGCCGGTGTAGTCCGCGTCGAGGTCGACAGAGGGGAACCGGTCGATCTCGTCCTGGCAATCCTGATGACGGAAGCCGGCCTCGGGAGGTGTCGTGGAGTAGACGCCGAACGAGTGCTTGGTGAGATAGCCGCCGTTCGCCGAGCACAGCCCGATGCTGCCGGGGTTCTCGCGGAGCTTTCCGGCCATGGTGGCAATCGAATGGCCGACGTAGTTGTTGAGCGGGCCACCCGCGAACGTGAGACCGCCGGTCAGCGTCAAGTCGCGGTCGAGACCCAGGCCCAGTTCGGTGGCCGAGATCTGCACGGCTGAGGGGAAGCAGGAGTAGAGGTCGACGTAGTCGATGTCGTCGACGCCGACGCCAGCCAGTTCCATGGCCCGCCGCCCGGCCACGCGGATGGCGGGCGAGCTGTGCAGGTCGCCGCGGTTGGACACGTAGTTGGTGTCACGCCCGTCGGTCCCTGCGAATGGGAACAGCCAGCGATCGGTCGGCACACCCGCGGCCGTCGCAGCCTCAGCGGAGCACACGATGAGCGCGGCGGCAAGGTCGAGATCCCAATTGGAGTTCATGCACTTGGTGTAGGGGAAGCCGATGAGCCGGTTCGTTTGGCTTGGGTTGCGGATCTCGTCCGCAGTCATCGGTGTGCGTACCCAGGCGTAGGGATTGGCGACCGCCGCCTGGTTGAACTTCTCCCACATCGCCGCGACACGATCCCGGTGCTCGTCCATGGATTCGCCGCGGGAGGCCCGGAACGCCGATTCGAAAACGGGGTACAGGTTGATGGGATCTCGCAGGCCGCGCTCGACTTCCACCTTGTTGTTCATGACGACGTCGGCGCCGAGCACCTCGTCGGGCACCTTGTCGGTCTGGGAGGTGTAGGGGATTCGCTCGTCGCTACGGCGGGCACGGCGGCGGCTCCAGATGCCCTCGGCTCCGGCGATGAGCACGACATCGGCTTTACCGGCCGCAATCCGGTTGCAGGCCATATTCACCAAGGATTGCGGAACGTTGCCGCCGTCGGTGGACAGCCCGGTCTTGGCGGAGGCGCCGAACCGTTCGTTCAGCAGTGCGGCCGGGTCGGGATACGGCCAGGCGCCCTTCACGACCCACGTGTGCGTGGCTCGGCTGGTCAGCCCGGGTGCACCTGCGTCTTCGGCGGCCGCAGCCAGCGCCTCGGCCATCATGGCGACAGGCTCGAGCGCTTCGACAGGGACCTCAGGACGCTGTTTGAACTGACCGGCGCCTACGAGGACGGGGGTGCGCGGGTCGATCTGGATGTCTGTCATGGTGAAATGGCCTCGTCTGTGTGAGCTCGGTGGGTGACCGAGTCGCGACGATAGCGAACCGCCCTTTGTCGGGGCCGAGCGGCGGCTCCCCAGTGTGGTTTGCAGCGACGGCATGTGAATTGACGGGCGGCAGTAGCGTCGGGACAGGGAGGCCGACGGTGGCCCAATTGCCCGATCACTACGCAGCGCTCGGCGTGCGTCCCGACGCTGGTGCGGCAGAGATCCGGCGCGCGTGGATCCGGGCTGCCCGGGCCAACCATCCAGATCAACGCGGCGACGTCAACCAAGCGCAGACGGAGCGCGCCGACCGCCGCATGCGAGCCGTGAATGAGGCGTGGCGTGTGCTGGGCCGCGTGGAATCGCGCCGGTCCTACGACGAGGAGCGCGCTGCCGCGGCGCCGAAGCCGGCCGAACCGGCTTCCTCAGCGAGACCGGCCCCACCCGCAGGCGGCGCGGCTGGCCCCAGCGGCAACCAAGGTGAACCCGCCGACCCGTGGTTCGATGGCGCTCCGACCACCGAGCCCGGAGGTCCGGGCGGCTTCGTGGTGAGCCACCGCGGCGCGGCACTGGTGGTACGGGTGCTGCCGTGGCTTGCGATTGCGGTCCTGGGCCTGGTGATCTTTGTGGCGAGCGCCTACATGACCGCCAGCGACGACGTCGACCCTTCCAGGGTTGCATCGCTCGATGTGGGGGAGTGTTTCTGGTCGGCTCCCGATGGAACACTGCACACCGTCGCTTGCGATTGGCACCAGACCGACGGTGTGCTCGATCAGATCATCACGATGTCACCTGGTGACCGCTGTCGTCATCCTGATGCCGTCGTCCACGAGGCGCCGATTGCCGGCCGCCGGCTCTGTTTGGTGCCTGTGGACCGCTGGGAGCCGCCTGCTGGCGAGTAGGGGCCCTTGCGGTGCTGCTTCTCAGCCGTGTTCGGTAAGGAGGAGGCGGACGCCGAGGTTGTGCTCGGGGGGCACCATGAACATGGCGTCTTGTTGTTCGCCGCCTCCGCAGACGCCGACTCGTTGGGCGCCCGGGACGAGGCCCGGTTCGTCGAGCTGGAAATGCAGCAGCTGCAGCCGGCCTGGTCGGTTGCCCATCCAATGGGCCAAGTCGGGCTCGGTGGGCTGGATGAGCTTGAGGTTCCACGGACCTGAATGCAGGTCCACTCCGACCCCGACGTTGGGGTCCTTCCACTCATCGGTCTGTTCCATGCCGAGCGGTCCCCGGAACAGCGCGGCGGCAGCCTGCACATCGGCCACGAGGTGGACCACCGTTGCCAGCGACGTGGTGCGTTCGTGGTGGGTGGGCGGCAGCGGCGGTGCGTCGTCCCAGCCTCCGCCGTCATCCCACGCGATCTGGATGACGATCCCCCAGCTGTCCTTGGGGTGCAGGAAGGCTTCTTTCCACAGTGGGTTGTCCTCGTTGACGCCGATGACGTTGTAGCCCGTTTCAGCCAGCGCTCCTACGGTGCCGGCGAAGTCGGGCGTCTTGAACGTGAAGTGGTGCGGGCCTGGGCCGTTGCGGGCCATGAAGCGGCGCAGGAAGTCGCTTCCCTGGTGCTCGATGGGCTCGAGGATCTCCACCCGCGCGCCACGGTCGAACGCCACCTGGCAGAAATAGAAGTCGTCGCCGGCTTGGGACGCCGGGTCGTTGTCCGGTCCGCCGATCCAGCGACCGCCCAGATCGCGGCCGTAGCGGATCACGTTGTCCCAGGCGCGGTCGCTGACCACCGCGACGTGGTCCATGACGAGGGTGTCGGTCGGCATGGCGTCGCAGGCTATGCGGGAATGAAGGACTCGCTCACGTTGGGCGAGGCAGGGGGCGGGTGCAGGGGCATGCCGCGGGCGAGGTCGTCGGCTTCCATGAGCGCCTCTGCCAGCCGCTCGTACATGTCGGCTCGCCGGGCCGGGTCGCTGCGGCCCAGGGGAGCGACTTCGTCGGGGTCGGCTGCGGTGTCGAAGAGCTGCTCGGAACCGTCGCTGTGGCGGGTCAGGCGCAGGTCGGCGGTGACCAGCGTGCGGGTCTTTGCCGGGGTCAAGATGTCCATCGTCAACGCACCGGGAAAATCATCTTCGATGAGCACCTCGTCGCGCACCGTCGCCGAGTCGTCGTCCAGCACCGGCACGAGGCTGCGACCCCCGATGCCCTCGTAGCCGTGCACGCCGGCGAGATCCATCAGCGTCGGGCCCAGGTCGATGCTCCCTGCCAGCGATTGGGTGCGGCCCGGTGAACGCCTCGGGTCGGCAATCACCAACGGCACGGCGAGCGTGCCGCGGTAGTGCATGAAGCCCTTCAGCATTAGCCCATGGTCGCCCATCATGTCGCCGTGGTCGCTCGTGAACACGATGATGGTGTTGTCGGCTTGGCCCAGCCGATCCAGCGCAGCCAGGATCTGGCCGATGCCGTCGTCGATCATCTCGATCATTCCGTAGGTGGCAGCCAGAGCCTCCCGGAGCATCTGATGATCGCCGGCCACGCCGCACGGTGTGACCCAGGCTCGCTGGGCCGAAGGGTGCATCCGGCTGATGGCCTGCACATAGCGGGGGGCGCCGTCCAGCGGATCCTCGATGGAGGCGGGGACCTCCATGTCGTCGGGACGGTGGCGGTCGAACCATTCACCGGGAGGCGTCATCGGGTGGTGCGGGTCGGGATATGAGGCCCAGGCCAGCCAGGGGCCGCCCCGCCTCGCGGCATCGGTGATGAAGTCGATGGTGCGCTCGGTCACGAACGTGCTGGAATGAAGCTCGGCGCTGTAGGGCGGCTCGTATACCTGCCACCAGCGCTCGGAGCGACGACGGGCGGGCGAATCGGCCGTCAGCGGCACCATGAGATCTTCGAGGCGGCCGCCGCGATCCAGCGCCCACAGCAGGTGGTGCCCGGTGACCCGAGCGCCGTGGTCGATCGCCAACTCGACGTGTTCGAAGCCATAGAAGCTGTCGGGAAATTCGGGTGCCCCGCTCGTGTAGCGCTCGGCATCTTCGAGCGTGTCCCAGCCCGAGGGCCAGTAGTCGTCGACGGCACCCCCGGATTGGCGCGACGGGAACACAGCGTTACGTGACATGCCGTGCTGCAGGTGCGACTTGCCGATGAGTGCCGTGCGGTAGCCCGCCGCCCGGAACTGACGCACGTGGGTGTTGGCGCCAGGTTCCAGCGACCGGTCATTGAACACCACGCCGTGAGCACTCGGCATGCGCCCGGTCATGATCGTCGAGCGATTCGGCATGCAGACCGGGTTCGCGACCCATGCATTGTCGAAGACCGTGCCGCGTGCTGCCAGTGCATCGAGGTGTGGCGTGCGTACCACCTCATTGCCCCCGAATCCGGTGTGATCGGCTCGATGCTGGTCGGTGATGATGAACAGCACATTGGGCTGTGCCGGAGCGCCGTTTGTGGCAGCGGTCATTGCGATCTCCCGTTGATGGCGTGGGCAGTGAGGCAGCGGAGGCTTCGCGGACGCGTCAGCCGAAGTTCATGGCACCGGGGTTGCCGCCGTCCACCACCACGGTCTGGCCGGTGATGGAGTCGGCTTCGCACAGCATGACGCTGGCATTGGCGATGTCGATCGGGCTGCCCACCTGGCCGAGTACCGAGGCCCGCCGGGCGCCCTCGGAGATCTCGTCGGGCAGCCGTGCCGCCATGCGAGTGCCCTCGACGAGACCCGGGGCCACGCAATTGACCGAGACGGTGGGCGACAACGCGACCGCAAGGCAGTGGGTGAGGTGGATCAGCGCGGCCTTGGAGCAGCTATAGGCGATGCTGCTGGAGCCCGGCAACAGACCGCCTACGGAGGCGATGTTGACGACGCGTCCCCCGCCGTCTGCCTGCAGCAAGCCGGCCAGCGCGCGGGTGAGCAGGAACGGGCCGCGCAGGTTGGTCTCCTGCACCCGATCCCAGGTAGCTGAGTCGAGCGTTTCGAGCTGCCGGAAGGGGATGCCGATATTCCATGCAGCGTTGTTGATCAGCACATCGCAGCGGCCGTGGGTGGCGATTGCCGCCGCTGCTTCGTCGATCGAGGTTTCGTCGCGCTGGTCGAGTTGCAGCACGCTGGCCGAGCGTCCCGCGGCTCGCACCAGGTCGGCGCTCGCCTCCGCCCGCTCCTGATCGCCGACGTAGGTCACGATCACGTCAGCGCCTGCGGCGGCCAGCGCCTCGCAGATGGCGCGGCCGATGTCGCCCGAGCCTCCGGTGACGACGGCCAGCTTGCCTGTCAAGTCCATGAGCCGCAGCCTTTCAGTCGGCGACCATCTCGGCCATTGCTTCGAGCAGCTGCGGACGACCCGCAATCTGCAGGGTCGTGACCACGGTGTCGTCCCAACGGCGCAGGTCGCGTGCGATCTTGTCCATCGGCCCGATCAGCGCCACTTCTTCGACCAGCTCCACGGGGATTGCCGCGGAGGCTTCCTGCTTGCGCCCCTCGAGGTACAGGTCTTGCACCTCGTCGGCGACGTGCTGGTAGCCCATCCGGCAGAACACGTCGTAGTGGAAATTGGCGTTGCGAGCGCCCATGCCGCCCATGTACAGCGCCAGCATCGGCCGCACCCGGTCGGCGGCCCGCTCGATGTCGTCGTCGGGCACCACGCTCACCATGCACACCACCTCGAAGTCGGCGTCGTCGGGAATGCGGCCGTCGGTGCCGATCTGGGGCTTGCCGGCGGCGGCGAAGCCCGAGTTGAGGGCGTCGACGTAGAACTGGTTGTCCTTGGGGGCGAAGAAGATGGGCAGCCACCCGTCGCACAGCTCACCGGCCAATGCCACGTTGCGGGGCCCTTCCGCACCGAGGTAGATCGGCAGGTCAGGCCGCAGCGGATGCACGGTCGATTTCAGCGCCTTGCCCAAGCCTGTGCCGCCCGGGAAGGGCATCTGGTAGTGGTCGCCGCTGAAGCTGACGGGCTTGTCACGCTCGAGGATCGCCCGGATGATCTCGATGTACTCCCGGGTGCGTGCAAGCGGTCGGGGGTACGGCTGGCCGTACCAGCCCTCGACGACCTGCGGCCCGCTCACGCCGAGTCCCAGGATGAACCGGCCGTCGCTCAGGTGGTCCATCGTGATGGCCGCCATCGCGGTGGCCGCGGGCGTCCGGGCCGAGATCTGCACGATTCCCGTGCCCAGGCCGATCTGCTCGGTGTGGCTGCCCCACCACGCGAGCGGAGTGAGGCAGTCCGAGCCGTACGCCTCGGCAGTCCAAAACGAATGGAAGCCCAGTCGGTCTGCAAGCTGCAGCGTCTCGAGCGCGTCGGGCGGAGGCCCTGCTGACCAGTATCCGGCTCCGGTTGCAAGCTTCATGTCACGCTGCCTTGTCGATCTCGGGGTTTCTGCGGTGCCCAGTATGGGCGCTGGCGACGAGACGCACCGAAGGTGGCAGGCTGAGGCCGTGCCGACGCTGCAGCGAGCGATCCCGTGCGTGCTGATGCGGGGAGGCACGTCGCGGGGGCCCTTCTTTGCCGCCGGGGGCTTGCCTGGCGATCCGGCGCTGCGAGACGCGGTGCTGGTGGCCGTCATGGGGACTCCCGCGGGTCGCCAGATCGACGGGCTGGGCGGCGGCACGACGGTTACCAGCAAAGTGGCTGTCGTGGGGCCGTCGGATCACCCCGATGCCGACGTGGACTACCTGTTCGCCCAGGTCGACCCGGTGTGGGGCACGGTTGACACCAAACCGACCTGCGGGAACATGCTGGTCGGGGTAGGGCCGTATGCCATCGAACACGGTCTGGTGGCGGCAGGAGACCCGTCCACGTCGCTGGTGGTTCGCAACGTCAACACCGGCAGCTTCATTGACGTGGTCTGCTGCACGCCCGGCGGCGAGTTGACCTACGAGGGCGACTGCGCGATCGACGGGGTAGACGGCACGGCGGCGCCGGTGGAGTTGCGGTTCCGCGGCATCGAGGGTTCGGTGACTGGCTCGATGTTGCCGACCGGGTGCGTGAGCGAGCCCATCGTCGCGGGTGGAGTCGAGGCGGAGGCGACCCTCATCGACGTGGCCATGCCGATGGTGATGGTGCGGGCCAGCGAAATTCGCCGAAGCGGCCATGAGGCACCGGAGGAATTCGATTCGGATCCCGAGTTCATGGCGACCATGGAGGCGATCCGCCGTGTCGCGGGTGAACGCATGGGTCTCGGCGACGTTTCCCGCAGTGTCGTGCCGAAATTCGGCTTGCTGTCAGCGGCCCGTGACGGTGGCACGATCACCTCGCGCTACTTCACCCCGACCCAATGTCATCCCGCCCACGCGGTGTCGGGTGGGATCTGTGTGGCTGCGGCCGCAGCCGTGCCGGGGACGGTGGCTGCGTCGTTGGCGTCGCCGACAGGTCAGGGTGGCGACAGAGGGTTTGCCGCTGACGGCGCGCCGGTCGACATCGTGATCGAGCACCCCAGCGGCTCACTCGAGGTGAGCCTGGTGACTGCGCCGGGAGCCGACGGGTTGCAGGTCGTCTCGGGCGGCGTGACGCGAACTGCCCGCAAGATCATGTCCGGAACCGTCTACGTGCCTGAGCAGGTGTGGTCGGGCTGAGTCGTTCCTCGGCGTAGCCGCCGTCGAACCGTTCAGTCCCAGTCGAGCCAGAGTTCCTCAGGTCCTCGGAAGGTGATGTTGGGGAAGGTCCAGTAGTCCTGCGGCACCAGCCGCAGCGAGGGCACCCGCTGGGTCAGGATCTCCAGCGCGATCCGTGCTTCCATGCGGGCCAGGTTCGCCCCCAGGCAGAAGTGGATGCCCTTGCCGAAGCTGATATGGCGGTGCGGGTCGGGACGGGTGAAGTCGTAGTCGTTGACGTCGAACCGGTCGGTTTCGGCGAACGCGCACGGCTCGCGGTTCGCCGCTGCGAAGTTCAGGAAGACCCGCGTCCCTGTCGGCAACTGCACGCCGCCGAGTTCGGTGTTGCGGGTGGTGACGCGGCGCCAGGCCACTTGGCTGGAGTCGAACCGCAGGGTCTCTTCGACCGCCGTAGGGATCAACGACGGGTCGTCGCACAGCGCTTCCCATTGATCTCGTCGCGGCAGCAGGCACCGCAGCGTGTTGCACAGCAGGTTCGTGACCGGATCGTGGCCGGCGAAGGAGATGCCGTAGATGATCGACTCGACTTCTCGATATGCGAGTCCGGTGCCTCCGGCGGGATCCGGGTCGGCATCGTGGGCGTCGAGCAGCTCGGAACAGAAGTCGTCGGTGCGGTTGCGGTGGCGCTCGGCCACGAACTCACGGCAGTAGCGCCAGTACGCCAGCATCCCCTCGGCCATATGGGCTTGCTCGGCTGGGGTCGGTTTGCCCCAGGCGAATGCCTTGCGGTTGACGCACCACGATTTCAGCATGAGATCGTCGGTGGGCGGGAACCCGATGAAGCGGAACACGATCTCCGCCGGCAGCGGGAACGCGACGGCCGTCACGTAGTCGGCCGGTGCGGCTCCGGCCAGCATCTCGTCGATCAACTCGGTCGCCCGCGATGCCATGTAGTCCTCGAGCGTGCGCAAGCGCCGCACCGAGAACCCGGCACGGGTAAACGCGCGGATGCGTCCATGATCGGGTTCGGCCCGGTTCGACATCACCGCCTGGGGGTCATAGTCGGGCACGGCGAGCACCTCTGCAGCCTCAGGCGCCAGCGGGAAGATCGGGTCCTGCACGTTGGACGAGGCATAGGTGTCGGGGTCCATGAAGACCGCCTCGATGTCGTCCATGCGGGTCACGACCACGTGGCCCATCTCGGCGGCATAGAAGACCGGGTGGTCCTCGCGCAGCTGCGCGGCGATCGGATACGGATCGGCCAAGTACTCCTCGCTGAGCGGCGACCAGCTCTCGTGCACGGGGCAGCCCGGCGGTGGCGGAGCCAGCCGATCCGGTGCGGTGTGGTACGAGTCTGTGCTCATTGGGCTGCCTCCCTGCGGACCGTCAGGCGCTCGCCCGCCTCGGCAACGCCTATCATCGTCGGCCCGCGGGCGATTGGCTCAGATGGTTAGAGCGCTGCCTTCACACGGCAGAGGTCACTGGTTCGAGTCCAGTATCGCCCACTTCATCGGCCCTGCATGAGGCGCCACAGCTCAGCCGTGTTCGGCGAGGTGGCTGAGCAGCAGCTCGGTAAAGACGCCGGGCGCCTCGTCGGTGACGAAGTGGTTGACACCGTCGATTTCCTCGAAGCGGTACGGGCCGGTCACGTGGCCGGCCGTGTTCTCCGCTGCCATGCGGCCTACGGTGACGTCCTCGTTGCCCCAGACGTACATGGTGGGGACGGCGGTCGGCGGGGTGCCGTTGGATTGGATCCTTGAGGGACCCATTGCCCGATACCAGTTGACGGCGGCGTCGAGGGCATCCCGCTCGCCGAGCGTCGAGAGGTAGGCGTCGATGTCGGCCTCGGGAACTCCGTTGCGAGCCATCGCTCGCCGCAGGGGACCGGCGGCGTCGACGAGCAAGTTGTCGGTTGCCTCGGAACGCTGGAACGCCGGGTGATGGCGGGAGCGATGGGGTTGCTCGGGGTCATCCCGCATCGCTGACATGAATGCCACGGGATGGGGCCGCGAGATAGCACTCAACGAGATGACTCGCTCGGTGTGGTGCGCGGCGATGAACCAGCCGAGCGCGCCTCCCCAGTCATGCCCGACGATGTGAAACCGATCCGCTCCGAGGCTGTCAGCGATGCCCAACGCATCGGCGATGAGCAACTCAACGCGGTAGTTGTCGATCCCGTCGGGACGGGCGCCTGCCGAATAGCCCCGCTGATCGGGGGCGCAAGCGCGGTACCCGGCTGCCGCTAGCGCGGGCAATTCGGCACGCCAGGTGTGGCGCGTCTGGGGAAACCCGTGCAGCAGCAGTACCGCGGGGCCGTCCGCCGGGCCGGCGACATCTGCGGTGAAGTGCAGCCCGTTCGACTCGATCACGGTCGTGTTGACGCCGTTGGTGCTCGTCATCGCTACGGCCCTTTCGGCGGAGTGAGGTGACGCACAGCATGCCGCAACAGTTGGACGTTTCGCTGGGAGTCAACGAATATGGTCGCCCCTGGCAGCCAAAGGCTGCGAGCGCCGCTGGAGCGTCGCGGGGATCGATCAGGGGAGGGGAGGTCGCGGTGATCATCGACTGCCACGGCCACTACACCACAGCGCCTCCGCAGCTCGGCGAGTACCGCGACGCCCAGCGCGCCGCGCTCGAAGTCGATCCCGACGTCGTCGGCGCCAAGGGTGTGCTGAACATCAGCGACGACGAGATTCGTCACAGCATCGAGCAGAATCAGCTGCGGCTGCAGCGTGAACGCGGCTCGGACCTCACGATATTCTCGCCGCGAGCATCGTGGATGGGCCACCACGAAGGCAACGAGCACACGTCTCGCTTCTGGTCTGAGCACTGCAATGAGCTCATCCGCCGGGTCTGCGACCTGTTCCCGCAGAACTTCGTGCCGGTCTGCCAGCTGCCGCAGTCGCCGGGCGTGCCGATCGACAGCTCGGTGCGTGAGCTGTATCGCTGCGTCGACGAGATGGGCTTCATCGGCTGCAATGTCAGCCCTGACCCTTCCGGCGGCTATTGGACGGGGCCGCCGCTCGGCGACCGCTACTGGTGGCCGCTGTGGGAGGCCATGGCCGAGCTGGACGTGCCGGGCATGATCCACGTCAGCGGGACGTGCAACCCCAACTTCCACGCCACCAGCTCGCACTACCTGGGGTCGGACACCACGGCGTTTGTCCAGATGATGATGAGCGACCTGTTCGCCGATCACCCCGATCTGCGCTTCGTGATCCCCCATGGCGGGGGAGCGGTGCCCTACCACTGGGGCAGGTTCCGGGGGATGGCCCAGGACATGGGGCTGGGGCTGCTCGACGAGCGGCTGCTGGGCAACGTGTACTTCGACACCTGCGTGTATCACCAGCCCGGCATCGACGTGCTGGTCAAAGTGATCCCGCCCCAGAACATCCTGTTCGCGTCCGAGACGGTCGGCGCGGTGCGGGGTATCGACCCGACCACCGGCTTCCACTACGACGACACCAAGCGCTACATCGACGCAGCCGATCTCACCGACGACTCCCGACGCATGATCTTCAGCGAGAATGCGTTGCGGGTGTATCCCCGTCTGGCCGGCGCGCTGGAAGATCAGCAGGGCCGATCACCGGCAACTGCACCGGCAACTGAGGAGGTTTGATGTCTTCAGGATCCGCCCACGGCCGCCACGTCGTGGTCCGTACCATCGAACGTGCCCCTGGCGCGGACATTGCGGGACTGGGCGATGCGGGCACTGCGACTGTGCACGAGGCGATCGGACGCCGCGGCTATCTCGGGCCTGAGCTGCGCCCGATCCAGCAGGGCGTCAAAGTGGCCGGCTCGGCGGTCACCGTGCGCTCGCACCCGGGCGACAACATCATGATCCACGCTGCGGTGGAGGTCTGCCAGCCGGGAGACCTGCTGGTCGTCACCAACACGGCCCCGTCGACTCATGGCATGTTCGGCGACCTGCTGGCGTCCTCGCTGATGTCACGCGGTGTCGTCGGGCTGGTCATGGATGCCGGTGTACGCGACACCATGGACCTGCGGGCCATGGGCTTTTGGGTGTGGACCCGGCACGTGTCCTGCGAAGGCACCGTCAAGGCCAGCCCAGGATCGGTCAACGTACCGATCAGCATCAACGGCGTGATCATCGAACCGGGCGACGTGATCTGCGCCGACGATGACGGCGTCGTCGCTGTGCCACGCGACGAAGCCAATTGGGCGTTGGAGCGGTCCAACGCTCGGCTTGAGACCGAAGCCGAAACCCGGGCCCGCCTGCAGGCGGGCGAGCTGGGACTCGACATGTACGGGCTGCGCCAGAAGCTGGTCGAGCTGGGCGTGGAGTGGATCGAGTGAGCCCAAGCCTGCACGAGGCGGCAGCGACCGGCGTGCGCTGCATGGTCATGCGAGGCGGCACCTCCAAGGGCGCGTACTTCGTTGCCGACGAGCTGCCGAGCGATCCCGACGAGCGCGACGGGATGCTGGCGCGGATCATGGGTTCGCCCGACGCCCGCCAGATCGACGGCATCGGCGGAGCGCACCCGCTGACGTCCAAGGTGGCGGTCGTTTCGGCGGCGGCTGGGCGCGATGCCGATGTGGACTACCTGTTCCTGCAGGTGGGCGTCGACGACGACTCCGTCAGCGATCGTCAGAACTGCGGCAACTTGCTGGCCGGCGTCGGGCAATTCGCAGTCGAGCGTGGACTCGTTGCTGCCGCCGGCGACGAGGCCCAAGTGAGGATTCGCATGGTCAACAGCGATTCGATTGCTACAGCAACGTTTCCGCTGGAGGGCGGTCTGCCGACCTATGACGGCGACACGTCGATCTCCGGGGTTCCGGGCACCTCCGCTCAGGTCCGCCTGGACTTCGCCGACACTGCGGGGTCGGCATGCGGCGCCCTGCTGCCGACTGGTGCCATTGCCGATCTGATTGCCGGCGTCGAGGCGACCTGCGTCGACAACGGCATGCCGACGGTCGTGCTGCGGGCGGCCGATCTGGACATCGCCGGCGACGAGGCACCGAGAGAGCTCGAGGCCGACCAACCGTTCAGGGAGCGCTTGGAAGACATCCGCCTGCAGGCTGGAGAGCTGATGAACCTCGGTGACGTGAGTGCAGCCACGGTGCCGAAGATGACGCTGGTGTCAGTTCCCCGGGCAAACGGGCACATCTGCACCCGCACATTCATCCCGCACCGCTGCCACGACGCCATCGGCGTGCTGGGAGCGGTGAGCGTGGCGACTGCGCTGCGGCTGCCCGGTGGGGTGGGCTCGGAGATGCTGCGTGCCGGGGCCGATCCCGACCTGGTGGAGATCGAGCACCCGACGGGCACCTTTGCCGCTCGGGTGGAGTTGACCCACGGCCCCCAGGGCCCCGTCGTGGGGCGATCTGGCATCGTTCGCACCGCTCGCAAGCTCTTCGACGGCCACGTATTTCCCCGGAGCGCAGCATTGCCCACGAGCGCAGGACCCTCCCGAGACGCCTGATGGCCCGCACGATCCTGCCACCGCACCCTTCGCCGCACGCGCCCGCCGCGTTCACGCCACCGCCTGGCGCAACTGATGCGCACTGCCACGTCTTCGGCCCCGCACATCGGTTCCCGTTCGCTCCCGAAGCCACCTACATACCGCCGGATGCCGGTATCGACGACTTCGAGGCGCTGCAGGAGCGCTTGGGCCTGTCCCGAGCGGTATTCGTGCAGGCAAGCTGCCATGGCACCGATAACGCCGCGATGGTCGATGCGCTGGTGCGCGGCGATGGCCGCTTCGCCGGTGTTGCGATGATCGACGAGTCGTTCAGCGACGCCGACATCGGCGCGTTGCACGACGTTGGTGTCCGCGGCACCCGCTTCAACTTCGTCGCTCACCTCGGCGGCGCTCCCGATATGGACGTGTTCTGGCGATTGGTAGGCCGGGTCCGGCCGTTCGGCTGGCACATCGTGCTGCATTTCGATGCGAAAGACCTTCCGTCGTACACCGAGATGCTCGACCGGATGCCGTGCCCGTACGTGATCGACCACATGGCGCGCGTCGATGCGGGGGCCGGTCTCGACCAGGAGCCGTTTGGCGCCCTGCTCGAGCTGATGCGCGATGAGCGAGCGTGGGTGAAGGTGTCGGGCGCGGAGCGGCTCAGCCGCGACGGCACCCCGCCGTACGACGATGTCGTGCCCTACGCCCAAGCGCTCATTGCCGTGGCGCCCGAGCGGATCCTGTGGGGCACCGACTGGCCCCATCCCAACGTGCGCTACATGCCCGACGATGGCGACCTCACCGACATGCTCGCGGTGTTCGCCCCCGACGAGGCGACCCGCAACCGGATCCTGGTGACCAACCCCGAGACGCTGTACGACTTCGGCTGAGCAGATCAACCGCTTGAGGCCCTTGCGGAGCCGCTGGGGAGCTCGGGCTAGTGGGCGTTCTGCAGGATCAGCAGCCCGTTGCTGGTGTTGGAGGTCGGCACGTGGTGCATGCGAAAGACCTCGTCGACGTGGTCGTCGAGCGCGCCCCGCATCACGAACCACATCACCAGCTCGATTCCCTCCGAACCTGCTTCGCGGATGTACTCGTCGTGCGGGCGCCCGCAGCTGACGCCTGGCTGAGCAATCAGCTCGTCCATGAAGGCATGGTCGAAGTCGGTGTTGATCAGGCCGGCTCGCTCGCCCTGGAGCTGGTGCGACATGCCACCGGTTCCGAAGACGGCAACCTTCATCGAGTCTGCGTCTGAGCCGTCATAGCTGTCGAGCGCCCGCCGGATTGCCCGCCCGAGGTCGAAGCATCGCTTGCCAGACGGCGGCGGGTATTGGATGACGTTGACGCACAGCGGGATAATCCGGCACGGCCATGCATCGGGCTCGCCGAACATCACCGACAGCGGCACCGTGAGGCCGTGGTCGACGTCCATCTCGTTGGCGATCGTGATGTCGAACTCGTCGCCGATGAGCGACTCCGCGAGGTGCCACGCCAGCTCAGGGTGCCCCTGCACAGTGGGGACCTGCCGGGGGCCGTAGCCCTCGTCGGCGGGCTGGAACTCGGTCGCGACGCCGAGCGCGAAGGTCGGGATCAACTTCAGCGAGAAGGCGGAGGCGTGATCGTTGTAGACGACGATGCAGACGTCGGGCCGCTGGGAGGCCATCCACTCACGGGCGGGCTGGATCTTTTCGAAATAGCTGCGCCAGTACGGCTCCTCCTGCTTGCCGTGGTCGATGGCAGCGCCGACTGCGGGGACATGGGAGGTGCCGATGCCGCCGATGATGGTGGTCATGAGCTGGGACTTTCCGGTGACTCGCCGATGCGACGGTTGCCCGCAACCGGGCGGCCGCCGTCGATCATCATCTGGGTGAATTCCTGGCTGCTGATGCCCGACATGGACCCGCCGACGTCCTGCATCGACAGGCCGTCGAAGATGGCCAGCTTGAAGGTGTAGTAGATGTTGCCGCCGAGGCGCAGCATGCCCAGCCAGTCCCGTTCCAGGACGGCTTGGCGCTGGGAGAGCGTGAGGTCGAAGCCGTCCAAGTAGGTGTGCTCGTCGGCCCCGAAGCGCTCCCGGTTGGCCTCGATGTTGAGGCTCATGCAGAACATGTTCAGGTGATAGCCCTGCTGGGACCGCCGGCCGTCGAAGACGTAGGTCCCCGGGATGTCGTCGTAGTCACGCACCGCCGCCATACCGCCCCCTCGGACCACCGAGGTTATTCAGTCGTACTGCTCAGCGGTGATTCTGATTGCGCACAGCCGTAGGTGCCACAGGCGGCTAGTTCAACGCGCTATCAAATGTGCCATGGCGGACTTTCGCAGGCCCGACGCTGAGTTTGCTGCGTATGACGAGGCGTTTGACCGCGATGGCTCCGTCCGGCCGCTCTACGCGGCAATTGTGGACCGCTTCTCCAACTTCGACGCAGCCGAGTTGCGACGCCGCGAGGGCATCATCGAGGAGGAGTTCCGCCGCCAAGGCATCACGTTCACCGTGTACGGCGACTCGCAGGGGACCGAGCGGACCTGGCCGATGGACCTGTTCCCCCGGCTTATCACCGCGGCCGAGTGGCGTGAGATCGAGCGGGGCTTGGCGCAGCGGGTCACGGCGCTGAACCGGTTCCTTGCCGACGTTTACACCGGCGAGGGCGCGGCCATGGCCGACGGGGTCGTGCCGGCATGGCTGGTGCAGTCGTCGGACGGTTTCGAGCGCAACGCGTTCGGTATCAGCGTGCCCCATGATGCTCACTGCGTCATTGCGGGCATCGACCTGGTGCGCGATGCGCAGGGCCAATACCGGGTGCTCGAGGACAACCTGCGCAATCCGAGCGGGATCAGCTACGTCATCGAGAACCGGGCGGCGATGACCAGGGCGTTTCCCCTCGTCTGGGAAGACCACACGGTCGAACCTGTCAGCCAGTACGGCCGGATGCTGCGAACGGCGCTCGAATCGGTAGCGCCAGCGGGGTCCGGCGACAAGCCGCTCATCGTGATCTTGACGCCGGGCATCTACAACTCGGCGTACTTCGAGCACGCATTCCTCGCTCGGGAGATGGGCGTGGAGCTGGTCGAAGGCCCCGACCTGGTGGTGGACGAGCACGTCGTGTACCTGCGCACTATCGAAGGACTGGTTCCCGTCGATGTGATCTACCGGCGCATCGACGACACATTCTTGGACCCAGTGTCGTTCCGCCCCGATTCGACACTGGGAGTGCCGGGACTTCTCGGCGCAATCCGTGCCGGCACAGTGACGGTGGCCAATGCCGTCGGAAACGGTGTGGCCGACGACAAGGCCATCCACCCCTATGTGACCGACCTCATTCGCTACTACCTCGGCGAGGAGCCGATCCTCGGAAACGTCGAGACCTACGTGATGTGGGAGCCCGATCAGCGCGCAGCGGCGTTCGAGCGGCTGGACGAGCTGGTCATCAAACCGGTCGGCGAATCGGGGGGCTACGGCATCGTCATCGGGCGCGACGCCACTGAGGAGGAGCTTGCGAATGCGCGGGCGGAGATCGAGGCGGATCCCCGTAACTGGGTGGTCCAGGAGGTGGTGGAGCTGTCGACGCTGGCCTCCATGTGCGATGACGTGCTCGAGCCCCGCCACCTCGATCTGCGGCCGTTCGTGATCACCGGGGAGCGGACGCAGGTATTCCCCGGCGGCCTGACGCGGGTGGCGATGCGGAAGGGCTCGCTCATCGTGAACTCGTCTCAAGGCGGCGGCTCCAAGGACACCTGGGTTCTGGCCCCCGGCACCAACTCGGGAGCTGCAGAGCTCGCCGGCGAACCGTCGATGGATGCGGCCGGGCAGGAGTCGGCCCGATGATCCTGGCCCGGCATGCCGATTCGATGCTGTGGGCAGGCCGCTACCTGGAGCGCGCCGACACCATCGCCCGGTGCGTATCGGTCGAGACCAACGCAGTGATGCATCGCCCGCCCACTGAGGCCCGGCTCGCGTCGCGCCGGCTGGTGCAGGCGCTCGGGCTGCAAGACGAGTTCGTGGCAGCCCAGGTCGGCACCGGACCCTACGCAGTCATGGACTTCCTGGTATCCGATGAGACGAACCCCGGCTCGGTGGTGTCGTCGGTGCAGTCCGTGCGAGAGAACCTCCGCATCGTGCGAGACCGCATCCCGGTGGAGCTGTGGGAAGAGGCCAACAGCCTCCACATCCTCATGCAAAGCGCCAAGGCCGTCAGCTCGGGCGCGCGGGAGCAGACCGGCGGCGAGGTGTCGCGGATGTCGGTCATCACCGCCCGACGGGGGTGCCGGTCGTTGAGCGGAGTGATGACCGAATCGATGATGCGCGACGAGGGCTATGCCTTCATGGAGGTAGGCCGCCTGCTGGAGCGCTCGACCCTGACGGTCGAGCTGCTCAAGTCGGGCCTCGGCACCGGCGGCGATGTATTCGACGGCAACCGACTGCTGGCGTTCACCCATTCGCTGCAGGCGGCTCGCCGTGAGATCGGCCACTCCCCGAAATGGGCCGCCGTCGCCAGATTCCTGCTCCAGCACGCCGATCTGCCCCGCTCGGTGCTGTGGTGCTTGGGTCGGGTGGAGCAACGACTGGAAGATCTCGCAGCCGCGGCCGGGGCGGTTGCGATGCCACGACGCCGGGCCGGTGCCTTGCGGGCCCACCTGGAGTACGGCGAACTCGACGGACTGCTGGCCGCGGCACCCGACGCAGAGTTGTCCGAGCTGGGCACTTCGCTGGCCACGCTGGCAACTGACGTGCATGCCAGCACTGTTTCCGGATCCGGTCAGGTCGAGGTGCACGCCCAGTTTGTGCGCCCAGGTGACGGCGGGGGCGCGGCGTCGTGAGGCTCGACATCGCCTACCGGCTGCACTTCCAGTACGACGCTTCGGTGTCGGAGTCGCAGAACGAGATTCGCGTCCGCCCGCGCGATGACCGCCGCCAGCAAGTGCTGTCGTACCGGCTGACGACGACACCGGCGACACGGGTCTTGCAGACACGCGACTACTTCGGGACGACCGTCGATCATCTCGGAGTGCGAGGTCCTCACCGTGAACTGCTGGTGGTTGCTGAGTCGTCGGTGGAGACAGCGCCGATCGAAGGCGACCCACAGTCGGTGAGCTGCGAGCGGCTCGCCGATGTGGACTTCGTGAACGCCCATGTGGAGTACATGGCTCCGTCCCAGCACGTCCAGTGGGGAGATCTCATCAACGAAGTTGCAACGTGGGCGGTCCGCTCGGCCCCCGATGACGTCTGCGCTCGTGTGCTCGCCATCGTGCAGGCGGTGCCGACTGTCCTGACCTACGAACGCGGCTCGACCTCGATCGGTGTGACGCTGGAGGAATTGGTCGACGGCGGCGGGGGCGTCTGCCAAGATTTCGCGCACCTTGCCGTGGGCATGCTGCGCTGCGTCGGCATACCTGCCCGCTACGTGTCGGGCTACCTGTTCGCAGTCGACGAGACGAGACCCGAAGGTAACGGCGCCGATGGCGTGGCACCCGCTGCGGTATCGGTGCAAACCCACGCATGGATCGAAGCAGCGGTACCGGGCTTCGGTTGGTACGGGCTCGATCCCACCAACGGCGGTGCGGTCGGCGAGCGCCACGTGGTCATCGGCCATGGGCGCGACTACAACGACGTCGCTCCTGTGCGCGGCGTCTTTCACGGTGCGGCTGAAGCCGAGGTTGATGCCGAGGTGATCATCGCTCAGCCCACGGCGCCCGCCTCGATGGTGACCGAGCCGATTCGTCGCCGCTCCAACGTGGCCGTCGCGCCCCCGACTGCGGCGGTGGCGGACCACCAGCAAGCCGCCCAGCAACAGCAGCAGTAGCGGGGCCCGCTACCAGGGATCGCCGCTACCAGGGATCGATGGGGTGCTTGCGGCCCTCGCGCGGCTGTGGGGTGGGCAGCGTCGCCAGCAGTCGCGCGATCAGGTCGCGAGTCGTGGCTGGGTCGACGATGTCGTCCAGCAAGAACGACCGGGCGAATTCCAGGCCGGTATTGCGTTCCTTCCACTCCGCGACGCGCCGATCCTGGATCTCGCGCCGGATTGCGTCGTCTGGCGCAGCCTCGAGCTCGTCGCGGAACACGATGTTCACAGCGCCTTCGAGGCCCATGCCGCCGAATTCCGCAGTCGGCCAGCCGACATACAGGTCAGGGTTCAACGCGTCGGAACCCATCGCGTAGTAGCCGAGGCCATATGCCTTGCGCAGGATCACGGTCAGGATCGGCACGTCGACAGCGCTGAGCGCCACCAGGGTGCGGGCGCTGTGACGCACGAGAGCGGACTTCTCCGCAGCCGTCCCGATCATGAAACCGGGCGTGTCGCACAGGAATAGCAGCGGCAGGTCGTAGGCGTTGCACAGCTCGACGTGGCGCGAGAACTTGGCCGAGCCCTCGGCATCGATCGCGCCTGCTCCGAACATCGGGTTGTTCGCAAGCACACCGATGGGGTGTCCGTCGATCCGGCACAGCGACGTTGACAAGCACCGGCCGAACCTGGGGCGCAGCTCCAAGACGGACCCTTCGTCGGCCAGGATCTCCACGATCTTGCGCACGTCATAGGCACGCCGAGGATTCTCAGGCACCATCGTGCGCAACGGGGTTTGATCCGCCGCGGCCGGCGGCGGAGGAGTCGCCACGTCGGTGAAGTACGACAGGTACCTGCGAGCTGTCTGCAGCGCCGCAGTCTCGTCGTCGACGACCAGTTCGATCGTGCCGACCCGCTCGTGCATCGAGACGGGGCCGAGTTCTTCGGGGGTCAAGTCCTCGCCGGTCGCAGACCTCACGAGCGGCGGCCCCGAGAGGCCCAGCGTCGAGTCCTTGGTCGCGATCACCACATCGGAGGTGCCGGCAATGTTGGCCTGGCCGGCGAAGCTCGGTCCCGACAGGATCGTGACGATCGGCACCAGGCCTGAGAGCCGTGCGAGCTGGATGAACGTGGTCGCCGTGCCGCTGTCGTAGAACAGCTCGGTGGCGCGTGCGCCGGCGCCTTCTGACCAGAAGATGACCGGCCAGCGGTTGCGTTCGGCCACCTCCATCATCCGGTCCATCTTGCGATGGTTGGTCGGGCTCTGGCTGCCGCCCATCACCGTGTAGTCGTAGGTGAAGGCGCACACCGCGACGCCGTCAACGCGTCCGACGCCCATCACCAAGCCGTCGGCGGGGGCGTCGCCCAGCGAGCGGATCTGAGGCTGTGCGAGCTGTCCGTACTCGACGAACGTCTCAGGATCGAACAGGGCGGCGATGCGTTCTCGAGCCGTCCATCGGCCTCGTGCGTGCTGGCGAGCCACGGCGGTGGGCCGGGCTTCGTCCAGCGTTGCCTCCTTGGCTGCCATGGCCTTGGCCAGCCGCGGCGTTGTCGCGTTATCGGATGTGGCTTCATCAGTCACGGTGTCTGAACTTAGGAGCCGCGCGGGTAGGTGCGCCCGCTGGGGAGGCGGCATGAGCCTCGGCTCCAGCGATCCGGCGGGCGAGAGATCTGCACCGCACCGCATCTCTTGGTCGGCGTCATCAACGCATCGCCATCCATCCGATAGGGAACCCGTTCGCAACGTCGCCGAGTCTCCTGCCGCCTCCCCAGCTCTGGCATCTGTGCCTACTGGCTTGAGTCCCTAGAGATCGCGCGGGCAGGGCGCATTCGCGGCGTTAGGGTGCGCGGCGTGAAGCCGACTAACGAAGCGTTGGCCGAGCGGCGAGCGCGAGTGGCGAAGCGCTGGGAGCTGGCCGATGAGGTGGTGCTCCTGCGGGCGGGAGAGCCCGCTGGCTGGTCGGGGACAGATCAGCATTTCGCCTTCCTGCCGCATCCTGACGTCGCATATCTCACGGCGGTGGGATCGCCGGGCACGACGCTGGCCTTCGATGCCGCGGCCGGCGAATGGGAGCTCTTCGGGCCCCGCTTCACGCCCGAACGGCTCGTGTGGGAGCAGCCGCCGACACCCGTGGGCCGACCGCTGGACGAGTTGGGCGACTGGCTGGCGGAGCGAGGCGATCGCACCGTCATCGAGCTGGGCGCCGGTGCTGAGATGCCCGAGACGCTGCCGGCTGCGGCCGAGAAGGCTGAGTCCGACACGCCCGCCAGCAACGGGCAGCCCGCAGAGGCGTCTGACGACTCGACTGACGAACAGGCCGATGCATCGCCGGAAGCGACCGTCCTGCGACTGGGCGCTGCGATTGCGCTGGAGCGCATGACCAAGGACGAAGCCGAGCTTGACGACATCCGTTGCGCCGCTGCCGCGAGCGCAACCGGATTCGACTGGGTGTACGCAAACGCCGCGGTAGGCATGACTGAGCGCGAGATCCAGGTCGGCATGGAGGCACAGTTCTTCGCTGCGGGAGCACCCCGGGTGGCCTACGACAGCATCGTTGCCTCTGGCCCGCATGGGGCGTACTTGCACTACGTCTATGCGGGCGACGATCCCCTGCGGCCGGCGACCAGGACGGTGGAAGCCGGCGACCTGTTGCTCATCGACGCCGGGGCGCAATTCGGCGGTTACGCCAGCGATGTGACCCGCACGATGGTCGTGGGCGCCGATCCCACCGACGAGCAGGAGTACATCTGGAAGCTCGTGCTGAGCGCCCAGCAGCAGACGATCGACATGTGCAGGCCTGGGATCGTGTGGCGCGATGTGCACCTGGCTTCCGCCCGGATCCTGGGGGCGGGACTGGTCGAGATGGGCGTGCTGCGGGGTGACCCGGCAGAACTCGTGGCCCAAGGCGCGGTGGCGTTGTTCTTCCCTCATGGGCTCGGGCACCTGCTGGGCCTGTCGGTGCACGACATCACGAGCGTTCCGTACAGCCGAACGCCGAGCGAGGACCCGGTGCTGTCGAGGCTGGGGCCAGAACGAGTCCTCGCTGCCGGCACGGTCACCACCGTGGAGCCCGGGCTCTACTTCATTGATGCCCTGCTGTGCGACCCGGCCCGGCGGGAGAAGTTCGCAGACAGCGTGGTGTGGGATCGGGTCGACGAGTTGAGGGGTTTTGGCGGAATCCGGATCGAGGATGACGTGCTGGTGACCGATGCCGATCCTGAGGTGCTGACGGCGGCGATCGCCAAGCCGATCCGCATCGGTTGAATCCGGAACGGCCGGCGCAGTGCTTCACAGATTGTGCGACGGCCACACGGGTGGCATCCGATGAGCGGGCAGCACTTCGACGCCATCGTCATCGGCGCCGGTGTCATCGGCACGTCAGTCACGTGTGAGCTGGCACGGCGCGGCTGGCGGGTGCTGGGTCTCGATCGCAACCCCGGCGCAGGCCAGGGTTCCACCAGCGCCTCGTCGGCCATCGTGCGGTTCACCTACTCGACCCGCTCGGGCGTGGCGATGTCCTATGAAGGCCTGCAGTACTGGCTGGATTGGCCCAATCACATCGGCGCGTGCGACGAGGCGGGCTACGCAGGGTTCACCGAATGCGGGATGGTGACGCTCTTCAGCGGCGAAGGTCCCCACCTGTTGCCGGTGCCGCACTTCGAGGCGCTCGGCGTTCCCCATGAGATCTGGGACTGCGACGAAACGGTCGCCCGGCTCGTTCCGCTCGATATGTCCCGTTTCGGTCCGCCTCGCCAACTCGACGACCCTGACTTCTGGGCGCAGCCCACATCGCGTCTCGAGGGCGCATTGTGGACGCCCGAAGCCGGGTATGTGGGCGATCCGCAGCTCGCTGCCCACAACCTGCGGCTCGCGGCGGAGGCCGCCGGTGCCGAATTTCGCTTCGGGGCAACCATGGTCGGGATATCAGGCTCCGGTCGCGCCGAGGGCGTGCTGCTCGCCGACGGCACTGAGGTGTCGGCGCCCGTGGTGGTGAATGTCGCCGGTCCGCACAGCAGCGCCGTCAACCGCCTCGCCGGCGTGCTCGATGACATGTCGATCAGCACCCGGCCGCTGCGCAAGGAGGTGTATCACGTGCCCTCGCCGCCGGGTGTCGACTTCGAGCACCGTGGTGCAGCGATGGCCGACGACGATTGCGGCTGCTACGTGCGGCCCGAGGTGGGCAACAATCTCCTCATCGGCTCGCTCGAGCTCGATTCGACGCACTTCGAGTGGCTCGACACCGACGAGATCGACGGCTGCTCACAAGACCTCAGCCGCGACCAGTGGGAAACCCATGTGCTGCGGTTCGCCCGGCGGATGCCCGATCTCGGACTGCCGCACCAGCCGAGAGGCATCGTGGGTGTGTACGACGTGGCCGACGACTGGATCCCGATCTACGACCGCACTTCGCTCGACGGGTTCTACGTAGCGATCGGCACCAGCGGCAACCAGTTCAAGAACGCGGCAGTCGCCGGCCATTGCATGGCCGAGCTGATCGGTGCGGTCGAAGCCGGCCACGACCACGACGCCGATCCCGTCGTCGTGACCGGCAAGCACACCGGCTTCGACATCGACATGGGCACGTTTTCCCGCAAGCGAGACCTCCACGGTTCGTCAATGTCCGTGCTCGGCTAACGCCAGGCGCTGTGTGTGATGGTTCGCTCGGCTAACGCCAGGCGCTGTGTGTGATGGTTCGCCCGGCTAACGCCAGGCGAACACTGGCTGTTCGAGCTCGTCGACGCGGGTGTTGAGGCCGTCGTAGGCGACTGCTCGGAATTGGTAGAGCACGGCGCCGGTGGGGGCGTGGATGAGGTCGCCGCCGATGGGGACCTGCACGACGGGGCGATCGCTCTCGGGGATGCTGACGAAGCGGGGTGAATCGTCCCGGATCAGCTCGCGCATCGACACGCGATGCACCGAAGCCACTTCTGCGGGATTGGCTACCGGTTCTCGGTTGTCCGACAGCCAGAACACGAACGGGCTGATCACGTAGCCCGAGCGGGTTGGGTAGTCGTCGAGCCGGCCGAGCAGGTCGTCGCTGGTGAGCCGTAGTCCGACTTCTTCGTCGGCTTCCCGCATGGCCGCTTCCAGCGGCGTCTCGCCGGCATCCAGGCGGCCTCCCGGCAGGGCCCATTGGCCGCCGTGGCCGCGCAGATGCGAACCGCGCCGCGTGAGCAGCACTGCTGCGCCGCCGGCAGTGCCTTCCACGTCTCCGGTCAGCATCGGGTCGTCGGCGGCGCCGGGAACCGCGGCCAGCATCTCGCGGCGCTCCTCAGCGGTCAAACCGCGGAACGCGGGATCGGCTCCGTGCAGTTCGGCGTCACTGTCCAACACGATCACTGCGACTGCGGCGTGCTTGCGGCCCTCACCCGGATGCCGCTGGACGTCGTGTCGGGCCAGGTTCGCCGACAGCCGTTCCCGCAGCGATTCGTCGTGGGCGATCTCGCCGGTTGACGGTTCAAGCGACATAGCCCGAGAGTCTGGCACCTCGCCCTTACGGCCCGCCGGTAAGCGGGACTCTCTACGATCGCTGGACGTGAACGCGCAACGCCAGATCGTTTTGGTGGGTTTCCTGCAGGCGCAGAACTGCACGACGATCCCCGCAGCGTGGCGGCATCCGCAAGCCCGGCACGATGTAACCAGCTTCGACTATTACCGCCACATCGGCGAGGTGCTCGAAGAGGGCTGTTTTGATCTGGGCTTCTTCGATGACCGGCTTGCCATGCCCGACATGTTCGGAGGCGACCACCGTCACACCGTGGAGGCCGGCATCCGCTGCGTGAAGCTGGATCCGGTAACGGTGCTCACGGCGATGGGCATGGCAACCAGCAGGCTCGGGCTGGGCGCCACCTACTCCACGACCTACTACGAGCCGTTCCATGTGGCCCGGGTGTTCGCCACCTTGGACCACCTCACCGGCGGCCGCGCAGCGTGGAACGTCGTCACCTCAGTCAACGACAACGAGGCGCGCAACATGGGTCTGGCCCAGGCCCCTGCCCACGACGAGCGCTACGACCGCGCCGACGAGTTCATGGAAGTCGTGCACGGCCACTGGGACACCTGGGAGGCCGGCGCCATCGCTGCGGACCGCGACGCTGGGCTCTACGCCCACGGCGACCGGGTGCACCGCCTCGACCACCAGGGGCAGTGGTTCTCCTCGCGAGGTCCGTTCACCGTGCCGCGCACGCCACAAGGGCATCCGGTGGTCATCCAGGCCGGCCAGAGCGGAAGGGGCACTGCGTTCGCGGCCCGCTGGGGCGAGCTGCTGTTCGTCAGCCAGGTGCGGCTTGATGCTGCTGTCGAGCATTACGCCGCGGTGAAGTCGCAGATCGCCGAGCTGGGCCGCGACCCTGACCAGGTGAAGATCACGAACCTCACGTTCCCGGTGGTCGGGCGCACCATGGCCGAGGCGGAAGATCGCCGAGCGGCTTACGACGAGCTGCCGACGCTGATCGACGACCTGTCCCTGCTGTCGGAGGGGCTGAACTTCGACTTCGCGGCCCGTGATCTCGACGAGCCCCTGTCCGACGATGATCTCGATGCCATGACGGGCATCCAGGGCATCCGCAATCAGGTGCTGCAGATCACCGGGCGCGCCAATCCCACCGTGCGCGACTTCGTGCGGATCTCAGGCCGGGGTCGGCTGGCTCACCCGACCGTGGGCGGGCCGGTCGAGCTGGCCGACTACTTCGAGGAATGGTTCACCGAGCGAGCGGTGGACGGCTTCGTGATCGCCGGCACACACATGCCCGGGGCGTTCGAGGACTTCGTCGAGTTGGTCGTGCCCGAGCTGCAGCGGCGTGGCCTGTTCCGAACCGAGTACCGAGGCACGACGCTGCGCGACCACCTCGGCTTGCAGGTACCCGAGCCTGGTTCGTGGCGCCTGACCTAGTCGTCAGCCTGAATTCTGTGCAGAAATGCCGTCGCAGCCGGCTCTTGTGCACAGAGAACGCGTCGGCCTTAGGTCTGTGCAGGAATGCCGCCGCCGAAGCTGCGGGTGTGTGCGGCCAGCTCCCCAGCGGTGGCGGTGTGGATGCTGCCGAGGGCGGTCACCTCGGACAGGGCGTCGTCGAGGGCTTGGGCCCGGAAAGGCTGGCCCGCCAGCCAGGGACGCAGCGTCAGCATCAGCAGACGCCCTCCTGCCGGATGCTCTGCGCCGTCGCGGCGCATGCGGGCTGCGGCCTTGGTGACGATCTCGTGCCAGCCGTCCAGTGACACGCGCCGGTGCCACAGTGCGAACTCGTCGTCGGCCTCGAGGAACAGCGGCACTGACACCATCGGCGCTGCGCCCTGCGGTCCGTGCACTCCTGCCAGCACGCCGTCTGTCGTCATCAGATATGGCTGCTCGTCGTTGGGCCAATCCAGCACTGCGTCGATCCCGGCCTCTGCCAACAGCGCCGGGGTGCGAAACGACTCGACTCCTTCTGCGGAGAACCACGTCGTTGGCCGGATGCCCGTCGCAGCCTCGACGGCGTCGATGCTCCGCGCTATCGCGTCCCGCTCTTCGGACTCGGAGTTCCTGGAGGTGACGAGCTGGGTCGCCGCGATGCCTCGCGCGGCGATCTCGCATCCACGCCCGACGAGGTGTCGTGCCAGCCAGCCGTAGTGCTCCGCGGTCAGCGCGTCGACCGCAACGGTCGCAGCGACGCCGTGCCGCTCGAGGATGTCCAGCAGGCGAAAGATGCCGACCCGGTGGCCGTATTCGCGGATCGTGAGCTGGGGGTAGTCGGGCGCAGGCAGGCGCGCCAGCCCGCCGCTGCGGCGGCGCAACGCATAGGCGTCCGGTGGCGGGTCCCACTCGACATGCTCGAGGACGATCACAGCGCCCACTGCGAGCGGGCTGCGGTTCGGCCATTCGAAGCGGGCACGGCTCGGCAGCGGCGACCAGTCGTAGTAGGGGTGGTCCATGCCGTGTTGGTGATTGGCGGGCCCGAATTCGTAGGAGACCTGCGCCGCCGGTGTGGCTCGCCGGCTCGAGTCTGAGGTCGCAGAGATGCGCGGCCGAGCCGCCCGGGGCTCCGGCGGCGCCAGCTCGTGGGCGACGGCGTCGTCGTAGTGATGGTCGAGGTAGTGCTGCGCGATCTGGCTGGCGGTGGTCTGCCACACGTCGTCGTGGCCCATTAGGTAGTCGAGCATCGCCGTGAGCCCGTCGACCCGGTGCGGCATGCCCATCAGGTACGGGTGCAGCGCCACGCACATCACTCGGCCGCCGGCCGAGTCGTCGGCCTCACGTCGCAGCACATCGAGCTGGGCACGCGCCATCGCCACGAATTCGTCGGTGTCGTGGTGCTGGGTGAACACCGGCACGTCGTTCAGCTCCATCGAGTACGGCACCGACACGAGTCGCTGCCCGCCTCGAGTCGCCAGCGGCACGGGCTGATCGTCGTGGAACCAGTCGGCGTGGTAGATCAGCCCCGCTTCGGCCATCAAATCGGGCGTCAGGGCGGTGTTGGAAACCGCAGGGCCGAGCATGCCCCGCAGCTGCTGACCGGTGTGGCTGCGCAGTGCCTCGATGCACTCGATGTAGAACGCTTGCTCGGCGGTCTCGTCGATAGAGGAGATGTAGCGCGTGTTGTAGATGCCGTGGGACATGATCTCCCAGCCGCGCTCGACCATGGCTGCGCCGACTTCGGGGTAGTGGTCAAACACGGCGAGGTTGGTGGAGGCTGTGGCGACGATGCCGTAGCGATCCAGCACCTCGACCATGCGCCAGAAGCCGACGCGGTTGCCGTAGTCGCGATAGCCGTAGCCCTGTACGTCGGGATGGGGCGAGCGCGTCCAGGTGTTCCGCTGCGGGTCACGCGGCGGAAGGAATTCGTAGTGCTCGACGTTGGGGGCGATCCACAACGCCACGCGAGCATCGTTGGGCCACCGGACCCGCGGCCGATCGATGATCGGCAGGTATTTCACGCGGTGCGGCGGCAGGCTGCCCGGCAGCGGTGCGGTCGGGCCAGAGGCCGCGTTTGCCGAGCTGGCTGCGTCATCCGGATTGGCCGTCTCGTGCATGCGCCGACGCTAGAGCAGCCGGCACTCGCCTTCCGTGGACGCGATGGACATAACATCGAGCCATGGCAGGAGACAGAATGCGACCCCGACCTGCTCTGCCGCCGGGAGTCGAGCGGCCCCAATGGCATCACCGACCGCTCGCGCCCGGTGAGCTGCGACGGATCCCCGATCTCGTCCGTGATTCGTTGTCGCTCATCGGCCGGCGTTGGCGGCCGTTCGCAGAATTCACTCTCATTGGCGTCGCGGGCTACCTCGTGGCGTTCATCATGCTCTTTCTGGGCTTGAACGCACTGTTCGGTGGCCAGTTCTTCTCCAAGATCTCCGAGTTGACTGACCCGACGGCTGAGTTAGTGGTCGACTTTGACGCCTGGCTCAAGTCGTTCGATGTCACCCCGACAACCGGAGCGATCGTCTTGCTCTTCGCCTTCGGCTTGGCGTGCTGCTTGGGCTTCCTGGTGCAAGACATCGCCATCACTCTCATGGCGCTCGACGACGTCCAGGGGCAACCCGGCAACTTCGGTGAGACACTCGCGACCTCCATCCGGCGGATGCCCAAGATCTTCGCCCTCTCCGTCGGAATAGGCCTGGTCGTTGGCTTGGCGGGGTGCGGTATCGGTGCCCTGCTGCTGTGGCTCGCACTGCCCCTCGGGATCCTCTGGCTTCTGGGGACCTGGGCGGCATTAGTGGTCTTCTTCCCGCTGTTGACCATCTACTTCGTGATGGCCTACGTCGAGCCCCGCATTCCCTCGCCCCGTCGCTGGTGGCGGCTGATTCGTGGTCGCAAGGCGGCAATCTGGGGACGGGTCATGCTGTTGGGGATAGCGGCCAATGTCGTCGGTTTCGGGCTTGCTGCGGGGTTGGGTGCGCTGCCACTGCCGGCCTTGTACGGCGACCTCGTCATCAACGCCGTCGTCTTCCCGCTCACTTTCGTGCTGAGTGCGGTTGTGCACTTGCTGATGTACGCCGATCTCATCACCCAGGACGACGCGGCCCCGCTGGAGGCCGACTCTTTGGGCTGACTCCAGCGGCCCAGTCTCGATCCAGCGACACCGGTTGCTGGCTCATCTGCTGGCTAGCTTCGGCCCGTGCCATTGGGGAGGCCACCGCAGCCGGAGATGCCGCATCCCCCTGACGTCGTTGGGCTTGTACTTCGCGGCGGCATGACTGCTCTGCAGCGGCACGCCTAGCATCTCCCCGTGGCAGTTGGCGACGGGCGGCACCGGTCCATACCGGCACTGATCGGTGACACGTTCAACGTGGTGGGCCGGCGCTTTCGCGAGATCGCGGTCATCGCCATCGTCGCCGCTGCGGTGGCGGTCGTCTCGGTAGCTGGGTTCACGACGGCTCTTGACATCGTCAACGAAGAAATCCTCGAGAACCCCAGGTTTGAAGAGTTCATGGACCTGGCAGCGGGCGAGGACAGCGTCGAGGTCGACCCGGAGGCCGTCGGTTTGTCGGAGGACGATCTCGCCGAGTGGACGCCGGTGAACAGCGATGAGGTCCGCGTGGTCCGGCTCAACACCGAAGATGCCCGACTCGAGGCTTGGGAGGCGTTCACCGAATCTGTCGACGGGGATCGGTTGGTCAATGCGGCGCTGCTGGTCGCGGCGGGTGTGCTGGTCTCGCTGCTCGGCTGGGCGACGACCATCGCCTTCTCGCTGGTTGCACTGGATGACGTCGAGGGCCGCTTCTCAACGGTCGGAGGCTCACTGCGGAACGGGCTTGCACGAGTGCCGAAGGCCATCCTGCTGTCGATCGTCTACTTCGCAGTATTTCTCATCTTGCTGATTGCACTCGGCATTGCGATGTTCGTATTGTCCTTCATGCATCTGTACTTGGGCCTTACCGCTTTCGTCGTCGGGATCGTGGTGGCCTTCGTGTACTTCATGCCACTGATCCAGATGCACTTCGTGATGGCATATCTGGAGCCGGGATTCCCCTCCTTCCCCCGCTGGTGGCGACTGCTCGCGGGGAACCTGGCAGCCACGTGGGGGCGTTCGTCGTTGATCGTCCTGGCGAACATCGCAGTCGGATTGATCCTGTGGCTTGGCTTGCTTGCACTGCCGAGCCCATACGGGGACTTCATTTCGAACGCGATCGCTGGACCCATTCTCGGTGCGCTGACAGCGATTGCGTTTACGTTGATGTATGCGGACCTGTCAGGCCGGTCACGGCCGGATGTGGAGGAGTGGCCGGAACTGGGCGGATGAGCGTCGCCAGTGCGGTCTGCGGGCGTGCATTGAGGCGGAATCGGATAACGCCGCTGCTCCCTCGGCAAGTCACCGCCGGCGGGCGTGCTGAAATGTGCCCATGAGTGGGGAAACGAACACGGATGTACATGGGGTGCTGGCTGACTACCGCGTCATCGACCTGACCGACGAGCGCGGCCACCTGGCCGGGTTGATCTGGGCCCAGATGGGCGCCGACGTGATTGCGATCGAGCCACCCGAGGGCTCGTCGGCGCGCCGGCTGGGGCCATTCGCGGGCGACGTCGAAGATCCAGGGCGCTCGTTGCACCATTGGTCCTACAACCGGGGAAAGCGCAGCGTGGTGCTGGATCTGCGCACCTCCGAGGGCGTCGACTGCGCCAAAGCGCTCATCGCCGGCGCGGACGTCGTGTTCGAGTCGTTCGACCCTGGCGAGGCTGAGGGTCTCGGCCTGGGCCGCGACGTGCTCGCGGAGCTCAACCCGGCCTTGATTCATGTCTCGATCACTGCGTTCGGCAGTGATGGCCCGAAAGCCAATTGGACCCATTCGGACTTGGCATTGCAGGCCTCAGCGGTGAACATGGCGATCACCGGCGACGCGGACCGGGCGCCGCTTCGCGCAGGCGGCACGCTTCCGCAGGCGTTCCACAACGCGGCATCCGAAGGCGCCGGAGCGGCGCTGATTGCCATGTGGGACCGTCAGACCCGCTCGGGGCTGGGCCAGCACATCGACACGTCCGCCCAGCGGTCCATGAGCCAGGCCTCCATGTCGTCCACGCTCAACACGTCGGTGAATGCGACCGTGACTCAGCGCATCGCCGGCGGCGCCAGCCTGCAGGGCATCGACATACAGCTCATGTGGCCGTGTGCCGACGGGCATGCCTCGGTGACGTTCCTGTTCGGACCGGGTTTCCGAGCATTCACCGAGAACCTCATGGCCTGGGTGCACGAGGAAGGCTTCTGCGACGAGGCCACGCGGGACAAGAACTGGACCGAGTACGCCATGATGCTGCTCGACGGTCGCGAGCCCGTCTCCGAATACGAGCGGGTCAAGGGGATCCTCACCGATTTCTTCGCCACCAAGACCAAGGCCGAGCTGCTGGACGCGGCGATGACCCGGCGGGTGCTCATCACGCCGGTGTGGAACACCGGCGAGGTAGTGGATTCCCATCAGCTCGCCTTTCGTGGGTACTGGGAGGACGTCGATCACAGCGATGTCGTGTCTGACAGCGACGCTGGTTCATTCGATCCTGCGGCAATTCGCTATCCGGGCGCATTCGCGAAGTTCACCGAGACTCCGCTGGCGAAACTGGGCCGCGCCCCGAGGTTGGGAGAGCACACCGACGAGGTTTTGGCCGATCTGGACGCCGCAAAGCGCCTGCCGGCAGTACCCGCTGCTATCGCTCCGGTGGCCCATACTTCGCCGCCGCTTGAGGGCGTCAAGGTGCTCGACTTCATGTGGGCGATGGCCGGCCCGGCGGCTTCGAGGGTCCTGGCCGACTACGGCGCCGACGTGATCCGTGTCGAATCAGCGAACAAGCTCGATGCGATTCGGTCGATCCAGCCGTTCCACGACGATGTCGGCGATCCCGACGGCTCGGCGCTGTTCAGCAATCTGAACGCCGGCAAGCGCGGCTTGGCGCTGGACATGTCAAAGCCCGAAGCGATGGAGGTCATCTGGGACCTCATCGACTGGGCAGACGTGATCCTGGAGTCGTTCTCGCCCAAGGCGATGGCCGGTTGGGGCATGGGCTGGGAACAAGTGCGTGAGCGCCGCCCCGACATGGTGATGGCGTCGAGCTGCCTGATGGGCCAGACCGGACCGCTTGCGCTGCTTGCCGGCTTCGGAACCATGGCCGCAGCGATCTCCGGCTTCTTCTATCCGGTCGGTTGGCCCGATCGGGCGCCGGCGGGGCCGTTCGCCGCGTACACCGACTACACGTCGCCGCGCTGGCTGGTGGCCGCTGTGATGGGGGCGCTTGAGCACAAGCGCCAGACCGGCCGCGGCCAGTACGTCGACATGTCCCAGGCTGAGGCGGCGCTGCACCTGATGGGGCCTGCATTGCTTGAGCGCACCACCAACGGGCGCATCTGGGAGGCGGCGGGCAACCGCGATCTGGTGTTCGCGCCGCAGGGTGCGTACCAAACCGCAGCGGGAGGCCCTGCTGGGGACGACTTCGACGACAACTGGATCGCGATCTCCTGCGTCGACGACGGCCAATGGGCTGCGCTGGCCGCCGCGATGGGTCGTGATGACCTGGCGTCGCTGAGCACCGGCGAGCGCCATGCGCGCCACGACGAACTCGACGAGATCATCTCGGCGTGGACCCGGGGACGTGACGGCTACGAGCTGATGGCTGAGCTGCAGGCGGCTGGCATCGCGGCGCACATCGTGCAGAACTCGCCGGAGTTCACCATCGACCCGCAGCTCGTCCACCGCCAGTTTCTCGTCGAGGTCGACCACGGCAAGCAGGGCACGACGACGGTGGAGAACACCCGGTTCGTGCTGTCGCGCACACCGGCATCGGTGACCTATGGCGGCCCGACGCTCGGCGAGCACAGCTTCGAGGTGCTGACCGAGACGCTCGTCTATGACGGCGACCGCATTGCCGAGCTGGCCGTAGCCGAGCTCTTGGAGTAGCGCTTCGGCCGTCACAGACGGCTGTGCGCAGCCGTGGTGAAATGTGCGGATGCATGACGCCCCCGCTGATTCTGAGACCACGTCGATGCTGAGCCCGTTCCGGGTGCTCGACCTCACCGACGAGCGCGGTCACCTGTGCGGGGCGATCCTCGCCCAGATGGGCACCGACGTGATTGCGGTGGAGCCGCCCGAAGGCTCATCGGCGCGCCGGCTGGCCCCCTTCGCCGGCGATGTTGAAGGACCCGAGCGGTCGCTGCACCACTGGGCCTACAACCGGGGCAAGCGCAGCGTCGTGCTCGATGTGCGCACCGACGAGGGCGCTGAGCAGCTCAAGGCGCTGGCGGTCGCGGCGGACATCTTGATCGAGTCGGCCGGTGCCGGTGCCATGGACGACCTCGGGCTCGGCTACGACACTTTGTCGCAGGTCAATTCCGAGCTGGTGTACGTGTCCATCACGCCCTTCGGCTCGGACGGGCCGAAGGCGACCTGGGTGGCGTCGGACCTCACGCTGCAGGCCTCGGCCGTGAACATGGCCATGACCGGCGACTCCGACCGGGCGCCGGTGCGCACCGGGGGACTGCTGCCTCAGGCGTTCCACAACGCGGCCTCCGAGGCAGCGGGCGCGGCGCTTATCGCCCTGTGGGAACGCCAGACAGTCTCGGGCCTCGGCCAGCACGTCGACATGTCGGCGCAGCAGAGCATGAATCAGGCCTGCCAGTCGTACGCGCTCTCGACGCCGATCGGAGCCACGCCGCCGGTCAGGCACGCGGGCGGGGTGCTCGTGGAGGGCCTGCACATCCAGCTGATGTGGCCGTGCGCGGATGGCCACGCCTCGGTCACGTTCTTGTTCGGGCCGGGCTTTCGGGCCTTCACTCAGAACCTCATGGATTGGGTGTGCGAGGAGGGCTTCTGCGACGAAGCCACACGAGACAAGAATTGGACCGAGTACGCGATGATGCTGCTTGACGGTCGCGAGCCGGTCTCGGAGTACGAGCGGCTGAAGCAGGTGCTGGCTGACTTCTTCGCCACCAAGACGAAGGCCGAGCTGCTCGACGCGGCCATGAGCCGTCGGGTGCTCATCACGCCGGTTTCCACAACCGACGAGGTAATCGACTCGCACCAGCTCGCAGCGCGCGAGTACTGGGAGACCGTCACCCAGGAGGTAGACGGGGACGGCTCCACCGACGTCGTATACCCGGGGAGCTTCGCCCGTTTCGGTGCGACACCGATGCCGCCACTCGGTCCGCCGCCCAAGCTCGGCCAGCACACCGATGACGTGCTCGCGGAGATGGCATCGGCGGCGCAGACTCGTCCGCGAATCGAGGCAACCGGCGCAGACGTGTCCGCTCACACGCCCTCGACAGCCCGCCCGCTGGAGAACGTCAAGGTGCTCGACTTCATGTGGGCGATGGCGGGCCCCGCAGCAGCGCGTGTGCTCGCCGACTACGGCGCCGACATCATCCGCGTCGAGTCCGAGACGCGGCTCGAGGTGGCTCGCTCGCTGCAGCCGTTCCGCGACGACATCGGCGATCCTGAGTATTCAGCGCTTTACAACAACATGAACGCCGGCAAGCGGGGCATCTGCCTGGACATGTCGAAGCCCGCAGCACTCGATGTCATCTGGGATCTCATCGACTGGGCCGACGTAATCGTGGAGTCGTTCTCGCCCAAGGCCATGGCCGGCTGGGGGATGGGCTGGGAGCAGGTCCGCGAACGTCGGCCGGACGTGATCATGGCGTCGAGCTGTTTGATGGGCCAGACCGGACCGCTGGCGATGCTGGCCGGCTTCGGCACGATGGCCGCGGCCATCTCGGGGTTCTTCTACCCAGTCGGCTGGCCCGACCGCGCACCGTGCGGACCGTTCGGCGCCTACACCGACTACACGTCGCCGCGCTGGCTGGTGGCGGCTGTCATGGGGGCGTTGGAGCACCGGCGCCGCACCGGCGAAGGCCAATACATCGACATGTCCCAAGCCGAAGCGGCGCTGCACTTGATGGCGCCAGCGCTGCTCAACCAGACGGTCAACGGCCGCATGGCTGAGCGGGTGGGCAACCGGGACAGCCACATTGCTCCCCAAGGCGTGTACCAGACGGGCGCGACGCAAGCCCATGACGACAACTGGATTGCGATCGCTTGCGTCGACGACAGTCAGTGGCACTCGCTGGCAGCCCAGCTGGGTCGCAGCGATCTGGGAGACCTGACGCTGGCGCAGCGTCACGAGCGTCACGACGAGCTGGACGACGTCATCGCAGCGTGGACCCGGGGTCAAGACGGCAACGCGTTGATGTACCGCCTGCAGGACGTCGGTGTTGCGGCTCACATCGTCCAGAACTCGCCCGAGTACACGGCCGACCCGCAAATCATTCACCGGGGTCAGCAGGTTGAAGTAGGTCATGCCAAGCAAGGCACAACGATCGTGGACGCATCTCGCTTCGCGCTGTCGCGCACACCCGCGGAGGTGACCTACGGCGGCCCGACGCTCGGCGAGCACACCTTCGACATCCTCACCGAAGTCCTCGGCTACGACAGCGACCGCATAGCCGAACTCGCTGTCGCCGAACTCTTGGCCTGACCGAACAGACCTAGCCAGAACTGACGCACTCGGAAATTCCGAGCATCTTGTACTCGGTCAAGCCGAGTACCGAGTACTTGACGAAACCGAGTGCTACCAGGTGTCGACCATGGGGCGCTTCTTGCCCGTGCGTGTCGGTGGCTGGGGAGCGGCCAGCAGCGCCATGCGGATCCAGTCGCGGCTCTCTGCGGGGTCGATCACGTCGTCGATCTCGAAGAACGTCGCGGTGTTGACGGCTTTGCCTTGGTCGTACAGGCGAGCGACGCGCTTCTCGTATTCCGCGATGCGCTCTTCGGGGTCCTCGATGGCCTCGAGCTCGCGGCGGTAGCCGAGCTTCACGAAGCCTTCGAGGCCCATGCCGCCGAACTCGCCCGTCGGCCACGCAACGGTGAACGTCGGAGCCTTGAAACTGCCGCCCGCCATGGCCTGCGCGCCGAGTCCGTAGCCCTTGCGCAGCACGATGGTCATGAACGGCACCGTCACGTTGGCCGCTGTCACGAACATGCGGGCTGCATGACGCACCGTGGCCTCGTACTCGGCCTGAGGGCCGACCATGATCCCGGGCGTGTCGCACAGGAACAGCAGCGGGATGTCATGTGCGTCGCACAGCTGGATGAACCGGGCGGCCTTGTCGCCGGTGTCGGCATCGACGGCACCGCCCAGATGGTGGTTGTTGTTGGCCACCACCCCGATTGGGCGTCCTTCGATGCGTGCCAGCGCGGTGACGCAGCCGGGCCCCCAGCCACGACGCAATTCCATCACCGAGTCCACATCACAGAGCTTGTCGATGACCTCGCGCACGTCATAGGCCCGCAGCCGGTTCTCGGGCACCACGTGGCGCAGCTCGCGCTGGTCGTGGCATTCCCATTCGTCGACGGCGCCCTGGAAGTACGACAGGTACCGCTTGGCCGCCTCGATCGCCTCGGCCTCGTCGGCGACGAGCACGTCGATGACGCCGTTGGGCCATTGCACATCGACCGGTCCGACTTCCTCGGGGCGAAACACGCCCAAGCCCCCACCTTCGATCATGGCCGGGCCGCCGACGCCGATATTCGAGCCCTCGGTCGCGATGATCACATCGCAGCACCCGAGCAGCACTGCGTTGCCGGCAAAGCAGCGTCCGTTGGTCACACCCACTATCGGCACCAGGCCGCTGAGCTGCGCAAAGAACGTGAACGCCCAGCAGTCCAGACCGGAGCCGCCGATGCCGTCGGTGTCGCCCGGTCGACCGCCGCCGCCCTCGGCCAAGAGCACCACCGGCAGGCGGTTCTGTTCGGCGATCTCGAACATGCGGTCCTTCTTGCGGTGGTTGTTCCCGCCCTGGGTCCCCGCAAGCACCATGTAGTCATATGACATGACCATGGCCATCGACTTCTCGGGGCCGAACAGGTCGCCGTTGACGCTGGCCACGCCGGCGACCATGCCGTCGCCCTGGGTGTTGGCGATCAGATCCTCCATGGAGCGACGGCGCCGCTGCGCGGCCACCATCAGCGGGCTGAATTCCACAAATGTGCCCGCATCGACCAGATCGGACATGTTTTCCCGTGCGGTTCGATGCCCTCGCCCGTGGCGTTTGGCGACGGCGTCGGGCCGGTTCTCGTCCAAGCCGAAGCCGCGGCGCTCGAACACCTCCGCCAGGTCGGGCCGGATGAAGTCGAGGTCGACCGCTGCGGCAGCCTCGGTGACTTCCACGTCGACTTCGGCTTCCTCGACGAACAGCAGCGAGTGGCCGTCGTACACCGTGTCGCCGGGGGTCACACCGACCATGCGCACGATGCCCGTGACCGTCGAGGTCACCACGTGCTCCATCTTCATGGCTTCCATTACGGCGACCTGCTGGCCCTCGGCCACCGGGTCGCCTTCGGCCACCGACAGCGAGACGATCGTGCCTTGCAGCGGTGCCGCCACCGCGATGCTGCCGTCGGGGCCGGTGACCGTCGCCACCGGCACGCCATGCAGCGACGCCGTGCCAGCCGCCATGGCTTGAGCGCGCACTGCATCCGATGCGGCTCGGTCGGCCGGAGCGTCGTCAATGTCGCCGTGGCGCAAGACCGCCAGCGGGTCGTTGTCGACGACGGCACCCGCTCTGCCGGCGACGCCGGCGGCGGCAACCGCCTCGACTGGCGTCCACACCGTTGCCGTCTGCGCAGCAGCGGCGCACAGTGCCTCGGCGTGGTCGGCCACGAAGCTGGTGGTGAGCTCGTTGGCGATCACCTCGGGCCGGTCGAGGAGCGCCGCGAGGAATCCCTGGTTCGTGGCCACGCCGTCGATGCGGAATTCGCCTAGTGCCCGACGCGCCCTGCGCACAGCGTCGGCGTAGTCGCGGCTGGGGCTGTAGGCGATCACCTTGGCAAGCAGCGAGTCGAAGCTGGGGTTGGTGCCATAGCCCACGTAGCCGTAGGTATCGGTGCGGATGCCCGGCCCGGTGGGCGGTTCGAACGCGCCGAGCACGCCGCCGCTGGGTCGGGCGGTGCCGTCGGGCTGCATCGTCTCGGTATTGACCCGGCACTGGATCGCATATCCCCGCGGCGACGGCACGTCGGGTTGCGTCAGGCCGACATCGGCGAGACGGGCGCCCCCTGCGATCCGAAGCTGTGCGGCTACGAGGTCGACGCCGGTGACTTCCTCGGTGACGGTGTGCTCGACCTGGATGCGAGCATTCACTTCACAGAAGGCAATCGTGTTCGGGTCGTCGGCATCGATGAGGAACTCCCACGTGCCCAGGCTGCGATAGCCGACCGCTTTGGCCATCTCGACAGCCGCATCGCAGACGGCTTGGCGAGTCTCGGGCGCCAAGGTGGGCGAGGGAGCGATCTCGACGATCTTCTGGTTCTGGCGTTGCAGCGTGCATTCCCGTTCGCCCAGATGCGCCGCCGACTCGCCGTCGCCGACGATCTGCACCTCGATGTGGCGGGCGCGTTCGATCAACTGCTCGACATAGAGGTCGCCATTGCCGAATGCGGCGGCAGCCTCGCTGGCGCACCGCTCGTAGGCCGCCTCGACTTCGTCAGCCGAACGGACGACGCGCATGCCGCGCCCGCCGCCCCCGGCAAGGGCCTTGATCATCATCGGCCCGTGCTCGTCCAAGAAGGCTCGCGCCGCTTCGACCGATGTCGGCTCGGAGGTGGCAGGCAGCAGCGGCACATGGTGCTGCTGCGCGAGTGCCCGTGCAGCAAGCTTGTCGCCGAAGAGCTCGAGCTGCAGCGCAGTCGGCCCGACAAATGCGATGCCAGCGGCCTTGCTCGCCAGCGCCAGGGCCGGATTCTCAGCAAGGAACCCGTAGCCGGGATGGATGGCGTCGCAACCGGTTTCCGCAGCGACGCGGACAACTTGGTCGGCGTCGAGGTATGGAGCGACGCCCCGCCCGTCAAGCGTGAATGATTCGTCGGCGACACGTGTATGCAGGGACGTGACGTCATCGCTGCTGGCGATCGCGACCGTGCTGATACCGAGTTCGCTGGCAGCCCGAGCCACCCTTACGGCAATCTCGCCGCGGTTCGCAATCAATAGCTTCTTGAGGCCCATCGATGCCGACTCCCTGTCTGCGACTCTGTCGCCCACCGGCGCAAGCGACCGCGAAATGCTCACGGCGACCGCTGCACGCAATTCCCGCCCGCGTGTTTACCGCAGAGCACCCTGTTCGCGTCGATTGAGCGCCACGCCAGCTCGAAATCCATGCGGATTCCGACTCTCGAACCGCCCGAAACATGAGCCGCGGTCCAACCCCAGACTGCAGTGCCTTCATGAAAGTGCACTACCCTCCGGCGGGCCATATGGCCTCAGCTATGACCATTGACACGTTTTCAGGCCTGCTTGAGGCCTATCGCTCAGTGCGAGCGCACACCGATGCGCTCACCGCACCGCTGAGCGACGAGGATCAGTGCATCCAGACGGTGCCCGACGTGAGCCCCACGAAATGGCACCGGGCGCACGTCACTTGGTTCTTCGAGACCTTCGTGTGCAAGCCGCATCTCGACGGTTATCTCGAACACGATCCGGCGTTCGGTTTCCTGTTCAACTCCTACTACGAGACCGTCGGCAAGCGGCACCCGCGACCCGAGCGAGGCAACCTGTCGCGGCCGTCGTGCGGTGACGTGTCCGCATACCGCCGTCATGTCGATGCGGCGATGTGCGAACTGCTCGGTGACGGCGTCGCACCTGAGGTCGCAGACCTGGTGACGCTGGGTCTGCACCACGAGCAGCAGCATCAAGAGCTGATCCTGATGGACATCAAGCACGTGCTGTCGTGCAACCCGGCGTTGTGGCCGGCATACCGCACGCCACCAGCACCACAGGTAGCCACCCGGGTGACGCCATGTACGAGCCAGACCCGCTGGGCGAGCTTCGACGGCGGCGAGGCGAGCATCGGTCACGACGGGTGCGGTTTCTCATTCGACAACGAGGTGCCTCGCCACCGGGTGCTGATCGAGCCGTTCCGGCTGGCCGACCGCCCGGTGACGTGTGCACAGTGGCTGGAGTTCATGGCCGACGGCGGCTACGACACGCCGACGCTGTGGCTTTCCGATGGCTGGGGCCAGCGGATGGCCCACGGCTGGGATGCACCGTCGTACTGGCACCTTGGCGACGACGGCTGGCAGGTGTTCACCCTCGAGGGGCTGAAGGGCGTTGTCGGCGACGAGCCCGTATGCCATCTGTCGCACTACGAGGCTGATGCATTTGCTCGCTGGGCAGGCGCCCGGCTTCCCACCGAGTTCGAATGGGAACACGCTTCGGCAGGCGTGCCCCAAGCTGGGAATATCGGGGCCTGCGCCGGCCTGCATCCGGCCCCGGCGCCCGAGTCGCCGGCAGCCGGCGCACCGGGGTCGTCGCCGCTCTTGCAGATGTACGGCGACGTCTGGGAGTGGACATCCAGCCCGTACACGGCATACCCCGGCTTTCGTGTCGCCCCCGGTGCGGTGGGCGAGTACAACGGAAAGTTCATGATCAACCAGATGGTGCTGCGCGGCGGCTGCTGTGCAACGCCCGAGGGTCACATCCGTCCCACCTATCGCAACTTCTTCCACCCCCACACCCGCTGGCACTTCTCGGGCCTGCGGCTCGCCGCCGACGCCTGATGATCAGCCCAGACCCCGCAGCGCTTCGCTCCGCGACACCCGTGGTCGACAACTGGCTCGACGCGGGATGGGCAGATCGGGAACTGCGTGCGGATGTCTCGGTGGGCCTGTCGTCGAGCCCCAAGGAGCTGCCTCCCAAGTGGTTCTACGACGACCGCGGCAGCGAGTTGTTCGACCAGATCACCCGTCTCGAGGAGTACTACCCGACGCGCCGCGAGCGGGAGATCCTCGAATTGGAGGCCGACGCCATCGCTGCGGCGTCGGGGGCCGACTGTCTAGCCGAGCTGGGATCGGGCACGTCGACGAAGACGCGCATCCTGCTCGACGCGTTCGCGTCCGCCGGTCAGCTCCACCGGTATGTGCCGTTCGACAACAGCGAGGCAACGCTGCGCAATGCTGCTGAGGAACTCGTCGAGGCGTACCCGGGCCTTCGTGTGCACGGCGTCGTCGGCGACTTCGAGCATCACCTCGGCCGCCTGCCCCTTGACGAGGCGGAGCGACCGCCCGAAGCACCTCCACGCGCTCCTGCCATGGTGATACTGCTCGGCAGCACGATCGGCAACTTCTCGCCAGCACATCGCCCGGCGTTTCTCGATGCTGTCGCCGGTGCGACGCAGACCGGTGACACCTTCTTGCTGGGCACAGATCTCGTCAAGGATGCCGACCGTCTCGTTGCTGCCTATGACGACTCGGCAGGCATCACCGCGCAGTTCAATCTCAATGTGTTGTCGGTCCTCAACCGCCGGCTCGGCGCTGACTTCGACCTCGAAGCATTCGAGCACGAGGCGGTGTTCGATGCCCACAACGAGTGGATCGAGATGCGATTGCGCTCGGTCCGAGCCCAACGAGTGCACATCCCTGCGTTGGAGATGACCGTGGACTTTGCGGCAGGGGAACCGATGCGCACGGAGATCAGCGCCAAGTTCCGCCCCGAGGGCGTGCGCGCAGAACTCGGCGCCGCCGGTCTCGTCACCCAACGTATGTGGACCGATGCAGAAGGCGACTACGCCCTCACCTTGGCCCGGCGGGTGCGCCGCGACTGATCTGCCGGCTTGTCTCTGGCTACCAGCCGTTGACGTGGACGAACTGGTCGAACGGCTTGCGGCGACCCGGCTTGAAGTCGGTGCCGACGGTGTGAGCCACCGGCAGCAGAGCCACCTGCCTCCACTATGAATGGGGTGTTAGGCGCCGAGGGCAGCTGCGATGGCAGCCACGCCGTCAGCGAGCGCCTGAGCCTCTCCGTCGTCAAGAACGGCGTAGATCGGCGCAACGAGATCGTCGGTGAGGGCCTCGGCGGTTTCCCACTTCGCCCGATGCTCGTCGGTGATTTCCGCGTCGTTCGACCAGCCGAACATTTCGACGTCATCGGGCCGGCGCACCCGGTGTGCCATCTCGGTCGACAGGCCCGACGCCACGATGGCAACGAGGTGCAGGCTGCCGCGCAGCTCGCGCAGCACGGCCACGTTCTGGAATGCACGCGCAGCGGGGTCGTCACTGCGTGGCTCAGACGCGATTGCGGCGAAGAGCGCCTGTGCGGAACTGTCGGCGAGCCCGGCGTCGATCACCTTGTCGGCGGCGGCGTTGAACGCATCGAGGCCTTCGACGCCGTCGAGCTTCGAGGAGCCAAAAGCGCCCGCGCACTCCATGTAGAGCCGACCGCCGTCTCGCGGCGCCATGGTCTCGCGGGCCGAATTCCAGATCTTCGCGACGAGACCGGGGTTGAAGTAGCCGAAGGCGCTGTGCACGACCGTCGGCTCGACATCACCGAGCACCCCGCCGCGGCCCAGCACGTACAGACGGAAGCCGTCGAGGCCTGCCTCCTTGCCGCGGGCCAGTGTTCCAGGGTCGAAATAGAACATCGAACCCATCGAAGCGATGGGCGGGCACACCTGTTGGACAAGATCTCGTGTTTCCATAGGGCGACAGTGTGGCATCGCGCCGGAGGGCTTGCCCGGCGCGATGCAGCCTTAGGGGCCGCGCGGGTAGGTGCGCCCGCTGCGGAGGCGGCAGAGCCCTCTGCTCCAGCAATCCAGCAGGTTGCAACGTCGCAGAGTTCCCTGCCGCCTCCGCAGCTATGACGTCTGTGCCTATCCGCTGACGGTCCTAGTGCAGGCGGCGGGCGAACATGTCGAGCAGCAGCTCCCAGTGGCGCTCGGCGGCAGGCTGGTCATACACGGGTCGCTGCGGGAACACGAAGCCGTGGTGGGTGTCGTCGACCCAGAGGGTCTGAGCGTCGGTGCCGGCGTCGGCGAAGGCCTTGCACAGCCGGTCGTAGTGCGCCCGGTCGACGTAGTCGTCGTGCTCGGCTGACATCACCAGCACTTCGCCGCGGATGTCTGGCGCCCGAAGGTGGGGCGAGTCGTCGGCGTCCACGGCCAAGCGCACGCCGTGAATAGATGCCGCCGCGGTGATCGTGTCGGGGTAGTCCGCGGCAAGCCAGATCGCCATCGGGCCGGTCATGCAGTAGCCGGTGGTGCCGACCCGTTCGATGCTGGCAGCCGGGTCTGCGTCGGCGTAGCGCATCAGCGCGGCGGCATCACGCGAGACCATCGCATTGGACAGGTTCGTCATCAGCTCGAACATGAACTGGCGGCTGGCGGGGTCGTCCCGCTGGACGATGAATCCCGGAACGTCGCGGTAGTACAGGTTGGGCAGCAGCACGTAGTACCCGACCGTCGCTATGCGCCGCGCCATGTCGTGCAGTTCTTCGCGCTTGCCGGGAGCGTCCATCAAGAACAGCACCGTGGGGAACGGTCCCGGCCGGCGCTCGCTCGGCTCGGGATGCACGACGAATGTGCTCATCTCGCCTTCGCCGGTGTCGATCGACACGTGGTCTTCGAACATCGCTGCCTCCTTGCCGCCGGCGTTCCGCCAGCCAGTGCGGATTCGGTGACCTCTGTGTAGTGCGTCGGGGGCGGTTGCGCTCGCGCCGACCGCTGCTGCTTGCGGGCGACGACCGGCATACGATCCCGGGCCATGCAGGCACTGGACTTCGAACCGCAGTACTTCGTCTACGAGGAAATCCGGCCGCGTGTGGCCCGGATCACCATCAACCGGCCCGAGGTGCGCAACGCCATCAACACACCGGCGCACAAGGAGTGGTCCGACATCTTGGACCACGCCGCGGCCGATGACGATGTGTGGTTGATGGTCATCACCGGGGTGGGCCGCCAGGCCTTCTGCGCAGGGCGGGATCTCAAGCACCTGTCGATGGTTCGCCAGTCCGACGAGGCCACGCAGGCTGCGGACCGCGAGCTGATGAGCCAGGTGACCCGGCTGATCGAGCGCTTCGACTATCCCAAGCCGCTCATCGCCCAGGTGAACGGCGTGGCGCTTGGCGGCGGCTTCGAGGTGGCGATGGCGTGCGATCTCGTCGTGGCGGCCGACCACGCTCAGTTCGGGCTGACCGAGCCGCTGCGTGGCTTGTATGCCGGCGGCGGGGGAGTGCACCGGCTGCCGCGCCAGATCCCGATGAAGCTCGCCATGGAATACCTGCTGACGGCTCGCACCATGAGCGCGCAGCGGGCGCTTGAGCTGGGCATCGTGAACGACGTCGTGCCCTACGACGAGCTCGACGCAGCAACCGATCGGCTGATCGACGACATCATGCGGTGCGCGCCGCTGTCCATCCAGGCCACCAAGCAGGCTGCGATGCGCGGGCTCGACATGCCGCTCGGCGAAGCGTTCCACCACCCTTATCCGGCAGTCGCCCGCCTGATGGCCAGCGAGGACGTCAAAGAGGGCCCCCGAGCCTTCGCCGAGAAACGCCAGCCCAACTGGCAAGGCCGCTGATCCGCCGTCGCCGTAGGAGGCGAGCTTCACGCTTCATCCTCGCCGATTACTTGGTTGAGCAAATTTGCGCAGGAGCATAAGCAGGCGATGGCGGCAAACAAGCGCTATTAGCGCTATTACAGCGCTAACATGGCGTCATGGCAACGATCCAGATCAGGCACGTCCCCGACGAGGTCCACGAGAAACTCCAGCGACGCGCAGGCAGCGCAGGCCAATCCCTGCAGCAGTACATGCTCGATTTCGTCTGCCGCGAGGCGGAGCTTGCGGCTGTAGAGGAGCTGCTCGCTCGCAAGCGCGTCGAAGCGCTTGCGTATGGCGAGATCGAGCTTGACCCCGACATGATCGTGGAGATCATCCGTAGCGATCGTGAGTCGCATTGATCGTCGTCGACGCCAGCGTTGTCGTGACTGCCGTCGGAGCGGTAGGTGAGCATGCTGAGGACGTCCTGCGGCGCATCGCCCGCGAGGCGGCCTGCGCCCCCCACCTCCTCGATCTCGAAGTCGTGTCGGCGTTGCGTCAGATGCATCACCGCGGCCTACTTGCGGAGGCTGCGGCTGGACGCGCAATGTGGCACCTGGCGAGCTTGCGAATTCGGCGATTCCCTCACGCACATCTCATCGCTCGCTGCTGGGAACTGCGAGAAAATCTGACGATCTACGACGCGTCCTACGTGGCGCTGGCCGAACTGACCGGAGCGACGCTGCTCACCCGCGATGTCGGCCAGACCCGCGCCCCAGGAATCAGGTGCGAGGTGGAACTGTTCGCCCCGGCCGCCTGAGGCTTCCACGCGCGAGACTGCCCCGTTGACAGCGGGGCTGCGGGCTGGCACAGCGAGCGGTGGCCCCACGACGACCGGGGTGATGATGAACGACGCGACTGCGCTGGCCGAGCAAGTACGGGCCGGCAAGCTCGACACTGCAACAACCGTTGAGGACGCCATCTCGCGTTGCGGGCAGATGAATCCGACGATCAACGCGATCGTCGAGCAGACCTTTGATGCTGCGCGACAACGGGCCGCCGAGCTCGATGCCAGCGGAGCATCGACAGGCCTGCTCGCTGGCGTGCCGATTGCGTTGAAGGATCTGTTCTGCCCGGCCGAGGGAGAACCCGGCTACCAAGGCAATCGCCGCCTGGCGGAGCTGGACTATCGCTATCCCGAGACCGGGGTAGTCGCTCGCCGGTTGGCCGAAGCGGGTGCCATCAGCATCGGGCACTCGCACAGCCCCGAGCTCGGCGGCGGCCAGTGCCCCGCCGCTGCCGAGACGCATCTCTACGGACCCACACGCAACCCGTGGAACACCGACCACACCGTGCTGGGCTCGAGCGGGGGAGCGGCGGCCGCAGTAGCGGCGGGCATCGTGCGCATCGCCCATGCCAGCGACGGCGGCGGCTCGATCCGCATTCCCGCCAGCGCCAACGGTCTGGTCGGTCTCAAACCTTCTCGGGGGCGGATCTCCAACGCCCCCGCCGGGGAGGCCTGGGGAGGCGGCACCACTGACGGGGCCGTTGCCCTCACGGTGCGCGACGCCGCGCTGGCGCTCGATGTGCTCGCCGGCCCCGAGCCCGGCGATCCCTACGTGCCGGCGCATCGGGCGCCGCCAGCCGGCTACGTCGCCGAAGTCGGCCAGGACCCGGGCGAGCTGCGCATCGGGGTGAGCTCGACCATCCCCTTTGAAGACACCGACCCGCTGTGCACGCAGGCCACCGAGGCCGCCGCCGGCCTGCTCGACGGCCTCGGCCACCGGTTGGAGACAGCGCGGCCCGAGCCGATGGCAACCAACGACTACATGTACGACTACGTGCGCATCATGCGCGCCAGCGCAACGGCAACACTGCGTTCCTTCGAAAGCGTGCTGGGTCGACCGTGGGCCGAAGACGACGTCGAGCCGGTCGCATGGATCAACTACCAGCGCGGCGCCAAGATCAGCGCGCCAGACGTGCTGGCCAGCCGGGAGCGCCTGCACAAGTTCACCCGCCGGATCGTGCAGTGGTGGAACGAGGTGCCAGGGCAAGGCGACGGCTTCGACCTGCTGCTGACCCCAACACTCGGCGTCGTCCCGCCGCGCGTCGGCCATCTCGTCGAGGGCGACGAACGCACGCTCACTAGGCGGCTGGCCAAGGTCACCCCGTACCTGCCGCAGTTCAACGTCAGCGGCCAGCCCGCCATCTCGGTGCCGTTGGGAACGCCCGAAGGCATGTCACCCGAAGGCCTGCCCATCGGGGTGCACCTCGTTGCCGCACCCGGCCGCGAAGACGTACTGCTGCGGGTTGCTGCCCAGATGGAACAGGCAGCTCCCTGGTTGCAGCGCCGCCCGTCCGTCCACGCCGCTCACTGATCGAGCGTGAGCTGGCGCAGCGTCGGTTGCGCTCTCGCGAGCCCTACGTCAGCTTGGTGCGGGACTGGTCGAGCACCACGGCGGCGAGCGCGAACATCACCACCGCCATCCCGACGAATTGCCACAGCGACACCTGGTCGCCCAAGAACACCCAGGCCATCAGCGTGCTGGTGACGGGGATGGCCAGCGTCATCGTGGAACCCAGCCACGACGGGATCCGCACCAGCGACCAGTTCATGAGCATGTGGCTGGCGAGTCCCGGCCCGATGGCCATGATTCCCAGCCACAGCCACGCCCCTGAAGACGGCCAGTCGAACACCTGCCCTGAGGCGAGCGCGAACGGCGTTGCCACCAGTGAGCACACCAGCGCGCTGCCGCCCGTGTACTGCGCTGCCGCGATCTTCTGCGTGCTGAGCTTCGAGCACACGAAGTAGCCCGTCCAGGCGAACAGGGCGCCGAAGGCCAGCAGGTCGCCGTACACGCTCCACTCCGAGAGCCCCGCCGAGCCCAGCACCACGATCACGATGCCGCCGATCGCCACTAGCGCCAGCCCCCAATGGCGGCGGCCCGGCTGCTCGTCGAAGATCCGTGGCGCCAGAAAGAGCATGAGCAACGGCTGCAGCGATGCCACCACTGTGGCATTGGCCACCGTGGTCAGCCGCAGCGCGACGAAGAACAGCATGATGTCGAACGCCAGCGAGAACCCGCCCCAGAACGAGATCTTGATCGACGACAGACGCAGCGGGGTGCGGTTCGCCCACAGGAACAGCGCGACCAGGCCCGTGTAGAGCCACATCCGCCAGAACACGACGGCCAGAGGCCCGAGCTCGGAGATGCCCTTGGAGATCACGCCCGAAGCCGCCCAGCCCACCATCGCCACAGCGGCGGCGGGCACACCGAGTGCACGTTCGGACAGCGCGGGAGCGCCGCGCCCCCCGTACGGCGCCCCCGGCGCCGCCCCCGATCCGTTGTCGGCCATGTTCGTGCTCCAGCCCCGCCGTTCCAGCTAGCAAGTCACGGCCGCGGGCATGCCGAGCCGACCCCGGGAATTGCTGTGGCGAACACTACGCCTCGGAGGATTCGCAGGGGCGATGATTCGAGCGCGTCTGCTCGCTCGAATCAGCCTGAGATGAGCGACACCGCCATCGGCGTGCCGACCGCCGCGAGGATCGAGACGCCGAATGAGACGACGATCCCCACGAGCCACCGAAACTGGCTCTTCGCTTCAGCCCGATCAGCAGCACGTTCGGCACGGTCCGCTTCACGCAGGGTCGCGGCCTCGGCACGGTCTGCTTCACGCAAGGCTGCGGCCTCGGCACGATCTGTCTCACGAAGGTCCGCCAAGCGCACGACGGCGGTATCGACCCGTCGGAGCTCGGACTCGACCCGCTGCAGATCGTTCTTCGTCGTAGTTTCGAGCCGCCGTATTTCGTTCTTCGTCGTGGTTTCGAGCCGCTGCAGGTCGTCTTTCGTCGTGGCCTCAAGCCGCCGCAGATCGTTCTTCGTGGTGGTTTCGAGCCGCTGTATTTCGTTCTTGGTGGTGGTTTCGACCCGCTGCAGATCGTTCTTGGTGGCCAACTCGTCCAGCGGCACGGTACTCAAGCGGGACACGAGGTATTCCGCGAGTCGCTCGTCGGTCTCCTCACAGAGCCAATCGTAGAGACGGGATCGATCCCCTTCAAGCATGGACGCCTCCGATACGGCGAGTGCCCCGACGGGCAAGAACTATCGGCCGCGCACAGTATTCGGCGGCTCAGCTACGACGAAGTGATTTTCATTACATTCCATGCTCAGCTGCATCCCTGACCCGCTGTACCTGTGGGGACTCACTGGGTGGCTGGTGCCCCACAGGCCGCGGCGCGTGGTCTCGGCCCATTCGTTCAATGGGGCAACGCCTTGGCGACCCCACGATGTACCCCTCACTACAGTCGCCACCGGGCAATGGCAGCCCGTGTCGTCCAGCGGCGCGATCGGAGGATTGAGTGAACGCACAGACTCACGGCGAGTTGGCGAATTTCATCTGGGACATCTGCAATCTGCTGCGCGGCCCTTACAAGCGCAACGAGTACCGCAAGGTGATCCTGCCGCTGACGGTGCTGCGCCGTTTCGACTGTGTGCTCGCTGACACCAAGGACGACGTGCTCGCGGCAGCCAGGGTGCATGCCCGCCAGTCCGAGAACGTGCGCCACCAGCTTGTTTCGGCTGCGGCGCAGCGGCCGTTCTTCAACACGTCGCCGTTCGACTTCGCCCGGCTGCTCGACGACCCCGACCAGATCGCAGCGAACCTCAACGCCTACATCGCGGCGTACTCGCCGAACGTGCGAGACATCATGGCCAGCTTCGACTTCGGCACCCAGATCGACCGTCTCGCCGAGCGCCAGCGGCTGTTCCAGGTGATCCAGCGGTTCGCGAACCTCGACCTGTCGCCTGAGCGCGTGGACAACATGCAGATGGGCTACGTGTTCGAGGAACTGATCCGCATCGGCGCGGAGCAGTCCAACGAGGAGGCCGGGGAGCACTTCACGCCCCGCGAGGTCATCCGGCTGATGGTCAGCCTGCTGCTGTCGCCCGAGCCGGACCTGGGCAAGGCCAATGTCGTCAAGACCATCTACGACCCCGCCTGCGGCACCGGCGGCATGCTCAGCGTCGCGGAGGACTTCCTGCGAAGCCACAACGCCGAGGCGCGGCCGTTCCTGTTCGGCCAGGACATCAACAACGAGTCATGGGCGGTGTGTCGCTCGGACATGCTCATCAAGGGCGAAGAGGCCGACAACATCAGGCTGGGCGACTCGTTCACCGCGGACGGCTTCCGGCACCGGTCGGACGACTCGCGCTGGACGTTCGATTACATGTTGGCCAACCCGCCCTTCGGGGTCGAGTGGAAACAGCAGCAGCAGGCCATCAAGCAAGAACGCGACACGCTCGGCTTCCAGGGCCGCTTCGGGGCAGGCCTGCCGCGCATCAACGACGGCTCGCTGCTGTTCCTCCAGCACATGCTGTCGAAGATGGCGCCCGTCGCATCCGACGGCACTGGGGGCAGCCGCATAGCGATCGTGTTCAACGGGTCGCCGCTGTTCACCGGCGACGCAGGCGGCGGCGAAAGCGAGATCAGGCGCTGGATCATCGAGAACGACTGGCTTGAAGCCATCGTCGCCCTGCCCGACCAACTCTTCTACAACACCGGCATCTCCACCTACATCTGGATGCTGACGAACCGCAAGGAAGACCACCGCCGAGGCAAGGTGCAGTTGATCGACGGCCGCGAGTTCTACGTCAAGATGCGCCGCAGCCTCGGCAACAAGCGCAACGAACTCTCAGCCGACCAGATAGCGGACCTGACCCGCATCCACGGCAGCTTCACTGACGGCGAGACCCGCGACGTGACCGACGAGGACCCCATCACCCATGAGCCGCGCACCCGGCCGAGAGTCGTCAGCAAGGTGTTCGACAACGACGACTTCGGTTATCGCAAGATCACCGTCGAACGGCCGCTGCGGCTCAACTTCGCTGCCACGCCCGAGCGCATCGCCTGCATCGAAGACGAGCGTGCGTTCGTCAACCTCGCCAAGAGCAAGAAGCGTGAAGGGAAGGCTCACGACGCCGAAGTCGCCGACGGGCTGAAGCGCCAGCAAGCCATCCGCGACACGCTCGCAACCCTCGCTGAGACGACCGGCGGCGTGACCGTCACGAACCGCGACGAGTTCACCGCACGCCTGCGAGCCGCCGCCGTAGCGCACAGCGTCAAGCTGTCCGCACCCGAGCGCAATGCCGTCCTCGCGGCGCTCAGCGAACGCGACCCCCAAGCCGACATCTGCGAGGACAACAAGGGCAACCACGAGCCTGACACCGGGCTGCGAGACACTGAGAACGTCCCGCTCGGCGAGGACATCGACGTCTACATGGAACGCGAAGTCCACCCGCACGTCCCCGACGCCTGGGTGGACCACGGCAAGACCAAGACCGGCTACGAAATCCCGCTTAACCGGCACTTCTACGTCTACGAAGCGCCCCGACCACTCGAAGCCATCGAAGCCGACCTCAAGACGCTCGAATCCGAGATCGGACAGTTGCTCGCCGAGGTCACGGCATGAAGCGGCGATACGCCGAGTACCGGAACTCAGACGCAGATTGGATCGGCGATATTCCAACCCACTGGGACACGCCAACCTTCCGACACGTTTGCCGCTTGGAATATGGCGACTCGCTGCCGCTGGAGGTTCGAGAGCCGGGCGGTGTTCCGGTCTACGGATCGAATGGCGTCGTCGGCGAGCACTGCGAAGCCAACACGTCGGCTCCTGCAATAGTCGTGGGGCGGAAAGGTTCACACGGCAAGGTCAACTTTGCTGAGGTTCAGGCATTCGCGATTGACACCACGTACTTTGTCGATGAAAGGTCGACTGATTCGAATCTTCGCTGGTTGTATTACGCATTGAGCAGCGCAGGCCTTGATGAGACATCAAAGGATTCAGCAGTCCCCGGTTTGTCCCGCGACGATGCCTACGCCACGCGCCTCCCGTGTCCCTCGTCGGATGAACAAGTCCGCATCGCCAAGTACCTCGACCACGAGACCGCCCGCATCGGCAAGCTCATCACGATGCAGGAGTCGCTCATCGAACGGCTCGACGAGTACCGGACGGCGTTGGTCACGCGGGTGGTGACGAAGGGGCTGCCGCCCGAGGCTGCGGAGGCGGCTGGGCTGGATCCGGCGCCGACGCTGAAGGACTCGGGGGTGGAGTGGCTCGGGGAGGTGCCTGAGCATTGGGAGGCGGGTCAGTTGCGGCGTATTTTCCGCATCGCGAATGGGGGCACACCGGCAACGAGCGACGAAGACAATTGGGATGGCGAAATCGTCTGGTTGACGCCCGATGACCTCGGTCGAAATGACGGTAAGGGCATTTCAGGGGGGCGACGGAACATAACGCCGGAGGGTCTGCGGAGCAGCGGTGCTCGACTCGCGCCATCGAGTTCTGTTGTGCTGTCGACCCGAGCTCCCATCGGCCACCTTGCGGTCACGGACTTGCCTGCGGCGACGAATCAGGGGTGCCGCACGCTCGTGCCCATGACTGAGACTGTCAGCGGCTTCGCCTACTACTCGCTCATCGCGAGCAGAGTCGTGCTGCAAGCCGCAGGCAAGGGATCGACATTTATGGAGCTTTCAGCGGCGGACCTCGCGCAGCACCGGCTGCCGCAGCCGCCCCCCGATGAGCAACAGGCGATCTCTGACTACTTAGACACTCAATCGCAGAGCATCGACACGTTGCGTGCAAAGGCCGAGTTGTCGATCGAGCGCCTCTCTGAATATCGCTCGGCACTGATCTCGGCGGCGGTGACGGGCAAGATCGATGTGCGCGAGGCGACGTAGGCGGGTTCTGGGGGTGGTGTGTGATGGCGGTTCAGACTTCTGAGCACGCGTTCGAGTCAACGGTCGAGTCGATGCTGGGGCAGGCCGGCTGGGCCTCGGTTGATGCCGCGGAGTGGGATGTGGATCGGGCGTTGTTCCCGGATCGGGTCGTGGCGTTTGTGCGGGCGACGCAGCCGGAGTTGTGGGAGCAGGCCGAGAAGTCCCAGGGCGCTGAGCTTGAGCTGCGGCTGCTGGAGCGGCTCTGCAAGGAGCTTGACCTGAAGGGCACCCTGGAGGTGCTGCGTCATGGCTTCAAGTTCGTGGGCAAGACGTTCCGGCTGGCGTACTTCAAGCCCGCGCACAGGCTGAACCCCGATGCGCTGGCGCTGTTCGGTGCGAATGAGTTGTCGGTGACTCGGCAGGCTCGCTGTCATCCGGGCAAGAACGACACGGTTGATCTGCTGCTTGCGCTCAACGGCGTGCCGGTGGCGACGTGCGAACTAAAGAACCCGACGACGGGTCAGACGTGGAAGGACGCGATCAGTCAGTACCGCTCTGATCGTGAGCCGGGTGCGCCGTTGTTCAGGTTCGGCAAGCGGGCTTTGGTGCATTTCGCGGCTGATCCTGACGAGGTGCACATGACGACGCGTCTCGCGAAGGGCGAGACGCGGTTCTTGCCGTTCAACCGTGGCAGCCATCCCGGCGAGGTGCGCTGCGGTGCGGGCAACCCTGCTCATCCGTCGGGCCACAGGACGGGCTATTTCTGGGGCGAGGTGCTGGAGCGGGACCGGTTCTTGGAGATTGTTGGCTCGTTCATGTTCACCGAGCGCCGCGAGGAGAAGGTCGTCGACGCGAGGGGCACTCGCACGGTCAAACGCGAGACGCTGGTTTTTCCCCGTTATCACCAACTGGACTCGGTGAGCTTGATGGTGGAGACCGCCCGCGCCGAGGGAGCTGGCAACAACTACCTGGTGCAGCATTCGGCGGGCAGCGGCAAGACGAACTCGATCTCGTGGCTGGCGCATCGCCTCTCCAGCCTGCATACCGCCTCGGATGCCAAGGTGTTCGACTGCGTTGTGGTGATCACCGACCGGCGTGTGCTCGATGCGCAGTTGCAGGACGCGATCGCCCAGATCGAGCACACCCAGGGGGTGGTGCAGGCCATCGACGAGGACTCCGCTCAGCTTGCCAAGGCTCTGGTGGACGACACCAAGATCGTCATCACGACGTTGCAGAAGTTCCCGTTCGTGATGGGCGGCCTGATGCGCATCGCCGGCGCGGACTCCCCGGACACAGCCAGCGAGGCCGAGAGCACCCAGGCGGCGGAGTGGGCGCAGAGCCTGGCGTCGCGGCGCTACGCGATCATCGTGGACGAGGCGCATTCGAGCCAGACCGGCGACACCGCCCATCAGATGAAGCAGCTTCTCGGAGCCGGAGCGCTCGCTGGCGGTGACGATCCGCAGGACTGGCAGGACGGGCTGAACGCGGTGGTGGAGTCACGCGGTCCGCAGGAGAACCTGAGCTTCTTCGCGTTCACCGCGACGCCGAAGGGCAAGACGATCGAGCTTTTCGGCCGTCCCGGCCCTGACGGCAAGCCGGTGCCGTTCCACACCTACAGCATGCGCCAGGCCATCGAAGAGGGCTTCATCCTCGACGTGCTGGGCAACTACACCGACTACGACACGTACTTCAAGCTGGTCAACACTGCGGAGAACGACGACGACTTCCCCAAGCGGCGCACCGCGACCAAGCTCAACAAGTTCGTGACGCTGCACGAGCACAACCTCTCCCAGAAGACCGAGATCATCGTCGAGCACTTCCGCAATCAGGTGATGCACGCCATGGGCGGCAAGGCCAAAGCGATGGTGGTGGCGGGTTCGCGGCTGCACGCCGTGCGGTACATGAACCACTTCACCCGCTACATCGACGAGCACGGCTATGACGACGTGCGCCCGCTGGTGGCGTTCAGCGGCACCGTCACCGACCCCGATGACGGCGCCGAGTACACCGAGCCGAAGATGAACACCGACGTCGTGTCGGGCACCCCGATCAGCGAGGCCGCGCTGCCGGGCCGGTTCGCTTCGCCGGACTACCAGATACTGCTCGTCGCCGAGAAGTACCAGACCGGCTTCGACCAGCCGCTGCTGCAGGCCATGTACGTGGACAAGCCCCTGTCAGGGGTGCACGCGGTGCAGACCCTCTCGCGGCTCAACCGCATCGCCGCAGGCAAGCAGCCCCCGTTCGTGCTCGACTTCGTGAACTCGCCGTCTGAAATCGCCGCGGCATTCGCCCCATATTTCGACGTCGCCGAGTTGCGCGAGCAGTCCGACCCCTACCAACTGGACACCCTCGCCCACGAACTCGGCCAAGCAGGCGTGTACCAGCAGTCCGAGGTGGACGACTTCGCGTCGGTGTTCTACCTGCCCGCCCACCGCCAGCAGCCCACCGACCACGCCCGCCTCGAAGCCGCCCTGCAGCCCGCACGGGACCGCTTCGCCGCCCTTGACGACGAAGACGCCCAAGAAGAATTCCGGGACCGGCTCACCGCCTACGTGCGCCTCTACACGTTCCTGAGCCAGATCATCCCCTATGCGGATTGCGAACTCGAACGGCTCTACTCCTATGGCCGCATGCTGCTGCCCCGGCTGGCTGTCCTCGACGGCGGCGACCCCATCGACCTCGGCGGCGACGTGGAACTGGAGTACTACCGCATCCAGAAAATCTCCAGCGGAGCCATCAGCCTCGATGGCGACGACGCCACCGTCACCAGCCCCACCGCAGTCGGCACCGGCACCGCCGAGGAGGAAACCGAGCCGCTGTCGCAGATCATCGAACGCCTCAACCACCTCTTCGGCACCGATTTCGACGACAGCGATCGCCTGTTCCTCGAAGCGGTCCACAACGACGCCATGCAAGAAGACGACATGCTCGTCACCGCACGAGCCAACGACTTCGACAAGTTCTTCCTCGCCCAGCGCGCACGCCTGCGAGAACTCATGCTCGGACGCCTCGCAGAGAACGAAGCATTCGTGAACCGCTGCCACAAGGAGGTCGACGTCGGCGACGTCGTGGACTACGGAATGATGCAGGCCATCTTCGGCAGCGCCAACGCCGAAACCGACAGCGACGAGGACTGAACGCGAGTGGGCGAGTTCATCCACAGCGATCTCGGATTCCGGGACAGCGGCGACGTCGTGGTCGTGACGCTCAGCGGTTCGGCCGCGAACGTTCGACTCCTCGACTCCTTCAACTTCTCCCAATACCAGAGCGGGCAACAACACCACTACTTCGGCGGCCTCGCCCAGCAGTCGCCGGTGCGCATCCCGATACCGCACAGCGGCATCTGGCACGCGGTGGTCGACATGCAGGGTCTGAGCGGAAGCGTCAACGCTGGTTTCCGCGTGATTCCTGCGGAGGCACTGAGGCCGCTGCCGCCGATCCAGCAGTCACCCGTCCCGTCCGCTGCCAGCTACACCTTGCAGGACGTGGTTGACAACGCCGCTGCACTGAGTCCGGTCGACGCAACGGCTGACTACGACATCTTCATCTCACACGCGACTGAGGACAAAGACGCCGTGGCTCGACCACTCGCGGCGGCGCTCGACGCCCGTGGCGTCACCGTCTGGTACGACGAGTTCGAGCTGCGCATCGGGGACAGCCTCCGCCGCAAGATCGACGCAGGAATCGCCGGAAGCCGTTTCGGACTGGTCGTGCTGTCTCACGCCTTCTTCGACAAGGGATGGGCGCAGTACGAACTCGACGGTCTCGTCACTCGGACAGTCGGAGGCGACCAGGTGCTCTTGCCGGTCTGGCACGAGATTTCGAAAGACGAAGTTGGGGCACGCAGTCCATCGCTCGCCGACAGAGTGGCCCTCAAGACCTCCGACTACACGATTGATGAAATCGCTGATCAGATAGCGGAAGTCGTAACGGACAGCCGTCAACCGGAATCAGACAGGGCGCTACGGTAAGACGTTGCGGCGAGCACCGAGGCGAACTCGTGATGCGCGCTGCGGACTCTGGCCTGGCAAGTGCTGCAACGCTCGGCGCTACGAGCACTTCGCGAGGCCTCGACTGCCATGCAGCGTTCTCCCCGTGACGCGTCTGCGGCGTCAAGCGTCTTGGGGGACCGCGGCAGTGCTAGAGATTCCGGCGATCTCCAAGCTGATCGACTACGTAGCCGCTGGCATTGGCGCGGTCGCCGGACCCTTGCTTGCTCCGTGGGCCGCGCGTCGCCGCGCCAAAGCCGCCGTGATCGAAGCCCAAGGCCAAGTCGACGCCCAGGGCATCCTCGCGGCATCGGAGGCTTACCAACTCCAGACCATCTCGCAAGCGCAACTGGAAGCTCGAAGGCGGTTCGACCCACGAGCGCCCTCACAAGCCGCTGAGCACACGGACCCGGACTTGGTGACGCAGGCTTGGCAGTTCCAGCAGGACAAGCGCATCCACAACATTCAGGCGGTCACCGAAGCTGCCGCTGCGGAGCTCGGCGACAAGAACGTTTCGGGCGAGGATCCTGACCCCGACCGCGACTGGACTGCTAGGTTCTTCAGCGGCGTCCAAGACGTGTCATCAGCTGAGATGCAGGAACTCTGGGCACGAGTGCTGGCCAGTGAGGTGCGGCGACCCGGCAGCACCTCGATTCGCACGCTTGAGATTCTGCGCAACCTCGATCGCAGGGTCGCTGCTGCGTTCCAGCGGCTGTGTGCATTGTCCACGTCGATCGTCGCTCCCGCCGACTTCGTTCGCTATTCGAGCGACCTCGGCGAGTTGCGGTCCAGTGCTGGACGCGGGCTGGCGGTGCAAGACCAACGCGTGATTGCGCCGGGCGGAAGCGCTGCTCAGAACTCGCTCCAGCAGCACGGCTTGAGCTACGCCATTCTCAACGTGCTCAACGAGTACGGGCTGATCACTGCCGAGTACGACTCAAGGATCGACTACGGGGCTGTTGTCGTCGCACCGGACAGAGTTTGGAATGGACTGATCCGCATGGTCCACGCGGGCCGTCATTGGATTCTGAAGCGAGAAAATGACGACCAAGCCCAGGAGAGCCTCTATGAGAGCGGCCCCGTGCTGTCCAGCGCAGGAACTCAGCTTGCATCCGTCGTGGAGTTCGAAACCGATGAGCAGTACCTCACCGAACTGCGCGACTACTTCCAATCTCAGGGACTTCGGCTCGTCAAGATAGAAGACTAGCCATTAATCGCCGAATGCCTCCGGCGCGCTGAGGCTGTCCCGCGCCACCCCCGCCTCGACCCGCCCGCGGCGAGCGCCGCCTGGTGCTCATCGGGAACAGCAATTCAGTCAGTCATGCGGGGCAGTCCGGCGGCGCTCGGACGTGGCCCATCGGGGTTCTCGGTGGGTCTGTCGACACGAAGCTCCGCTGAGAGCGGGTTCCCGCGCGCACGGGAATGGTTGTGGACGCCACTCGCAAGTTCTCACTGCGACGACGCTTGAACAGTATCGTCGGCTCACATCGATTTCTCGTCATGACTTGCAGAAAGGTAGAGCGACAATGTGGCTACCACGGACCCTTCAAGACCGGTTGGGAGGCGATTTGGAGCAGGTCGAATGGGCGATGCTGCAATCGTTGGTCGGCTTGTCCGAGAATGAGGAGCTTGAATTCAAGAGCCAAATGTGGCCGAGAAACAGGAATGAAGAAGTGGCGAGAGATATCGCACAATTCGCTGGCAAGAGGGGAGGCTTGCTCATTGTCGGAGCACGCGAAACCGACGGGAAACTGGAAGAACTCACTCCATTGCAGATATCAGAGAGTGATGAACTCCGGATTCAGCAGATTGTGGACTCGCTTATCTCGCCGCGCCCGACAATACATATGAGGCGGGTTGTAGCCAACGGCCGGAACGCTGCAACTGCTGGAAGCATCTTGCTGATTTCAGTTCCTGATAGTCGCCTCAAACCGCATGCAGTGCAAGAGGGAAGCCGCCTCAGCTATCCCATCCGCTCCGGAGGCCAGAAACGCTATCTTTCTGAACCGGAGGTAGCTGACCACTATGCCCTAAGGCTCAAGAATCGAAATGAGGCTCAAGCAAGCCTTGATGCGCTTATGGAGTCCGCCTCCGCCGAGATCGGCAAACCTGGTTCGCATCGTACAGCATTGGTGTGTGCCGCAGTGCCCGAGCAGCCAGGACAAGGCGAATTGCAGTCCGACACGGCCCGCAAGATTCAGGCGTACACACTGGAATCGTTCGTGCCTCAGGCTGAATGGAATCTGTCGACTGCTCGTGCTGATTTTCGTTCGGTTTGCTTCGGACCGGAGACAGGCTCGCTCGTAACCTTCAAGTTCTGCGTCGACGGCAGTGGTTTTGCCATAGAACCCTTGGACTCCGGTGACAGCGGCGATTTATACGCCGAGCGTGTAGCGATATCAGCACTAAACTGTGTGTCCTTGTTTGGCCGGCATGCCGTCGAAAGCGAGGCTGCAGGCTCGCTGTTGTTTGCATTCCGCATTGTTGATGTGCCGGGGCGCGAAGTGGGATTGCGAACCGCTGCGGCTTTCGGTGGCAGCCGTTGGCGAATAACGCGGCTGCCGACAGTAATTGCACGGCGAGACTTCAGTGCGGAAGCACTCGCTGCTGGTGGCAGAGACCTGCTCGATGCATGGGAGCAGGTCGCCACCGATCTGATGTCGCCGTTTGACTTCGCAAGCCCGATACCGCGGAATGACGCGGGCGAGTTGAGCCGCAATTCCTATCTCCGACACTGGCGAGGCGACTTTGAGCGGCTCGGCATGCCTATCGAGCGCGCATAGGGTACGACCCCACAACTTGCTGGAGATCAAGCGGCTGCTGACCTTGACAGCAACCGCGAGAGTGTGCTCCACCCAAGTGGGGGTGAACCGGCCCCGGCAGCGCGGCGCCCTCGTGGATTCGGGCGCGATTGACCTAGTAGTCAATCAGGGACGGCTGTTGTCGCCCGAGGATGCGTTCCACGACTTCTTCAGGCAGGTGCGTCCTCTTGGCGAGATCGGCGGTTGTGATTTCTGCGAGGGAGGCTGCAAGGCTCAGAAGTCTCGGTGCAGGCAGTGGGTGGTCATTCGCGCCGGGTTCGACGAATCGCCAACCGTGCGCACTCCGCTGCTTCATTGCCCGTACGTAGGTGGCGTCGTCGATGACCTCGAGGTCTTTGGCCCGGCGCACGAGAGCGAACATGGAGAGTCCCCACCGTCGCTTCAGTTCGAGGTAGCGGCCCCAGTCCAGATCAGTCGGAAGCTGGTGCCGCAGAGCGTCGGCGGGGCCGAGGAGCGCGCCCGCGAAGCGGTGAGCCTGACTCTCGACGCTCTTGGTGCCGGGGCGGTGCGTGATGCCGCGGTGCATCACGAGGTGACCAGTCTCGTGAGCCAAATTGAAGTCGTCCCGATCCCATACCGATCGTTCCCCGCCGTCGAGCACGATGACAGGCAGCCGGTCTACGACGGCTGAGTAGGCATCGATGTCGTCGTCGGTCAGCGGGTCGCGGACGACGATGATGCCTCCGGCTTCTAGGCGGTGGAGCAGGTCGGTCCCGATCGGCTCGTCGCGAGCGATGCCGAGGTGGTCTCTCGTGAGCGCTGCCGCAGTCTCGATCTGGTCGGCCACGTCGGCGACGGGCTTGTCGGGGTCGACGTCGTGCGTGAATTCGAAGACCTCGGGAAAGCGGACTTCGCTGCGCAAATTCGCCGCGACGAGTGCCGCTGCTCGGATGAACCGCTCGGATCGGCGGCGTTCACGAGTCGGAGTGCGCCGCAGGTGGCGGAACTGCGGCTCCATGGCGAAGTCGGGTTCGGGGCGTTCGGCGAACGCATCCGGCATCACGCCTAAAAGCCGCGCGACCTTGGCGATGTTCGGCGGCTTCAGCGTCGTATTGCCGCGCTCTGCTTGGCTCAGCGCCGAAGGTGTGATGCCTGCCGCTTCCGCGACCGCTGCTTGGGACATGCCGTGAAGTTCGCGCAGTGCCATCAGCCGCTCGCCCGAGAACACAGGGACCACGCGGCGGGCTGCCTTCGAGACTGCCTCGCCGGCCTCAATCACGGTGCATCCCGAAGACGGCCGCCGCCGACAGTCACCGACGACGCCTGTCCGGTTCCCGGCCACGCACCTGCGGTCGAATCCTCTGCCGTCACGGCTGCCGCGCGACTACGCGGTCCCGAATCCCTTGGCGCAAAAGGATTCATCGTCACGGGAAAAATACGTTCTAGCATGAAGCAGTAGCGGGGAACGATAGTTGGAGATCAAGATGAGTTCACCCGGCCACAGCCCGAGTCGAGCAAGCACAGCCTGCTCGACCACCCGCGGCCAGCGGCTTGGCGATACCCACTCGATCTCCCCATCCACCCGCAGAGTAGCTCAGCCACGAGCAGGCGACGCGGTTCTCCGGTCCCAGCCGAGAACGCCGTCAACGGCTCTACGGGTGCGCTGCAAACCGTCAATGGCCCCCGTGCCGATCAACACCTAAGGAGGGGCCATGGCCCGTCTCACCACACCATTTGCCAAAGCGAAGCACAACGTCGAACCGACCAAGGACGACAAGGACAACGCCCAAAAGGCTCATCTAGAGGTCCGCACCCACCTTGAACGAGACCCGACTCTTCAGAGCTACGGCATCGACACAGTGCTGATCGGCAGCTACAAGCGCAACGTCTCGATCCGTCGAGTGAAGGACGTCGACGTCCTGTCGAAGCTGCCCTACTTGCTCGGCAATTGCGACCCCCGCACACTGCTGCAGCAGTTCGGCCGCGTCCTCGCAACGGCATACGGCCCGCAGCGCGTCGAACTCCAAGACCGTTCGCTGAAGGTCGATTTCCCGACCCTCGACCTCACGGTGGATGTCGTCCCGGCACGCCCATCGCTGGCACGACCCAACTCGGGCTACATCGAGATTCCGGACAAGAACGGGGGCTGGCAGGAAACCAATCCCGAGAAGCTCACAGAACTGACCAGCCAGATGAACAAGCACTACGGCGGCGAGTATGTGCCACTGGTCAAGCTCATCCGCCAGACACGCCGCAACAACCTCGACAAGCGACCAGGCGGCTTCTTCTTCGAGATTCTCACCTACCACGCAGCGATGTCAGGCCTCGGCGCAGACAGCGACGAGTCGCTGTTCGTGAGCGCACTGGAATCCATCGCCCGTCAACTGCACGACGTCGTTGTGCTGGGTGCCCCAGTGCCAGACCCGACGAGGCCCGGCGAGTGCATCGCGATCCGCACCACCGCAGCACAGATGACCGCCGCAGAACGCACGTTCCGCGAACTTGCGGCGAAGGCCAGACAGGCGACCAAGAACACCGCTTGCGAAGCCGCGCTCGCGTACCAGCAAATCCTCGGCAGGAACGACGACGGCGAGACGGTCTTCGAAATGCCCGCCGCATGCAATTCCGACGGCACCGAAAAACAACTCATAGACCCAAAGAGAGGCGCCCTCAATGTGCCCTCCGGCACCAAGCGGTTCGCCTAATGAGCACGCTTAGCGACAGCATCGCTGCCATGCGGGAAGCATTCATCGACGAAGCGCGCACGCACGGATTCCGACTCGACAGCGACTGCACCGCATTGGTCGGCGACATCGACATCGGCGACCAGCAGATCGAGCATCAGATCAAGCTCGATGACGACTTCCCGATCAGGATGCCTCGCGTGTCCACGACGAGCGGCGAAGGAGGCCTGTCGTGGCATCGCGAGAGCGACGGGTCGCTTTGCCTCTGGTCCAGCGACGAAGCGTCCGATCTCCCATGGCAATCGGCGCGCAAGCTGATCGAGCGAATCACCGAGTGGCACAAGCAGTCTGTCGCAGGCTGGCCCGACGACGACCCCGACCTGGACCTTGAACGGTACTGGCAGCCAGCGCGGCTCTCAGAACTGATTCTCTACCCCGACCTCGATGGCCTGGTCGGACGCGACTGTCTCGCCCGCAGGAAGCACGGAGGCCGCGTCCTGCGGGTCGATCTAGGAAAGGCGCCAACGAGCCAGCAGCGGCAACGCTCTTGGGGCGTAGCCGTCGTCGATGTAGGCGAGCTTGCACAGCCCGTCCGCGACTTCGACCAACTCGAACAACTGCTGCCCGCACGCTGCGCGGGCGAGGCTCGCAGAGGCATTGAGCAAGGTCGAATTCGCATCCTCATCGTTCGCTACCAACGACAAGGACACGATGCCGCTCTTGCCTTGTATGCCATGAGTCGCGACACCCGTGAACTCGGTGCAGCGGAGTCCGCGCACACCGGTGAGCAGACGCACTACGTGCGAGCCGGCCTTGACGCTGAAAGCCTGCTCCACAAGAAGGTCGCCATAATCGGCCTCGGTGCCGTCGGATCGAGCACGGCTGAGCTGCTCGCCCGCTCTGGCGTCGGCGGATTCACATTTGTCGAACATGATCAGCTCCGACCAGGCAACTGCATTCGACATATCACCGATCACAACTACTTGGGATGGAACAAGGCCGAGGCGGTCCGAAAACTGCTGCACAATGCGCAAGTAATCGATGAGTCGTGCATTCACGTCATCGAAGACAAGCTCACCTCGGTCGACGACGTGGAGCAGTTGTTCAGCACTCACGATCTGGTCGTCGACGCAACAGGCGACAATGCCGCGACCGCCCTCGTCTGGATGGCGAGCGAAGCTCTCAATAGACCGGCGGTCTCGGTGTGTCTGCAACGCGGCGGCAGTGTCGCCCGAGTCGACCGAACGCTTCTGCGTGACGGGGAATCGCACGCCCCGCCAATCCCGCCCGGTGGACCCCACCTCGACCTTCGAGAGGGCGGCTGCGGCGATCCGATCTCACCAGCACCGCCATGGGCCTGCCTCGCTGCGGCATCACGCGCCGTAGGCATGGCCACGGACCTACTCACCGACAGAAACCAATACCCGCCCACCCACATCGATTCCCTCATCGGCGACCCGAACGCCACCGAGTGGGAATGAGACCGGCCGTGGCGGCGAGCAGACGACTGATCCTCATCGACGCCGACGCGTGGCGAACGGTCATCGAATCTCGATGTGCGGCCCGCGAGTCGGGCGGCATCCTGCTGGGCTGCCGCCACCGCGACGGAATCTATGTGAACCAATTCATCGAGGTGCCGGACCCCCAAGCGCAAGCGGCCAGCTACCTACGACTTCACCGACCGGCAAGCAACGCACTCAAGGCGGTCCTCAAGACACTGCCTCAGCATTCCCCACTCGGCTACGTCGGCGAGTGGCACACCCACCCAGCACCCGTCGGACCCAGCGGCATCGACAAACGCCAAGCCCGGCGCATCTCTCGACGCGCCGACGACGAGATAGCGCTTGTAGTCGCAGCCCACAACCCGAATTCTGGCGAATGGAAGGCGCTCGGAATCTGCGCTCACCGCGGCCGCACGCACCTTGCCACAGTGGAACAAACCGATCTCGCCCCACCTGACAACGTGACCGAAACCGACCAACAGCGGAGTCAGCCATGAGCGCCGTCCTTTCAAGGAGTCCCAGCGGGCCGCGAACCGAAGGGGACGAGTACCAAAACCTCGTCGCATGGAACAAAGCACTGAACGCCCTGATCAGGGAGCGCGACGTGGTGGCCATCACCGTCGAACGCCCCGCCAGCGGCAACGTCGACGATGTTGTCATTGAGCGAACTGACGGCAGCATCGAGTACGCCCAGGTCAAGCACGCCGTCGATGCAAAAACACCAGTCGGGTACCGGTGGCTGACTAAGCGACGAAAGACCGGCAGCAAGAGCCTCCTCCAGCGGTTCTACGACAGCTACCGCCAGCTCTCCACAGAGACTCGACGGCCAGACATGTGCTTGATCACTGACCGCGACATCGACCCTCACGATCCGGTCATGCGCCTGCGGGACCAGCGGTCAGGACTGCTCGTGCCCGACATCCAACGAACCGAAGCTGACGAAGGCCGACGACAATGGGCCGCACACCTCGAAATCACAGAAGACGAACTCGTCTGCTTCCTCGCCAGCCTCAGGTTCATCACGAGCCGCTCATTTCCGGACGAAGAGGAACGCGCCCGAACGTTGATGCTCGCTGCGGGCCTGAACGACGACCAGCGCGCACTCGACTCCGCCCACGCCCTAATCCGCGAATGGGTACAGGCACGCGACCGACGCCTCACGCTCGCCGAATTCAGCGAACGTGCGGAAGAACGCATAGGACGCCGCCGAGCACACGGGGCGCTCGTCGTCATTGAGGCCATCGACGACGACCCCTGCCCGGACGACGCAGCAGAGGTGATCCGCTTCGTCGACAAGTACATAGGCGACAATCCGAACCAACGACGAGAACTCCGTGATCCGGCCCAATGGCACGCAGTCAACGACGAGATCATCGAGGCTTCCGAACGGCTCCGAAGCTGCGGCGTAGGACGCGTCGTAGTTCGTGGGGCAATGCGGCTGCCCACCTGGTTCGCCGCAGGCGCGGCCTTCCGCCATGTCCGCGGCTTCGAGGCCGCCGCCATGCAAGGGCAGGACCCATGGTCCAGCGAAGACGCTGCTCCGATGGCCGCAAACGGCGCCCCAAGCCCAGTGAAATCTCGCGACATCGAAATCGGGCGAGGCACTGACCTGGCGATCGCTGTCGGCATCGCCACCGACCCTGGAACCGAAGCTCTCCGTTACATCGAGAGAGCCGAACTGCCCGTCGGCAAGATCACAGCCATCGTTCCTAAGCATGGGCCAGGCCCCGCGGCGGTCAGCAGTTCCGCCGACGCAGCCACTATGGCAGTCGTTGTCCGTGATGCCGTTGGCCAAGCACTCGTCGAATCCGGCGCCGAGCACATACACCTCTTCCTGGCGGCACCCGGCGCGCTCGCACTGCTGCTGGGACACCGCTGGAACGCACTGCGCCCGACAACCGTCTATGAACACCTCGGAATCGGTCGCGGCTATGCGCCCACCTTCGTCGTCAACTCGTAGAGTCCGCGAACTTGGCGCGTGATTAAGGCAGGAGCCGCGCCCGAGCACCGCGGGACGCCGGCATTCCATCGCTGCCGCAGCGACCAATGGCCCACTGTCGCACTCAGCGCGGAGAGACGCGCTTAGTCGTCAGTTCTGCCAACATCGCCGCACGACAGGGAAGCAGCAGGACACCAGCCGGCACTTGCTATTCGAGCGGGCTGCCACCAGCACTCGCCACGAAAGGAGAACTCGTGCCCGTCGAAATGGCCATCTGGCGAATGAGCGACACCAAACTGCACCGCCTCGCAGCGACACCGTTGGACTTCGAGCAACACCTGGAGGACATGCTCGCTCAGACCCCATCCATGACGGGCATCGAACTGCTCATCGTGGGCCGGCAGGTCACGACCAGCTTCGGAGGCGTTGTGGACCTGCTCGGGCTGGACGTGGACGGACGGCTGCACGTTCTGGAACTCAAGCGGGACCGCTCGCCACGCGACGCAGTGGCGCAAGTACTGGACTACGGGTCCTGGGCTGAAGCACTGAGCTATCAGGACATCGAACAGGTATTTGAGGACTACCGGGACGATGACACGACCCTGGAAGCCGCATTCGCCGCATGCTTCGCCAGCCCGATGCCTGACCAGGTGAACGATGAGCAGCAGTTCACAATCGTCGCTTCCGAACTGGACCCGACCTCGGAGCGCATCGTGCGATTCCTCCGGGACCAATACGGAGTGCCGATTAATGCCGTCTTCTTCCGACACTTCATCGACGAAGGCCGCGAATATCTGGCCCGCACCTGGCTGCGCGACCCCCAACCCGCCGACAGCGCAGCAGCGAGAGCGTCGCGCAGCAAGCGCCCGCCGTGGAACGGCCTCGATTACTACGCGGTGGTGGGACGTGTCGACGATGAGGCCGAGCGGTACAAGGTGGCCAGCAAGTACGGGTACCTCAATGCCGGGGGCGGCTCGTGGTTTTGGAAGCCGCTTCGCAACCTCAAGCCGGGAGCACGCGTTCTTGTGTACGTCGGCGGCGCCGGCTACGTCGGAATCGCCAGCGTTGCAGCGGAGATGATCCACGCGCGAGATGCCACGGTGGATATCAACGGCACGGACGAGCCTCTGATCGATCAGCCGGAGGTGAGCGATGCCTTTCGAGAGCGGGCGCTCTCGGACAACCAAGAAGAGATCGAGATGGTGGTGCGAGTCGAGTGGATCAAACAATTGCCGCTCGATGAAGCAGTGGCCGGGCCGGACCTATTCTCGGTGCCGACCACGGTCTGCAAGTTGCGCGACAAGCACACGATCGAGACGGTCGAGACCGCACTGGGCATAAGCAGCACCAGCTAGTCGCGTCGTGCCGCGCTGACGGGTGAGAGCCTCGATGGCGCTACCGACCCCGCAGGACTCCGGTGCTGGGCGGCTTCAGTGCACTTTGGGGGCGGGTCGAGTCTCTTCGTAGTAGGTCTTCGCGACCTGGCCGATTTCGTGCTTGTCTTGGTGGGTGACGAGGCCGAAGGGAGTTTGAGCGGCCCTCGCATGGATCAGCAAGGCGGGACGCCCGTCGATGTCATGCCACCGTGCCATGACCGCATAAGGCTGATGCCGCATTGCTCCGTCGTCGTTGTGGGTGATGGTGTGGATTGGTTGCGCGTCGCTGCTCGAAACGAAGGCGACCCGGTTGAGGTGCTCCTTGGCAACGGACATCACGATTACGTCGGGGCACAGGAATCGGATCAGTTCGTGCCAGAGGGGTACGCCGTCGTCCAGCAGCCGATCCTTGCTGTGGTTGTCGAGACCTGTCCATGTGGGGGCGGTGGCCACCGGTGAGCAGATATCGGTGTGTAGCGCCGTTGATTTCGCGTCGGTTGTGTAACTGACGCCCAGTCCGCCCAAGACCTGCTCGTAGTCGTTGAACCAGCGGTATGGGTTCTGCTCGAAGTAAAGGTTGAGCGCCTGGTAATACCGGTACGGGTCGCTGCGGCTGACCCCTGCCGCATCGGAAAACCGTGCGGTTCTGTCACCTGAGGGGAATTCCTCGCCTGAGGGGTTGAGGCCGACAGTCACGACTCTGAGAGTCGAGTTCTGATATTCGAGCAGGTCGCCGAAGTACAGAATCGGCATCGAGCCTTCGGCGCTCGCGCCCGCACTCGAAGCAGTGTCCCATGCGTCCCAGGACTGGTCGATCAGCCCGTGCAGCACAGCACCGATAGTCCCCTGGGCTTCTTCGAACGTCGGCTCCGCGTCAGTACCTCTCAATGATCTTCCTCTCGTTAGTGACTGACATTCTCCTCTTCGGCCTTAGAATCGTGACCGAAGACCCCGGAACCGTCACTGCGTCGGCAAACGGCCGGGGTTACGCCTTTTCGTGGCTCGGGTGCATCCGCGCGTTAGCGAGCAGCCCTACTGGATCAGATGCTCCTAGCTGCCGTCGGCGATCTCGCGGGATTCGGCGGCGGCGGCGCTGAAGATGCCGATGGACATCAGCGACTGCTCGGCCGCCCTTCGGGCTTCATAGATCTCGGCTCGGATGCCGTGCAGGCTCGTTGACGTCGGATCGGCCGCGACGGCCAGTTCGATGAGATGGCATGCCAGCTTGAGATCATCAGCCTCGACCAGTTCTTGAGCACGCTCTGCAAATGCCTCTGTGCCGCCGCCGAGCTGCACTAACTCGCTTGCCAGCTCGCCCTTGGGGGAGGGCTTGAGATAAGCCGGGTCGAGATCCCACCATCCCCCGTACAAGCGCCAGATGTTGCGAATCACGAACTCGGGCTCGTCATAGACGGGCCGCATCCACGGACGCGCCAGCCATTCCGCCGGTAGCGAGACGCTCTGGAGAATGTCGTCCAGCGATGCGCCATCGTTCATGCGGTCGATCGTCTGACTCACCAGCGACTCCAGCGATTCCGCCAATGTCAGCAGCACCGTCGCGATGCGCCCACGGCCCCGCACCGGCGGTCCGTGCGCCGGGATCAGCAGCTCGGGTTCGAGGGCGTCCATGTGGCGCAGCGCTCGCGCCCACTCGAGCGGGTAGCGCTGCACTTTCTGGGGGTTGCCGGCATTCGGGAAGACCCACGCGACGAGGTCACCGGGACAGATGGCCCGGTGCGAGGGCACCCAAGCCCATGTGTGGTCGTCGGTCTCGCCCTTGTCGTGATGCAGCTCCAAGTCGAGCCCGCCGACCGACAGCGAGTCGTTCGTGCTGTAGGTGCGGTTCGGCCACAGCGCATCGGACGGCAGAAAGTTGTCGTCATCGAAGGCGATGCCTACCCCGCGCTGCCGAAGCCCCAGGCCGAACTGGCGCCGGTTGATGATGAGGTTGTAGCCGTTGGTGGCGTTGTAGCGCTCAAAGCGCGGGACCACGTTGTCGTGCCCGACCACCTCGGGCAGAGGCTGGCGGCGCTCGGCTGCATCAGCCGCCAACGCACCGCTGCCGCCGACATGGTCGACGTGTCCATGGGTGTACAGCAGCGTGTTGATGCGATCGGTGGACCAGCCCCGCAGCGAATCAACCACCGCCGTGCCGCTGAACGGCCCGCTGGCGTCGAAGCACACCAGGCCGTCGTCGGTGCCGAAGGTGACCATGTTGCTGAACGCCTCGATCACTGCGACGTTGTCGTCGATCTCGCTCAGTGCGTTGTTGACGCGGACGATCTGCTCGTCGGCCACTCCGGTGTCGATGAGTCGGCTCGACAGCTCGATGGGATCGACGGTCTTTGGCGGTGCCACGACACTCCCTTGTGGTTCGACGGCTTCCGGCTCGGGTGGTGGTCTGTGGTTCGTGGTCGCTGGCCGTCCGGCTGCGGCCGTCGATAGGTCAGTCCTGCAACAGGTATGCCGAGTGCAGCACCTCAGGCTGGTGGATCAGTTCCTCCGCGCTGCCGTCGTAGCGGATGCGACCGCCTTCCAGCACATACGCCTTGGTGGCCATCGCCAATGCGACCTGGGCGAACTGCTCGATCAGCAGCACGGCCACACCGCTGTCGGCTACCTCCGCCAACACCGGAGTAAGCCGCTTCACGACGATGGGTGCCAAACCCAGCGAGAGCTCGTCGACAACGAGCACCTTGGGTCGCGACACGAGCGCCTGGGCCAGCACCACCATCTGCTGTTCGCCGCCCGACAGCAGCCGTCCGTCGTAGTCCCAGCGGCGCTCCAACTCGGGAAAGAGCGACTGCGCATACTCCACGCCATCGGCCGCGCTCTGGGCGTCGAGCGAGTAGGTGGCCACGCGCATGTTGTCGGCCACGGTCAGGTCGGTCAGCAGCCGGCGGCCCTCGGGCACCACCGACACGCCGGCGTGGCGGACACGCTCCGGTCGCCAGCCGGTGATGTCGGTGCCGCCGACGGTGACCTGCCCTGAGCGCGTGCGGGCCAAGCCGGCGATGGCGGCAGCGAGGCTGGACTTGCCGGCCCCGTTCGGCCCTAGCAGTGTGGTGATCTCACCTGGAGGCACCTCAAGGGAGACATCGTGCACCACGGGTCGCCCGCCTCGATCCACGGTCAGGTCGCTCAGCACCAGGTTCGACATGGCGGCGCCGTCGGTGGGTGTCTCGTCGGACACGGTCACGCCTCCTCGTCGCCGACGTAGGCAGCGAGCACACGCTCATCGTGCAGGACATCGGCAGTCGGGCCGGCAGCCACGAGACGCCCGAAGTCGAGCACCGCTGTCCACTCGCAGCACGCCTGTACCAGCGACATGTCGTGATCCACCAAGATCGCCGTCGCGCCCGTGCGCTCAGGCACCGAGCGGATGATCTCTGCCAGGTGCTCGGTTTCCTCTTCGGGCAGCCCGGCGGCGGGCTCGTCGAAGAGCACAATCCGTGGTGCGCCCACGATGGCCCGCGCGACTTCGATGAAGCGGCGGTCGCGCTGAGACAGTGTGCGGACCACCTTGTCGCGGACGTCGGTCAGCCCCACAAATGCCAGCACGTCGTCGACTGCGTCTTGGGTATCGGAACGAGAGCCCTTGGCGGCGTGCTCGTGCACGGTGAGCACGTTTTCGTACACGGTCAGGCTCTCGATGGCCTGCACCGTCTGGAAGGTGCGACGTACGCCCCAGCGAGCCCGCGCGTAGTCGGGCATGTCCAACAGGTCGATGTCGTCGATGACGACCCGGCCCGATACCGGTGTCACGAAGCCCGACATCACGTTGAACAGCGTCGTCTTGCCGGCGCCGTTCGGGCCGATCAGCCCACAGGTGCCGCCCGGGAACGTGAGTGTCACCTGATCCAGCGAGCGGACACCGCCGAACTGCACGCTGAGGTCGGTGATCTCGATCACTCGAGCAGACCCTTCTTCTCCATGGCCTTGGTCGTCTGGATCAGGTTGATCATGAGGCCGATCCCGAAGATGGTCAGCGCGAAGTCATTCCAGAAGTTGTGACCGATGACGTTCTGGGTCAGGAACGGCAGCATGATCGTGGCGAAGAAGGCGGCCAGCACCGCACCCCACAGCGAAGTGATGCCGCCCATGAGCACCACTGCAATCAAGAACAACGCAGCTTGCCGGTCGAACTGGGCAATGCTCGAGTTCGACTGCACATGGGCGCCGTACAAGCCGCCGGCCACGCCTGCCATGAAGGCGGCCAGGCCGAACGCCAGCAGCTTGTAGCGCGTGATGTTGATGCCCGAGGCCAGCGCCGAAGGCTCGCTTTGGCTCACCGACGCCCACGCCCGCCCGGGCTTGGAGGCCAGGAACGCCACGGCAATCATGAACATGACGAACGCAACGATCACTGCGTACCGGAAGAAGGCGACATCACCGTCAGCGACGAATGGTCGCGGCATCGGTTCACGATCACCGATCGCGAACGCGACTCCTCGAAAACCCGGACCGCCGGTGGGGAGCTTGATGCGGTTCAGGGCGATCTCGATGCCGACGGCCAGCAGCAGTGTGACCAGAGCCAGGTAGAGCCCGCTGACCCGAAGCGCGGGCAAGCCGATGAGCAACCCGAAGATGGCAGCCACCAGTCCGCCGGCGATCAAGAGCAGGGGGAACACCCCGGGGTAGGGGACGTCGGTGAGGTAGGCCAATCGGATCGTCACCCAGGCGCCGATGCCGTAGGGGGCAACCTGGCCCAGCGACACCAAGCCCACCCGGCCGTACAGCATCCCGACGCTGGCAGCCACGATGGCGTAGATCGCCATCTGGGTGAAGTTGAAGATCCACGTTGCGTCGAGGACCGACGGCATGACGAACATGGCAAACAGGAACAGCGCGCCTACGAGGGTCGGTTGGAACGCTCGATGCGACAGCACCTGACCGACCCTCACGACATCTCCCTGCCTGCGAGCACCACAGTGCGCTTCCGCGAGATCCACAGGATCGCGACGACGGCGATCACCATGGGGGTCATCTTGCGAATCTGGGACAGGAAGCTCAAGTTGCCGCTGAACGGCGTCAGCATCGATTCCACGACGCCGATCAGAAGGCTCGCCCCCAACGTGATCCACAGCGACCTGAACTGGCCCACGATGGCCCCCGCAAGCGCCGGAATGACAAACCAGGTGAGGGTGACCTGATCCATGCTCTTGAAGAGCGCCGGCAGCAGCAGGAAGACGCAGCCGCACAGCAAACCGGCACCGAACCAGGCAATCGCCTCGACGCGCCGGACCGGGACGCCCAGCAGCGCCGCGGTCTCACGATTGTTTGCGATCGCCCGCATGGCGGTGCCGGTCTTCGTGCGCCGCAGGAAGATCCCCACTCCGATTACCACGGCGAATGCAAACGCCAGCGCCAGGACTTGTGTCGTCGAAACGACGGTATTGCCGATGCTGAACCTCGCGGTGGGGAAGTGCATTCCACGAGGCTTGGAGGTGTCCCAGCGCTCTTTCATGATGCCCATCAGAAAGAGCGCCAATGCCACGGTTCCCAGCGTCTTCACCAGGGAATCGCGCTTGTCCAGTATTGGTGCGAAGACTCGCCCGTAGATCAGGAACATGACCGCGCACAGAGCGACCAGCGCCGGGAACAGCAGAATGCCGAATCCCGATACTTGCGGCTCGGGAACGATGAGCGATCCGCCCATGAACGACCACACGAGGTGGACGCCCATGGTTCCGACGGCACCGAAGGCCAGGTTCACCACACCTGTGGTGCGGTAGAGGACGACGATGCTCGTCCCCGTCACCGCATACATCGCCCCGAACGCCAGCCCTTGGATGAAGAAGGGCAGCAGTATCGAGCTATCGGGCATCCGACGCGATGTGTGCGGTGACTCGAGGTGTGCTGGCTACCGGGCTCAGCCTTGCGAGCCCAGACCGCCCTTCCAGTTGTTGGGCTCGTCCGCCGTCAGACCGCCGCCGGCCTCGGCCTCGCGCACGGCCACCAGGATGGGGTCGATCGCGGCAATCTCGAAGCAGCCGCTGTCGTCGCGCATGGCACCCACGCCGTCGGGCACCACGTTGTAGTCCCAGTTGTTCGACACGTTGCCCAATTCCAGACCGCCGAAGTACCACGGCTTGCACAGGTGGTCGGTCTGGAAGTTCTTGATGTCGCCGATCGCCGCGTTCACTGCAGCCCGATCATCGAGATCGGCCGGGTCCATGCCCAACAGGGCGTGCACCAGGATGCGGCCGGCCACCCAGCCCATCTGCTGGAAGCTGCCCAGCGTCGGGTCTTCGTGGAAGTCGGCGGTCACCTGCCGGTAGAGCTCCACGTCGGGCCGGGGATCGTCCAGCAGGCTGAACTCGGCGTTGACGTTGACCTTGCCTTCCCAGGCCGCGCCGAGCGTGGCGGCGACAGCACTGTCATTCAGCGGTGTTGACGCACCCCAGATGACCCGGTCGATCAGTCCCTGCTCTTCCGCGGCCTTGAGAATCTTGAGGCCCTCGGGCGGCGTGTAGTTGAGCAGCACGCCTCCGCCATCGCCGGCCCGGTTCACGAGGTCGAGTGCGACAGAGGTCGGATCCGAGATCGGCAGGTCTGTCAGGACGTTCTCCCACTCAAGCCCGGATTGCTCGACGAACGCGCCGGCCAGCGACTGCGCATATTCCGCAGCGGGCGAGACGCCGGTGACCGTCACGACCTTGTTGGCGGCACCTTTCGCGACGACTGCCTGGGCTGCGCCGAGCAACGAGTAGGCCGGACCCATGTTGGTTGCCGAAATGTTGGGCGAACTGAAGCACTCACCCGCAACGCCCGCAACGATCACGTTCAGGCCCTGCTCCTCGTAGTAGCCGGCGTTGACCGCGCAGTCCAAGATCGAGAAGCCGCCGGCGAGTACCACGACGCCATCGGTTTCAATCAGCTTGCGTGCTGCCGCTGCGGCGTCCTCGGGGGTGGCGTTGTCGTTCTCCCAGACCATCTCCAAGGGGCGGCCGTGAATGCCGCCGTTTGCGTTCACGCAGCGGAAGTACGCCTCCATCATGAGCGGGCCGGTGGAGAAGTCGATGCCAGGCACCGAGGTCGTCACGTTGCCGATGACAATCGGCTCGCCCGTCGCCTCTTCGCCATTTCCGAGGCCGCAGAAATCGCCGGCCTGGTCCATGGCCATGTGCTCGTCAGCCATGTCATCAGACATGTCGTCGTCGGCCATGTCGTCATCAGGCGCCGGTGCCGCGGTGGTGGCGGCCGGTGCCGCTGTGCTTGCCGTGTCGTCGTCATCATCGCTGCCGCAGGCTGCGGCGACGAGCACGAACACGAATGCGATTGCTGTCAATTTGCGAAGCATGAGCTTCCCCCCCTCGGTGCGACCGGGCAGGTTGCCCGGCCGGGAACCCAGCCCTCCCGAGCCTGTGCCCCCTGTGGGCGAGATCGGGGACCTCGCTTCGGGCGAGCATAATCCGGTTCCCAGAACTGAGCGCACTCAAATTCAGCGCACTCGATTGGTTACATTGCTGCAAGCGCGAGGCGCTTGACGCGCCGTGCACAATCAGTCCTGACGGGCAAAGAAATGGGGAATTTATGGCCGACGCAGAACACCGCCCAGTGGTGCTCACCGACGACATGCGAATGAAATTCAACGCGGTGTCGACGGCGACGCTTGCAGGTCAGATGCAGCGGCGAGGCATGCAGAACAGCTTTCTCAACGGCTTGCGGCCGCTGAATGAGGGTCAGCGAATGCTCGGCTATGCCCACACGCTCCGTTTCGTTCCGAAGCGGGAAGATTTCGAGCGACGCCTGCAGGGCCCCAACGCTCAGCGTCGAGCTGTGGAGTCGGTCGAGCCTGAAGAAGTGCTGATCGTGGAAGCCCGCGGCGAGCCGCACGCCGGCACCATCGGCGACATCTTCACCATGCGCATCAAGCACCTCGGCGCTTCTGGCTTCATTACCGACGGTGCGTTGCGCGACACGCCCGCCGTGGCCGATGTGGGCCTGCCCGTGTACCACCAGTCGTCCCACGCCGCGACGCTGGGACGCCTGCACACGCCGCTCGATCACCAAGTTCCGATTGCCTGTGCCGGAGTCACCGTGCTTCCCGGCGACATCATTGTCGGCGACGGCGAAGGTGCCGTAGTGATCCCGGCGCTGCTCGCCGAAGAGGTAGCGAACGACTCCTACGCCCAAGAGATCGAAGAGGAATGGGCGATCGAGCGAGTCGCCGCGGGCGATAGCTCAATCGGCACGTTCCCGATCGCCAAGGATCGGCGTCCCGAGTTCGAGGAATGGCTCGCCAAGCGCCAGGGCTGAGCGCGATCAGATCCAGCTAGCCGGCCAACGCGTCGGCGCCCACTTGGGCAACCTCGGTGTCCTCGTCGGCCGAACCGCCCGAGGCACCAATGGCACCCACCAACGTGCCGTCAACGAAGATCCCCACGCCGCCGCCGAACACGATGAGCCGCGGCGTGTGAGTGATGCCGTGCACCAGCGCCGGCTCATCCTTGATGAGATTCCACCAGTTGCCGCTGGGCATGCCGCCGAAACCGGCCACCGTGTACGCCTTGTTGAGTGCGATACCGGCCGACAGCCGAGGCGCGCCGTCCATGCGGGCGGTCGCGACAGGTTCGCCTGAGGTGTCGGTTACGGCAATGCAGAACTTCAGACCCATCTCATCCGCCTTCGCCAGTGCAGCGTCGAGCGCCTTGCGGGCTCCGGCGAGCGTGATCGAGCGTCCAGCCGCAGTGTCGGTGTCGTCAGCCATGTCGTTCTCCGGCTCGGGATGGTGATTCGGGCCGAGACTACGCTCCGGCCGAGGGGAGCACGCCATGGACGTCGGCATCATCATCGGGGAGGCGACGCCGCTGGGATGGGAACGGTGGCGCCATATCTGCCGGCTCATCGAGCGACTGGAGTTCCACTCGCTGTTCCGTTCCGACCATTACTTCAACGGCAAACAGAAGGACGCCATCGACGTCTATCTGTCGTTCGTGATGGCCGCCGAGGAGACTGAACGGATTCGCTTCGGCCCGCTCGTCACCCCTGTCACATTCCGCGAGCCGGTGAACGTCGGCCGTATGGCGCAGCAGCTCGACGCTCTCGCAGACGGCCGATTTGTCATGGGGCTCGGCGCAGGCTGGTACCCCGACGAGCACGAGATCTACGGGGTGAACTTCCCCGCTGGTCCCGAGCGTTACGACCGCCTTGAAGAGGCCATCGCGCTGATGAAGGAGCTGTGGTACTCCGAATCGGGCACGTTCGACGGCAGCTACTACCGGATTCAGGGCACCAACTCCAAGCCCCACCCGCCCGTGGGGCGCCCGCCCATCCTCATCGGCGGCACAGGCCCGCGGCGCACGCTGCGCATCGCCGCCGAGCATGCCTACGAGTGGAATGCCACCCCGCTCGACGTCGAAGACTTCCGGGCCGCCAATGAGGCGCTGGCCAGGCATTGCGAGGACTTCGGCCGTGATCCCGCAAACATCCGCAAATCCATGCTCATCTTCGCCACGATCGGCCCCGACGAGCACCAGGAGGCAGTGGTACTGCAACGCTTCTTGGACATGATGGCCCCCGAGGGCTCAGGCATCAGCCTGGAGGACGCCATCGCAGCGGGCCACGGCCCCTGGCGGGGCTCGGTCTCCCAGCTCGTCGACCACTGCGGGCAGCTGCGAGACCTCGGTCTCGACGAGGTGGTATTCGAGCATTTCTGCCACGAGGACGACACGGTCCCCGAGTGGATCGCAGCCGAAGTCAAGCCGCTGATCGAGGCACTCTGAGCTGCGCCGCACCATTCTCTGAGCGCAGTCAGATTTCTCGTTGCCGCGCCGATTGTGACTATGCTCCGCATCAGTACGCGGCAACCCATTGCAGGCAGTGGTTGCAACGCACTTCATCACACATCACGGGGGTAGCTCATGGCCGACACCATTGCGAAGCGCACGACTGCAGTGACGCCGCGGGGGGTCAATCACCTCGTGCTGAACGTCCGCAACATGGAGGAATCGCATCACTTCTGGAGCGATCTGCTGGGGTTCAAGCAGGTCGGAGCGTTGGACTCGGACAAGTACAACGTCCCCCCCAACAAGATGCAGTTCTACAGCGGTGTCATCGACAACGTGAATCACCACGATGTCGCCTTGGTAGAGATACCCCAGCTGCCCGAGGCTCCCGAGCAATGGGACATGTTCTCGGGCGCAAGCGCGGTCAATCACATTGCCATCGCGTACCCCGACAGGGAGTCCTGGCTGGAGCAGGTGCAATTCCTCAAGGAAAACGGCGTCAAGATGAACCTGCGGGTCGACCACGGCATGACTCACAGCGTGTACATCAACGATCCCAACGGCTATGGCGTCGAGGTGCTCTACGAGCTGCCCGCCGAGGTCTGGGAACACGACATCAATGGTGCTCTCAACTACGCGGTGACCCTCCCCGAGGAAGATCTGTTGGTCGACACCACCGACTACGAGACCAACTTCGACCCAAGCTGAATTCGGCTCGTCCGGACTGCCTCGTCACGTCCATTCCCGCCACGGCTCCGTGATCGTGGCGCGCCCCTAGGAGTTATTGATGCGCGCAATCCAGGTAACTGAACCAGGCGGGCCTGAAGCGCTCGTTTGGACCGAAGTCGACGACCCGGTCACTGAGGCCGGAATGCTGGTCGTCGATGTTGACGCCGCCGGGGTGAATTACATCGACACGTACCACCGCAGCGGCCTCTACCCCATGCCGCTCCCGTTCATCGCGGGCGTGGAGGGTGCCGGCACCGTCGCCGAGGTCGGCGAAGGCGTCGAGGGGTTCGCGGTCGGCGACCAGGTGGCCTGGACCGGGCACCCCGGCACCTATGCGGAGAAGGCCCGAGTCCCCGCCCGCGTGGCAGTCGTGCTGCCCGAAGGGGCCAGTACCGAACTGGGTGCCGCCACGATGCTGCAGGGCATGACCGCCCACTTTCTGGCCTGCTCGACGTTTCCGCTGGAGCCGGGTCACCGCTGCCTGATCCATGCCGGTGCTGGTGGTGTGGGGCTGCTGCTCATCCAGATCGCCAAGCTGCGCGGTGCCGAAGTCTTCACGACGGTGGGCACTGCGCAGAAGGCTGAGCTGGCGGCGGGCGCTGGCGCCGACCACGTCATCAATTACCGCGACGAGGACTTCGGCGACGCCGTCGAGCGGATTGCCGGGCCGCGGCCGTTGGATGTGGTCTATGACGGCGTCGGTGCCGACACGTTCGACCGCGGCCTCGACGTCCTGCGTCCGCGCGGGACGATGGCCACCTTCGGCAATGCCTCAGGTCCGGTGCCGCCGATGGCGCCGCTGCGTCTGTCGACCGGCGGGTCGCTGTTTCTCACCCGGCCGACGCTCGGCGACCACACCGCCACCCGTGCAGAGCTGGAAGACCGGGCCAACGACCTGTTCGGCTGGATCGCCGAGGGCCGACTCGATGTGCGCATCGGCGCTCGCTTCGCGATGTCCGAAGCGCGGGCGGCTCACGAGGCTCTGCAGGGCCGCGCGACGACCGGCAAGGTTCTGCTCATTCCCTGAGAGGCTGAGCCGAACGGCGAAGCCGTGGCCCGAGCGGCCCGTGAGCGACAGCGAACAAGAGCGGGAAGCAAAAGGTGATGCGAAGGAACGTTCTGCCAATCCGCGCACGCTCTAAGCTGCGGCACCAAGCTGAACCGGCTCAGTTTTGCGCTGAGTCCAGAATCCCGATCTGCGTCCTGCGTTAGTGTCGGGGCCGCGTTCAGGGGAATGTGACAGGGGGAGCTATGAGCGAATCAGTCGAGACATGGTCGCCGATGACCGGCGACGAGTACATCGAAAGCCTGCGCGACGGGCGCACGGTGTACTTCCAGGGCGACAAGGTTCGAGACGTCACCACGCACCCGGCGTTCCGAAACAGCGTGCGCTCGATCGCCCGGCTGTACGACGCACTGCACGATCCCGACCAGCAAGACGTGCTGATGTGTGACACCGACACCGGATCGGGCGGCAAGACCCACAAGTTCTTCCGTGTGCCCCACAGCGCTGATGATCTCGTCGGTGCCCGGGACGCAATTGCCGGCTGGCAGCGCTTGACCTACGGGTGGATGGGCCGCAGCCCCGACTACAAGGCCTCGTTCTTGGGCACGCTGGGCGCCTTTCCGGAGTTCTACGGCGACTACAGCGAGAACGCCCAGTACTGGTATCGCCGCAGCCAGGAAGAGGTGTCGTATTGGAATCACGCCATCGTTCACCCGCCGGTCGACCGCCACCTCGGTGCTGACCAGGTTGCCGATGTCTGCATGCACGTCGAACGGGAGACCGACAACGGTCTCGTCGTGTCGGGCGCGAAGGTGGTGGCCACGGGCTCGGCATTGACCCACTACAACTTCATTGCCCATTTCGGCCCCGTGCCGTTGCAAGATCCCCAGTACGCGATCGTTTGCACGACGCCGATGGAAGCCGATGGCGTGAAGCTCATCTGCCGCAACTCCTATGAGCTGCAGGCGGCAGCCACCGGCAGCGTGTTCGACTACCCCCTGTCGAGCCGGTTGGATGAGAACGACTCGATCCTGGTGTTCGACAAGGTGTTGATCCCGTGGGAGAACGTGTTCCTCTACGGCGACCTTGAGAACGCCAACAATTTCTTCCCCGCGTCGGGCTTCATCCCGCGCTTCACGTTCCATGGGCTGGCCCGACTGTGCGTGAAGCTGGACTTCATCGCCGGCCTGCTGTCGAAAGCGCTGCGGGCGACTGGCACCCGTGGGTTCCGGGGCGTGCAGGCCAACCTGGGTGAGGTGATCGCCATCCGCAACCTGATGTGGGGCCTCAGCGATGCCATGGCCAAGAGCCCCGACCCGTGGGAGAACGGTGCGGTGCAGCCCGCGCTGCTCTATGGCATGGCCTACCGCACGTTCACGCCGTACTTTTACCCGCGCATCAAGGACATCGTGGAATCGGTCGTCGGATCGGGGTTGATCTACGTCAACTCCAATGCGAAGGACTTCAGCTCTGACGAGATCCGGCCGTACCTGGAGCGCTACGTGCGGGGCTCGAACGACATCCCCGCGATGGAGCGGATGAAGATCATGAAGTTGCTGTGGGATGCCATGGGCAGCGAATTCGGTGGCCGCCATGAGCTGTACGAGCGCAACTACGCCGGCAACAACGAGCAGATCCGCTACGAGAACCTCGATGTGGCCGACTTCGAAATCCCCGGCATGGGCTCGATGACGCAGATGCTGGAGGGCTTCGCCGAGCAGTGCATGTCCGAGTACGACCTCGACGGCTGGAACCTGCCGGGCTTCTTCAACCCCGACGACGTCTCCATCGTGGGTCGCGACTGGGACTGAGCCCAGCGCCGTTCGTTGCTGCGCGGCAGCAGCGCCAGTCACAACGCAGAGTCGAACGCGGAGTAGATTTTTTTCCGACGAGCCGCGCCCGCTGCCTTTCTGCCGTCCAAGGAGCACACCGTGAAGTCCATCTTCTTCCACCTGATGCCGTACCCGGAGCTCCCGCCGGACTTTCCCGAACAGCACCGTTCGGTGTGGGTCGATATCGACCCCAAGCTCTACGACCCCGCTGTCGGCCACCGGACCTACAACGCGTATCTCGATCAGCTCGAATTTGCGGGCCAGTGCGGGTTCGACGCCGTGGGCATCAACGAGCACCACTCGAATGGCTACGGGCTGATGCCGAGCCCGAACATCATCGCTGCGGCGCTGTCTCGCAACTGCCCAGACACCAACATCGTCGTGCTGGGCGACTCGGTGGCCCTGTACAACCCGCCGCTGAGGGTGGCCGAGGAGATCGCCATGCTCGACGGCATCACCGGCGGGCGCATGATCGCGGGCTTCCCGGTGGGCTCACCGATGGACACCATCTACGCCTACGGCCAGAATCCCGCCACGCTGCGGGAGCGCTACCACGAAGGCGTCGATCTCATCAGGCAGGCGTGGACGTCGGACGAGGTGTTCAGCTTCAACGGCAACTACAACAAGCTGCGCTACGTCAACGTGTGGCCCCGCCCCGTGCAGCAGCCCCACCCGCCGATCTGGATTCCCGGCGGCGGCTCGGTCGACACTTGGGACTGGTGCGCCGCTGAGGATCTTGTGTACTGCTACCTGAGCTACTTCGGCTACAAGGCCGGGCTGCGCACCATGCAGGGGTTCTGGAAGAAGGTCCAGGACTTGGGCAAGGAAACCAACCCGTTCCAGGGCGGCTTCGCTCAGTTCATTGCCGTGGCCGACACTGAGGCCGAGGCGTGGGATCTGTACCGCGAGCCGGCCGAGTACTTCTTCAACACCTGCCTGCACGTGTACGCCGGCTACGCAGACCCGCCCGGCTACAAGACGCCCAACACAGTGCGTGCCGGGGTGGAAGGCATGGTCGAGCGGGCCGCCCGGGAGGCCACCGCCCGCCGCGAGGCCAATGCAGCCGATGCTGCCAAGGCAGGCGCAGCGAAGGCGTCGTACGGCTCGAAGAAGCTGACCTTCGAGGCAATGGTCGAGAAGGGCTACATCATCTTGGGCAATCCCACCCAGGTCACCGAGCAGGTGCACGAGCTGGCCACCACCATGAACGTCGGTCATCTGATGGTCTTCAGCCACTTCGGCAACATGGATCCCGAGCTGGTGAAGATGAACACCGAGATGTACGCGACCAAGGTGATGCCCGAGGTCGCCGGTCTGTTCGAGGACGAGTACGAGGATCACTGGTGGCCCAAGGCCGACCATCAGCTCGCACCGGTCGGAAGCCGCGCCCAGTGAGCGCAGCCACACCGCTGGCCGGTCACTTCGCGCCGAGCTCGCTGCCATATCGAGACGGGCACATCGGCCTCGTCGAGCTGGGCGAGGGCCCGACCGTGGGCTACCTCCACGGGATGCTCGGCAATCCGGGCCCCCACGCCGTGCTGGAGCAATTGGCCGCCGCGGGGCATCGCGTGGTGGCGCCGAGCCTGCCGGGATTCACCGGCTCGAGCGAGCCTGATGGATTGCGCACCCTGCACGACTGGGTGGTCGCCACCAGTGAGGTCATCGACGTGGCCGGGCTGACCGGCGCCCCGCTGGTGGCCTCCAGCGTGGGCGCGATGATGGCGCTCGAAGTCGCAGCGGTCCGGCCCGAGGCCTTCGGGCCGATGGTGCTGGTGGCGCCGTTCGGCCTGTGGGACGACGACGACCCGGTTGCCGACCCGTTCGGCACGACGCTGAGCGTGCAGAGAGCAATGCTGACCGAAGACGCCGCGGCATCAGCGGCGTTCTTCGACGACCCCGCAGATCTGCCCGCCGACATGGTGGTGGAGCACGGCGTGCACCGCTATCTCACACGCACCGCCGCGGCACAGTTGATCTGGCCACTGCCCGAGTGGGGACTGGCACAGCGGCTGCACCGGGTCACCAACCCCGTGACGCTCGTGCACGGCGCCAAGGACCGGATCATCCCCGCGTCATACCTAGGGCGCTGGGCGAAGGCACTGCCGAACGTGGTGAGCACCCATCTGGTGGACGACGCCGGCCACCAAGCCGACTTCGACCAACCCGCCCAAATAGCCAAGATCGCAGCCGCCGCGTTCGCCTAGGGACTCGAGCCGTTAGGCACAGATGCCATAGCGGTGGAGGCGGCAGGAGACTCTGCGACGTTGCGACCGGTTCCCTATTGCATGCACCGTGATGTGTCGATGACGTCGGCAAGAAATGCGGTGAGGTGCGCATCTCTCGCCCGCTGGATCGCGGGAGCAGAGGGTTCTGCCGCCTCCACCGCGGACGCGCGTTGCTAGGCAGAGCGGTCTCGCAGCGCCCGCTGGGCCTCGCGGTCGGTTTCTCGTTTGCGGATGGCCTGGCGCTTGTCGTACAGGCGGCGGCCCCGGGCGAGGGCGAGCTCCAGCTTGGCCCGCCCGTCGCGGAAGTAGATCTCGAGTGGGATGAGCTGCAAGCGGTCCTGTTCGGTGCGTGCCCGCAGCCGGTTGATCTCGGCGCGGTGCATGAGCAGCTTGCGGGGACGCTCGACGTCGTGGCCCAAGGTGGGCGAGGCGTGAATCCACGGGGCGATATGCAGACCCATCAGCCACATCTCGTTGTCGCGCACCCGGGCGTAGGCATCGCTCATCTGAGCGCCCCCGCTGCGCAGCGACTTCACTTCGGAGCCGCGCAAGACCATGCCGCACTCGAAGGTGTCGAGCACCTCGTAGTTGCGGCGCGCACGTCGGTTAGACGCCACGACAGCCCGTTCTGTCGAGGACGCGCCGATAGGTGAGGCGTCTCGTTGCGTCACCTGTTTCCTCCCGCTCTTGTTCCCTATTCTCATGCGATTGGGCTCACGGGCCGCTCGGGCCACGGCTTCGCCTATCGGCTCAGCCTCGCGGTCACGAAGTCGAGGGTACGGCTGACGGCGGTCGCGCTTGCGCAGCGGTTGCGGCGCGGCAGTAGGCGGCAGGCACTGCGACCCGTAGAATCCTGAGTGATTCGGTCGGGAATTGTGCTGGCGCGGTTGCCTTGCCCCGACCAGGAACCGCCTACCTTGCGCCGCCCAACCGGGAGTTCCGATGGCTGTCACCGTCCGCTTGCCCACCGTCCTGCGTCCGCACGCCAACGGGCAGTCGCAGATCGCTGCCGAGGGCAGCACCGTGTCCGAAGCGGTGTCGTGGCTGGTCGGCGAATTCCCCGGCATCGCCCCCAACTTGCTCGCCGAAGACGGCAGCTTGCACCGATTCGTGAACGTCTATGTCAACGACGAGGACGTTCGGTACCTCTCCCAGATGGACACGGCGCTGTCTGACGGTGACGAGCTGTCGATCCTGCCGGCCGTCGCCGGCGGCTGAGCCGGTCCGGCCCAGCACCGGCTCCCAGCGGCAGAACCGGCACGTGGCCGTTTATCGCTCCGTTGACGAGCTGATCGGCGGCACTCCCACCCTTGACGTCAGCCAGCTCAGCCCCAACCCCTCGGTCGCGCTCTACGCCAAGCTGGAAGGGCAGAACCCGACCGGCTCAGTGAAGGACCGGGTGGCGCTCGCCATGTTGGACCGTGCCGAGGCCGAGGGCCGTCTGGCGCCGGGATCGGTGATCATCGAACCCTCATCGGGCAATACCGGCATCGCGCTGGCCATGCTCGGGCAGCGCCGCGGCTACCGGGTGAAGATCGTGCTGCCCGGCAACGTCACCGCCGAGCGACGCCAGATGCTCGAGATCTTCGGCGCCGAGATCATCGCTAGTCCGGCCGAGCAGGGCTCCAATGGCGCTGTGCGGCTCGCATTGGAACTGGCCGAGGCGAACCCCGACTGGACGATGCTCTACCAGTACGGGAACGAGGCCAATCCCGAGGTGCACTACCGCACCACCGGCCCCGAGATCGTGGCCGATATCCCAACCATCACCCACTTTGTTGCAGGGCTCGGCACGAGCGGCACGCTGCTGGGTGTCGGTCGGTACCTCAAGGAACACGCGCCCGCGGTGCAGGTGTGGGCCGTCGAGCCGCCGGCGGGCGAACAGGTCGAGGGATTGCGCAGCCTCGACGACGGTTACGTGCCGCCCATCTTTGAGCGTTGGGGAGGCGTCGACCTGCTCGACCGCAAGATGATCGTCCGTCCACGCGAGTCGATCGAGGCGACGCGGATGCTGGCGACGGAAGGCGTGTTCTCGGGCATCTCGGGGGGGGCCGCGCTGGCCGGGGCCCGCAAGGCCGCCGACCGCATCGACGAAGGCGTCATCGTGTTCGTCGTCAGCGACCACGGCTGGAAATATCTCTCCGTCGGCGCGTGGACTGACGACCTTGACGCTGCGGCCGACCACGCCGCCAACGTCATCTACTTCTGATTGTCTGCTCTGACGAGTCCTGCTGTTGATCTGTTGCCGAGCCGTCATACCGTTGCCGAGATGGCGAAGCCGGGATCCCGTCGCCGAGTTGCAGCGCTCACCGCGGTCGTGGCGGCGCTGGCGGTGTCAGCAGCCGCGTGTACGGGCCCGCCCCTCGAGGTAGCTCCCGCGCCGACGTCCACCATGGCGCTGTCGCGTGACGTCACCGCGACGACGCTGCTGCCCGCCCAGCAGTCAGCCGAGCGTCCGGCGGCAGTCCTGGTGACCGTCCCCGTCGATGGCGCCGAGCCACGCGGCGAAACCCCAACCGCTACGACAGCATCCGCGCGATTGGGGGCCGCCGCCGTTCCCCATCCCGAAGGAGTGGTGTTGGCAGGGGACGGTCTGGGCCTCGTGAGCTTCGGTGCTGGGGTGCCGGCGGCTCTGGATGTGCTGACCGACGCGCTCGGACAGCCGGTGGCCGACAGCGGCTGGATCGACACATTCTCGATCTACGGCGACTGTCCCGGCAGCCGCCTTCGGGTCGTGGAATGGCCTGGTGTGCTGGCCATGTTCGGTGATCCAGAAGACGGGTACCAGCATCGCGACGCCGACGACGAGCACTTCATGACATGGCGGCTCGGCACATTCGGGCCCGATCCCTACATGCTGCGGACCGCTGAAGGGATCGGCGTCGGCGCGACGCGCGCCGAGGTTGCCGAGGCCTACGCGGCCGCCACCTTCCGCCCGGCAACGGCTACCGAGGCGCTCTCGGTGTTGCTTGCCACGAGAGGCGGCCGGCTCGTCGGCATTTTCGATCAGTCGGAGGTCCTGCGATCGCTCGAAGCGGGGACGGCCTGCGCGACACGCTGACGCTGTTTGGCCGCGTCGCGATGTGAGCCGAGCGCTTCGCTTGCGTAGTATCGGCCTCCGTGAGCAAGCTCTCGGTGACGGTCTTGGGTTGTTCGGGCAGCTACGCCGCGGCAGGCGAGTCCTGCAGCGGGTACCTGGTGCGCAGCGAGACGACGTCGTTGTGGGTCGACTGCGGCCCTGGCACCTTCGCCAACTTGCAATCCCACGTGCCGCTCGAGTCGGTCGACGCGATGCTCGTCAGCCATCACCACCCCGATCACTGTGCCGAGCTGCCCGTGGTCTACAACGCTGCGAAGTACTACATGGGCATGTCCCACATCCGGGTTCTCGCAACCGAGGGCGTGCGGGAGGTAACCGAGGCCTACGGCGACAGCTCTGATCTGTTCGGCTGGGAGATGGTGAAGGATTCGTCGGAGGCACGCGTCGGCGACATCGACGTGCTGTTCTCACGCACCGATCATCCGGTCGAGACACTGGCGATGCGCTTTGAGAGCAACGGCAAGTCCATCGTCTACACCTCCGACACCGGCCGGGGCTGGGCGCTGTCTGCCTTGAGTCGTGACGCAGGGCGGCCCTCCCCAGACCTCGTGGTGGGCGAGGGAACGCTGCTGCACGCAACCGACAATCCCGAGATTCCCCATGTCAGTGCCGCATGGCTAGCGGCGGATGCCAACGACGTAGGGGCACGGCAACTCGTCGTGACCCATGTACCGCCGGGATCGGACCCCCAGGATCACCTCACCGAGGCGGGCGAGGTGTTCGGCGGCGATGTGGCGGTCGCGAGCACCGGCGCAACCTTCTGGGCGTGAACGCCGAGCGTGTCGTGAGAACTGAGCCTGAGTCGTGATGCGCGCCGACGGTCGGGAGCCCGGCGAGCTGCGCCCCGTCACGTTCGAACGCGACTTCACCGACCAAACGCCCGGATCGGTGCTGGTGTCCTTCGGTCGGACCCGGGTGCTGTGCACCGTGTCGATCGACGACGACGTGCCACGCTGGATGCGCGGCCGGGGGACTGGCTGGGTGACCGCCGAATATGCGATGCTGCCCGGCTCGAGCGGCGAGCGTGTCGGCCGTGAGTCCAAGCGCGGCAAGCAGAAAGGGCGCACGCTCGAGATCGAGCGCCTGATCGGGCGGGCGCTGCGAGCGGTGTGCGACATGGCAGCGCTCGGCGAGCGCGAGGTCACCGTCGATTGCGATGTGTTGCAGGCCGATGGGGGGACGCGCACCGCATCGATCTGTGGCGGTTACGTGGCCCTCCACGATGCGTGCACCCGCCTGGTCGCCAACGGAGCCATCAACCAGCACCCGCTCATCGATGAGTGCGCCGCCATCTCGGTGGGGATCGTCGACGGCGAGGCTCGTCTCGATCTTCCCTACGAGGAGGATTCGCGGGCCGAAGTGGACATGAACGTCGTGATGACCGGGCAGGGGCGGTTCGTGGAGGTGCAGGGCACCGCCGAGGGCGAGCCCTTCGACGACTCCCAGCTCGCCGCGATGCTGGCGCTGGCCCGTTCGGGGATCGCCGAGATCGTCGATCTGCAGCGAGCAGCGCTGGCAACGCCACCGACGTGACCCGAGCGGCCCCGTTGCCGGCTGTGGCTGAGCACACCAGGTGTGCAAGCCCCCGATGGTCGCGGAGGTCGTGACGTCGTGCGGCTGGTGATGGCGTCGGCCAATCCGCACAAGGCAGCCGAGATCGCCGCGGTGTTGCGTGAGGCGATGCCATCGGTGGAGATACTGCCGAGGCCGTCGCAATTGGGCGACGTGGCGGAGGACGGCGAGACCTTGGAAGAGAACGCGCTCATCAAAGCTCGGTTCGTGTTCGCCGCTGCCGGTGAGCCGTCCATTGCCGACGACACCGGGCTTGAGGTTGATGCGCTGGGCGGTGCGCCCGGCGTGCACAGCGCCCGCTACGCGGGACCCGAGGCGGATCCGGTTGCCAATCTGGCGAAGCTCATGGCCGCGTTGGAAGGGGTGCCGTATTCGGAGCGCCGAGCGCGTTTTCGGACCGTGGCGGCGGTTGTCCTGTGCGGCGGAAGCGAGGTGCTGGCCGATGGCGTCGTCGAGGGCACGATTGCGCTGTCGCAGCGGGGCGATGGCGGCTTCGGTTACGACCCCGTCTTTGTCCCCGACGAGGCAGCCCCGCTGACGTTTGCCGAGATGTCGGCGGATGCGAAGAACCACATCAGCCATCGCGGTCGCGCCTTGCGTGCCCTGGCAGCGCAGCTCTGAACTCGACTGGGGCGACCTCGCGGACGCTGTTGAGGCGCCGCCGGAGGCGAGCGGCAGCGCGACTCCGGCTGGGCTCGATGGCCCCGTCGGTAACCTGCGCCCCATGAGCGAACTTCCCTCCACACAGCGCCCGAGCCCGGCGTCTGAGCGTGCGTTCGAGTCCAGCAGTGTGACCGGGTGGACCCAGATTTCGAACCGGCTGCTGGACGACCGCATCGTGTTCCTGGGCGATGAAGTGGATGACCAGTTGGCCAACGTCGTCTGTGCGCAGATGCTGTACCTAGAGGGTCAGGACCGGGGCCGCGACATCTCGCTGTACATCAACAGCCCTGGTGGCTCGGTCACCGCCGGCATGGCCATCTACGACACGATGCAATTCGTCGCCTGCGACGTGGCCACGGTTTGCCTCGGGCTAGGCGCCTCGATGGGGCAGTTCCTGCTCACGGCGGGAGCACCGGGCAAGCGCTACTGCCTGCCGCACGCCCGGGTGATGATGCATCAGCCGTCTGGCGGAGTACGTGGCCAGGCATCTGACATCGCCATCCAGGCCGAGCAGATGGCCTACGTCAAGCGCCTGATGGCCGAGCGCACTGCGCTTCACAGCGGTCAGGACGTCGATCAGATCCTGCTCGACTCCGAGCGAGACCGCTGGTTCACTGCCGAGGAAGCCAAGGGCTACGGCTTGTGCGATCACGTGATCGTCAAGCGCGGGGAGATGATCTAGCCAGGCGCAGCAGTTCTCGTGCGCTTGGTTCAGCTCTTCGTGTATCGTCTGTGTCGAGGTCATCGGAGCACCAAGTGCTCGTCAAGATGGTCTGAGCCACGAGAGTGGCTTGCGAGAGCCCCCTTCATTGGGGGCTCATCGTGCTTTTGGGGGATAGTCGCGAATGCCGAGCCGATGTGCAAAGCACGGGAGGCCGTCGGCATCGATGCCGCCAGGCCAGACGTGACCTGGGGTGTCCACGGTGGGCAGCAATTCGTTGTAGGCGTGCTCGCGTAGGTATGAGTCTGCTGGCCCGGTGCCGCGGTCGTTGAGCACCGCATGGTGTGCCGAGTGGGCGATGAAGTCGGTCATCTGTATCAGATGACTCTCGGAGCTGTCATAGCCCGTCGGATCTTCGAGCACGCGGCGAGAGTACGGGAGGGCTCGGTGAGCGGCTCGGGTCGATCGGCCTAGGTTTTCTGCTGTGCCGTCGTACCAGATGATGGCGTGTGAGTCGTGGAACCCGCAGAACTCCTCGATAAACGCGACGAGCCGCGGATAGAGGCCTCCCGAACCCTCCGGAACCGGCGCGTACACGGTCAGGATTCGCAGTTCTGCAATCGACCTGATCGTCCTGAAGGCGGCGTTCGTGATCTGGTTTCGATCTCCTGGTTTGAGCGGAGGCAGCTCGCCCCGTCCTGCGTTCGAGTTGGTGCCGAGGTCCAGCGCATGCAACTCGGTGCTGGTCGGGACGTCAAATTGCCTTGCAACCCAGCGGCGGAACTTCTTCCAGACTTGCAATGTGTCGGCCCACACCGGCACGGGGATCGCCAGCGCGGTGAGGAGATCCTGGGTCTCATCGCCCGAGTCGTCGACGTAGACGAGGTAGGCCGTATTGGTCAGGCCGCCCGGTAGAGGGTTGTTTGGGTTCGTGTCGGGGGATGGTGGGCACACGGGCGGCGTCCTGGCATTCGGCGGGAAGATCACTATGCCATGGAACGCTCTCAGCTGCTACGCTAGTTCTAGGGCCATCTATTACGTTAGCCTTAGGTCTCACTATGACGTTTTTGCTCCTGGCGCCGATTCACGTTTGAGCGACGGTTGACGGAACGTCGTACACATCACTGCGGCATGAGTGCTGGCCCGACCAAGGCAGGCGACGAAGAAGTCTGAGCGTGATGAAGCTCCAACTCGATAATCCGCCTCCGAACCCCTATCTGTCGACGGATGATCAGCTGCGGCTGGAAGATGCGCAAACGGCAGGCTCCAACCTGGCGCGGCGGCTGAGCACTAGGAGTCGCGACCTCCGCAACTGTCCGGTCCGTACTGAGTTCCTTCGACGTAGAAGCGAACGCGAGGCCGTGCCTCCGATGATGACCATGCTTGGGTCTGGCGGCGGCCGCGGCGGCGACGTGCGCCTCAAGCTGTATCTGTCGCTCCTTTGGGCAAGCCCCGGAGGGGAGCATGACACGGAATTCGTAGCAACTGACTGGGCCCGGCTGCTGGGACTCCCGCGGTACTCGACCAACGGCAAGCGGCGCGTTTACGAGGCTCTGAACTGGCTCACCGTTTACAGCTTTATCGAGAAGCAGAAACGGCCGGGCCTTCCTTCGACGGTCGTCATCCTGCATGAGTCCGGGTCAGGAGAGCCCTACAGCAAGCCGTCGTCGCATACTGCCAAGGGTGGAAAGCCGACGTACCGGCGGCTCCAATCAGCATGGTGGACAAATGCATGGCTGGCCGCATTGAGCGGACGCGCGCTGGCGTTCTGGCTCGTGCTCATGGACGAATCGAACAACGGCACGAAGACGGAAGCCGTGTGGCTCTCGGAGAGCCAGACACTAAAGAAGTACGCAATCAGTCCGTACCTCAGGCAGCGTGCGATGAGGGAGCTGAGACACTTCGGCCTGATCACGACGCGCCGACAGCTCACCCGCGAAGCGTTTGGGGTGACCTCATCGAGGACCAGAATCAGTCTTCACCTCGACGCTCTAGACCAGCCGCCTCTTGCCCGTCTCGACTGACGATTCCGCTGTTTCGCTTGGAGATTGGCGGCTCTGTGACCTTGCTGTTCCCTTGGCTTGATGGAGATCCAGACACGGGACCGGTAGCTGGCTCGTCGCCTTCAGTGCTGGGCTGTGGTGTCGGAGGCCGGACCGCTTGGAGCGAACCGTCGGAGTCTCCATGGCGGCGCCAGCCCGCACGGACACCGCACTAACCAGGCGCAGCAGTGCAATGGCGGGTGACGTAGTCCACGACTCGCCGCGTGGCACCATCCTGAGCCTCGAGGAAGGGACGCTGCGCCGCGATCAACGCGGCCGCCCGGTCGAAGGTTTCCCGTGACGCTGTCTCGGCGACGGCATCGGAGAGCGCGGCGGTCAGGTCGGCCAGCAATGCCATGTCGGGTCGTATTTCCAACGGCGCGGCTGCTGCGGCGTCGGCGAATTGCCGCGCTGTGCGGTCCATTGCCTCACGTGTGGTGGTGTCGTCGTTCGGGTTGACCGTCAGGCTGAGCTGATCGACGACCAGCAGGTGAGCGAACTCCCCGCAGAACTCCTCGACCGAGGGTTCCCCGCTGTCGCGCCACAGCGTCAAACGCAGCGCATCCCCGCTGTCGCGCCACAGCGTCAAGCGCAGCGCAAGGGCGATCGCTACGACGGCGGCGGCGATGAGGAGCCAGCGCCGGCGAGCTGTCACGGCCATCACGCTCGGGATGCATCCTCCGCACGGCAGCGCAGATCCGCGACACCGTGCGCGAGTCCCTCGGTGTAGCGGTACAGCGCGCTGCCCGACACGAGCACGTTGGCGCCTGCCGCCGCAGCTCCACTGATGGTCTCGGCCGAGATGCCGCCGTCCACCTCGATGTCGATGCCCGCGCCTGACGCCCCAGGCGAGCCGCTCTGGGAGATGAGCTGGCGCAGCGCAGCGATCTTGGGCTCCATCGTCGCGATGTAGGCCTGGCCGCCGAATCCCGGATTGACGGTCATGACCAGCACCATGTCGACGAGGTCGAGCACGTGGGCCGCAGCGTCGATCGGTGTCGACGGATTGATGGCCACGGCCGGTTGCGCGCCAAGCTCGGCAATCCGGCCCAGTGTCCGATGCAGGTGCGTCACCGACTCGGCATGAACGATCAGCATCTCGCAGCCGGCGTCAACGTAGGCGCCGAGCATCGGGTCGGGGTTCACGACCATGAGGTGGGCCTCGAACATCACGCTGGCATGGGGGCGGCAGGCCGCGATGACATCGGGGCCGAACGTCAGGTTCGGGACGAAGACGCCGTCCATGACGTCCCACTGGATCCGATCGACCCCGGCTTCAGCCAGTGCCGCGCACTCGTCGCCGAGGCGTGCAAAGTCAGCCGGCAGGACCGACGGAACGATCTCGATGGGCCGCGGCGCCGTCGTTAAGGACGTGTTCACCCGGCCAGTGTTGCCGACGCGCCGCCGTGAGGCGCGGCAGTTACCTGGGGAATGTGCCCGAACGCAGCGGTTTAGTTCAGGCGTTCCACGATCATGGCCATGCCCTGACCGCCGCCGACGCACATCGACTCGAGCCCGAAGGTCTTGTCGCGGTCGGCCAGGCCGTTCAACAGCGTGGTCATGATGCGTGCACCGGTCATGCCGAACGGGTGGCCCAGCGCAATGGCACCGCCGTGGAGATTCAGCTGATCGACGATGTCGATGCCCAGCTCGTCGGCCGACGGGATCACCTGGGCGGCGAAGGCCTCGTTGATCTCGACCATGTCGATGTCGCTCATCGTCATGCCCGCCCGAGCCAGCGCCTTCTTGCAGGCCTCAATCGGGCCGAGGCCCATGATCTCGGGGTTCAACGCCGAGACCGCCGACGAGATGACGCGAGCCAGCGGGGTGATGCCCAGCTCTTCGGCACGCTTGCGGCTCATCACCATCACGGCGGCAGCGCCGTCGTTCAGCGGGCACGCGTTTCCGGCTGTCACCCGGCCGTCGGGCCGGAACACGGGCTTCAGCTGTGAGACAGCGTCGTAGGTGACCCCTGCACGGGGCCCGTCGTCAGCGCTGACCACGCTGCCGTCAGGCAGCTCGAGCGGGGTGATGTCCATCTCGAAGAAGCCGCTGGCGATGGCGGCCTCGGCCTTGTTCTGGCTCATCACGCCGTACTCGTCCATGGCCTCGCGGCTCACGCCCTTGTGCTCGGCGACGTTCTCGGCCGTCTGGCCCATCGCGATGTACAGGTCGGGCAGTCCTGGCGCAGGAGCCCACTCGCCGTGACCGCCTTCGGCCCGCACCTTGGTGCGCTCGCCTGGTGCACGGAACTGCGGGTTGGTGGTGCCGGGCAGGCTGTCGGAGTTGCCCTTGTCGTAGCGGCTGACGCACTCGACGCCAGCGGCGATGAAGGCGTCGCCCTCACCGGCGCGGATCGCATGAGCTGCCATGCGGATGGTCTGCAGCGACGAGGAGCAGTAGCGGTTGACGGTGGTGCCGGGCACCTCCTCGAGGCCGGCCAGGATGGCCGAGGCACGAGCGATGTTGAAGCCGGCCTCTCCGCCGGGCTGGCCGCACCCCAGCATGAGATCCTCGATCTCGTTGCGGGGAAGCTCGGGCACCTTGTCGAGCAGCTTGGTCACGATCTGCGCGGTCATGTCGTCGGGCCGCATCTCGGTCAGCGAGCCCTTGAATGCTCGTCCGATCGGGCTGCGGGCGGTGGCGACGATGACCGGATCGGTCGCGGCGTCAGTGCTCATGGGGGTGTCCCTTCTGCCGGCGCGCCGATCCCGTCTGGGGAGCCGGTCACGCTGTGTGTGCGAGCACAGAGACTACGTGATTGCTAGGCACTTCGTCCGAGTAAAGCGCAGCTTCGCCAGCACCCGGAGTACCTACAGGTGATCGGCAACCGGATGGTTGGCGTGGCACGCCACAGCCGGGCACTCGTTCGTGGAACGCAAGCGCAAGCCAAGTAGCAGCCGCAGCCTCCGCTGCTACCGATCCGAGATTGCAAATCTGACATCGGGAGAGTTGCAATTCAGCTATCCTGAATATTGCAAAACTCACAATAAGACTATTGCAAACCTGCTACCGAAAGGCTTGCGGGCTGGGGCAGCAATGCCCTGCACGTATTGAACACGACGGTTCACAGTCCAATAGCCGCTGGCGTCAGGTACTTACCCAAGGAGCAAGCTCCATGAACGTGACCAGCGAATCGCCGGAAGCTGGTGTGCCATACCGCCCCAGGGTCGTCGATGACGCTCTTCAAGCCCGCTTGCGGTCGGCGCCCACCGTGGTCATCGACGGCGTCCGCGGCTGCGGCAAGACGGCCACGGCGCAGCAGCAGGCAGCCAGCGAGGTTTTCTTCGATGTAGACCCCAATGCTCTGGACATTGCCCGTGTCAATCCCGCGCTACTGCTTGATGGTGCAGAACCACGTTTGCTTGACGAGTGGCATTTCGCACCCCAAATCTGGAACCATGTCCGCCGTGCCAGCGACGCGGGGCGTCGGCCGGGCCGCTTCATCCTGACTGGCTCCGCGATGCCGACTGACGACATCGTCCGCCACACCGGTGCCGGCCGAATCTCGCGAATTCTGATGCGGCCGATGACCCTGTTTGAGAGCGGGCATTCGACAGGCGTTGTCTCGTTTGCAGACTTGCTGGCTTCCGGACACGTTGCAGCGCCGCCTGCAGACACTTCCTTGCCGACACTCATCGAGGCCACATGTCGCGGCGGTTGGCCGGGCGCGCTCAACTTCGATCTCCCCGATGCACTGCTCTTTGTACGCGACCATCTCGACGAGGTACGAAGGGCAGATGTGGACGGCGGCGCCTCCGGCCGACGCGATCCAGCCCGACTTCAACGGCTCATGCAGTCGCTTGCACGCAATACTGCGACCGAGGTGGCCGCGGCCACGCTGGCTGCCGACGCAGGCGGTGAGCAGTCGTTGCACCTGGACACTGTGCGCAGCTATCTTGACGAGCTAGAACGTTTGTATGTTGTAGAGAATCAGCCAGCTTGGTCAGTCCGCCTACGTTCGCGTTCTCGCCTGCGCTCGACACCCAAGCGGCACTTCGTGGATCCTTCGCTCGCAGTGGCGGCTCTGCGCACGGGACCAAAACGACTGCTTGCCGACCTCAGCTTTTTTGGCCTGCTCTTCGAGTCACTCGCGGTGCGCGACCTGCGCGTCTACGCGGGGGTCAATGACGGCGAGGTGTTCCACTACCGCGACAACACCGGTCTGGAGATCGACGCCATCGTCGAAACGGGCGCCGGCGACTGGATCGCCGCCGAAGTCAAGCTTGGCGGCGCAGACCGCATCCAGGAAGCCGCGCGCAATCTCCTCAAGCTGCGCGAGCGGGTTGACACCTCAGTGGTAGGCGAACCAGCCAAGCTGGTCGTCATAACGGCGTTCGGCTACGCCTACGACCGCCCCGATGGCGTCGCCATCGTCCCCATCACCACCGTCGGCCCCTGACTTCGCCGAGCGGTCGGATCGGCTTATCATGCGGATAGAGCGGGGAGGGAAATCGACCCGAACGGCACCAAACCGACGTCGCTGAAGCCTTGGGGAAGGGGAAGGTGTTGTAAGAGCGTTAGCGGATAGGCGCTGACCTGCGGAAACGTCCGACCGGCTGCTGACCGCGGCAACGCCCTTGACCTGCTGCTCTGCTGAGCCTCCCGAACACTTGGCCAAAACTGGCTGAACGCAGCCTCACCTATCCGCGCGGCCTCTAAACGACCCCAACGGAGAACAGGTAGCCGCTCTTCATTCGGCCTGCGATGGCACTCACCAAGGCCATATGGATGGCTGAATAAGGAACCCCTGTAGTTTCTGGCGAATCTGGCAAGCCGTGTTAATCGGTCATCACTTGTATTGATCCTCGGGCAGCCAGTCGGCAAGCACGATCCGAGACTCTGAGCATGCGACAGCCTCGCCGCCGTTGCCGCCGACACTTGAACGCACGATCTCGCTTCCGCAGCCACAAGCGCAGTCGCCGTTCAAGAGACGATGGCGCACGCCATCACGCTCTACGTCGTATCGCCGCCAACCGCTTTGCTCACGGTACTTCACGCCCCGCAGTATGGCGCGTTCAGCCTGTTCGCACTGCCACTCAGCCGCAGGCTTCGTCTTCGGCGTCCTCTATCCAGCGCAACCGTTCCTCAGTCCGCTCGATGCTCTCAGCGACCGTTCGGGACAGCGCCCGTTCAAGCGAAGTGTCGTGCGCAAGCGAATAACTACGAGCGATTGTCATATCGATATCTGCCGGTTCGCGGATTCCGTCAAGAATCTGCTGCCTGTCATCGCGATACAAGCGATGTCCAGTTGCCACCGTTCGCCAGTCTGCGCATCCGTCGCCGTCCGGCAGTTCCTTGGCGACCACGCTGCTTATCTCCCACATTTCGTTTCTGGCTTCGTCGCAAGCTGCGCACGGCTGCGAGCATCCTGCGACCACCAAAGCCAGCACAACGAACGCAATGAGTCGGCTCATGGTTCCCTCCTTGCAGGAATCCGGCTGTTGTTTGAACCCAATAGCTGCGGCAGCAGGAGGAAACCATGAGCCGAATTCCCTGCCCAAGCGCTGGCGTGCTGCGGGGCAACAGTGTTGTTGCGTGCGATGGTCAATCTGCGGAAGGCTGTTCGCACCAAGAACCGCTTCAGATCGTCGCCTCGGCAACCCGACTTGTCGGGCGCGTCGTGCGGACGGCCCCTCAGTTTCGAAGCCTCGATGTTGACCGGGTCCTCTTCCCGTAGCGCCCGTCGCCGCAGACCCACGATGAACGCGAAGTTCTCGACCTGATTCGACAGCTCGGCCAGCGAGAACCGGATCTCCTCCCGGGTGTCGCGGTCCAGCAGTTCGAACGTCTTGAAGTCGCACAGCAGCTGATAGCGCGGCCGCTCACGTTCAGCAATGGCGTCAAAGTAAGCGCCCGCCTGCTCGGCCGCGGCTACAAGGCTGCGCCCTGCGCTCTTCTGCTCGACAAGTAGCACGCCCGGCCAGAACAGGTCGATGAACCCATGTGTGTTGTCCAGCTTCTTGACGTGCTCTTCGTAACGGGCCACGTCTCGTCGGCGCTTGCCAAAGACCTCGAAGAACTCGTTGTAGAAGGTTTGTGTCTCGCCCTTCTCGTGGGATGCGTCCGCCCACTCCCCAGCGAACTGGGCAGCACGCACCCTGATCTCGTTCCACGAGAGCATCACGGCAACCTAGCGGGCAGGCTCGAATGAATCCCGCTCATGCGGGGATGCTGCTCGATTGTGGTTACTCGACTGATGAAGCGGTGGAATCAGGCGCTCTGGAGGGCCCGCCAGACGTTCTGGGGGCTGCAGGGCATGTCGATGTGGTCGATGCCGAGGTGGGCGACGGCGTCGCATACCGCGTTGTGCACCGCCGGTGTGGAGCCGATCGTTCCCGACTCGCCGATGCCCTTCGCACCCAGGGGGTTGCGCGGGCTGGCCGTCTCGGTGTTGGACACCTCGAAGCTGGGCAGCTCTGCGGCCGAGGGCACCAGGTAGTCCATCAGGCTGGCGTTCAGCGGGTTCGCATCGCCGTCGTATTCCACGTGCTCGTACAGCGCTTGTGCGACGCCTTGTGCGATGCCGCCGTGCTGCTGGCCGTTCACGATCATCGGGTTCATGATGGTGCCGCAGTCGTCCACCGCCACATGGCGCAGCAGTTCGACCTCGCCGGTCTCGCGGTCAACCTCGACGACCGCCACGTGAGAGCCGAACGGGAACGTCGAATCGGTCCCGTCGAAGTTCTCCTCGGCCATGAGGCCTGCCTCGATGCCCGAGGGGCGGGCGCTGTCGTCGTTGGCGAGTTTGGCGATGTCGGCCCAGCTCACTGAGCTGGTCGGCACACCGGCGACCGCCAAGCCGCCTTCGGCCACCACGATGTCGTCGGCGGAGGCCTCCAACAGGTGGGCGGCGAGCTGCTTGCCCTTCTCGAGCACCGCCTGGCTGGACAGGTACACCGCCGAGCCTGCGGTCTGCAGCGACCGCGAACCCAGCGTGCCGGCACCCGAGGGGACCTCTGCGGTGTCGGCGTCGACGTGAGTCACGTCTTCCATGGCGATGCCGAGCACGCCCTCGACGATCTGGCTGAAGGCCGTGTCGTGCCCTTGGCCGTGGCTGGAGGTGCCGACCCGAATCGTGGCCGTGCCGTCGTCGTGAACCTCCGTGCTGCCGTATTCCACGTGCAGCCCCACTGGGGCGGTGATCTCCACGTAGGACGACACGCCGATGCCGATCATCTTGGAGTCGCCCGAGTCACGCCTGGCCTGCTGCTCGGAACGCAGCTCTGCGTAACCCGATGCTTCGAGCACCGCATCGAGCGCCCGCTCGTATTCGCCTGAGTCGTAGCTCACCCCAGTCTGCAACGCGGTGGGGAACGCATCTGGCTGCAGGTAGTTCTTGCGGCGAATCTCTGCGGCGTCCATGCCGATCGCAGCGGCGGCCTTGTCGAGGATTCGCTCCACCATCTGGGTGGCCTCTGGTCGCCCGGCGCCCCGGTAGGCGCCGATCGGCGTGGTGTTGGTGATCACTGTCAGCGACTGGAAGTCGATGACCGGAATGTCGTAGACGGCTTGGCTGAGCATGCCGGTCAGCATCGGCAGGATCGCTCCGATGATCGGATACGCGCCGGCGTCGGCGATCACGTTCGCCTTGAGGCCCACGATGTTGCCGTCGTTGCCCACGCCGAGTTCGACATTCATGACCATGGCGCGGCCTTGCACCATCGACAGCATGTTCTCGGTTCGGTTCTCGGTCCAGCGAACTGGCCGGGAGAGTTCTTGGGCCGCCCTGCCGACCACGATGTATTCGGGGTACACCGCTGCCTTGGGGCCGAATCCGCCACCCACCCACGGCGCGGTCACTCGCAGCTGCTCGGCCTCGAGGCCGAGGGCGGGGGCGAGCGCTTCGTGCTGGGAATGAGCGTTCTGGACCGACACGTGCATCGTCATGGTGCCGTCGTTGCCCGGCACGGCGACGCAGCCATTGGGCTCCATGGGCGCGCCGGCCAGACGTTGGGTGACGATGCGCTCGGAAACGACATGATCAGCGCCGGCCAGTGCATCGACGCCGGGGCGCTCACCGGTCTCTTCATCTGGCCCGGGGATCGCGAAGGGGAAGCACACGTTGGACTGCTGGCCCTCCCATACGACGGGTGAGTCGGGGTCGGCAGCTCGCTCGAAATCAGAAACGACCGGCAGCGGGCTGTAGTCCACGTAGACGGCCTCTGCAGCGTCGTTGGCCTGCGCCTGGGTGCCTGCCACAACCATTGCCACCATGTCGCCGACGAAGCGGACACGACCGGCGGCGAGCGGCGGACGGTTGAAGTCCGGCGGCATCATCGGGAAGCCTTGGAATGCGTCCATCGACAGGTTGTCGGCGGTGTAGACCGCCAAGACGCCCGGCATCGATGCTGCCTCGGAGGTGTCGATCGAGGTGATCTCGGCGTGCGCTTCGGTTGAGCGGACGAAGGCAACCACAGCCGCATCGACATCGAGGTCGTCGACGTAGTGATTGGCGCCGGTCAGCAGCCCAGGATCTTCCTTGCGTTGGACGGCATTCCCAAGAATCGAGCCCGATGCGGCCATCACTTGCCCCCTTGTGGCTGACGCTGCGCGGGCAGCGTCGACGTACGTTCACAACAGCGTGCCCGACCATGCGCTACGGCCCGGCATCAGCCGCGACAGTAGCCCAATGCCGAAGCGGCGCTGTTCGTCAGATTGGCTGCTGGAGCAAGGGCTGCTCAGGTCTCGTTCGACCTGGCGGCGGCGCGGTCGAGCGATGCCAGCCAGCTCGCCACGGTGTGCGCCGCGAGGCCCGGGTTCTCGCACATCCACCAGTGGCCAACATCGAGCAGCTCGGTGACCCGTGCCCCGGCGCGCTTGGCGATGCGGCGATGCATGGCGCCGCCGCCGGTGAAGTGGTCACCTGCTGCCAAGATGCACAGTCCGGGCCGCTGGCCGGCTGCGGCGATGTTGAAGCCGAGGTTGGCCATGGCGGGCTGCGCCGCGTCGCGGTAGAGCGCCAGGATGCACCGCCCCATGTCGGCGTTGATGTGCGGCGCGACCGCTGCAGCCACATCGGCACCCATGCCGAGGCCGGCATAGAACTCGACTCGTTCGGCATCAGGACGGCTGATCATGCGCTCGATCGACGCGTCGCCTCGGGGGGCCTGCCATAGCTGGGCCGCGTCATGCCAGACGTAGTCGGGATCGAACAGGCCGATCACATCGGTGCACCACGAGCGAATCAGATCGGGGCGCTCCATGGCGATGCGCATGACGTGCCCACCGCCCCAGTCATGCCCCACCAGGTCGATGTGGGACGCGCCTGCGGTGCGCAGCCGTTCCAGCTCTGCCGCGAGCCAGTCCCGATACTCGCTCATGGTGGCGCCGAAGCTGTCGGGCGCGGGCGCGCCGAATCCAGGCGGCGACAGCGCTACGACGTCGGAGGGGCCGACGCCATGCCGCGCAAGGGCGACGCGCATCGGATCCCAAATGGCGGTTGTCTCGGGATTGCCGTGAACGAGCACGAGCGTCATGGCGAACGTCTCCCTGTTCGGACGTCTGTGTGTAGGTCTGTGGCCGGAGCTCAGGCGGTCGGCACAGCCGTTCGGCCGGCTGCCCGCAGCCGAGTGGTTGCTTCGACGTCAATGGATCGACCATCGTCGCCGATCACGACGCCGTAGTCGCGGCGGGCGCCCTCGACGCTGACGACCTCGTCCATGACGTCGCGCAGCACTGATGCCGGCTCACGCTCGAAGGCGTCGCCCCAGCCGCCCCCGCCTGGTGTGTCGGCGATCATGCGTGCGGGACCCATCCGCTTGATGCCGTACTTGGGAGGCACGAACGTCGGCCCATCGGCATCGGTGTCGACCGGGGCGATCCACTCCAGGCCGACCCCGCCGGTGCCGCCGCCGCGCACACCGTGGCCCGATGGGGTGTCGAGGCCTTCAGCTCGGAACGACCAGATGGCAGGCTCCAGAATGTCGGCCTCGTACCGCACGCCGGTGCCGCCGCGTTGTTGCCCCGGACCGGCGTTGTCGCAGCGCTGTTCGTGGCGGACGTAACGCACGGGGTACATCTGCTCGTGGAACTCCAGGTTCGGCAGGTCGAGGCCGCCGAGCGTGATGAGGTGCCCCATCTGCGGGAAGCCGTCGCGCTCCGCGGTCGCACCCGGTGTGGCCATGGCATGCCATTGGTACATCACCCAGGTGGTGCCGTCGTCGCGGCGCCCGGCGACGTGCCCGTGCATGGTCTTGGACCAAGCTGCGCACGCCCGATCCGGGTCGGCCTGTGCCAGTGCCTGCCACACTGCGATCACGATCTCATGTGCGACGAAGACGGTGTTCATCGTCATCGGGGCGGGCGGCAGTGCGTTGACGATGCTGCCCTGCGGGGCAATGATTGTCACCGGCCGGTAGGTGCCCTCGTTGCGTGGGATCGACGTGTCGAAGAACGACGACACGGCAAGGAACACCGACGAGTACGTGTTCGCCAACGAACTGTTCTTGAAGCCTTCGATCTGGGGATCGGTACCGGTGAAATCGAGCGTCATCTCGTCGCCGTCGACGGTCATGTTCACTCGCACGGCGATGTCAGCAGGGCCGAAGCAGTCGTTGTCGGTGCGGTCCTCGCCGTAGTAGCTGCCGTCGGGCAGTGCGGTGATGGCGGTGCGCATTCGGCGCTCGCCGTGGGTGAGGACGCCGTCGAGGTAGGCGAGATACGGCGCGACACCGAGCTCGGCGACCAGACCCAGGACACGCTCGGCGCCGATGCGGGTCGAGCCCAACATGGCGAGCAGGTCGCCGTCGAGCAGCTCGGGCGTCCGGCAGTTGATGAGCAGCAGTTCCCACAGGTCGTCTCGGACCTTGCCCTCCTCGATCAGCTTCATGACCGGCAGCCGGATGCCCTCTTGCCAGATCTCGGTGGCCTCAGGGTTGTAGGTGCCTGCGATCCCGCCGCCGATGTCGGACTGGTGGGCACGGTTGCAGCAGAACCCCACGAGCGTGGGCTCGCCGCCGCTCTCAGGGCCACCTTCATCTGTGAACACAGGCCTCGCGATGACCCAGTCGGGCAGGTGGTTGCCGCCGGCCACGTACGGGTCCGACAGAAGGAACACATCTTCTGGGTTGATGCGTCCCTCGTAACGCTTCAAGAGCGCCCGGACTGCAAAGCCGCCCCCGCCGGTGTGGATGGGGATGCCGTCGGCGTTGGCGACCAATGTTCCGTCCGGCGTCGTCACGTAACAGGAGAAGTCGTGGCTCTGGCTGAAGATCGTGCTGCGCGCGGTGCGCGTCATGACCCAGCCCATGTGCTTGCTGATCTGGTCGAGCCGGTTCTGCATGACTGCGAGCACGATCGGGTCCAGCCCGAATTCATCCGTTGCAGCCGCCGCCTCGCCGTTCGACCCGCTGCGGGATCGACCCGATTGGACGCTTCGGGACACAGCCGCGTCGCCTGAAGCTGAGCCCTCAGCGGTCTCGTCGGTGGGCGCGAGGTCGATGAACAGGTCGCCGTTCGCGTCCACCCACAGCCGGTCACCCGGTCGGGCCACGACAGTCGTGGTCAGCTCCTCGACCAGCGCTGGGCCCGTGATGGCGTGGCCGCGCCGCAGCACTTCGCCGTCGAAGACCGGAGTGTCGCACCAGCCGAAAGGCCCGTGCCATACCGAGCGTGTCTCGATGGGTTCGGGATCACCCACCGCAGGTGCGGTCTGCGAAGTGGCCACGTCGCCCGTCGAGGCGCGTGCCACGAGGCGAAGCGAGGCCACCATGATCGTGCCGTCAGTCTGGACGTGGCCGTACAACCGCTCGTATTCAGTCTCGAAGGCGGCCCGGACTGCGGCTGCGCCGATCCCGGAGGCATTCTCGGAGTAGGCAGGGACGCGGATGGTCCACAGCTGGCCCGGGTGATGCAGTTCCAGCTCGCAATCGAGCGTCACCTGTTCGGCAACGAATCCCTCGCCGTCCATCACCTCGAGTGCCTGGGCGCGCAGGGCGTCGAATCCGGCGTCAATATCGACGGGGTCGAGTTCGTTGAGCGAACCCATCAAGAAGCGGGTGAAGTCCTGGCGAACGTCGGAGTGCAGCATCCCGATCGCACACAGGGCACCCGCATCGCGGGGCACATAGACGCGTTCACAGCCGAGTCCTGCAGCCACCGAGGCGCCGTGCATGGGGCCTGCACCTCCCGCAGCGACCATGGTGAAGCGCCGCGGTGAGTGGCCTCGCTCGATCGAGATGTGCTCGGTCGCACTGAGCAAGTGCTGCTCGACGACCTCGACGATGCCCGCGGCCGCCTCTTCGATAGCCATGCCGAGCGGCTCAGCGACGTGTGCGCGGATCGCCTCGCGTGCTGCGTCGATGTCGAGGTCCAACGTGCCGCCGGCGGACTTGCCCGGGCGAAGGCGGCCGAGGATCAGCTGGGCGTCGGTGACGGTGGGCAGCGTGCCGCCGTGGCCGTAGCACGCCGGGCCGGGGTCGGCGCCCGCGCCCTGCGGCCCGACGAAGAGCAGTCCGGCCTCGTCGACGCCCGCGATCGTGCCGCCGCCTGCGCCGATCGTGTGAATGTCGATCGCAGGCGTGGATACGTGATAACCGGCGATCATGATGTCGTCGCGGGTGTCCACCTCGCCGCCCGACATCAGCAGGACGTCGCAGGAAGTGCCCCCGATCTCCATCGAGATGAGGTTTCCGGCCACCGCAGAGGTGTTCTCGTCGTCGACGAGCGCGCTGTCGGTGGCGTCGCGGTACAGATTGAGCGCGCCGACGGCGGCTGCGGGGCCGCTGAGCAGCAGGTTCACGGGCCGCCCCGACACCTGGTCGACCGAGGCGGCGCCACCGTTCGACTGCACCAGCAAGATGGCGTGACGCAACCCGGCCGCAGCGAGATCGTCGTTCAGCGAGCGCAAGTATGACACGATCTTCGGCGACAGCGAAGCGTTGACGACGGCGGTGGACGTGCGCTCGTACTCGCCCATGAGCGGGGAGACAGCGGCCGACGTCGTGATCCACGTGCCGTCCCACTGCTCGCTCACGGCTTCGGCGGCTGCATGCTCGTGGGAGTCGTTCACGAACGAATTCATGAACGCAATGGCGATGGCCTCGACGTCGTGGCTGTCGAAGTGCTCCAGCACCGAACCGAGGCTCTCCACATCGAGCGGGGTGTGTTCGCTGCCGTCGGCGTCGATGCGTCCGCCCAGGGTTGCCCTCAGGTAACGGGGCACCAGTACAGGGGAATAGGGAGCGCGGTGGTTCCACTGGTCCTCGCGCAGGCCTCGGCGGATCTCCAGCGCATCGCGGAACCCCTCGGTGGCGATCAGCCCGACGGTCGCACCCGTGCCTTCCAGCATCGTGTTGGTGGCGACGGTGGAGCCGTGCACGAACAGCGAGCATTCCGCGAGCACTTCGCCCAGCGGCATGCCGAGGTCCACTGCGACGCGGGCGAGCGCAGCGTGAACTCCTCGACTCGGATCCGCTGGAACTGAGGGAACTTTCGCCACCCAGGTCGCGCCCTGCGCATCGGCCAAGACCAAGTCGGTGAAGGTGCCGCCGACGTCCACACCGATCCGCCAAGGCGCAGCGGGCCGTCGTTGGGCGCCGTCGGTGCCGTCGGCGTCGGTTGCGGGCGTTGTCATCTGTTCAGTCTCGCACCCAAGGCTCTGCAATGACGTCTGAAGTCCGCCGCTGGCGGGCAGATCCGGTCCTCTCAGGGGACCGATGCCAGACTTGGCAGATGTCTCAGCAGGCACAGCGAAGCTCACCATGCAGATGACCGAGTCGGGACGATGGCCTACCGAGGCGTCTGCGTCGCTGTATGAGCGCGCGCGGCGATCGATCACCGACGGCACGTCGCGAGACACCCTGCTGCGCAAGGGAGGCCATCCCATCTACGTCGATCAGGGCGACGGCGCGTGGGTGACCGACGTGGACGGCAACCGCTACCTCGACTGCAACAACAATTTCGCGTCGATCATCATCGGCCACGCCGATCCCACGATTGCCGCCGCGGTGCAGGCCCGCATGGCTCGAGGCACCGCCTTCTCGTTCCCCAATGACGCCGAAGTCGATCTGGCCGAACTGCTGTGCGGGCGTGTCGAGAGCTTCGAACTCATCCGCTTCTGCAATTCGGGTACCGAGGCGGTCATGGCTGCTCTCAAAGCCGCCCGCGCGTACACCGGGCGGCCGAAAGTCATCAAGGTCGAAGGTGCCTATCACGGCACCTATGACCACGCGGAAGCCAGCCAGTCTCCCAATCCCACCAACTGGGGTGATGCGGCTGCGCCGTCGACGGTGCGCTATGCCGCTGGTACGCCGGCGTCGGTCGAAGACGAGGTGGGCATCATCTCGTTCAATGACGCTGAGGGTGCCCGCGCTGCGATCCGCCGAAGCGGCGATCAGCTGGCCGCAGTGCTGCTCGACGTCATGCCGAACCGGGTGGGCATGCCCGTGATCAAACCGGAATTCATCTCAGCGATCCGCGAGACCACGCGTGAGGTGGGCGCGCTGGTGGTGCTCGACGAGGTCATCTCCTTCCGGCTCGGCTACGGGGGGGCACAGACGAAGATGGGCATCGACCCTGACATCACCACGCTGGCCAAGATCATCGGCGGGGGATTCCCGGTCGGTGCCATCGCCGGTCGTCAAGGCCCCATGGAGACCTTCGTCCGTGTGGCGGGAAACCGGGCCAAGGTGCCATCGGGCGGCACGTTCGCTGCGAACCCCATCACGATGACGGCCGGCCATGCAGCGATGACCTTGCTCGACCGCGATGCGTTTGCCCGGTTGGACACCATCGGCGAGAACATACGGTCCGGCCTGCGGTCGATCTTCGACCGTGCGGGCCTGGGCTGGCAGGCCACCGGTGCGGGCAGCCTGTTCCGAGTGCACCCGCACAATCGCACCATTCGCAACTACCGCGACTCGCACCTGTCCAGCGACGAGATCGTCGAGATCACCGAATTCGGCCGCCGCATGCAGTCCCACGGCGTCTACTTCATCGCCGAGGGCCTGGGCTGTCTGAGCCTGGCGACGAGCGATGCCGACGTCGAGCACTTTCTCGGGGCCGCCGAGGCGTCGCTGCCGAGCCAGTAAATCCGGACCGGTTGTTCCGGGGCTGCACTCAGTGGCCCATAATTCGGGTGATGACAGACACCCAGGCTGAGTTAGCCGCGGCTCCAGCCGCCTCGATCCCCATCGATGTCGGGTACGACCCCGACCCGGCAAAGTCGTTGTCGCTGCACGCCGATGCCTACATCGATCCGCGCTGGCACGACATCGAGCAGCGGGACGTCTTCGCCCGCAGCTGGCAGTGGGTGTGTCACGCGGAGTCTCTGCGTGAGCCTGGCGACTATGTGGCACTGCAGATCGCGGGCATGCCGATCGCATTGGTGCGGGGGAACGACGGCGAGCTGAACGCCTTCTACAACGTGTGCCAGCACCGGGCGCACGTGCTGCTGTCGGGTGCGGGCAATGCCGGGAGCATCGTCTGCCCCTACCACGGCTGGACCTACAACCTCGACGGTCGGCTGCACCGCGCCCGCGAGACCGATCATCTCGCTGGATTCGACTCGTCGCAGATCTGCCTGCAGCCGGTGCAGGCAGAGATCTTCGGTGGTTTCGTCTACGTCAACCTCGACCCGGCGGCCGATCCGCTGGGGGTGCAATCGGGAAGTCTCGGCGACGAGATCGCCCGCTTCGCCCCCGACGTGAACGAGCTCACTCACATCCGCCGGTTCCGATACGAGATCGCTTCCAACTGGAAGAACGTCGTCGACAACTTCTTGGAGTGCTACCACTGCCAAATCGCCCACCCCGATTTCGTGACGCTGGTGGAGATGGACACTTACCGGGTCACCACGCATGGCATTTACTCCAGCCACATGGCACGTGCGGGCCACTCGGACAACTCGGCCTACGACGTCGAGGGAACCAGCGTCAAGGATCTCGCGGTGTGGTGGCTGTGGCCGAATACGTGCCTGATGCGCTACCCGGGGCGCGGCAACTTCAGCGTCATGCAGATGATCCCGACGGGTCCCGAGCACACGTCAGAGACCATCGACTTCTACTTCGAGTCGGCTGATCTCACCGACGCTGACGTCGAGTCGATGCGCTACATCGACGAGGTGCTGCAGCCCGAGGACATCGGCATCGTCGAGAGTGTGCAGGAGGGCATGCGCACGCCGGCGTTCAACCAGGGTCCGATCGTGTGCGATCCAAACGGTTCGGGGCTGTCCGAGCACGGTGTGCACCATTTCCATGGGCTCGTGCTGGATGCCTACCGCCGGGCCGGCGCCATCTAGCTCCCCGCGGCCCTGCATCCATCCACGCGATGCGTGGAAAGGTTCTGCGACACTGAGCCGATGACAGCACCCAATGGATCCACGGCCGGCGATCAGCGCTCAGAGGCACAGTCCGCTGCGCTGTATGCCCGGGCGCAGCAGTGGATCCCCGACGGCGTCTCCCGAGCCACGCTGCTGCGGCGGCCGAACCCGATCTACGTCGACCATGGCGAAGGAGCCTGGGTGACCGACGTCGACGGCAACCGCTACCTCGACTGCAACAACAACTTCACCTCGCTCATCATGGGGCACGCCAACCCGGCCATCGCCGGGGCAGTCAGTGCGCAGATGGCGCGTGGCACCGCATTCGCGCTGGCGTGCGACATCGAGATCGAGCTGGCCTCGCTGCTGTGCGATCGGGTCGAGAGCTTTGAGCTCATCAGATTCTGCAACTCCGGCACCGAAGCAGTGATGGGTGCGCTCAAGGCTGCACGAGCGTTCACCGGTCGGCCGAACGTCATCAAGGTGGAGGGCTCCTATCACGGCACCTACGACCACGCCGAAGCCAGCTTGGCGTCAGATCCCACCAACTGGGGCGATGCTGCGGCGCCCGCCACGGTGCCATACGCATCGGGCACGCCGAGCTCGGTGATCGAAGAGGTCGGCATCATCCACTTCAACGACGCCGAGGGCGCCCGCGCGGCCATCGAGCGCCACGGCGACCGGCTGGCCGCGGTGTTGCTCGACGTGATGCCGAGCCAGGTCGGGTTGCCGACGATCGAGCCCGAGTTCATTGCGGCGGTGCGCGAGGCGACCCGCGAGGTGGGCGCGTTGCTGGTGCTCGACGAGGTGATCTCGTTCCGGCTGGGCTACAGCGGAGCGCAGACCCTGCTCGGCATCGATCCCGACATCACCGCTGTGGCCAAGATCATCGGCGGCGGCTTTCCCGTCGGCGGTGTTGCGGGGCGCGAGGGGCCGATGTCGACGTTCGCACGGTCGGGCGGCAGTCGGGCCAAGGTGCCCTCGGGAGGGACATTCACGGCGAACCCCGTCACCATGGCCGCTGGGCTCGCCACCATGAACCAGCTCGATCACGCTGCTTTCGCACGTTTGGACTACATGGGAGAAGCAGTCCGCAGCGGTCTGCGTTCAGCGATCTCCCGAGCTGGTGTGGACTGGCAGGTCACCGGTCGGGGGAGCCTGTTCAAGGTTCATCCCCACTCCCGACACATCCGCAACTACCGCGACGCGCATCTCAGCAGCGACGAAGCCGCCGAAATCGAACGGTTCGAACACGACATCCAAGCGGGCGGCGTCTATCTGTCGGGCGGGGGCTTCGGCTGCCTCAGCTTGGCCATGACCGACGACGACATTGCTCATCTGCTGAGGGCCGCCACTGCAGCCTGGTCCACCTGATCCTCGGCGTGCAGCCACTGATGCAGCGGCCCGTCGCACCTCACGCGTGCACCAGTGGAACTCATCGTTGCGAGGCGAAACCACCTGCTTCGCGCTCTGGTTCGCTGCACTCACGGGCCGCTCGGGCCACCGCTTCGCCTCTAGTCTCGGCGCGATGACAGGCACGAGCAGCACAGATCCGAACCTTCTGCCAGCGGTCGAGCTGGCGTCGCTGATCCGGCAGGGGAAGGTGTCGGCGGTCGAAGCCCTCGAAGGAGCGCTCGACCGCTGCGAGCGCTTCAACCCGGCAGTGAACGCGGTGATCGTGACTCGGATCGACGAGGCGCGTGAGCGGGCCGCAGCGGCCGACGCAGCGCTCGCCGCAGGGGAGTGCTGGGGGCCGCTGCACGGCGTGCCGATGACCATCAAGGAAGCCTTCGACTGGACAGGCACCCCCTCGACGTGGGGCAATCCGGCGTGGGCCGACAATGTGGCCGAAACCGACGCCGTCACGGTCACTCGATACCTGGACGCCGGGGCGGTCATCTGGGGCAAGACCAATGTGCCGCTGATGCTGGGCGACTGGCAGAGCTTCAACGACATCTACGGCTGCACCAACAATCCATGGGATCTGACCCGTACACCTGGCGGTTCCTCAGGCGGTTCGGCGGTGGCACTGGCTACTGGCATGGCGTCGCTGGAGCTGGGCTCCGACATCGGCGCCTCCATTCGCAACCCTGCCCACTATTGCGGCGTGTTCGGCCACAAGCCGACGTTCGGGTTGGTGCCCGACGGGGGTCACGCGGTGCCCGGCGCCCTGGTCGGAAGCGACATTGCAGTGTGCGGCCCGCTGGCACGCAGCGCTGCGGATCTGGATCTGGCGCTCGATGTGCTCGCGGGGCCTGCCGGTCTCGACGCCGACCGCTACAGCGTGGCGCTGGGGTCCGAACCTCGAGACTCGCTAGGCGCGTTCCGGGTGGGCGTCATGCTGGACACGCCGGTCATGCGGAATTCGACGGCGATGATCGACACCTTGCAGCGGGCAGTGGATGCGCTGGCAGCCGCTGGCGCCGACCTCGGCGAAGCCACACCCGACATCGACCAGCACGAGTTCAACGAGAACTACTTGATGCTGTTGCGCGCCGCCACCGGGGCGCTGGCCGACGACGCGATGTGGAACGACGCCCAGTCCCGCGCCCACCGGTACAACGACGGCGAAGGGGACTACCAGTCGCTGGTCGACTACGCGATGACGATGAGCCATCGCGAGTGGTTCGCCCACCACAACAAGCGCGAGGGCTACCGGCAGGCGTGGGCCCGGTACTTCGACGACTATGACTTGCTGCTGTGCCCGATCGCCGCATCGGCGGCATTCGTCCATGACCACACGGGCACCCGGCCAACTCGCACCATCGACATCGACGGCCGCCAGGAACTGGGCGTCGACCAGCTGTTCTGGGCCGGCTGGAGCTGCAGCGCGTATCTCCCCGGAACTGTCGCTCCGGTCGGGCTGACAACCGACGGCCTGAACCTCCCGGTGGGCATCCAGATCGTGGCCCCACACCTGGGCGACCGACGCGGCATCCGCTACGCGGCCCTCATCGAGCGCACCCTCGGCGGATTCGCCTCCCCGCCCGGCTACGAGTAGCCGCCGCAGGCGTCGAAACCCCAGCGCCGCGGTCGATTGTCGGGCTTGCAGGTCGAGCGGTCTGCTAGAGAACTAGGCCGTGAGTGACACTGAAGCGGCCGTTGATGAGGCCCTAGACGAATTGCTGGACCTGCTGGACCTGCAGCAGAACGACAATGGATCCGACACGTTCCGGGGCAAGGGCTCCGGGTTTGACGAATTCGGCCTCTACGGCGGGCATGTGCTGGCACAGGCGGTTGTCGCGGCGCAGCGGACGGTGGACGATGATCGGCCGATGAACTCGGTGCATGCCGTGTTCCTGCGGGGCGGGGACGGCCTGGCCGAGGTCGACTACCGGGTGGATCGAGTGCGCGATGGGCGGTCGTTTTGCACACGCCGATCGCAGGCCTTCCAATCCGACCGGCTGATCTTCGAGCTCACTGCGACCTTCCATGTCCCCGAGACGGGCAAGGTCGACATTGCGACGCCGATGTCTCCCGAGGTGCCGCCGCCGACCTCGGTACCCACCTATCAGGAGTGCATCGCGCAGGTGGGTCCCATCTTCGGCGAGCAGTGGTCCTACATGACCCGTCCGGTGGAGTACCGGGTCGTGCATGCCCCATGGGCACCGACGGGGCCATCACCACGCGGCGGCATCGATTACTGGTTCCGGGCTCCCCGTCGGCTGCCCGACGACCCGGCAATCCATGAAGCGATCATCGCCTACATGAGCGACGACTGCCTCGCCGACAACGTAATCGTGCCCTATGGGGTCACCTGGCTGGACAGCGGAATCCAAGTCGTCAGCCTTGATCACGCGATGTGGTTCCATGAGCCGGCCCGGGCCGACGAGTGGATCTTCTGCGAGCAGCGCCCACTGGCTGCCCGCGGCAACCGAGGCACCGCCGAAGCCCGCTTCTGGCAAAACGGCCGCCTCGTCGCCACCGCGGTGCAAGAAGCCCTCGCCCGCCTCTGACGTGACCGATTGATCGGTCCGCCGAATCGGCGCTGCCGCAGGTCAGGCGACGATGTCGTCGTTGCGGAGTTTCGCGATTTCGGCCCCCGAGAGGCCCAGTTCGGTCAGCACCTCATCGGTGTGCTCGCCCTTGGTTGGGGCGAGACGCTCTACCTGCGTGGGCGTCTTGCTGAATCGGGCCGGAAAGCGGGCGGTACGGACCTGGCCAATGACGGGATGGTGGTGGGTGAGCACCGTCTCGTTGTGCTTCACCTGGGGGTCGTCGAACACTTCGGTGATGTGCAGCACCGGCGCGCAGGGAACGTCGGCTTCCTCCAACGCCTTGAGCGCATCGGCTGTGGTGAACTCGCCGAGCAGCTTGGCAAACACCTCTTGGTGTTCATTGGAGTTTCGGATCCGGGATTCGCGAGTGGCGAAGCGAGGATCGTCGGCCAGATGCGGCACGCCCAGCTTCCCGCACACGCGGGCGTACTGCTCGTCGGAGGGCCAGATGGCACCCACCCAGCCGTCCGCCGTCTGCCACGGGCTGTACCACTCGCTGTAGGTGGGTGTGCGCGGGGCCTCGGGCACCGACTCGTTCCAGAAGTAGTCGAGCCACATCCACGACAGCGTCGAATCGAGCAGATTGACCTCGACGTGCTGGCCGCCGGCGCCGCTCGCCCGCGCCAGCAAGGCTCCGAGGACGGCGGTGGCCCCCGTCATCGCGGTGGTCTTGTCTGCAGTGGCGGACTTGACGAAGTCGCCTCCCTGCGCCGCGGTCATGCCGGTCAACGACTGGATGATCGGGTCATACACCGGCTGGTGCGCATAGGGCCCCGCGGGCCCGAAACCCGACACCGACAGGTACACGAGATCGGGGTTGACGGCGCTGAGATCGTCGTAGCCGATACGCAGGCGCTCGGCCACGCCAGGCCGAAAGTTCTGAATGAACACGTCGGCGCCCTCGACGAGCTGCAGCAGTATCTCGCGCCCGCGCTCATCGCGGATGTCGAGATCCATGCCGCGCTTGTTGCGGTGCATCTGAACCCAGCAGCCCGATTGGTCGCCGACGATCGCACCGGTCAGGCGCATGACGTCGGAAGCGCCCACTTTCTCGATCAGCACCACATCGGCGCCCATCTCGGCGAGCTGCGTTGACACCCACGCGCCGGCGACGGCGCTCGACACATCGACCACGGTGATGCCTTCGAGCGGTCCTGTACCCATGTGTGCCTCCTCTAGCGAGCGCGGGGCGTCTCGGCGTGTTGCCGCATGAATCTGGTGGCAGCGGCGTTCCATCCTGCGGGGTCCTGAGCGTTGACCGCGTGGGAGGCCGCCAAGTCGGCGATCTCCAGGTCGGGAATCTGGCGCACCCTCGCGAGCAGCTGCTGGAAGCGGCCTTCCTCGGTGCCGTTGGTGAGCAGCACCGGCACGGCGACATCGCCCAGTCGGTCCCCGAGCGGGACACCCGCATTCGTGAGGCGGAACGAGCGGGCGAGTCCCGTCGCATCATGCCCGGAGAATTCGCCGGCCAGCTTGGCGCGAACCTCGGGCGAGATGCGCTTCGAACGCCCTGGGTTGATCCAGCTGTCGCGCAGCACTTCGACGCCGTGTGCCTCGAGCTCGAGCGCCCGTTCCTCCACCAACGTCTCGGTTCGCTCAGCCCACACCTCGGGTTCGCTGAATGCTGATGACGAGTTGGTGAGCACCGCGCCGATTGTCTGGGCAGGGTGTGCGAGCACGTAGTGCAGTGCGAGCGCCGCTCCCAGCGATTGACCGATCATCCAGATTCGCTCAGCGTCGAGCTGGGTACGCAGCCGCTCAAATTCGGCCACATAGCCGGGCGGACCGTAGCGCTCGGGGTCGGCGGGGCTGGGTGATCGGCCGTGGCCCCACAGCTCGACGACAACTGGTCGGCAGACGGTCTGCAGCGCGCCGATGTTGTCGTCCCAGTAGGAGCGGCTGCCGAGCGCACCGTGCACCAGCAACGCCACAGGACCGTCGCCGTCATGGACGACGGCGTGGAGGTGTTCAGACTCCGAACTCATGGCGCGTCGCTATGTGGCGGCAAGCGAACTGCTCGGCGGCGCTGAGCTGGCTGCGCGCCGCTCAGAAGCCTTCCGGCCGCTGGAACCCGCCGAGTGCTTCCTGCAGGAAGCGGCCCACCGCCAGGGTTGTGCGGTCTTCCAGGAAGGGCCCGGCGATCTGCACCCCTACCGGCAAATCACCCCCGGCTGCAGGCACCATGCCCACCGGCACCACGGTTGCGGGCAGCCACGCCACCCCGGTGAGGCCCATCCACTTGATGATGTCGAAATAGGGCCGAGTCTCGCCGTTCACCGTGATCCGGCGGTTGGTGGCAGGCCGGCTGTGGTCGTGACGGACAGCAGCCGTCGGCGCCACCGGCAGCAGCACGACGTCCCAATCGGTAAAGAACTCCTCCCAGCGCCTGCGCTGCTGCAGCCGACGCTCGTGCCAGCTCAGCCACTCCCGGTGACGCATCGCTGCATACCAGATGCCGAGATCTCCTTGGGGATCGTCGTTCGAGGAGGCGATTTCTTCGAGTTGAGCGAGTGTCCAAGTCCCGGCCTCGGCGGCAGAAAGGAGGTGCAGGAAGGTGTCGACCGCCTTCTCGAAGGTGAATGTCGGTCGCATGTCGGTCTCGACGCGCGCACCGGCCTGCTCCAGGGCGTTCGCCGCCCCCAGAAGCAGCTCCCGGCACTGGGTGTCGATCGGGCATAGATCTTCGTCGAGCCACACCGCCACCCGGAAATCGGAGATGTCGCTGTGCCGAGCCGGCGGGAGGTCGAGCGAGTAGGCCTTGGAATTCCACGCGTCGGGCCCGGCGAGAATGTCGAGCGCCATCTCGAGATCGTCGACATCACGTGCCATCGGGCCCGCAACGGCGATGTCGGCCTGGCTGAGCGTGCCAGGCATGCCGGGGATCTGTCCGAGTGCGGACACGACGCCGTAGCTGGGCTTGTGTCCGGCGACGCCGGACCAGTGCGACGGGATGCGAATGGAGCCGCCGATGTCCGAGCCGAGCTCGAGCGGCGTGTAGCCGGCGGCCAGTGCCGCCCCCGAACCGCCGGAGGACCCGCCGGGGGTGTGCTCGATGTTGTACGGGTTGGCAGTGGTGCCATACACCTCGTTGTAGGACTGCGCGTCACCCGCGAACAGCGGCAGGTTGGTCTTGGCGAACACAATTGCGCCTGCAGCCTTGTAGCGAGCAACCGGGTCGGCGTCGCTCTCGGGCACGAAGTCGGCCAGTGCCGGGGCTCCTGAGGTCGTGACCAGACCCTCGGTCTGGAACGAGTCCTTGATGGTGATCGGCACGCCGTGCAGCGGTCCCAGCTCGTCGCCTCGCGCCACCGCAGCGTCCGCGGCATCCGCAGCTGCTCGGGCGCGCTCGGCGTCGAGGGCGACGACGGCATTGATCGGCCCGTCGAGACGATCGACTCGTGCCAGTGCCGCTTCGAGCAGCTCCCGGGAGGAGACGTCCCCGGCTGCGACGGCGGCCGCAGTCTCGATCGTCGTCGCGTAGGCGAATTCGTCTGCGGCCATGTGTTGATCCTCCTGCGCTGACAAGCCTGTGACAGCCAGTGTCGTGTTCAACGGTGCAGGCAACCTAGTTCGCCGCCTCTGCTCACCGCCTGCCCGTGCCAGAACCGGAAAATTCGTTTGCCCGCATTCGATGCCGGCACCACGGTAGGCAAGTGCGAAATTTCATGAAATACATCGTCTTAGGGTTGAGTCTGATGCTGGTTGGTCTCTCGACGGCACCGGCGGCATCGGCTGGGCCGGCGCTCACACTGCGCAACGGCAGTACTGAACGGCCGGCGGCGCGTGACCCGGCGTTGGGCGGGCTGCACATCGAAGTCTCGAGTCGGGATCCGGCGCACCATGCCGAAAAGGTGGGCATGGCGGCCAATCGAGGCCTGTCGTCGCTCACGTTCCCGCGACCGATGCCGTTCTTCGCGCCGCCGGCGCAGCGAGTGCGCACACTGGTCGGCGTCGACACTTGGTTCTGGGTGCCGACGGCGAGCTGGCGACCGTTCGTGCGCATCGTCGCAGCAGGGAGCGTCGTCGTCACCTTGGTGGCCACACCGGTGGCGCTGCAACTGGTTCCCGGCGATGGATCAGTGTTGGTCTCGTGCCCCGGTCCGGGCCTGCCGTGGCTCGTGCCGGGCACTCGCTCGCCGTGCAGTCACATCTTTCAACGTGCATCCACTGCCGGGAGGGCCGGTCGTTTCCGCGGCACCGTCCAGTCGGTCTGGATGGTGCGGTGGACGTCGAACACCGGGCTCGCGGGCACGGTCGGACCCGTCGTGGTGCCGACGCCTGTGTCATTGCGGGTGGTGGAAGCACAGCCGGTGCTGGAACGCTGAGAGGCTGAGCCGGTGGGCGCTGGGCCTGCCCCGTTCAGCGCTCTGGTGGTGCCGCACTAGCTTCGGCGCGCGACGAGAGAGCCGTGTGCGTGTGCTGCGGAGCGGGGAGAGGGGAACGCTGTGTTGAACTGCCGAGTGCTGGACCTGACGGATCATCGAGGTCAGATGGCGGGATCGCTGCTGGCCGACCTCGGCGCTGATGTCGTCTTGGTGGAGCCGCCCAGTGGATCTGCCGCGCGCAGCGTCGGGCCGTTTGTCGCCGGGCGTGAGGGCGACCCCGAGGCCTCGCTGTGGTTCTGGTCCTACAACCGCGGTAAGCGCAGTGTTGCACTCGACCTTGACGACCCTCGCGACCAGCAACGGTTACGCGACCTGGCGGTGAGCGCGGATGTGCTCATCGAGTCCGATGCGCCGGGTGCGATGGCTGCCCGGGGTCTCGGAGCAGCAGATCTAGCGCAGGTCAACCCCGGTCTCGTGTACACGTCCGTCTCGGCGTTCGGCCAGACGGGTCCCAAGGCCGACTGGGCCGCCACCGACTCGATCATCTCCGCCGCGGGCCAGCTGTCCAACGTTGTCGGTGATGAGGATCGGCCCCCGCTGCGCATCCCGCTCGACCAGTGCTTCCTGCACGCCTCTGCCGAAGCTGCCGTTGGGTCGTTGATCGCGCTGCGGGAGCGCAAGCGCTCTGGTCAGGGCCAGCACATCGACGTCAGCGCCCAGCAGGCCGTCACCCAGGCCACCCAATCGGCCACGTTGTGCCACCTGTACAACTCACCGGAGTTGCTGCGGATGAGCGGCGGTGCGCGCCTTGGCCCCTTCCGAATCCGGCTGCGCTCGCCGGCAGCCGACGGCTACGTCTCGGTGACGATCCTGTTCGGCGAGTCCATCGGCCCATTCGGAGCGCGCCTGTTCGAATGGATGCACTCCGAGGGGGGCTGTGCCGACAGTGACCTCGAGATCGACTGGATCAACTTCGTGGAGGGTGTGATCACCGGCCGCATCCCGCCCACCGAGTACGAGCGCATCCAGCAGGTCGCCGCCGACTTCACCGCGACGCGCACCAAGGCCGAGCTCTTGGAGGTGGCGCTGGACAAGCGGCTGCTGATCGTGCCGATCTCCACGGTCGCCGACCTGGTCGAGTCGCCCCAGTACTCCGAGCGGGACTTCTGGCGGAACATCCCCACAGCCGGACTCGACTCGGTGCGCTATCCGGGCCCGTCGGCAAAGTTCAGCGAAACCCCTCTCGACATCTCGACGCCCCCGCCGTCGATCGGCGAGCACACCGACGAAGTGCTTGGGGAGGTGGGAGCTGCGGCTCCGGTGCCGGTGTCTGACGCGCTGGTGTCTGCGGCTGGCGCGAGCCACCGCGACCCGTCCCTTCCGCTCGCGGACGTGAAGATCCTCGACTTCATGTGGGTCATGGCCGGACCAGGGTCCACGCGTGTGCTGGCTGACTGGGGCGCCACGGTGGTTCGTGTTGAGTCGTCTCACAAGGTGGAAGCGGCCCGGACCATCCAACCCTTCTTGAACGACGAAGCCGGAGTCGACAACGGCGGGCTCTACCAGAACATGAATGCCGGCAAGCTCGGCATCACGATCGACATCTCCAAGCCCGAGAGCCGCGACCTGATCCTGGATCTCGTGCGCTGGGCTGATGTTGTCTGCGAGTCGTTCTCGCCGCACGCCTTGCAGGACATCGGCCTGTCATATGAGGACCTGCGAGCGGTCAAGCCAGACATCATCATGGCGTCGAGTTGCCTGTTCGGCCAGAGCGGGCCGCTGTCGTCGCTGGCTGGATTCGGCACGATGGGCGCCGCCATGTCCGGGTTCTACGAGATGACCGGCTGGCCCGACCGCGACCCGGCCGGTGTCTTCGGCGCCTACACCGACTACGTGTCGCCGAAGTTCTTGAGCGCAGCCCTCTTGGCAGCGCTGGATCATCGCGACCGCACCGGCGAAGGCCAGTACATCGACCTGTCCCAGGCTGAGGCGTCGATGACGTTCCTGGCCCCGGCAGTGCTCGATTACGAGGTGAACGGTCACCTGCCTGACAAGCTCGGGAACGACCATCCGGTGATGTCCCCGCACGGGGTCTTCGCCTCAGCGGGCGAGGATCGCTGGATTGCTGTGGCCTGTGCGAACGACGAGCAGTGGCGTGCGCTGTGCGGAGTCATCGGCGCCGACGCCCTCGGCGGACTCGGCCTTGGCGAGCGCCGCGAGCGGGCCGACGAGATCGCCGAGCTGATCACGGCGTGGACCTCGCAGCGAGACGGTGTTGAAGCTCACGACGAGCTGCAGGCCGCCGGCGTCCCGGCGCACGCGATTGCGGACTCGGCGATGATGGCTGACGACCCGCAGCTCGAGCACCGAAGCCACTTCCGCAACGTGACCCATGGCACCAACGGCACGATGTGGGTGGAAGGCACCCGGTTCATCATGTCGCGCAGCTCCGACGGCATCAGCCATGGCGGGCCGACCTACGGCGAGCACACCTTCGAGGTGCTCGAGCAGCTGCTCGGCTACGACCCCGACCGCATTGCCGAGCTGGCCGTGGCAGGCGTGCTGGAGTAGCTGAGCGCCGGTTCTCGCCGGCCGCTAGGTCTCGAACTTGCCGACCTTCTCGCCGGTGACGTTCTCGTAATTGCGGTTCAGGAACCAGCGCTGGTAGTCGCCGTAGGTAATCGGCTCCCAGCGAGCGGGCGCCTCGTCGCTGACCGTTGTGGGCACCGGCGCCACCACGGCATCATCTCGGGCGCCGTAGAAGAACGGTGCCGCATACCGCTCGCCGTCGGTGGGGTTGCGGGCTCGATGCGCTGTCGAAAGATAGACCCCGTTCGTCCAGCGCTTCAACATGTCGCCGCTGTTGACCAGGTACGACTCGGCGAGCTGCGGCGGCTTGATCCAGTCGTGGCCGGCAGGACGGATCTCCAGCCCCGGCACCTCGTTGGCCGGCAGGAACGTGAACACCGAGCTGTCGGTGTGCGGGGCCAGTCCCCACTCGTTGTCCGAGTAGTCCATCGGCGGGTAGTGCGACATCCGAAGGGTCACGCTCGGCTGGTCGAAGTCGGGCACGAACCAGTCGTGCGGCAAGTCCAGCGAATGTGCCAACACTGGCAGCAGCCGACCTCCGAGGGCGATGAGCTGGTCGATGTAGGCCTCGCACCTCGCCGCGAAGCCGTCGATGGGCGGGAACTGGTTGTCGGTGTGGTAACCGTGCCGGTGACAGAAGAACGCTTCGTTCTGGTTGGGCTTGCGGACCTCTCCTGCGATGTCCGAGGCATACGAAGTGCCGCCGCCCATGCCGAGGTAGCCGCCGATCAGCTTCCCCATCGGGATGGAGTCCTTCGTCGGCTGCGGCAGTGCGTGCAGCTCGCGGGCGGAGTCGAAGATTCCCTCCACCATCGCCCATGGCACGCCGTGGTTCACGATGAAGAAGAACCCCATCTCGGTGAGCGCACGTCGCAGTTCGGCGGCGAGCGCTTCGACGGCCGACGGATCGGGAGCTACCTCGTTGAGGGGCGACAGGTCCAGGACGGGGATCACGTCTTTCGTGTCTTGCGACGGCCCTGCCGTACTGCGGTCCTGCGTCGTGAGCGCCACGTTGCCCCCTTGCCTCGCTACGAGCGTACGCGTGTGGCCGGGATGGCGTCAGCGTCCATTGCTACGGTGCTGCCGTCCCGGACGGATTCTTTGAAGCCGATCCGGGCGAGCAGGCGTACCAGTCAGGGGACACCAATGAGAGCGTGGCGACTGAACGAGTTGGGCTATCCGTGGGACGTGCTGGAGTTGGGCGAATTTGCCTCGCCCGAGCCAGGGCGGGGTCAAGCACGGATCACGGTGGAGGCCACGGACCTGAACTTTGCAGACATCCTGCATTGCCAGGGCACGTACCAAGAACGGTGGGATCCGCCGTTCACGCCCGGCATGGGAGCGTGCGGCACCGTGCAAGCGGTCGGCCCTGAGTGCGACTTGGAGGTCGGCGACCGGGTGATCGGCTCGGGTACTGCAGGCTGGGGCGGATATGCCAGCGAAGCGCTCATCAGGGGCTCGACTGCCCGGCGAATCCCTGACGACGTTTCGATTCCGGCGGCGTGCGCGTCCAACGTCATCTATGGGACGGCGTGGTTCTCGCTGTACCGGCGGGGCCAGATGCAAGCCGGCGATACGGTGCTGGTTCTGGCGGCTGCCGGGGGCGTCGGCTCGGCTGCTGTGCAGATGGCCAAGGCAGCGGGCTGCACCGTCATCGCCGCAGCGGGCGGTCCTGCCAAGGTGCAGACCTGCCGCGAGCTGGGCGCCGACGTCGTCATCGACTACGACAACGACGACCTGTACCAGTCCGTCCAGGACGCCACTGGCGGGCGGGGCTGCGACATTGTTTACGACCCTGTCGGGGGGAAGTACTTCGACGTTGCCCGGCGGCTGGTGGCGTGGGAAGGCCGACTGCTGGTGGTGGGCTTCGCCAGCGGCACCATCCCCCAAGCGCCGGCCAACCACCTGCTGGTCAAGAACTACTCCGTGGTCGGCGTGCACATGGGCGGCTACCGGGGGCGCATGGACGAGGTGCTCGAGGAGTGCTACGCCGAGCTGTGGCCCCAGGTAGCTGACGGCAGGCTCGACCCGCTCGTCAGCCAGGAGCTGCCGCTCGACGGTTTGATCGACGGGCTGCGCGACCTACACGAACGCAAGACCACGGGCCGGGTGCTGCTGCGCCCCGACCTGTAGACGGCGGCGAAGGCGGGCCCGTCAGCTGCGGGCCACTGGGTTCGCTGGTGCTCGCTCAGCCGCGGGCCACGGTGTAGCCGACCGACTCCCGGTCCCACAGGTCCCCGGTAGCGCCGGCGTCCCGTATGGCCTGCTTGCGGATCTTGCCGGAGGCCGTCTTGTCGAGCTCGGGTACGAATTGCAGGTAGCGCGGCACGCTGTGGCGTGGCATTCGCGGCACGCACCAGTCCAAGAACTCGACCGGGTTGGGCGGTGAGCCGTCCACTGCCACAACGGCGAGCACCTCGTCCTCGCCGCCGGCGCCTTGGACACGCAGACCTACGACTGCGCTCTCGATCACGCCGTCGTAGCCGTTGATCACGGTCTCGACCTCATAGCTGGAGATGTTCTCGCCGCGGCGGCGGATGCGGTCGTTCAGCCGGTCCACGAAATGCAACCGGCCGGCCTCGTCGATCCGGCCCGCATCACCGGTGTGAAACCAGAGGTTGCGCCACGCTTCGACGGTCTTGCCGGTCATCTGGTGGTAGCCGACGTTGAAGCAGAACGGGACTTTGGGCCGAACCAGGATCTCGCCGATCTCGTCTGGTGAGAGCGGCAAATCGGTTGCCGGGTCGGCCACGATCACCTCGAAGTACTCATTCAGCGGCGGGCCGGCGCAGCCCGACATCACTGGATCCGCCGGGTCGGTGTAGGCGACCATGTTGACCTCGGTCATCCCGTACCCCTGCACGATCCGTACACCGAATCGCTGCTCGAATGCGGCCGCCCACTCGGCGGCGACGGGGAGCGCGATGACGGCCCGCAGGCGATGTTCCCGGTCCCGGTCGGTGGGGGGACTGCGCCAGATGAACTCGGGCATGACCCCCAGCGCGTTCGTCAGCGTGATGCCCTGCTCGATGACGGTGTCGAGCCACTGGCCCACGCTGAAGCGCTTCGTGACGTACGCCGACGCGCCGCCGTGCAGCGCTGCATAGATCTGCATGAACAGGCCGTTCGCGTGGAACAGCGGCATGCAGCAGAGGAAACGGTCGTCGGGCGTGATCTCCAAGCGTTGCGCCGCGGTGAGGCCGAACAGGTAGCAGTGCGCCTGTGGCATCAGCACGCCCTTGGCCGGGCCGGTGGTGCCCGAGGTGTACATGATCGTGCAGACATCACTGGGCTCGGCCTCGAGCACGGCGTCGACTCGTGGCTCGGTGCCCAGCAGATCGCTGAGGCTGCGCACGGCGGTGTCCGCGAGCGCGCCGCCCGGGTGGTCGCCAATGTCGCCATCGTCCACCAGCAGCGTGGTTTCGATGCGCCAGTCCGGATCGAGCGCCGCTCGTGTCGCTTCCCGCGCGGATGCATCATCGGATGCGCCTGCCGGACCAGCTACATCGTCGAACCGGTTGAGCAAGCCTCGGTCCACGGCCACGATGCGAGGCTCGGAGTTGCGTACTTGGTGTTCTAGGAAGGCACCGCGCAGGTCGGTGTTGACAGGCACGAAGATCGCTCGCCGCTTGTGGGCAGCGATCATCAGCAGCATGAACTCGACGCTGTTGGTGAGCAGGCCCAGCACGCGATCGCCTGGCTGCAGGCCGATGTCAGCCAGGGCAGTGGCGAGCCGGTCAGTCAGCTCGTCGAACTCGGCAAACGTGACCGTTCGGCCGCCTTCGAATGCGAGAAACTCGCGGTTGCCATGGGTGACCGCTGCGTGTCGTACGAGCGCTGGCAGGGTCCAGCCGTCCGTGCTGACGCTGCCAACGCTGCCGACATTGGTGTCGGTCCCCTGGTCACGGGTGCCCATCGGCGAAATCGTAGACTTCGCCCGGGCTTCGTAGCCCGAACGGGGTGCGCCTGTTCAGCGGGCGCTTGGGGGATTGGGCGCCTGCGATGGAGGTGACCGCATGCTGATCGGATTGCCGAGTGAGCTCAAGGCGGGCGAGCAGCGCGTCGGGCTCACGCCGCACGCCGTGCGTGAGCTGGTGCTGCACGACCATCAGGTGCTCGTCGAGACCGGCGCCGGAGCGGGCATCCGTGTGCCCGACGCCGAGTATGAGGCTGCCGGTGCGCTCATCGGCCGTTGTGACGAGGTGTGGGAGAAGGCGGATCTCGTCGTCAAGGTGAAGGAACCGCAAGCCTCTGAGCGCAAGATGCTCAGCGAGGGCCAGATTCTCTTCGCCTACCTGCATCTCGCTCCCGACCCCGACCAGACGTCGGACCTCGTCGAGAGCGGCGCGGCTTGCGTCGCGTACGAGACGGTGACCGATTCACGCGGCGGCTTGCCGCTGCTGGCCCCGATGTCCCGGGTTGCCGGTCGGCTGGCCGTGCAGGCGGGCGCATGGGCCCTCGAGACCGCTCATGGCGGCATCGGTCTGCTGATCGGCGGCGTGCCGGGAGTTCCGCCGGCACGTGTCGTGATCATCGGTGGGGGAGTCGTCGGCGAGAACGCGGCCGAGATCGCCATCGGCATGGGTGCCGATGTGCGAGTGCTCGACATCGACCCAGCGGCGTTGGATCATCTCGAGCAGCGCTTCGGTGCGTCGGTCGTCACGGTGACGTCCACCCGGGCGACGGTCGAGACCGAGGTGCTGAACGCCGACCTGGTGATCGGCGCCGTACTGGTGACCGGCGCCCGAGCGCCCAAGCTGGTGACCGCCGACATGATCTCTCAGATGCGCCCCGGTTCGGTCGTGGTCGACGTGGCCATCGACCAAGGCGGATGCTTCGAAACGTCCAAGCCGACCACCCATGCCGAGCCGACGTTTGTTGTCGACGGCGTCGTGCACTATTGCGTAGCGAACATGCCCGGCGCCGTGCCAGTCACTTCAACCCGGGCACTCAGCGATGCCACCCTGCCCAGGGTGCTGGCCATCGCCGAGAACGGCCTCGACGCCCTGCGCACCGACCCCCACCTGCGAGCAGGCCTGAACGTCTACAAGGGCCACGTCACCGAGCCCCACGTAGCCCACGCCCTCGACCTCCCCTACACCGACCCCCTCACCGCCCTCGGCTTCTGAAACACCAGCGCTGATGCCGAATCGTGGCAATGCCGATGTCTGTGCCTCCGTTCTGTGGCAGTGTCATCGGGCCGTAGCGCTGTCACACCCCTTCGGCAAGGTGATGGTTCGACCAAGTCAGAGATAGCGACTCATTACCGCGGCGAGCGGCAGTGAGTGGGGTACACAGTTCCTCATAGCGGAGGGAGGCCGATCGAAGATGCACCTAACTCGATCCTCTGCTCAGCTCGTGGAGGCAGTCGCACCGACCGACCGTGCCGGAGTGCTGGCTTCAGTTCAGATGCCCTCACGAGAGCCAGATGCGGGGAATTCGCGCGACCTCGCAATTCGCTGCCCTGGTGCTGCTGGGTGGCATGTCCATCAGACGCGCAGACCTCAAGCAGGGTCAACAGGAATCGAGCTCCATGCTCGCTACCGCGGGCTAGGAGCGGCTACGCCATGAGCGCTGCCCACACCATCGTCGATCTCTTTGCTGGCTGCGGCGGACTGACTGCCGGATTCCTGCGAGCAAACTCAGATCTCGGCGAGTTTCGACCGGTCGCAGCCGTTGATTCTGATGTTGATGCAACTGCTACCTACGCCGCGAACTTCGGCGCGGATCACGTCTTCCTCGGCACCATCGAAGACTGGCTTGAAGGTGGGCACCATCCAGATGGGGCAGATGTCGTACTTGGTGGGCCGCCGTGTCAAGGGTTCTCATCGTTGGGCAAGCAGGAGGTGACAGACCACCGAAACGCTTTGTGGGAGCAATACGTCGAGGCTGTTGCGGTGCTACGACCCAAGTTTTTCGTGCTCGAGAACGTGCGCGAATTTCTGAAGTCCGAGCAGTTCTCCAGTCTGGAGGATGCATGTCGGCCCGATCAGGGCCTCGCCGATTATGAGATCGAACCGTTCGTGCTCGACTCCTCCCTCTACGGGGCACCGCAGCGACGCCGGAGAGCGATCGTCATCGGGAGGCGTCGCGAGCACCGGCCGATAGGAGAACCGCCTCACTCCCCTCAACGCTCGAATGTTCGGGATGCATTCGAGGGGCTCGCAGAAGACGTACGTCTACGAGATCTTCCAAATCGTCGCACTGAATTCGAAGGGCAGCAGGTGTCGGGGCCCTTCCTTGGGGAGGAACTGCACCTGACCCGCTACTTTACGCAACTGTCCCTGAATCGCTACCGCTCGATTCCCGCGGGCGGAAACAGGTTCGATATTCCGGATGATCTGCTAGCCCCTTGCTGGCGATCGCACCGAACGGGCGCTGGGGATGTCATGGGTCGACTGTTGTGGGACAAGCCGTCAGTGACTATCCGAACTGAGTTCTTCAAGCCGGAGAAGGGCCGATACCTGCATCCGAAGGCTCACCGGCCCATCACTCACCATGAAGCTGCTCGGCTCCAGGGGTTCCCTGACGACTACAAGTGGTGTGGTTCGAAGACGTCCATCGCCAGGCAGATAGGCAACGCCGTGCCGCTCCCCTTGGGCGAGGCACTCGGGCGCCACATCCTCGTCGCGCTGACCAGCGGACAGACCGCGAGCCAAGCGATCGCAGTATGACCTTGGCCTTCGCTACGCCGATCGAGCGTCGCGGCATCGCAAAGGCAAGAGGGCTATACGAGGAAGCCCCGGGCGACCGAGGGCCCTGCGGGAACGGGTGCCCTCCGGAATCGCTAGCCCTGATTATTCATGAGAATGCCGCGAGTCGTGTTTTGGGCATTCCGGTTGGCCTGATTTGTCGTTTCGGGGTGTTGGGGCTGCAGGCGGCAGCGTCGTGGGGGTGTCGCTGGTCCCGGTTTCGGTGTTCGTGCG
>JAPOPC010000046.1 GCA_026713105.1 Acidimicrobiaceae bacterium
ACTGCTAGGTTTCACCTCGGAGATGCCCCCCTGAACTCGAAGATGCGTGCTTCCAACACATGCATCGTCGCAGGTCAGAGGGGCTTTTCCGCGGACCCTTACAGACCAGTCAACCCGACTCGTGAATAATCAGGGCTAGTGACGTCGTGGGTGCTCTCAAAGAAAAAGGGCCGGCCAGTCGCTTGGATCGAGCCTGTCGTCGACCCCGAAACCCAAGCGATCAGCTATGAGATTCGCTCGGGTGGGCAGCCGTCAGTGGACCGGACCATCCGACGAGGACATGGCACCTGCGTCGCGACCGGAGCCGCAATTCCGGCCGATTACATCAAGGCCGAAGGTGTAGCTGGTCGCATGAGGATGCGACTCATGGCAATCGTTGCGCAGGGAGAGTCTGGTCGGGTCTATTGCCCTCCCAATGATCGACATGAGCAGGCTGCGGTCTGTGAACTTCCACGAGAACTGCCCATAGGACAAATCACCAAGAACCCGCGGTACATGTTGCCCCCGCCGTATGGGCTCGATGAGTGGTGGAAGCTGTTTGCGCCGAGGCAGCTAACGACCCTGGTGACGCTCTCAGACTTGCTATCGGACGCCACCATTGTCGCGCAAAACGATGCCGCAGCGGCTGGCCTCAGGGATGACGCCGTGCCGCTCTGCGAACGCGGTCTCGGCGCCAGAGCGTATGCGGAGGCAATTACGACCTATCTGGCTTTCGCTATCGACAAGTTGGCCGATCTTGGCAACACACTCGTTGGCTGGGAACCAATTGCCCAGTGTCCTCGACACCTGTTCGGCCGGCAGGCCATTCCAATGGTGTGGGATTTTGCAGAGGCCAACCCGTTCAGTAACAGCTCGGGTTCATTCATGACGTGCTTACGAGGAACTACCGGCGGATTGACCAGCATCGGTACCGTGCTCGGCACGACGGGGTCCGCAGTGCAGCGGGATGCGCGGGCGCTTATGCGCGAATCTGTGGGGGCGACCCTGTCGACTGACCCCCCCTACTACGACAACGTTCCGTACGCAGACATTTCCGACTTCTTTTATGTCTGGCTACGGAAGAACCTGTTCGAAGTATGGCCAAACGAGTTCTCCACGCTGGCAACGCCAAAATCCGACGAACTGGTGGCCGACGATGTACGTGCCGGATCCAGGAAACTGGCCGAGTCCTACTTCGAGTCAGGCATGGCCGAGTTCATGCACGAGCTTGCGGTCGGAGCACGCAACGACGTTCCAGCCGCCGTGTATTACGCCTTCAAGGCGATCGAGTCCAAGGATGGCCAGATCCGCTCTACAGGCTGGGACACGTTTCTGCAGGCTGTCGTCGAATCCGGCTTGCAAGTTACGGCTACCTGGCCGATGCGGACCGAGACTGCGGGCCGGCTACGCGCCCACGGTTCGAACGCGTTGGCGTCGTCGATCGTCCTCGCGTGCCGGCCGCGACTGGACTCGGCGGTCATGGCCACCCGAGGTGAATTCATCGCTGCGCTGCGGACTGAACTGCCTGAGGCCGTGCGCATCTTGCAGTCGGGCAATATCGCGCCGGTTGACATGGCGCAGTCGACCATCGGTCCGGGGATCAAGGTGTTCTCCCGGTACTCCAAAGTCGTAGAGGCTGACGGGACGGCGATGCGCGTGTCGGCGGCGCTGTCGATCATCAACGATGTTCTGGGCGAAGTGCTGGACGGCGAAGAAGCCGAACTGGACCGCGACACGCGGTTCGCACTGACCTGGTTCGCCGAGTATCAGTACGGACCAGGGTCCTCGGGCGACGCGGAGAGCGTCGCCAAGGCCAAGAACACGTCGCTTCAGGGGCTTGACGAGTCGGGCATCGGAGAGGCACACGGCGGCAAGTTTCGGCTCCACCGACGTGACGAACTCAAACAGCCATGGTCGCCTGCCGAAGACGACCGGTTCACCATCTGGGAGGCTCTGCAGTACCTCGTTGCTGCCTTGGAGCGCTCCGAGTCCGAGGCCGCGGACCTGCTCCACACCCTCGGCGGCAACGGCGACCGGGCACGCCAGCTCGCCTACCTGCTGTACCAGAAGGCCAACGACAATGGCTGGGCCGCGGAGGCCAACGCCTACAACAGCCTCATCACCGCCTGGCCCAGCCTGCGCGAGGGTGCCTTGGCCGCGGCAGCCCGAGCTGCCGAGCCCGTCGCTGGCCAGATGTTCTGACTGCCAGAGTCGGTTGAGGTTGCTAGCTAGCGACTCTCGTCACAGCTAGAGCGTGTTCGTCGCTGGTTGCTGCCGCGAAGATTGATTTCCGTATCGCTGTTCAGCTTCGGCCGATCCGAGGCCGAGGATCTCTCCGATGCGGGTCCACGTGGTGCCCGCATCTCGGGCTTCGGCTACCGAACTGGAAAGTTCAGCGGCATCGGCGGACCGGCGACGGGCAGCGCGTATGAGCTGGTACTCGACTCCCGGGACAACCTCTCCCTCGGACGGATCGAACGACTCCATGTGGTCGGCGATCTCGTCGCACCGGTGGACGGTGTCAGCGTGGGTCCAACTCATCGTGTTGCCTGCCAGAGTCTCGTGTACTGCGGGCGTGCTCGCATGGCGTGAATAACGATGTCTACATCGTGTTCTGGATCGTACAGCAGGCCAATTTCCAGGAGGAGTCCGTCGGCGCCTGGGCTGACGAGCATGTCGAGGTTCTCTCGCTCGAGGACCGCCACACTAGGTCGGCGGTACGCATGCAGGATGTCGGCGATGCTGACGCCGTGACGCTGCGCTGATGGACGGATTTCGGGTCCAGACGCTTGCCAGCTCACCGGCGTGCAACGTACGAACGCAGTATGCGCGCCGCCAGCTATTTTCCCCGCGATTGAGCCACTGCCGTCGCGATTTGCTGGCCCACCGTCCGCTGCCGGCGCATGGGGCGCAGCGCGACGGAGTAGTTGTCACACCCCCCTGCTGAGATTGCTGGCAGCGGCACCGCCCTGCGCGCAACGAACAGAGGGGAGGCTTGACATACGGCGGTTCCGTGAAGAGTTGGCATCGGGGAGGTACCCCGAAAACACGAGGAGCAATCATGAGCCAGCAACGAGAACTTCGCCGACAGGCTGTCCCGACCTGTTTCCGGGTCGTGCGATCCATCCGGCCCTTGCGGTCGGTACACGCGGATTCTGCCGATGTCCACGATTATCGGAAGCTCCGCGAACGATTCGAGGAGGCCAGCGAAGAGGCGCGGATGAACTGGGACGAGTTCATCCGCGTGCGTGATCGATGCAAGGCGCTCGAAGAAGAGCTGGCGTTGCAGCGGCGCGACAACGATCGTCTCGGCAGCCGGCTTCGGCGCTTCAGGGCCAAGGTCGGGGACCTAGGCCGAGCACGCAGCCAGCTCGCCGGTTACGCAGAACGCATCAACGAGGCCGAGAATCGTACGGTGCAGGCGCTCACGCAGGTATCCGCCGCGCCCGGGCCGGTCAAGGTCAGCAATGTCGAGCAGGCGCTCGAGTTCGCGCTGTCCAATCTGCATTCGCTGAGCATCCCGGACGAGGTGGCCGCGGCGGCCGTCGCGACGCTGGACAAGGCCAACAAGCGCGCATCGCGGGGTCGCAAGGTGATGGAGGCCCTCACTGCGCTGCATGCCTACGCCATCGACCCAGAGCGAGGAAGCGATTTCGAACTGTGGTGCGCCAGAGGCGAACACGCTGGTGTGCAGATCAGCGCCAATCGGGTCGCCATGTCCGAATCCCAGAATGTGCAGCAGCGCCACGTCATGGGTTCCCAGCGGAAATTTCCGGTCGACCGGGCGTTGGACCTCTCGGGAAGACGCGTGATGCTGGCGCACATCAGGATTTCGCAAGGGGAATCCTCGCCCCGCCTGCACTTCCTCGACGACACCCGGGGAAAGACCGGCAAGATTCACATTGGGTACATCGGACCACACCTGCCGACAGCGAGGGACCCGAAGTAGGCGGCTGAACGGAAGATTCCGCCACCCGTGCCGCGGTGTCCCATGCTCCGATGGAATGATGTGGCGGCTGCCTGTGCTGCTGGTCGTCGAGAGGTGCGCATTCCATGGTGATGGCGAACGCGGAGCGGGTGTCGAAGGCGCTCGACCTGCTGGGTGACGGGCTTAGGCCCAAATGCGAGCAGACCTGGCAGGGCTTCTACGGCGACGACTGGCTGGACCAGCTGCGCAACCAGATGCGCGGCAACGCACGCGATGGGGGCACCACGTCGGACATCGCCTTTGTGCTGAACGGCATGAAGGCCACGTGGAACGAGATCTTCGGGCACGGCTTCTCGCCCTCGATCCGGTCGCTCGTGTTCGAGGTGGCTGACACCCGCAACAACTGGGCGCACAAGCAGCAGTTCTCCACCGATGACACCGCCCGAGCGCTCGACTCGATGGAACGACTCCTCGAGGCATTCGGCAACACCGAAGAACGCCAGCAGATTCGCAATTCGCGCCGCGACCTCATGCGGCAGATGTTCGACGAAGAAGCGCGCTCTGAGCGCCGCCGTACAGCCGCCAAGCCCACCGAGGGCCAGCCGCAGGCCGGACTGACGCCATGGCGGGAGGTCATCACCCCCCACAGCGACGTGCAAACAGGCCGGTTCGACCAAGCCGAATTCGCCGCCGATCTGTACGAAGTGTCCCAGGGCACCGCCGATCACGAGTACCAGGACCCTGAGGCATTCTTCGCCCGCACATACCTCACGGTCGGACTGCGGGAACTGCTGGTCGGGGCGACTCAGCGTCTGTCTGGCGACGGCGGCACACCAGTCATCGAGCTGCAGACCAACTTCGGCGGCGGCAAGACCCACAGCATGATCGCCCTGCACCACCTGGCGTCCGGTGTGCCGGCGGCGAGGCTGTCAGGCGTCTCAGAGATGCTGGCGGAGGCCGATGTCGAGCTGCCAGCGAAGGTCAACCGGGCCGTGCTCGTGGGGCAGGTCATGTCGGTCGCCGATCCCAAACGGGTGAGCGACGACACGGCGCTGCACACCATGTGGGGGCAGCTCGCCTACCAGCTCGGCGGCCAGGAGGGCTACGAGTTGGTGCGCACCGACGACGAAGCCGGAACCAACCCGGGTGAGAAGCTGCGCGAGCTGTTCCGCCGCTACGGCCCAGCAGTCGTGCTGATCGACGAATGGGTGGCGTATGCCCGGCAGCTGCCTGACGCGGGCGCTGACGGCCGACGCGTGGCCGCTGGCGACTTCGACACCCAATTCACCTTCGCGCAAGCGCTCACCGAGGCGGCGTCCGCGTCCGACAACGTCGTGGTGCTGGTGACGATTCCCGCGTCGGACATCGAGACCGGCGGACCGCGTGGCCACACCGCGATGGAACGACTCAAGAACGTCGTCGACCGCACAGCGACGCCATGGCAGCCGGCATCGGCCGACGAGTCGTTCGAGATTGTGCGGCGACGGCTGTTCGACCCCATCTCGCCGGAGAACGCGCGGGTGCGAGATGGCGTCATCAGGGCCTTCAGCGAGATGTACCACGCCGCCGCCGGCGAATTTCCGCTGGGCAAGGGCGAGGCCGATTACCGGCGGCGCATGGAGCTCTCGTATCCGATCCACCCGGAGCTCTTCGACCGTCTCTTCGAGGACTGGTCGGCGCTCGACAAGTTCCAGCGGACTCGTGGTGTGCTGCGGCTGATGGCGATCGTCATCTCGCAGTTGTGGCAGCGGGGCGACCAGTCGCTGCTGATCATGCCGGGCAATCTGCCCATGGATTCCGCTGGGGTCGCGAGCGAGCTGAAGAAGTACCTGGAGGAAGGCTGGGACCCGGTCATCAAGTCCGACGTCGACGGGCCCAATGCGCTGCCGCTGAGCATCGACAAGACGTTCTCGCACTTCGGCCGGTTGTCGGCAACCAGGCGTGCGGCCCGCACCGTGTACATGGGCTCGGCGCCACGGCCCGACGGCAAGCGCGGCGTGGACGTGAAATCGGTGGTGCTGGGCAGCGTTCAGCCGGGCGAACCCACTGGTCAATTCGCTGATGCACTGCGTCGCCTGTCCGATCAGGCCACACACCTTTACGTCGACGGATCGCAGTACTGGTACTCGCTGATTCCCAACGTCACTCGAATAGCGGCCGACAGGGCTGCGTCCAACTTCAGCGATCGCGATGCCGACGACGAAGTTCGCGGCCGGATCGCGGCCCAACGGGACCGGGGCAACTTCGTAGCTGTGCATCCTTTCGTCGCCGGACCAGGTGACGTGCCCGACAACGACGACGGCACCCATCTGGTCGTGCTGGAGCCCGACGCCACCCACTCGACTGGGGACCAGAATTCGCCGGCTATCAAGCTGGCGACACGCATCGTCACCCAGCGGGATGCCGGCCCGAGGCTGAACCAGAACCTGCTCGTCTTCGTGGCTGCCGCCGCGAACCGACTCGCAGAGCTGCGCGGTGCGGCCCGGTCGTATTTGGCGTGGCGATCAATCGTCAATGATCACGTGTCGCTAGACCTCACCGCCCAGCAGAAGCAACAGGCCGACAGCAAGTTGGCAGACGCCTCCAAGCAGGTCGACAGTCTGATCGCCGAGACCTTCACGCAGGTGCTAGTGCCCTCTCGTTCTCCCGGCACTGCGGACATCGACTGGCAGTCCACGCGAGCGACCACGACGGGTGACATAGGCGAGCGAATCAGTCGCAAGCTGGGCACGGAAGAGAAGCTGATCGGCCGCTACGCCGGAGTTCGGGTCCGCATGGACCTCGACAGGCACGGCCTGTGGACCGAGCGAGGCGACGTTGCCGTAGCAGCGTTGTGGGAGGCATACGCCCGCTATCCGTACATGCCACGCCTCACCTCACGTGACGTGCTCGATCATGCCGTCAGTGATGGCGCGTCCCGACTGAATTGGCAGCAGGAGACCTTCGCCTACGCCGAAGCCCACGACGGCGACACCTGGGTCGGCGTCAGCACCGCTCAGCACGTCACGCCGTCGGCTGGCGGATTGCTGGTACACCCCGACAGTGCACCTGAGCCGCCCCAGCCCAAGAAACCCGGCGTTGACGATCCTCCGGGCGGCGGGGATGTCGACCCACCCGGCGGTGGAGTCGGACCACGAGGAGGCAGTGGAGACCCGTCTCCTGGCGACGACGAAGCAACGAGTCCGACGCAGTTCTACGCCCAATTCCAACTGGACCGAGTGCGAGGCGTACAGCAGCTCGGCGACATTCTCGAGCACATCGCAGCTCACCTCGGATCCGACGTAGAGCTCGAACTCGAACTTCGGGCCAACAAAGACGACGGATTCGAAGACGGCACCCGCCGCACGGTCAGCGAGAACGCCCAGAGCCTCAACGCCCAATCCGCCGAATTCGAATAACCGTTTCGCCACGCGGTTGCGGCGACCAGAATGCTGCGCGTGGATGGGTGCATCTTTTGCCGGATCGTGGTCGGGGACGAGCCGTGCCATCTTGTGTATGAGGATGAACTCCATCTCGGTTTCTTGGACATATTCCCCAACACCGAGGGTTTCAGCGTGGTGATCACCAAGCTGCACCACCCGAGCGACGTCGCCCGAGTGGATGGCGATGTCGCGGCAGGTCTGCTCGAGGCGGCGCGCCACGTCATGGCCAAGATCGTCGCGGCGTATGACGACGTCGACCGTTGTGCTCTCGTGTTCGAGGGGATGATGATCGACCACCTGCACGCCAAGGTCATCCCGCTGCACGAGACCGCCGACGTGACGCCGGGCCCAGAGCCTGAGACAACCGCCCGCAGCCACCAGTACTTTGAGACGTATCCCGGCTACGTGACGACTGAGATCGCATCCAAGCAGGCAGACGACGAACACTTGGCAGCAGTGGCCGCAATGATCAACGCAAGGGAAAGGCGCTAGTGGGCGAAGCAATTCCGTTTCCGCAGACGCAGCCGCGGGGGTATGAGTGGCTGGACAGCGAGCCGGCGTTCGACTCGAAACAGCACTTGCAGCTCGAGGAACCGGCTGAGGTGCTGATGCTTGCCGATCTGGGCTACGACGCTGCCGAGATCGCCGCGAAGGCGACTCCGGTTGCGCTGTCGTCGCCGTTCCGGATGCTGAGCGACGAGGGCGCGGCGGTCATACTGGAGACGGCCCGGCGGCTGCGGTGCTTCACCCGGCCGGCAGGGGAGCGGATCGAGCGAACCGTGCGTGGCGGCTGCTACCGCTCACGCTGGCTGCGCGACCTGTGCCTCAGCCCGGAGGTCATGGCGCACCTCGAAGCCATTTACGGCATCGAAATCGCACCGCACCCGATGCCGGTGCACCTCGGCCACCTCAACTACGAGCCGTCACAGATCGACAGGGCCATCGACAAGTGGCATCACGACACGCTGCCGCTCGACTACGTGTTGGCCGTTACCGACCCTGCCGACGTCGCCGGCGGGCGATTCGAGTGGTTCGGCGGCACCAAGCACGAAGCCGCCGAACTTGCCGACGCCGGCCAGCAGGTCCCCGCAGAGCGCACGGTCGCTCCCGAATTCGGGGGGCGCGGTTACGCCATCGCACTGCACGGCGACATGGTGGTGCATCGCGCCGGCCCGCTCACCGAGATGTGCGAGCGCATCTCCATGGTGAACGGGTACGTGTCGACCGACACGACCATCGACGAGCAGAGCCGCACTTGCGACCTCATCGAGGTCGACGACCACGAGACGCTGTGGACCGAATGGGCCAAGTTCGCTGCGTGGCGATCGCAGGGTCGCCTCGCGAGGCTCGTTGAGGACCTGGAGTTCACCTCCGATGCCGAGGCGGTGATCGCCGAGCTGGAGCATGCGATCGGCGACGCGCAGAGGGCTGTCGTCGAGATGCGCTCCCGCGAGCGCGGCGTGCAGCACTACGGCGGCTGACTGACGGACTCACGCAGTGGTTCAGTCTGGGTTTCGCCGGACCGGGATGATCTGTGCTCCGGTTATTCCTTCTGCTGCCGAGCCAAGGCTGAACTCACGAATGCACCGGATCTGCGGTTCGGATTCGTGCACCAGTATCGAACAGCCCAAACCGTTTGCGAGATTGCCAGCCAGACACGGTTCTGGGTTCAACCAGCCCGTGGGGGGCAGCTTCACCGGTGCTGACGGTGAGGAGGCGTCGGGCGGCGCCACGAATGCGAACTCGCTGTAGCGGGGCTCGACACCGCAGGTCAGCACCTCACCGGTCGTCAGGGACACGAGGTAGGTCAGTTCGAGGCCGCACAGCGACAGACAGTCATCGAAGTACGAGTGGAGATAGGTGAACGCAAGAGTGTCCCCGTCTGTGCCGCGCAGCGATGTGGTCCAAGAAGGCGAGCGTTGGCCCAGCACAGCATCAAGAGAATCGGGAACTTCTGCGGGCGGCGCAGACAGCACCAACGTCGTCGCGTTATCGTTGTGGCCTAGCGTCAGCACCCCGACGGGCCACGGTTCATAGCCGGCAATCTGCACCGCTCCGTCCGCGAGCGGCAGCGATGTGGGGTGCCGTGCCAGCGCCGGGAGATCGGACGCCCATCGCTCGCTGCCCGGTTCGTCCACACTCACGAACTCTGGCACCGAACCCCACGGGATCACGAGGCGGTCACCCGTGCCACCGCGGCGAGCCACCACCAGTCCGTCCGGAACGACGCTGAGCCCCGGCTCGAAGCCTGTCAACGCCTCAGGCGTGAACGCGATCTCGCTTGCCGTCCGGCCGGCCGAGGAAAGGAATTCGACGACCAGATCGTGGCTGTAGCGGTTCGGGTCATACCGCAGCGAGGAGCGGATCACGCCCCGAAAGGGCAGATCAGGAGCAGTCGTCTCGGGCAAATCGGGCTCGAGTACGGGCTTGAATTCGGCCGGCGGGGCTCTTGGCGGCAACTGCTCGACGTGTCGGAAGAAATCCTCAGCCAGCCCGGTTGGGCAGGATGCGGGATCAACCCAGCCCGAGGGGGCCAGCAGCACGTCCCCGACGGAGAGGTCGTCATTCGACGGTGCCAGCAGGAGCAGATCGCCATTGTCGACGCCGTCGCAGGCAATGATCGCTCCGTCGCGCATTGACATCACAAACGTCGTGAGCGAACTGCAGGGCGACGAATCCTGCCAGACTGAGAAGGCCAACAACTCGCCGTCGGTTCCGTCGAGCATGGCCGAACGACCGAACACTCGGTAGTCGCCCATCAGCGACGACTGCGGCGGCGGACCGGGAATGCCTCTATCGCTCAGCGTGTACCCCGACACGAGGCTCCCGACATTGAGCCGCACACCATTGGCGTGCATCGCGATGCCGACCTCCGTCGCACCGGCGAACAGAGAGTCGTTCCACGACGGCGTCGCTCGAATTTCCGATTGCAGTGACCGGGCAAATTGCGAGGGAATGGGATCAGACCGCGGTTGCGAACCCCACGGAAGCAGTACCTGCCGGTAGCCGATCCAGCTGGTCTGGCCAAGCTCTACCACCGTGAACTCGAGTCCGTCCTCGGTGACGCGTATCTCAGCGGGGCAGTCGGGCAGCCGGAAGCCGTTCAGGGTAAATCTGGTGGTGACACGGGTGCGCGAATCATGCAGCCACACTCCCACCCGGCGGTAAGAGGCGTCATCGCGGCAGATCTCGTCCTGAGTGTCAAAGACCCGGACAGCTCCAGAGAATCCGTCATCTGGCAAGTTGAGGTCCCCGAGGCCAGTTGTGCAACGTTGACCGAAAGGGATCGACGCAGGCGGCAGCTGAGCGAAGTGCGCCATCAGTCCTGCCGCTTGCCCCGGTTGAGAAGGGCTGTCGACGGACAACTCGGCGACGCCATCGTCGCATGCCTGGTTCGCGAGGTCGAACGTCTCAGGTAGGTGAACGTGGGCGACGAGCAACCCCTCATCTGGAGGCGATATGAGTTCGATGTCGCCGGTATGAGGACCGCAGGCAACCATTTCGCCGGTTCTCATCGAGAACACAAACGTTCGCTGTTCTTCACATCGGATGGGCTCGGACGGAATTGTTGTCACAGCGATGAACTCGCCGTCAGTTCCTCGTAGCCCAATGACGGCTTCTGACACCTCGAGGCGGCTCGTTGTCCCGTCGGCAGTCAGGAGGGCATATTCGCCCCAATCCTGCACAGAAAAGGAGGTGCCGCCGGCTCGGATTGATTCCGTTGTCGGCTGGGTTCTATACCGGGCAACATCTTCGGGCGAGATCCGCACGGATGAGTTGATCTCTGCCTGCTCGGTCCATGGAATGAAGACACGAGCCGTGCCTGCCCCGACATGGATACCTGTCGAGTTATAGCGAATGCCGCCGCGGCACGTCTGGGAAGAGGCGGCCAGATTCTTGATCACTATCTCCGTCGTCGTGCGATCGACCGCATTCGCGTACTGCACGACGAGGTCTGCGTCACCGTCGTCGTCGACATCGTGAGAAAAGGCCCGCACCAGTCCTCGAAATGGCCACTCAGGAGCCCGCGTTTCGGAAACTTCGGGTTGGGGCTCGACGGACCCGGTGCCGGACTGCTCGGAGTCCTCCTCTGCTGTGGGTGGGGCTTGTTGCTCGTCGACGTCGACCTCGGAGTCGTCGGTGCCCTTCTCGTTGCTTCGGGGTGGCCGTGTCGTTGCAGGTGCGGCGGTCGGTCGTGGGACCCGCGTCCGTTCGGTTGCGGAGTCGCTGCGCAGTTCGCTCTGCCCAGCAGGCGGTGGAGTCGAATCGTCGGCGTCGAGCTGATCGGCAGGTTCATTCGGAGAACAAGCCAGTGCCAACACTGCACACGCGGCCACGATCTGCCACCGGAGCATTGTGCGGGCCGACGCGCGAGCGGTGGAGTTCGTGCATCGGCGGTCGGCGGGATTGGGCCGCCCCTCTTCGGTCATGAGTCGTTCTCGACCACTTGGATGTTTGCTGGCGTGAACCAGCCCGGCGGAGGTGGTTCGTCGATCGAGGCCAGATCCAGACTTCGTGCACACAGATAGCCCTGCCGCAAGAACACTCGCAGGCAACTCTCATCGGACTGGTCACGCGCCGTGGAACACGGCGCTGGGTCGAGCCATCCAGACGGCGGGAGGACAAGCGGCCGCGTTTCAAGGCGACCGTGCGGAGCGAACGTGACAGCAAGATCGTTGTGGAGATCGTCGATCCCGCATGTCAGCAGTTCGCCCGTCCGCAATGAGAAGAGATAGAACAGCTCGTGCGTGGCACGGCCCCAGTCGTCCCAGCCCCCTGTGACGGTGAGCACGAGCACGTCGCCGCTTGACCTGAACGGGTTGATCTGATGGCTCTGGCAAGCGACCGTCACATTGACGTCAGCGCCGATTCCCTCCGGTGCCTCGCGGAACACGAAGTTCGATTCCTGATCTGCGTACTCGATGCGGACCCAGGCGTTGCCGTAGCGGCTGCCGCCCTCATACCGAGCCTGTGCACCAGTCACGACGAGGTGCTCGCTCCCGACAGCGACGCGCATTGGCTCGCATATTGCCTGCCGTGCAGCGTCCGCACCATGGCCCGGCGGTGCAGCGAGCGTGTCTGTTCTCATGGGCGCGAAGCGACGATCCCCGGGCGCCACCAGCACAGGCAGGCCGTCCCAGGGCAATACCAGACGTGATCCGGTCGGTTCGTGCCGAGCGACGCTGATGCCGGAGTTGCCGGTCTCGAGCCGGCGCAAGAGGCCCTCGAGATCAAGATCATTAAAGACAACCTCGTTGAGTTCGCGGGTGTTGAGGTCATAGAACTGAACGTGGCGGTCGCTCTGGAACACTCCACGGGAAAGCGACGTGTACGAGTGCACGATGCCTTGAAACGAAGATGCCGGTGCTCGTTGATCAGGCAGGTCCAAGGGCCGGGGCACCACTGGCGCATAGGGCACGACCTCAGGCAGATCGGCTAGGTACGTGAAGAACTCCTCATCGAGATCTCGTTCGCAGGCGTCGCTGAGATCGATCTCGCCCGGAGGCGGCAGTTGGGGTTCGGCGACCAGGAGTCCTTCATTCGGGGGTGCCACAAAGAGCATCCGCAGGGGCGCGAGGATTCCGCACGCCACGATCTCTCCCGTGCGCAGCGAGAGCACATAGATCTGTTCGGGCGCAGCCGCCGGTTCCTCCGGCCACGAGGCGAGCACGAGATGCTCACCGTCGGTGCCCCTGAGGTAGTCCCAGTAGGCGTGGAGCCGCAGGTAGCCCGGTGTGTCATCCGACTGTCTGTCTTCGATCGGGCTGAGCTCGTATGAATTCGTTGACTCGCCCGCACGGAGGTGTACCTGGCGGTGTTGACTCGCGATCTGGAACGTCGCCCCGCCCGTGACGAAGCGCTCGGTGTTTCTCGGTAGCGGCGAGCCATGCGCAACTTCGGACTCGACACCCACCGGCAGGAGCTGCGCCGGTTGGCCCCATGGGATGACAATCCGAACGCGTGTATCGGCCAACTGGTATCCGTCGCAGCCTGGGCGCGACCTATAGAAGTAATTGTCGAAAATGGGGTCGAAATAGATGCCGCTGACCGTGGCGCTCACGTTCGCCCAATACGGAAATGTGGCGCTCGCTACGACGATGTCGGTCGTACTGCGCGTCAAGGCGTTGTGGAACCGGACAACAACACGCGATCGTGTCTCGTCGTCGCTGTCTTCGGTGAAAACCGTGACGACGCCATAGAACGGCCACTGCGGGGCCGCGATCTCTGGTGAAACGAGGTACGGCGCTGGCAGCGGAGTGCAGGCTTCTTCGGAACTCTCCGTGCTGTCGGCGGCGCCGTCCGACTGTTGTGCTGCGACCGGCGTGCAGGCTGTGGCGATCAACGACACAACGAGCAGCACGCTGCGACATCGACGCCGTGATACCTGTCGGACCCAAGGCTGTGAACGAATTCCCGACAGGAATCTGAGCAACAAACCCCGCACCATACGATTCTCAGCATTGCACGGATCCGCGTGGTCGGAATCTGTACGTCCAGCCTCCTGGATGTGGTGGTCGCCCACCGGCTGCCGCGCCAAGCCGACCACAGGATGTAGCAGGCTGTACGGCAGATTTGCGATGCTGGCGCGATGCAAACGCAGATGCTCATCGGAGGACGCTGGCAAGGCGCTGCAGGCGGCGAGCTGATCGACGTGCTCGATCCAGCTACGGGCGAGGTTGCCGCCGGTGTCGCGGCGGGGACACCCGCTGACGCCATGGCAGCGTGCGACGCCGCAGCCTCAGCACAGCCGGGGTGGGCGGCTGAACCGCCGCGGGTCCGCTCGGAGATCCTGCGGGACGCTCACCGGATACTCGTTGAGCACACCGATGAACTCGCCGACCTCATCACGCTGGAGAACGGCAAGCCCCGCGCCGACGCTGCGGGCGAAGTCGCCTACGCCGCCGAGTTCTTCCGCTGGAACGCCGAAGAAGCCGTCCGTATCCACGGCACGATCAGCGTCGCCCCCTCCGGCGCCAACCGGATCATCACCCGGCACCCGCCCGTGGGCGTGGTGGCGATGATCACACCGTGGAACTTCCCGGCCGCGATGATCACTCGCAAGCTCGCCCCAGCCCTCGCAGCCGGCAACGCGGTGGTCATCAAGCCGCCCAGCGAAGCACCGCTCACTTCGCTGCGAGTCGCCGAGCTGCTGAGCGAGGCAGGCGTGCCGCCCGGCGTGATCAACCTGGTCCCGACGTCGAACTCCGGCGCCTGGCTCGACGCCGTCGTGGACCACCGGGCCGTGCGGATGCTGTCGTTCACGGGCTCGACCGAAGTCGGCAAGGTGCTGCTGAAGCGCTGCGCTGATCGGGTGCTCAAAGTGGTGATGGAGCTCGGCGGCAATGCACCGTTCATCGTGTTCGCCGACGCCGACCTCGAAGCCGCCACGGCCGGCGCCATGGTCGCCAAGATGCGCCACTCGGCCGAAACCTGCACGGCCGCCAATCGCTTCTTCGTGGAAGCGCCAGCGCATGATGAATTCGTTGAGCGCCTGGCGACGGCTATGGGCGCCATGAAGGTCGGCAACGGCAGCGATCCCGACGTCAGCTGCGGTCCGATGATCAACGCCGCCTCCGTCGACAACATCGACCGGCTGGTGCGCTCGGCGCTCGACGCGGGAGCGACCGCAGTCACCGGCGGCAGCGCCATCGACGGCCCGGGATTCTTCTACAAGCCGACGGTGCTCGGCGGCGTCGAGCCGGGCTCTCCGATCACCCGCGAGGAGATCTTCGGCCCTGTCGCACCCGTCTCCAGCTTCACCGACACCGACGCCATGATCGCGGCCGCGAACGACACCGAGATGGGCCTGATCGGCTACATCTACACGCAGGACCTGGCCCAGGGTCTCGCGGTAAGCGAGCGCATCGAAGCTGGAATGATCGGCTTGAACCGTGGCGCAGTGTCCGACCCCGCAGCGCCCTTCGGCGGCATGAAACAGTCGGGCCTGGGCCGCGAAGGCGCCAGCGAAGGCATCTACGAGTTCTGCGAGACCCAGTACATCGCCGCGGAGTGGTAGCCCCGCCTCAGCAAGCGTTCGCTCAAAGCCTGGGGCAACGCACGCCCATAGCCTTGCCGGTAAGTGCTGTTTGCTGCGTCGGCAGTTCAGGGGGACCGGAGCGATCCGCAGAAAATACGCTTGCGGCATCGCTCGCATTGCGTAGGGTTGATCCATGGACTGGGCAAGCGTCCCGCCGTTGCTGACGATGTTCTTGGCTGTCGTCGTTGCGGTCGCAGGTGGCTCGTGGGCGGTCATCAAGCTCGGCTTCCAACGCGCCATCGAGCTGGTGAACGCCCGCTTCGATAAGGGCGATGAGCTTCTCCACGCTCAGAACGTTCAGATGAATGCGCGCTTTGATGCCGTCGATCAGCGCTTCGAGGATCAGAACGCTATGGCCGATGCGCGTTTCGGTGGGGTGGATGCGCGTTTCGGTGGGATGGATGCGCGCTTCGAACGGGTGGATGCTCGTTTCGATGCCGTGGATGCGCATTTCGAACGGGTGGATGCGCGCTTCGATGCCGTGGATGTCCGCTTTGACGCAGTCGATCATCGTTTCGAAGGACTGGACAAGCGCGTCGACGGGATCGACCGGCGCATCGACGAAATGCGGGTGGACCTTCGAGCGATCGTCAACAGAGTCGATGCCCTGCAAGCATCTGTCGTGCCGCTGAGCACCTGAGAGCCGTCGCCCGCAGGGAACCGAGGCGGCCCGTGTCGTAGGCGTCGCCCGCGCATGGTGCGGCTCGGGAGCGTCGTTCGCGCTGTGTCGACTGCAGTCCATCGCTCGCGGGGGACGCGGGCCTACGATCCGCCGATGGCCCGACCGAAGTCACGGCAAGGCGGGCGTGTGACGCCCAAAGGCACCCGCGGCCGAACGCATCTGCGCTCGGTGTCCGGCGGACCTCGACTACGGCTCGACGATCGCGCCAAACGTGCGTTGGAGATGCTGGTCGCCGACGTCGAGTACTGCATCGATTCGCACGACGACGCCGACCTGATCCGCACAGAGATTGCGGTGTCATGCACGATCGGTCTGCACACCACCTCGAACTGGAACCCGCACGGTGTCCGCGCTCCGGTGGTCTTGGCCCACGCTGAGGCCCTGGGCACACCTGCTGGCTTGGTGATCGCTGCGGGCATGGCCGTCTACGGCCCGGCGGCTGCTCGCAAGCGCGCCCGACAGGTGTTGGAGCGCATGCGAGCTGACGGTGTCGCCGAGGCCGAATGGGTGATGGCGCTCGGCGTCGCTGAACCGGTCGGCGCCATCAAATTCCGAGACGAGTGGGACGACCAGTGGGCGCTGATCGTGAGCTTCGTCCGGCCCGACGGATTGACGCATGAGATGCACGTGGGCCTGCATGCCTTCGGCTGGGGAATGGCGCACGACCTAGCAGTGACACCCGCGACCGAGATGTCCGCCCGACTCGAGGACGCCGGACTCGTCGCCGAAGCGATCAGCTTGGAATCGGCTCGTGAGCTGCTCACCAGCAGCCTCGGGCACCTGGACGAAGCGCTGACGGATTGGTGGGACAACGACCAGGATCTGGGTGCCGATGTAGACCTGCGGACGCTGGTGGGCCAGCGGATCGACACGCTCCCCAGCTTCGATCCAAGGCGGGGCGGAGATGCCGGCGATGCGGGTCTGAGGGAGCATCTCGCTGACGTCGTTGGAGGATTCGTCGCGCTGCCAGTCCCTTTGGGCGAACGCAACGAGCACTTGGCGGATCTTGTTGTGGCGGCCACGATGTTCTCGCAGGCCTGCCGTGACCCTGATGTGCTGCGTTGGACGCCGCCGAGAATCGAGGCCTTCGTTGAGGGGTTCCTACCCTTGTGGGTAGCAGGCGACGATCCCGGCGAGTACAGCCCCGTCGATGATTTTCAGGAGTCGAGTGAGGCGTCGGGGTTCGACGATGAGCGGCTGGCGACGGTCGAATCGGCTGTGCCGCGATGGCTCCGATATGTCGCAGAACGCCGTGGCGACGACGCCAAAGTGCTCGAAGCGAACCTCGCTGCCGCACGGTCTTCGCTGCTGGGCCTGCGCGTGAAGCTCACCGGCTCACCGGTTGCACTCACGGCACCGAAGATGCGATGGTGACGAACTGGTGTCGACCGACACGACCATCGACGAGCAAAGCCGCACTTGCGACCTCATCGAGGTCGACGATCACGAGACGCTGTGGACCGAGTGGGCCAAGTTCGCTCCGTGGCGATCGCAGGGCCGCCTTGGGAGGCTCGTCGAAGAGTTGGAGTTCACCTCCGATGCAGAGGCGGTGATCGCCGAACTGGAGCACGCGATCGGCGACGCGCAGCGGGCCGTCGCCGAGATGCGCTCTCGCGGGCGCGGCATGCAGCACTACGGCGGCTGACCATCTCGTTCGCGGCTGCGCCGGTCCGAGTCGTCTCACCGGCAATCAGCCATCGCCATACGCCGACCGTGCTCGACGGCGTTGAGCCGGGAGCGCCCATAGCCTTGCCGGTAAGTGCTGTTTGCTGCGTCGGCACCGCCGCTATTGACCGAACTGGCAATCATGCTGGTTGCGGGGACACTGATCGCCTTCGTGTCGGCGCGCATCGGGGTCGTGCCGATCGTCGGCTTCCTTGCTGCGGGCGCGGTCATCGGCCCCAGCGGGATCGGCCTCATCAGCGACATCGACCTAGTGAACCAGTCGGCCGACATCGGGGTGATGCTCCTGCTGTTCACCCTCGGCATCGAGTTCAGCCTCGAACGGGTGCGACAGCTCGCGTCGATGGTCCTGATCGGCGGGGCGAGCCAGGTCGGGCTCACCACGGGCATCGTCACAGCGATCGTCATGGCCTTCGGCGTCGAATGGCGCACGGCAGTGTTCACCGGCTTGCTCGTGTCGCTGAGCAGCACCGCCATCGTCCTCAAGGTGCTGGCCGCACGGCGGGCAACGACAACGCCGACCGGCAACATGTCGATCGCACTGCTCATCTTCCAGGACCTGGCGATCGTCGCCATGGTGCTGGCGGTGCCGTTGCTGGGCGGGCAGACCACTGGTCCCGCGAGTGCCCTGTTCGCGCTCGCCAAGGCGGCAGGCATCGTCGTAGCAGTGATCGTCGCCGCCCGGACGCTGATGCCGGCGCTCCTGCGCTACGTCTCGCGATTCCAGTCCCACGAGGTCTTCCTGCTGGCCATCCTGGCAATCTGCTTCGGCACGGCGTACCTGACAAGCCTGCTCGACGTCTCCATCTCGCTCGGCGCGTTCCTTGCCGGACTGATGGTGAGCGAGAGTCGCGTCGCCGCGCGGGCGCTGGGCGAGGTGATGCCGCTGCAGATCCTGTTCTCGGCCACGTTCTTCGTGTCGATCGGCATGCTGCTCGACGTCGGCTACCTCGCTCGCAACTTGCCGCTGGTGATCGGCCTCGCCATCGGCGTCGTGGTCATCAAGCTGTTCGCGACCGCATCGGCCGCACTGCTGTTGCGCCAGCCCCGTGCGGTGGTCGTATCGGGGGCGCTGGTGCTCGCACAGGTCGGCGAGTTCTCCTTCGTTCTCGAACGGGCCGGCGAGGAAGCCGGGCTCGTTCCGGCCGGCCTCGCCAACGGCACCGATGCCTTCATTGCGGTCACCGTGCTGCTGATGGCATTCAGCCCGTTCGGAGTGCGTTGGGGCGAGTCACTCGCAGGACGGCTTGAGGCAGCGAACAGCGACAGTCTCGCTCGGCGCCCGCCCGTCGACATTGACGACATCGGCGATCCCACCGAGCACGAGCCGCTGCAGGATCACGCCGTCGTGAACGGATTCGGTCCCCGGGCGCGCCGCATCGTCAGCGCCCTCGAGCTGGCCCACATCCCGTACACAATTGTGTCGATCGATCCCGAAGCACAGCGTTGGGGGGTCTCGACGGGCCGACGTGTGCTGACCGGCGACGTCTCGCGGCACCTCATCGCGGACCGGGCAGGTCTGCGTGACGCCCGGATCGTGCTCGCGGTGGACAGCCCGCCGTCAGTCGTCGAGCAAGTCGCCCGCATCGCCCGCGAGCACAACCCTGATGTGATCGTGCTGGCGTGGGCGGCAGACCCTGCCGATGCTGCCGATCTCGAGCGAGATGGCCTAGTCGATCACGTCGTCGCGGAGCGGCAGGCCGCCCTCGATGCGCTCATTGCCCATGCCCTCGGCCACTTCGAACTGCCCGAGCCGGCGACCGAGGCCGTCACCCACGCCGTGCTGCACGCGGAGGTAGAGCTGCCTGAAGAGGAAGACTCCTAGTTGCCTCGGCGGCCATATGCCGCCAGGGGCAGCTCATTCGAGGAAGCTGGGGTCGCGCTCGAGGACCTTGTCGTAGATCGGCTGGTAGCTGAACCAGCCGGCCAGCGGGCTTCCGGTCTGCGACGCCGTGAGCTTGGCGGACTCGTGGCGGATCGGGATCGGCGAGCCGGCCGCTTCGGCCATGAGCTGGCTCTGGCAGGTGCGCTCCATGGTGATGAACCACCATGCGGCCTCATCGACGGTCTGGCCGACGGTGAGCAGCCCGTGGTTCTGCAGGATTACGGCCTTGCAGCTGCCGAGCGCTTGGCCGATGCGCTTGCCTTCGGACGTGTCGAGCACCACGCCGGTGAAGTCGTCAAAGAGAGCATGATCCTCGTAGAACGCGCACGCGTCCTGGGTGAGCGGGTCGAGCAGGCGTCCCAGGCTCGACCAGGTCTTGCCGTACAGCGAATGGGTATGCGCTGCGGCGATCACATCGGGCCGGGCCTTGTGCACCTCGCTGTGGATCGCGAACGCCGCCAGATTCAGCGGGTGGCGACCCTCCACGATGTTGCCGTCGTGATCCACCAGCAGCAGGTCGGACACCTTGATCTGGCCGAATCCGACGCCGAACGGGTTGACCCAGAAGTGATCGGTCAGCTCTGGGTCGCGTGCGGTCACATGGCCGGCAACGCCCTCCTCGAAGCCGAACAGCGAGAACGCCCGGTACACCGATGCCAACCGTTCCTTGCGGTGCTGGCGCTCGGCCTCGATTGTGTCGAACGTCGGCGCCTCCGGGATCGGGATCTCGGTGAACGGGTCTGCGGTGGTGTCGGTAGTCGTCGTCACGGGCGCCATCGTACGACGCAGGAGTCACGGTGACCGAGAACGCAGAGCCGGGACGCTGAGGAATCGTCCCTCTACAGTCATCACGGTGAGCAGCGCTGAGGGTGCCCCTCCCAGCAGCAAAGCACCGGTGAGGTGCCTCGACGGTGTCCGTGTCGTCGAGTTGACGACCGGCATCGCCGGTCCGTACGCGGCACGGTTCCTCGCCGATCAGGGTGCCGACGTCGTCAAGGTCGAGCCGCCTAGCGGCGACCCCTACCGCGCCGACCCGGGCTTTCATGCGGTGAGCCGCAACAAGCGATCTGTGGTGTTCGGGAGCGTCGGGTGGGAGCGCGCACCGTTGCCGGCCGGCATCGATGGCCCGCCGGCGTCGCTGCCCGGGATCCTGCGCCCGAGCGCTGCCACGCTTGAGACGCCGATGCTCAGCGAATTGCTCGTCGGCGCCGATGTTGTCTTCGCCCCTGACGGGCCGACAGCATCTGCGGTGCGGGCGATTTCACCGGACGCGGTGATCATCTCATGCCCGACGTGGGGAGACGAGGGGCCTTACGCAACCCGTGCGGGCACGCCATCGCAGGTTGCTGCGGTCACCGGCATCGGCTGGAACCAGATCAGCTACTCCGAAGGTCCTGTCGAGCTGGTGGTGCCGCTCGCCTCCTACGGGGCAGGGATGCTGGGGGCGATGGCTGCTGCAGCAGGCCTGTACGCCCGCCGGGCGCACGGCGCAGCGCCCGTCTACACCGTCTCGGAAGTGTCCGGCTCGGGCGCCATGCAGATCGGCGACTTTGAGGTGCCCGAGATGGCCGGGCTGGATCGTGACGGTTCGTGCCCGCTGGGCTCGGCCGGCCGGCTTCCGGTGTACCGGCTGTTCCGGGCCGCCGCCGACCGCTGGATGTTCGTCGCCTGCGGCACGTATCCCTTCTACGTGGCAATGCTGCGCGCCATCGGCCGGGAGGATCTTCTCGAAGATGAGCGCTTCCCCAACCCGCCGTGGGGACTGCTCGACCTTGAGCCGCTGGCGGAGATCACGCCCATCCTGGAGGATGCCTTCGCTGCCCGCCCCCTCGATGACTGGCTCGAGATCTTCAGCGCCCACGACGTCCCGTGCCAGCCGGCCCAGACGCGCGAGGAGTTCATCGCCTCACCGCTTGCAGCCGCCAACGGGCTCGTGACCACTGTGGCGCACCCCGAACTCGGGGCCGTGCGCACACCGGCGCAACCGATGTGGATCGACGGCTGCGACGAGGTCGAGCTGCGCCCGGCGCCACGGCTGGGGGAGCACACCCGAGACGTCCAAGCTGAGATTGACGAGGGCGCGTGGCCCGCACAGACGGCACCTGCCTCGGCCGCAGGCGGCGAGGCGCCGCTGCGAGGAGTGAATGCAGTCGACCTCAGTTCGTTCATCGCCGGCCCGGTCATCACTCGCCATCTGGCGATGCTCGGTGCCGAGGTCACCAAGATCGAGCAGCCGGGCGGGGACCCATTCCGTGTGCTCGGCCCGTACTTCAACGGCTGGAACCAATCCAAGCGCTCGATCTGTCTCAACCTCAAGGACACCGCCGACCACGCGGTCATGGCGCAGCTCGTCGCCGACGCCGACCTCATCGTGGAGAACTTCCGCCCCCGCGTTGCCGCACGTCTCGGTGTCTCCGATGAGGATCTGCGCCGCATACGCCCCGATGCCGTGCTGGTGAAGAGCCCTGGTTACGGCCGTGACGAGGCCATGGCAGAGGTGCCCGCTTTCGACCCGCTGCTGCAGGCTCTCGGCGGGATCATGACGGCGCAAGGCGGCGATGAAGAGCCGGTGTTCCTGACCGTGCCGGTACATGACGCCGCGACCCCGATGATCGCTGCGTTCGGCGTGCTGTGCTCGCTATACCGGCGGCTCGGCGACGGTGAGGGCCGCACCGTGCGCACCTCGCTCACCCAGACCGTCATGGCGGCCCAAGCAGCCGAGTTCGTGCAGTACCCCGGGCGGCCGGAAGCTGAGACGGGCGGCATGGACTACCGGGGCGCCGGAGCCGACCGCACCTACGTCGAGATACCGGGTGCCGACGGCCCCGAGTGGGTCTGGCATCAGACGACGCCCGAGGGCACCAGCGACCTGCCGGTCGAGCGGCGGGGCTTCGTCGGGTCTCAGGTTGCAATCGAGAACAGTCACGTCGTCGAGTTCGGCGAAACCGAATGGGGCCCGATGACCCAGCTCGGCTCCCTCATCGGCGGCATCGGCGTGACGATGCGCCGCGCCCCGTTTCTCGACGAGCATCATGGCGAGATCGACGCCGAGCTCACCGCACGCCAGCGTGCTGCCACGCAGCCCGCAGCGGCCGATTGAGACCACCGATTCCGGCTCGTATCGCGCAAACAACGTCACTACGGTGACGGCATGGCGACCGCTCGACTCGCGTCCGAGGATGTTCCGATGCTGCGCGGGACGGCTCGCTTCACCGCCGACTTGCCGCTGCCAGACGGCTGCCTGCACGCTGCGTTCGTGCGCTCGGCGGCGGCCCACGGCGAGTTGCGCAGCGTTGATATGCGCGAGGCCGAACAGGCTGCTGGCGTGGTTGCCGTCTTCGAAGCGGCGGGACTCGGGCTGGAGCCGCTCGAGTATTACCGCGCCACCACGATGGGCGGTCAGATGGCGCGACCGCTGCTGGCGCAGGGACGAGTCCGGTTCGTCGGCGAACCGGTAGCGGTGGTTCTGGCCGAGTCGCCGGCCAGTGCCCTTGACGCTGCAGAACTCGTCGTCGTCGACATCGATGAGCTGCCGGCGGTCATCGACGTCGAGCTGGCTGCGGCCGACGACGTGCTGCTCTACCCCGATGCCGGCACCAATGTGGTGCACCCGCTGGACCCGCCTGACAGCGGGGGCTTCCTGTCAGCGCCCACCGAGCTTGACGATCCCGCAGCGCCGCCGGCCGAGACCGGCGAGGATCCCTGTGCGGGAGCGCACTGCGTGGTCGAGCTGGTGTGCGAGAACGGCCGCATCAGCTCGGTGCCGATCGAGCCGTGCGCCATCGTGGCGACTCCGTTCGAAGTGATGCGTGGGACACCGCTGGCCGACGGAGCATCACCCGATTGCGAACTCGACATCTGGAGCACCGGCCAGGGCGTGCACAGCGCCCCGTACCTGTACCGCCGCATGCTGGGCATCCCGGTGACCGCCGTACGGGTCCGAGAGCCCCATGTCGGCGGCGGCTTCGGCGGCCGCGGCGACCCCATGCCGGAGTTCTTCGTCGTGGCACGGGCCGCCCAGCTGCTGGACCGCCCCGTGCGCTGGGTGGAAAGCCGCCAGGAGCAGTTCATCTCGATGCCCTACGGGCGCGGTCAGCGGCACCGCATCCGCATGGGCTTCGACGCCGACGGCCGCATCATCGGGATCGATGTCGTGATGTGGTGCGACGCAGGCGCCTACCCCCACATGGCGCCGATGCTGACCGCGGCCAGCTACCGCCAGAGCACCGGCCTGTACCGGGTGCCGCGGCTGCGCTACCGCATCGGGTCAGCGGTCACCAATGCGCCGCCGACCGGCGCCTACCGTGGCGCCGGCCAGCCCGAGGTGAACGCCGCGCTCGAACGGGCCATCGACGCCGGCGCCCGCAAGCTCGGCCTCGACCCGGCCGATGTGCGTCGGCGCAACCTGCTGGGTGCCAGCGAGCTGCCGTATGACACCGGCACCGGCATCACGCTCGACAGCGGCGATCCGCACGGGGCATTACAGGCTGCCCAGGACCTCATCGACGCGAAGCGCTGGCGGTCGCTCGCTGCGGAACGCCGCGCCGGCGGCGGCCGGACCAGTCTGATCGGCGTCGGATACGGCTGTTACAGCCAGACATCGGGCAGCGGAGATGATCCCGACTACGCCTCGCTGGAGCTGGGCGCCGATGGCAGCGTGCTGGTGACCTGCGGCAGCCACGGCCATGGCCAGGGCCACCACAGCCTGTGGGCGCAGATTACGAGCGCCAGGGTTGGGGTCGCCACCGATGCGGTAAGGGTCAACGATGCCGATTCCGCCACATCCACCTCGGGCGGCGTCACTGGCGGCTCACGCACATCGTTTGTCTTGGGCAGCCAGATCGCCGGAGCTGCGACCGAATTGCGCGCCCGCATCTGCGAGGTCGCGGCCGAATTGCTCGAAGCCAGCCCAGACGACATAGAGGTCACACCCGACGGAGCGCATGTGGCCGGCGTGCCGTCCCGGTTGGCCAACTGGACCGACATCGCGACGGCCGCACCCGATGGCATCAGCGTGACCGCCACTGAGCGGCGAAGCGGACCGACTCACCCCTATGGCACTCACGCCGCTGCCGTGGAGGTCGACGCGGAGACCGGCCGCGTCCGTCTGCTCGCATTTGCAGCGGTCGACGACTGCGGGCGGATGCTCCACGAGACCTCGGTCGAGGGCCAGCAGCACGGGGGAGCCGTCGCGGGCATCTCCCAGGCGCTCATGGAGCTCGCCCAATGGGACGCTGACGGCACGCCTCGCACGACCTCGTTCGTGGACTACTTGATCCCCGCAGCCCCAGACGTGCCGGGAATCGACACGGCTCGGCTCGGCACCCCTACCGACCGCAACGAGCTGGGCGCCCGCGGCATCGGTGAGAACGGTGCCATTGCTGCCCCGCCCGCTGTGCAGAACGCCGTCATCGATGCGGTTGCGCACCTCGGCGTGACCCACATCGACATCCCGGTCTCGCCCCAGCGTGTCTGGGAAGCAGTCAACGCCGCCGCGAGCTGACCTGACGGCTGGAGGGCTCAGGTACGCCGTCGCGCTGCGCCGGGTGGCAGAGCCGCCCGCGTGCTGAATACTTGAGTTCTCGCACACACCCCTGGAGGCACCCATGGTCGAGCCGGACTTCCTGCACTTCGACACGCTGGCTCTGCACGCCGGCCAGCGGCCCGACCCCACCACCGGCGCCCGGGCGGTGCCGATCTACCAGACGACGTCGTTCAGCTTCACCGACACCGAACAGGCGGCCAGCCTGTTCAACCTGGAGATCCCCGGCCATATCTACAGCCGCATCTCCAACCCGACGGTCTCGGTGCTGGAAGAGCGCATCGCTGCGCTCGAAGGCGGTGTCGGCGCGGTCTGCACCGCCAGTGGCATGGCGGCGTTCCACCTGGCGTGCGCCACGATCGCATCTGCGGGCGACCACATCGTCGCCAGCCGCAACATCTACGGCGGCACTCACAACATCTTGAGCCTGACGCTGCCCCGTTTTGGCATCACCACGACGTTTGTGGACCCCCGTGACCTCGACGCGTGGCGCGACGCCATCCGGCCCAACACCAAGGTGCTGTTCGGCGAGACGCTGGGAAATCCCAACATCGAGGTGCTCGACGTACCGGCTGTAGCCGCCGTTGCCCACGAGGCCGACCTGCCATTGATGCTCGACGCAACATTCACCACCCCGCACCTGATGCGACCGATCGAGTTGGGCGCTGACATCGTGATGCACAGCGCCACGAAGTTCATGGGCGGTCACGGCGTCGCTATCGGCGGCGTCGTGGTTGACGGCGGACGCTTCGACTGGGCCGCCTCGGGCAAGTTCCCAACGCTCAGCGAGCCCTACGCGGGGTATCACGGGATCGCCTTCACCGACGAGTACGGGCCCCAGGCACTGTCGATGCGAGCCCGAGCAGAGGGCTTGCGCGATTTCGGCGCCGCGATGAGCCCCGCCACGGCCTTCTACCTCTTGCAGGGACTGGAAACCCTGCCCCTGCGGATGGATCGCCACGTCGCCAACACCGAAGCGGTGATCGAATTCCTCACCAGCCACGACGCGGTGAGCTGGGTCAGCCACCCCTCCGTGCCCACGCACCCCGACCACGAGCTCGCGAAGCGCCTGCTGCCGAGGGGCGCCGGGGCGATCCTGAGCTTCGGCGTTGAGGGCGGCCGCGAAGCCGGACGTCGATTCATCGAGGGAGTGCGGTTGGCGTCGCACCTCGCCAACGTGGGCGACGCCAAGACGTTGGTGATCCACCCCGCCAGCACGACCCACCAGCAGATGAGCGCTGAAGACCTCGCCGCTGCCGGCGTCGGTGAGGACCTGGTGCGGCTGTCGGTCGGCCTCGAGCACCCGGGCGACATCATCTCGGACCTGTCCCGCGCCCTGCGGGCATCCCAGAAGGGCTGAGCCATGACCCCAACCGAGGCATTCTCACTCGAGGTCCGCGGCCAAGCCGTCGGCGTGGCCACTGGGGGAGTGGTCCCCGATGCGACGTCGGCGGCCGACGCGCCGGTGGTGCTGCTCGTGCACGGCGCCGGCATGAATCGCACGGTGTGGCAGCTCCAGACTCGCTGGCTCGCCCACCACGGGTACACACCGCTGGCGCTGGACTTGCCAGGCCACGGCAACAGCGAAGGGGAGCCGCTCGGCTCAGTGGCCGAGATGGCCGGCTGGCTCGGCGAGGCCATCACCGTTGTGTGCGAGCAGTTCGGCTGCAACGAGGTCCGCTTGGTGGGCCATTCGATGGGTTCGCTCATCTGCACCGAAGCCGCCGCGGCGGAACAGGACCGGATTGCCCGCTTGGTCCTGATGGGCACTGCCGCGGGGATGCCGGTGCATCCGGCGTTGCTGGGTGCTGCCGAGAAGAACGAGCTCTTGGCGCCCGAACTCATGACCGCATGGGGTCACGGCAGCCGGGCGCATGTCGCCACTAACCCCACGCCGGGGCTGTGGATGGTCGGCGGCGGGGTCGCCTTGCTGGAGCGGGCCGCCGACGGCGTGATCCATGCCGACCTGTCAGCGTGCGCCGCCTACGAGGCCGGAGACGTTGCCGTACGAGTGACCTGCGCGGTGACGGTCATCGTCGGCAGCGAGGACAAGATGACCCCGCCTCGGGCGGCAGCACCGCTGATTGCGGACTTTGCCAACTGCGATGTGGTCCATCTCGCTGGAGCCGGCCACATGATGATGAACGAAGATCCTGCCGCCGTGCGGGCAGCGCTCGCAGCTGCCTTGGCATAGACGACATCCGCCGTGTGCGAGCTGTGCGCGCGGCTGCCATCATGTGCCGGCGGCATCTTGACGCAACCTGCCGCAAAAGGAGCCGGACATGGCAGTCGAGCGATTTCCCGTGGAGGCCTCGCACATCCTGATGTTTGCGAGGTCCATCGGCGACACGAACCCCATCTACAGCGATGCCGCCTACGCCGCGGGCACTGAGGTCGGTTCGATCATTGCGCCGCCGACGTTTGCGCAGTCGAGCGCGCAATTCGACCCCGACTATTTCCTGCGCCCCAAGCCAGACAAGAAGTGGTTCGGCAGCGGCCGCACGGCCTCCGGCACCTTGGTGCGCGACCTCTCCGAGGCCGACGGCGACGACGTCGCCGACGAGCGCGAGGACGACAAGCAGTCCGGCTCTGCTGCGGGCGGTCTGCACGCCGAGCAGCACTTCACCTATCACCGGCACCTGAAGCCCGGTGACGTGCTGCACACGGTCACCTACGACGGAGAGCGGTGGGAGAAGCAGTCCAAGCGGGCAGGCATCTTGAAATTCTCCGAGGCCGTCACCGAGTACCGCGACGAGGACGACGAGCTGGTCATCACGGCCAAGGGCGTCGGCGTTGTCACCGAAAAGGTCATTGACAACTAGCGGTTCGCTGGAACCCGCCAATCAGACCAGGATCCAGAAAGGAACACAGACATGGCACTCAGCGCATCGCAGCTCAATGTCGGCGACAGCTACTCCGAAGAGATCGTCGACGACCTCACCCGTACCCAGATCGTCCAATACGCAGGCGCATCGGGCGATTACAACCCGGTCCATACCGATGAGAAGTTCGTTACCGAGGTGGCGGGCTACCCGACGGTGTTCGCACACGGGATGCTCACCATGGGCATGACCGGCCGCATGGTCACCAATTTCGTCGGCGACGGCCGCCTCACCTACTACGGCGTGCGGTTCACCAGCCAGGTGTGGCCCGGCGACACGCTCACTGCAAAGGCCGAGGTCGCCGAGATCCGTGACGAGGACGGCCAGAAAGTGGCCGACCTCACCATCACCACCACCAACCAGGACGACCGCCCGGTCCTCACCGGCCAGGCCACCGCCCGCCTCGACGACTGATCAGCGGGCTAGCCCTTCGCCCTTCCGGCGCTGTGTTAGCTCTTCGCCCGCTGGGCG
>JAPOPC010000015.1 GCA_026713105.1 Acidimicrobiaceae bacterium
ATCAGCAACAACGCACGCGTAAGGTCAACAGCCACGGGGATCCTCCCGAATCGGGGTCTCGACACCTCCGATTCTGGGGGATCCCTCCCTATCCAGCCCGGACCCTCACAGCGCTACCCCACGCGGAAACGCGAAGCGCCCAATATCTGCCGGAGCTGAGTAAAGAACTGGCAATGGCCATCGTTCGGATGCGCGATGCGCTCAACACACCCCCCGAGTGACCGCCGTTGGTGATGGCTCGCCGGTAGTGCGGAGCGGCAGCTCTCGGTTGTGATGTCGCTGCGCACTTGAGAAACCCGCAATTGCAGGTGACATGGCGTTCGGGGGCGAACTTACGCTGCGAACGGCTCGACCCTGACAGGGTCGCGACAACCGACGACGTGGGGGTAGCGGTGGCCGTTCCAGTACCCGACCTGGATGAGCTGCGTGAGATTTCGCAGCGCTGGAATCTGGGGCTTCATGACGACGAACTCTCGGTGTACCAAGCGCTGATCGAGGGCGCGCTGGGCTCATATGAGTACGTGGATGCGATGTACGACGCATCCAAGCCCGTGGCTCCCGAGCGCAGCAGCTACCGGCCGGATGACGCCGACAACGAGTTCGGCGCTTGGTACGTGCGATGCGACCTCCAAGACGCCGAGTCGGGACCTCTGTCGGGCAAGACGTTCGCCATCAAGGACAACGTGGCCGTAGCGGGCGTGCCGATGATGAATGGTTCCCGCATCGTGGAGGGCTACGTGCCGACGGTGGACGCCACGGTCGTCTCGCGGATCCTTGCCGCAGGCGGCCGGATACTGGGCAAGTCGGCGTGTGAGGATCTCTGCTTCTCAGGGGCCAGCCACACCTGCGCGACCGGCCCCATTCGCAATCCGTGGGACACGTCGCGCACGTCGGGGGGATCATCGGGCGGCAGCGGCGCTCTCGTCGCAGCCGGCGAGGTGGACATGGCGATCGCCGGCGACCAGGGCGGGTCGATCCGGATGCCGTCGGCGTTCTGCGGCAATGTCGGGCTGAAGCCGACCTTCGGCTTGGTGCCTTACACCGGGGCCTATCCGATCGAGTGGACCATCGATCATCTGGGCCCGATCGCTCGCAACATGGCTGATCTCGCGGCATTCCTGACGGCAATCGCGGGACCTGACGGCAACGACCCGCGTCAACCGCACGCGCCGTCGGGGATCGACTACGCCGACGGCATGGAAGACGGCATCGACGGGCTCAAGATCGGTGTCGTCGCCGAGGGCTTCGGCTGGGAGGGACTCAGCGATGGGGTGTCGGACGCGCTCGTGGAGGCCGCTGCTGGGCGTCTCGCAGACGCAGGCGCGATCGTCGAGGCATTCTCGATGCCCGAACACCGGGATGCCTTGCACGTGTGGAACGTCATCGCGACCGACGGCGCCATGTGGCAGATGATCCGCGGCAACGGCTACGGCATGAACTATCGGGGGCTGTTCGACCCCGAGCAGATCGAGCACACCCAACGTGGCTGGAAGACCAACGCTGCCCTGACGTCGAAGACGCTCAAGTTTGTGCTGTTGTGTGCTGAGCACACGTTCTCGCACACAGGTGGAGGGGCCTACGCCCGCGCATCCAATGTCCGTCCGCAGATCAACGCCGCCGTCGATGCCGCACTCGGCCGCTTTGACGTGCTGTGCTATCCGACGCTGCCGTTCCCGGCGACGAAGATCCCGTCGAGCGACGCTCCGATTGACGAGTACGTGGCGCGGGCGCTGGAGATGATCCCCAATACCGCGGTATCGAACGTGACCGGCAATCCCGACCTGACGATTCCGGTCGCAGCGGGAGGCGGATTACCCGTGGGAATGAGCATCGTGGGCAGGCAATGGGATGAGCGGACGCTGATTCGGGTGGGCCGGGCCTATGAGAGGCTTGTGGGCGGTTTCGAACTGTCTCCGATGGCAAAGGAAAGTCTCGGCGGCTGAACGCAGAGCACACGAACCGTGCTCTATTGATGGGGGAAGCATCGGTCTCAGGGCGCGAGGGAGCTATGGCTGAAGTCAGGCCTGAGGGGAACGGTCCGGTGGACAACGAAGCTGCCCCCCTGGAGGATCTCGAACGACTCGCAGATCTCAGCGAGACGCTGGTTGGATTCCTCGATCCAGGGGTTCTCGCCCAGCGCAGTGCGACGTTGCTGCACCGCCTGCTGGGGCTCCCCCTCATATCCGTGGCAGTGCGCGACGGCATGTCGCACTTCGCGATGCGCGGCGTTCACGGAGCCCGCACCGACCATTACCGCCAAGTCCAACTGTCGACGGGCGAGGGCATGGGCGGCAGGGTGATGATCGAGCGACGGCCGATCGAGGTGGAGAACTACACCACAGATCCGCGCATCACGAACCACTTCTCCGATGTCGTGTCCGCTGAGGGACTCGGAGGCATGGTCGCGGTGCCCGTCGAGTACGACGACGAGCTTGTGGGGATCCTGTACGGCGGTCTTCGCTCGATCGGATCTATCGGCGACCGATCCAAAGTGCTGCTCGAAGAAGCGGCGACCAACTTGGCACCGATGATGGCCGCGTCGATTCGCGCCGCCACGGCGATCCGACGGCACGTCGATGCCGAGCGTCAACGCATTGCGAGTGATCTCCATGATGACGTAAGCCAACTGCTGTTTTCGATCAGCGTTGCTGCTCAATGTCTGCGAGACGGAGGCAACGAGAGCCAGTCGGCCATTGCCGAGCGCATTGAGCGTCAAGCTCAAGAAGCCACCCAACGGATGCGCCAGGCCTTCAATGTCACCGAGCCCAGCAATTCGAACGAGTCCGCGACAGTTGCCCTTCAGAGTGAGATCGACGACCTGGCAGCCAGATCGGGACTCATGGCGCATTTCGTCGTGCGGGGCGCAATCCGTCCGATGCCGCAGCGAGTCGAGGCTGCGCTCGTCAGCATCGTCCGTCAAGCCTTCTTCAACATCGAACAGCACGCGCAGGCGTCCATGGTCGTCGCGACGCTGGAGTTCCGAGAAGCAGAAGTCTCGCTGGTCATCCAGGACGACGGCCACGGGCTGCCTGAGCCATTTGAGCTACTCGTGGTTCCATCAGGCGATCGGCACTGGGGCTTGGCTTCGATGCTGCGACAAGCGCAGCGCCAGGGCGGCAATTTGGAGGTGCGGCCAGGAGAGGACGGCGGAACGACGGTCCGTATCACCATGCCCGTCGGCGAGCACTGATGGCCGCTTCGGTGCTGGTAATCGATGATCATCCGGTGGTGATCGACGGAGTCCGCCAGCTGCTGGCCCGAGCGTCGGAGTTCACGATGGTCGGTGAAGCCACCAATGGCGACGACGGGGTGGCACTGGCGCAGTCGTTGGGACCTGACCTGGTGCTGTTGGACCTCAAGCTCGGCGACAGCTTCGCCCCGCACCTGTGCCGTCTGCTGATGGAAGCGTCCGAAGTGTCGCGCATCGTGATCCACACCGCGTTCGACGACCGCGAACCGCTGCGGGCCTGCCTGAATGCAGGCGCTGTCGGAGTCGTCCTCAAGGACGCCAGCAATCTCATGGATGCGCTGCGCCAAGTGATGACTGGCGAGATCTACGTGGATCCTTCGCTCGTCGTCGACCCGAAGGCCCGCGCAATGCGGCTCGGGGACGAAGGCGGCGTGTACGAGTCGCTGACGCTGCGGGAATATGAGGTCTTGTGCGTCATGGCGTTGGGACGCACCAGCAAGGAGATCGCAGCCGAGCTGCATCTGGCCGAGAACACAGTGCGTAGCTACACCCAGGCGCTGCTCTCGAAGCTGCACGCCCGCAACCGCATCGAGGCTGTGGCAATCGCCCGCGAGCTGCGACTGCTCTAGCTAGCACCTGCATTCGCGGGTAATTCCGCTCAACCCTGCATTCGCGTGTGTCGGTGAGTCGGACATGGGCCATAAGCACTGCCCAGAACACGCCTCTTGCCCATCGCACCGTAGGAGCCGCGGCGTGCGGCAACTGCAGTCGATGGCGGAAGCGTCACGAAGGGGAGACCAGTACCTATGTCTGCAAACCAAAGCATGACCGGGCGCCGAGCCCGAAGTCGCCTATCCAGGCTCGCCGTCGCAATCGTCGCGGTCGCCCTGACCGTGGCGGCATGCACCAGCAGCGATGATGACGCCGAACCGGCTGCAGAGACCGCAGCGGCCGCAGATGCGGGAACCGCCGACACTGCGGCCGAGGCCACAGAGACCACGGCTGCCGTCGCGGCGGACGACACCCCTGCCGACGAACCTGCCGCGCCGGCCGATACCGAACCGATCCGTGTCGGAAGCCTCCTTGACGAGACGGGGCCGCTGAACATCTACGGCACGCCGATGGCGGACGCGACCCGGCTCGCAATCGCGGACATCAACGCGAAGGGCGGCGTGCTCGGACGCCAGCTTGAACTCGTGGCTCTTGATTCGAAGTCTGATCAGAACGAGTACATCGCCGGCGCCGACCGGCTGGTGTCCGAAGACCTCGCAGTGGTCCATGCAGGCATCACCAGCGCATCGCGTGAGGCGATTCGCCCAATCTTCGACGAAGCCGAGTTGCTGTACTTCTACAACGTCCTCTATGAGGGCGGCGTGTGCGACCGCAACACCTTCGTCACCGGTGTCGTGCCGACCCAGCAGCTCCAAGTGCTCATCCCGTGGGCCATCGAGAACATGGGCCCGCGCCTGTATGTGCTGGCCGCTGATTACAACTACGGCCAGATTTCGGCCGACTGGGTCCGCGAGTATGCGGCCGTCAACGGCGGCGAGATTGTGGGAGAGGATTTCTTCCCGCTCGACGTCGCCGAATTCGGCACCACGATCTCAGAGGTTCAGGAAGCCAGCCCCGATGCGGTCGTGTCGCTGCTGGTCGGCGGCGCCCACATGTCGTTCTACAGCCAGTACAACGCGGCCGGGGTCAACGCTGACATCCCGATCGTGTCGACGACCTTCGGGCTCGGCAGCGAACAGGTCGCGCTCGATGCGGCCTCTTCCGAGGGCATCGTCGTCGCCTACCCGTATTTCGAAGAACTCGACACTGCGGTCAACGCCGAATTTGTGGCTGCATGGCACGGCGAGTTCGGTAGTGACTACCCCTACGTCACGGACCTCGCTGTGTATGTCTGGGAGGGATGGCACCTGTGGGCAGACGCTGTGAACGCAGCGGGGACATTGGACCGTGACGCTGTGATCGCGCAGCTCGAGAGCGGTGTCAGCTTCGTCAGCCCGAAGGGCGAGGTGAGCCTGGACGGCGGTTCGCACCATCTGGTCCAGCCGGTGAGCTTGGCACGGGCCAACGCCGACAACGGTTTCGATGTCTTCGAGACGTTCGACAATATCCCGCCCTCGTTCGAGCAGGACGTCTGCGACCTGATCGCCAGCCCCGACACGAACGAGCAGTTCACTCCCTGATCCCGAACAGCGGAGCCGGCGACATCCAGTCGCAGGAAGGCGTCAGCACCCCTCGGCGCCTTCCTGCGGCTGCGTTCTGAACCCGAAGAACTACGGAGCACGCCGAGCCGATGGCCTTCGACCGACTCTTCAACCTCGGCTTCGACCTGGTCACGTCGATCTCGGTGCTGGCCTTGGTGTCGGTCGGGTTGGCGATCACGTTCGGTATGAGGGGGATCATCAACCTCGCTCACGGCGAGTTCATCATGCTGGGGGCGTTCGCCACGCTCACAGGGGTTCGCAATGGGCTCAACACTTGGGTCGCGATGCTGGCCGCGGCGGTTGCGGTCGGTGTGTTCGGCATCATCGTCGAGCGCTTGCTGATCCGATGGCTCTATGCCCGCTTGGCGGACACGATGCTCGCTACTTGGGGCCTGTCGTTGGTCATGGTGCAGGTCATCGAGAACATCTATGGATCGGTGACTGAAGGCATTGCAGTACCTGTCGGCGACTTCAGCGTCGGCAATTACTCGATGTCGACCTACAACGTCGTGCTGATGGGGGCAGCCGTGGCGTGTGTCCTGGTCACCTACGCCGTCATGCGCCACACCCGCTATGGGCTGCACGCCCGAGCGTCGGTGCAGTCCCCGTCGATGGCTGAAAGCCTCGGCGTCAACACCTCCCGGATCAATATGTGGACGTTCGGGTTCGGCGCGTCGCTGGCCGGCGCCGCGGGTGCGGTGCTGGCACCCCTCGTGGGCGTCATTCCCACTATGGGCCAGACGTTCGTGGCCCGCTCGTTCATGACGGTGATCGTCGGCGGACCTGCCTTCGTCGCCGGTCCAGTGTCGGCGAGTGGGCTGCTGGGATTCATAGAGAACGTCAGCACGAATCTGTTCACGCCGGTCATCGGGCAAGCAATGTTGCTGATCGCTGCGATCGTCATTCTGCGGTTCTTGCCCCAAGGCCTCACCGGTCAGCGAAGCCTGCGATGAACGCCGGCACGGCACGGTTCCGCTCCCAGCAAGCAGGCTCCGCCCGCGGTTCGGTGCGAAACGACACGGCAGCAGCCGCGGCCGCATTTGCCGTCGTCGCCGTCCTGGCCAACCTGGTCGAGGAGTTCACGGCCTTCGAGTGGACTCTGTGGGCCACTCAGGCAATCCTGGCTCTGTCGCTCACGCTCGTATGGGGACAAGGCGGCATCTTCAGCCTCGGCCAGGCGGCTATCTACGGCGTCGGCGGCTACACCTACGGGTTCTGGGCCATCAATCTCGCCGACAACACCGGCGAGACGATGTCCGCAGTACTGGCGGCCGTCGCAGCGGGAACGATCGTCGCCGCGCTGCTCGGCTACTTCATGTTCTACGGCAACGTGACCGATGTCTACGTGGCGATCATCACGCTGGCCACCAGCTTGGTGCTGTTCGCGTTCGTGAACTCGACCTCCGGCACGGCCTACCGCATCGGCGACGCGCCGTTCGGCGGGTACAACGGCATGACCCGTATTCCCCGGCTCACGGTGCGGCTGCCCGGCGCCGAGAGCTACATGCTCACTCGCACGCAGTTCTTCTTGGTGTGCGCCGCCGCGGGGCTCGTCATCGCCGTCGTCATCCGGGTCATCGCCCGCAGGCCGTTCGGACGCGTCTCAGTCGCGTTGCAGCACAACGAGCTGCGCACCGAGCTGCTCGGCTACGACGTCCGCCGGCACAAGCTCGCGCTGTTCACCGTCGGCGGGGCCATCGCCGGATTCGCCGGCGCCCTCTTCGCTGCATGGGGCAGGTTCATCAGTCCCCCGGTGTTCTCGCTCGCGCCTGCGGCCCTAGTCGTGATCTGGGTGCTGGTCGGCGGTCGCACCAGCGTCGCCGGCGCGTTCGTGGGCGTGCTGGTCGTCAAGGGCTTCTCGTCATGGTTCGGCGGCGCGAGCGGCGACAACGAGCCGATCGTTCTCGGTCTGCTGCTGATCGTGATCGTCCTGGCACTGCCCGGCGGGATCGTCCCCAGCCTTGGACGCACGCGAAGCCGGATATCCAGGTTTCTGGCCAGCCGCAGCCGAGCGTCAGCGGCCGATGCACCGGTGCCGTCGCAGAACCTAGACCGCGTCCTCGAGGTGCTGTCCGACACCGGCTCCGAGGATCGAGGGCACCGGATTGCCGTGCGGGGCGTCACCAAGCAGTTCGGCGGGCTCGCAGCAGTCAACGACGTCACGTTGGCCTTCCCGTCTCGGGGAGTGTCGTGTCTCATCGGGCCCAATGGGGCGGGCAAGAGCACCCTGCTCGCCCTGCTCTCCGGTCAGCTGCGAACGACCTCCGGAGCCGTCACCCTTGACGATCATGACCTGACCAAGTGGCATCCCTACCGTCGGGCGCGCGGCGGTGTGGGCATCAAGCTGCAGGTCGCATCGATCTACAAGGCCTTGACGGCCCGAGAGAACCTCTGGCTCGCCTGCTACGCCAAGTCCCGCAGCATCGAATCGGCCCGGACTCGCTCATCGGAGCTCCTCGAATGGCTCGGGTTGAGCGACGATGCCGAACGCCCAGCCGGGACACTGTCTCACGGCCAGCAGCAGTGGCTGGAGGTCGGCATGGTCGTCGCCGGCGAGCCCAGCGTCGTGCTGCTCGACGAGCCCACGGCCGGAATGACACGCGACGAGACCGAGCGCACTGCGGCTCTGGTCGCCCAACTGGGCGAACGCGCATCTGTCATCGTCGTCGAGCACGACATGGAATTCGTGCGCCGCTTGGACGCGCCCATCGCTGTGCTCCATATGGGCTCGTTGTTCGCCCAAGGCAGCTTCGAACAGCTATCGCGCGACGAACGAATCATCGACATCTACCTCGGAGGAAGGCACGCCGATGCTGCAAGCGAGTGACCTGCGAGCCGGCTACGGGTCCGCAGCAGTGCTGCACGGCGTCAGCCTCTCCCTCGCCGAAGGCGAGCGCGCCGCCGTTCTCGGCCGCAACGGAGTCGGCAAGACGACGCTCATGCGGGCGCTCAGCGGCACGATCAGCTCCACAGGCGGGACGCTCACATTCCAGGGGACCGATCTGGTGTCGCTGCGGCCGCACGAACGAGCCCGACTCGGCATCGCCCACGTACCCCAAGGACGCGACATCTTCCCCAAGCTCACCGTCGCGGAGAACCTCAGGGTCGGCGCCGCAGCGATACGCGGTTCGGCCGATGCCCAGATCGACGAGGTCTACGACGAGTTCCCCTTGCTCGCAGAGCGCCGACGCGCTCGCGGCGGCAGCCTCTCAGGCGGTCAACAGCAGATCCTGGCCTTGGCACGGGCCCTGGTCTCAGAGCCGAAACTGCTGCTGCTCGACGAGCCCTCCGAAGGCATTCAGCCCTCCATCCTCGACGAGATCGCCGAGGCCATCGATCACATCAATTTCGCCCGAGGGATCACCGTGCTCGTCGTCGAGCAGAACCTCGACTTCGCAGCTCGCATTGCGGAACGCGGCCTGATCATGGACAAGGGCGAGATCATCGAAACCCTCGACATAGCCGAACTCCACGACAACCGCGACCTCCAACGCAAGTTCCTGGCCTTGTAGGCAACTGCCCCAGCACCTCACCGACGGAGCACACCGCATGATGCAATTCACTGACGAGCAAGACCAGTTCCGGGCAGTCGTTCGCGACTTTGCTGACGCGGAGATTGCACCGCACGCAGCCAATTGGGACCTAGCGCACACCTTCCCCACCGACACTGTGCGAGCCATGGGCGAACTCGGGCTGTTCGGGCTCATCTTCCCCGAGGAATACGGGGGTGCCAGAGCGGACTTCACCACACTCTGCATTGCCATCGAGGAGATCGGGCGAGCCGATCAATCGCTGGGCATCACGCTCGAGGCTGGCGTCTGCTTGGGAGCGAAACCGATCTTCGAGTTCGGATCGGACGCACAGAAGGCCGAGTACCTGCCTGACCTCGTCGGCGGCCGGACGCTCGCTGGCTTTGGACTTACTGAACCCGACGCCGGCTCAGACGCCGGAGCGACCAAGACACGCGCCGTGCTCGACACGTCGAGTGCGCAGCCCCACTGGGTGATCGACGGATCCAAGTGTTTCATCACCAATTCCGGCACCGAGATCACCAGCCTCGTCACAGTGACCGCTCGGACTGCTGATGGCATCTCAACCTTCATCGTGCCCGCGGGAACTGCTGGCTTCATCGTGGAGCCGGCGTACCACAAGATGGGTTGGCACGCATCAGACACCCATGGGCTGCTGTTTGATGGATGTCGAGTGCCCGAATCCAACCTCCTCGGAGCGCCCGGGCGAGGGTTTCAGCAGTTCCTGGCGACCCTCGACGATGGGAGGATCGCCATCGCGGCACTCGCAGTGGGACTGATCCAAGCCTGTCTCGAAGAATGCACGGCGTATGCGAACCAACGGACCGCGTTTGGCAGGCCGATCGGAGCCAATCAAGGAATCGCATTCAAGTGCGCCGACATGGCGGTAGCCGCGGAGACCGCACGCCAAGTGACGTATGCGGCAGCGGCACGCAAGGACGCTGGACTGCCGTTCAAGAAGGAAGCAGCCATCGCCAAGCTCTACGCGACCGAGGCAGCTGTGGCGGCGACGCGCGAAGCAACTCAGGTCTTCGGCGGGTACGGATTCATGGACGAGACTCCGGTGGCGCGGTTCTATCGCGACGCGAAGATCCTGGAAATTGGCGAAGGCACCAGCGAGATTCAGCGAATCGTCATCTCGCGCGAACTCGGGCTTGGACAGCCGGGTTAGCTGGCGAGCAGACGTCCGCAGGACAAATCCGAAGGCGCTTCGCCGCACACGCACGCAGCTCGACGAGACAGCTGAGAGACGTGCGGCTGGTCCGTGTCACACCGTCTTCGTACGGTTGTTCTCATGTTGAGAGACGGCGAGAGCGGGGCCAGGCGGGCTGATGAGGCTGAAGGCGCGCCGGGTGACGATCGTGCTGCCGGCGGGCTCGACCAATTTCATCAACCCAGCGGAATCGGCCAGTCCCACCGACTTACCCAGCTCGACGACGCAGAATCGTTGTCGCTGCGCCGGCTGAACGCTGCGGCGCTCGCTGGACTCGGGCGCGACGAGCTGACCGGCGTGTTGGGTGACATCGAGCGGGTGGCGAACTGCTTGGCGGGCTACCGGGCCGAGGTGCTGGGCGCGCTGGACGTGCTGAACGAGTCGGGTACGGCGCCAGATGCCACGCCCCATCTGTCATTGCGCGACGCCGCGGGAGTGTCCGAGCGTGACGCCCGCCGGATGGTTCGTGCCGCGCAGAAGGCCCGCGAGCACCACACCGTGCTGGAGGCGCTGTCAGAGGGCGACATCACTCCCGCTCAGGCCGAAGCGCTGGGCGACGCACGTGTACCCGACCCAGTGCGTGCCGAGTTGGTGGCAGCCGCGGCCGGCGAAAACACCGACCAGACACGCCGACGTGTGCGGCGAGCGGAGGCCGAGCACTCTGTCGAGACGCCGATGGAGCGTTTCGAGCGGCAGCGGCAGGCTCGTGGTGCGGGGTGGCGGCGTGACCACGAGGGGATGCTGCGGCTGTGGGCCGAGCTGGATCCCGAGACCGGCGCCCATGTCGAGGCCCATCTCGAAATGCTGCGCCGCGAATTCTGGAACGACGACAAGCAGGTGCGCAACGAGCGGCGCACACCTGCCCAGCGCGACGCCGACGTGCTGGCCTATGTGCTCGCGGGCATCACCCACACCGACGCCGACGCGGCCGCGGTCGACCGGCTGCTCGCACGCGCCCGCCGCAATGGCCAAGCCGGAGTCGACATACCCGATGCTGACGACGTTGCGTGCAACGAGCCCCGATGCGGCTGGGACCCTGCGCGGCGGCTGCCGCCGGCGCAGATCAGCGTGCTCATCGGCCTCGAGGCGCTGCGCGGCCAGACCGACGAGATCGGCCTGACCGATGCCGGCACCGAGCTGCCGCCCGAATTCGTTCGGCGCCTGGCCTGCGACTCGGAGGTCATCCCCATCATCCTCGGAGGCCCAGGCGGGTCAGCCGACGCCGGCCGGGCTCGCCGAACCGTGCCGAAACGGTTGCGCAGACTGCTCATCGCACGCGACAGACACTGCAGGTGGCCCGGCTGCGGGGAGCCGCCGTCCCGCTGCGACGCACACCACATCATCCACTGGCTCGACGGCGGACCGACCGATCTCGACAACCTGGTGCTGTTGTGCCACCGGCACCATCACCACCTCCATCAGCACGGCCTCAAGATGGTCCCTCAACCCGATGGCACCTGGGCCACAGCCCAGGAACCAGATCCCAAACCCACGCCACAACGAACCGCCCGACAGCCCCGTGGCCCTTGACAACATCAGGGCTGCTCGGCCCCGCGGAGCGTTCCCCAGGGTCGGACGGACACGCCTCCAACCCTGGACGACCAGCAAGGCCCGGCGGGACAAGACCCCGCTCAGTCCTGCCGGGCAGAGCGAATCGCTCAGCTCGAGCGCGGTGGCGCGCGGATGGCGGCGACGAACGGGGCAGACTTCGAGCGGCAATCCCGTCGGGATATTCGCCGGATTTGCCCTCGTAGCTCAGGGGATAGAGCGTCGGTTTCCTAAACCGTGCGTCGCAGGTTCGAATCCTGCCGAGGGCGCTGATTGGGCGGGCACGACATCAGCAGGCACGCTTGGCAGCAGCGGCAGCATCGCCGATTGCAGCAAGATGGCTCGCTGGAAGACGGGAGTGCCCCATGCACGTCAGCGCGACATTGCCTCAGCACAACCTGCGAGCCGTGCCCGACGAGGTGCGGCGGATCGAGGCCGACGGCTACGACTGCGTCGTCACGATGGAGAACCGGCATGAGCCGTTCATCCCCCTCGGCATCGCAGCGGTGCACAGCGAGCGGGTGAAGCTCGCCACCAGCGTGGCGATCAGCTTCCCTCGCAGTCCGATGGTGACCGCGTCGACGGCGTGGGACCTGCAAGCGGCTTCGAACGGGCGCTTCGTGCTGGGCATCGGCAGCCAGGTCAAGGGCCACAACGAGCGGCGGTTCAGCGTGCCGTGGTCGGCGCCGGCGCCCCGCATGGCCGAGTACGTGCAGGCGATCCGGGCCATCTGGCACACCTGGTCCACCGGCGAGCAGCTCAGCTACGAGGGTGAGCACTACCGCTTCTCGCTGATGACGCCGAACTTCACGCCCGAGCCGATTGACTCAACGCCGCCGATCATGATCGCTGCGGTCGGCCCGGCCATGCTGCGAGTGGCCGGGCAGTACTGCGACGGGGTACGCCTGCACGGCTTTTGCACGCCGGACTACCTGCGGGAACATGTGATGCCCCAGCTGCAGGCCGGGCTCGACCGGGCCGGGCGCGACCGCAGCGACTTCTGGGTGACCGGCGGCGGGTTCATCTGCACCGGCCCCGACGACGAGACCGTGGAGCGCATGGTCGAGTGGGTCCGCTACCGGATCGGCTTCTACGGCAGCACCCGGGCGTACTGGCCCGTGCTTGAACAGCATGATCTCGGGGACCTCGGCGAGAAGCTCAACCACCTGTCTCGCAACGACGGCTGGGGCCAGATGGCCGCTTGCGTCGACGACGACGTGGTGCGGCTCTTTGCTGCGGTGGGTCGCCATGACCAGATTGCCGGCGCCATTGCCGAGCACTTCGACGGGCTGGTCGACGAGGTGAATGCCAGCGTCTCCATGGACATCGGCGCCGACCTGCCGCCGGATGTGATCGGGGACATCGGTGCCATTGCGACCGACGGCGGCCGTAGCTACATATAGGAAATGATGACGATTGCCCAGAAGAGCGATGAGGCAATCAGTATGTAGAGCGGGATGCGCCAGTTGGGTTGATTGCGAGGCATCGGTTTCAGCCCTAGAGCCCTGAGCAGCGGTTTGAGGATTCCCGACCTGTGCTACTCGGCCTGTTCAACGTCAGACTAGCCACAGCACTTGTTGAGAAGGAGCAGCGATGACAGACGCATCAGAAGCAATCGTGGAAGTCCGCGACTACACGATCGAGCCCGAGTGGTTCGACGCCTACCGGCAGTGGGCCACCGACCATGCGGCACCGTGGCTGCGGGCCAACCTCGACGTCATCGATTTCTGGGTCGACGACGGGCATGAGCCCGAGGTTGCGGGGTCAGACCCGCAGGTGTCCCCCCACGGCCAGCCCAACGTGTGCTGGATCATCCGCTGGGACAGCCGGGAAGCCCGCGAGGAGGGCTTCCGCTCGAAGCTCGGCGGCGCCGAGTGGCAGGAGATCTGGGCAATGCACCCGAACCCGAACGCCTACCTGCACCTCAACGTGCGCTTCATGACGGCCGCCTGAGCCCAGAAGCAACCGATCCCAGCAATCCGAGAACTTGGGCGGCCTGAGCTCGCAAGAGACTGGGCCACTGCCTGCAACGGCCCGCACTCGCGAGAGACGGGGCCGCTGCTTTCGGCGGCGTGATCTAGAAGTCCCGCAGGACTGACGAGCGCGCCACGGTGATCGGACGTGTCGTGGGTGGCGTGTTGCGGCTGCGGCCCACGAATCGGGGCACGCCGTCGGTGATCACGGCGCCGATGGCAGCCATGTCGCCGTTCTTCATGGCGTCCAGTGCGGTGTCCTTGGTGCCGCCGAGCGGGGCGTCGATCACGATCAGGTCGGCGTCACGGCCCGGCGCCACAAGACCATTGTTGAGGCCGAAGACTCGGGCCACGTTGCCGGTGGCGGCGCCGATCAGATCAACGACGTCGAGGTCGCTGACCGCTGCCATGTGGATGATCGTGTAGAGCATCCCGAGCGGCATGATCCCGCTGCCGGTGGGCGTGTCGGTGCCGATGAGCAGCCTGTCGAAGGCGTCGTGGCGGTGGGCGGCCTCGGCGGCGAGGATGCCGGTGCGCAGGTTGCCCGCAGCGCACACCTGCATGCCCATCTGCGTCTCACCGGCAATGACGTCGTAGTAGCGGTCTTCAATCGCGACCGGCCCGCCGTTGATGTGGAACGAGATGTCGGGATCGATGTCCAGCACGTCCTCGCCGGTCACCGGGAACGTGCCGGGAATCGAGCAGCCTCCCGTGTGCAGGGTGGTGACGAGCCCGGCTGCCTTGGCCATGGCGACGAGCTCGACGTAGTCCTTGGCGCTCTCGACGGCACCGAAGCCGGCCTTGGTCAGCCAGACGCCGTCGGCCCGCACGGCGGCGAAGTCCTCGGGCGTCAGTCCGGGCTCGAGCAGCAGCGAACCGGCGTGCACCCGCATGCCGCCGGGCCGGTAGTTCTCGTAGCACTTGTGGGCCGCGACCGCGAGCGCCTTCACCCCCGCGACGTCGGTCGGCCGACCGGGAATGTGCACCTCGCCCGCCGACAGCACGGTGGTGGTGCCGCCGTGGACGTAGCTCTCGAGATAACCGACGGTGTTCTGCCGCGGCGTGAAGTCACCGAACGCCAGGTGCACATGCGAATCGATCAGCCCGGGTGCCACCGTGGCCCCGCCCGCATCGATCACCACGTCGCAACTGTCGAGATCAACGCCGCCAGCAGCGCCGACGGACTCGATCAGCCCAGCGTCGGTCACCAACGTGTCGGCATCGATGAACGGATCGCGCCAGTCTCCTGACAGAACCACGCCGAGGTTGGTGATCGCCGTCCTCATCGGATCAACCCCTGCTCGATGCCCCATCGGCGCCAAGGCCGCGACCCCGGTGGTCGGGGCGCCCCCGGTTCGCGAAACAGCGAAGCGCTGCGATTCCAGCCGAGGACGTCGCCGCCTCTGTGGGCCGTTGTGCTTCGCATCAGGTCAGCCCGTCCTCGCCCACGGCGTCGTCGATGCTGAGCCCGCCGACCCGATGGTGCGGGCGGCCCCGGTTGGCGAAACAGCAGATCACCGCAATCTCGTCTGCCAGCGGCGCGTCGTGCAACGTGATGCTCATGGCGTCGTAGTGCGAGCGCACATACAACGCATCCTTGTACGCAAGCGGGATGTCAATGGACGCGCCGGGCTGCGCCCGCTTCGTCGCGGAGGAGATCCACGCGGATCCGCCACCCGCTGCCTCGCGCAGCACGTTGCCGTACGGCGTCGTCAGCAGCGCCACGCCGTGCTCCTGCTCACCGTCGAGCCCGACGATGGCCGCCTTGCCGTAACTCTCGATCGAATACGGCTTCATCTGCTCCACCGCCAGCCCAGCAATCTCGTTGCCCAGCTCGATGCTCGCCTCGTAGTACGGCGACAGGTCGTCGACATGCCGTCCGGCGAACTCGTTGCGGACCACCGCCACCACGGCCACCTTGCGCAGCACCGGCTCGACGACCGCGCCGGCCTCGCTGCGGGTGTCCTCCACAAACGTCACCATCTTGCGGATTTCCATCACGCTTCTCCCTCGCCGCCGTCGCGACCGGCGCTGTGTCGACCGGCCCCATGCAGGCCGTCACCGTCCCCGCCAGCGCTGTGCCGCCCGGCCCCAACCCACTCAGCGTCGTTGCCCTCGAGCATCGCGTCCAGCAGCCGCTCGGCGCCGGCCCAGTCGTAGGTGCGGAAGCTGTGACCCCGGGTCACGTGCTGCGCGCCGGCATAGAACATTTCGTACTGGGTGTGGCGGCTCGCAAACTCCGAGCCGATCGCGTCCCACGTCAGCTTCAGGAACTTCATCCGCTCATAGGCCCCCTCGCCCTCACGGGCCGACACCAGCGTGCTGTCGAGCACAGCCGCGACTTCGGGATGAGCCAGATCGGCCTCAGACGACGGCAGCATGATCAGCCCGCCACCGGCCAGCTCACGGATCTCGGTGACGATCTGCGGGTACAGAGCCTGGGTTGTTACTTGAGCCGAGTACAGCAGGTGCCGGTTCGGCACGAAGTACTCGCCGACATGAAACCCGCTCGCCTCCATGCCGAACAGCAGACCTTCGATCGCCGCCACTCGGGCAGCCAGCTCGCCCAGCTTCGCCTGCACTGCCGGCATGTTCACGGTGCCGATCATCTCGGTGAGCCGCCGGGCCACCGCCAGCAGGAACCGCAGCTTGACCACCAGGCGCACCTGGGCTTGATAGTTCTGGTACACGTGCCCGGGCGTCTCGTGGAACTGGCGCCGGCACATGTCGACGTCGCGGTACACGAACACCCGCTCCCACGGCACCACCACATCGTCGAAATAGATGATGGCGTCGTTCTCGTCGAACCGGTGTGACAGCGGGTTGTCGAACGGGCTCACCGCATGGTGCTCGAAGCTCTTGCGGGACACGATCTTCACACCGGGCGCATCGAGCGGCAACGCGAACGAGATCGCCAGATCCTCCTCACCAGGCTGCAGCGGCTGCAGGTTTGCGACGAACACCTCCTGCGCCATGATCGAGCTGGTCCCCAGCATCTTCGCCCCGCGCACCACCGGCCCATCAGGCCCCTCATCGACGATGTGCGCCGTCATGTGAGGATTCGACTGATCGCCCCACGCCTTGGACCGGTCCGCCTGAGGGTTGATGATCACGTAGGTAAGAAAGACGTCGTTGGCCCGAGCCCACTCGTAGTAGTCCCAGTAGGCCGACGCATACGAAGCGCCGTGCGCCTCGAACAAATCAAGACGCATCAACTGCCCCGACACAGCACACGCCAGATGATCAGGCGAGCGGCCCATAAACCCGGCATGCAGCTCCGCCCAAGCCGTCATAGCCAAGCGCTTGGCCACCAATTCCTCATAGCTGGTGGGCATCTGCCAAGCCAAATTGGCCCGCCGCCCCCCACCGACATCGAACGTCATCAGCTCCGGGTTGGCGGCTTGAAAGTCGTACAGCGAGGCGAACGCCCGGCAGCTCTCAGCAAAAGCCGGATGCCCAGCAACCCGCGAGATCAGCTCGCCATCGAGAAACACCGCCCGGTCGGTGTCCAGAGCAGCCAGATGCGCCCGCCCGTCCTTCACCGCACCAGCCGACATGCCAAGACACTAAGGACTCGAACCAAGAGACACAGATGCCAAAGCCGGGGAGGCGGCAGGAGACTCGGCGACGTTGCGACCTGCCGGATCGCGGGAGCCGAGGCTCATGCCGCCTCCCCAGCGGGCGCAAGAGGTGCGCCCCCTGCAAGGCGTCAGTTCATAGGCACAAGCTCAGCAGTACCAAAGACCACACGAAAACGAACGCACCAAACCGAAACGGTGCTGTACCGGTCAAGGTCCACATCGTCGGGAATCACATAGTTCTGCGCCCCGATGTTGCCCTTCAGGTCGCCCAAGTCGATGAAATCGTCCACAAGATTGCCGACCGAGGCGTCCGGACCCGCAGAGTGCAGGTACACGTTCAGATCGGGGCCGTTGTCGGTGGCGAAGTCGTCATCGAACCGCAGGAAGGTCTGCGTGCCGTCGGTCAGCACCACCGCAGTGCCGACGGCTGGATGCGACCGGGGCCCGAAGCTCCCCACAGACGCGACCCGCACGCCGCCGTCAGCCATCTCCTCGGCCGCCGCCATCGTCTCGGCCTGCTCCTGCTCCCGCTCGGCGGCGAGCTGCGCAGCCTCGTCAGGGCCCATCATCTGCTCCTCAGCAGCTTCCAACTGGGCGATCTCTTCCAGCATCGGGTTCAGATCCCCGTACATCTCGCCCATCGCCTCGTCCGAGCCGTCGGCCATTGCGTCGGTGCGCATGCGGTCCGCTTCAGATTCGAGCTCCGAGCGTCGCTCGGCGAGCGCTGCCCGGCCATCAGAACCGCCACTGGCCACTGCCGCGCTGATGAGCTCGTCGATGTCGGTATCGCCAAGATCGGCGGCGAACTCCGGAGCTTCCTCGTCCACCACTTCGTCCACGAAGATCAGGTGGACCCCGAACACAACGAAGGCCAGGTAGAGGACCACCGCCGAAGCAACGCCGAGGCCTAACGCCGCCGCCCATCGGCCGCCCGTGGTCCGGGGGATCAACTTGCCGAGCATCCGTTTCATTGCTCGGTCACGTTCTTGTTCATGGCCATAACCGTAGGAGCCAGCCTCGCCGTCTCATAGTCAAGAGCGCTGATTCGGCGCCGAATCATCACGACCGCCGACGTGCCAGATTCAGCAGCACCCCCGCCAGCACGAACACGCTGCCCGCCATGTACGGGATCGACACGAACCCGAACTCCCACGCGTACCGCACGGCACACGGGCTGGTGATGCTGCATGCCGTGGCGCCTTCGAGATCGGGGAAGTGCTGCAGCAGGTAGTGCCACGTCGACATCGCAGCGCCCGCCACGCACATCGGCAGCCCGTAGCGCCACACCCCCCGGTCACGGACGAACGCCCCAATCACCAGCACCAGCGCGAGCGGGTACATCGCGATGCGCTGGAACCAGCACCAGCGGCAAGGCTCGAGATGGGCGATCTCGGACAGGTACAGCGAGCCCAGCGTCGCCCCAACGGCCAACACAGCCGCAATGCCCGCCAGCGTCGAGGCACCCCCGAAGCGCGAACCCGCACGCCTGCCGCCCCGCCACAGCACCAGGACCGTCGCCGCATTGCAGCCCAGCGCGCACACGGCGAACAGCTGCAGCATCTGGCTCAACGACACAGGTGCTCAGCGTGCCATACAGCCGTGCGCGGCACCAGTAGCAAGACCCGAAGACTTGTGACGGTTACCGCGGTGCCTGATCTGGTTTCCCGATGGGGATCCACAGCGACGCAAACGCCACAATCGCCGAGACCAAGAAGAACACCAGCCCGTGCTGGTAGTAGACGAGCGAGCTCGACTCGTCCTTCAGCAGAGCAAACAGGCCTGCAATGCCGATCGCCGAGGCCGCATACCGCAGCGTGTTGAACAGCCCGCTGATCTCGCCGAAGTACGACTCGTCCACCCAGGCCAGCGCCACGCTGTTGAGCAACGGCACGCACATTCCCCAGCCCAGCCCGAACAGCGCAATCGTGGGCGCCATCTCACGCAGATAGTCGGCCTCGGGCCCCAGCCGGATGACCTGCCATCCGATGGCCACGATCTGAATGGCGGCACCGGTGCGGCACAGGGCCATCGCGTTCCAGCGCTCCCCGAGCCGGCTGAAGAACACCGTGGACGCGCCGGCCACGATCGGTCCGACCGTGACGCCCAGCCCGACCTGGTTCTCGGAGTAGTCCCAGAAGTTGAACATGAACAGCGGCCAGATCAACCAGATCGATTGCGAGGAGATGCCCACCAGGAAGTTGGCCAGCTGCGTTACCCACACGCCGCGTCGCCCCAACAGGTGCAGGTTGAGCAGCGGCTCGGGATGGCGCAGCGAATTGACGACGAACCAGGCGAACGCCCCCACCCCCACGGCCGCAACGGCAAGCGTGACCGGCGATGTCCAGCCCCACACCCGGCCGCCCTGCATGATCGCCGTGACCAAGGCGGCCAGCCCGATGGTGCCCGCAGCCGCGCCGGTGACGTCGAGCCGGTGCGATGTCTCGGGGGGCGGCAGCTCGGTCAGCACACGCCACGCCGCAACGAGCATCACCAGCGCGACCGGGGCGCTGATGAAGTACAGGACGCGCCAGCCCAGCGTTCCCAGCAGGAATGCCGACAGTCCGGGCGCGATGCCCGCAGCCAGCGGACCCGCAGCGGACCACAGCCCTACAGCGGTGGTGCGCCTCGACGCGGGAAACAGCGGCAGGACCAGGCTGAGAGAGGCGGGCAGGATCGCCGCGCCGCCCAGCGCCTGCATGACCCGCGCCAAGTTGAGCGTCCACACCGTGGGTGCCAGCGCGGAGGCGACCGCCGACAGCGCGAACAGCACAAGCCCCAACTGGAAGATGAACTTGCGCCCGATGCGGTCGGCCAGCCGGCCCGCAAGCGGCAGGAATGCGGCGGTGCCGATCATGAATCCGGCGATGCCCCACCCCACATCGGCTGCGGTGGCGCCGGCGAAGCTGCCCTGGATCGCATCCAGGGCGATATTGGTGGCCGTGCTGTTGAAGCCGACCAAGACCGTGCCCAGCGAGGCCACCATGAGCGCCCGCCAGGCCCGACCCGACACCTGCTCTCGCGCACCCGGACGGCTCGGAGGCACAACTCGACTCGCGGCGGGTTCTGGCGGGGGCGCGACGGCCGAAGCGTTGCGCCGCCCGGCGTCGACGTCGCCGACCCCATCGCGGCGCTGGATCAGCGGGGGGCCGTCCCCGACCGGGGCCGCCGTCCCTCGCTGGGAGTCCGTGCTGACGGGCGGCACCGGCGGAACCCGCGAAGGGTCAACCCCGCTGAGGTCGACCTCGTTCCGCATCCGCACAAGCGTACGGTGCAGCCCGCGCTGCCAATCGCAGAAATCGAACGGTGATTAGAGAAGCTGTCAGGCGCTGACAGCGAGGTGGCTACCGGCCGTGGAACACCGGCTCGCGCTTGTCGACGAACGCCTGCGCGGCTTCCTTGTGATCGTCGGTCTGACCGGTATGGATGTGGTGCGCGGCTTCCATGTCGAGGCATTCGCCCATGTCGCCGTGAACCGCCCGGTTCAGGTTCTCCTTCATGTACCGGTAGGCCACCGTGGGCCCGTTGGCCAGCCGCCGGGCGATGGCACCCACCTCGTCCATCAGGCTGTCGGCTTCGAACACGCCGTTCACCAGTCCCAGCGACACGGCCTGGTCCATGTCGACCCGGTCCGACAGGAAATACAGCTCACGCGCCTTGGCCGACCCGATCAGGCGTGACATGAACCACGTGCCGCCGTAGTCGCCGCTGAAGCCCACCCGGGCAAACGCCGTGGTCATGACCGCGTTGGGCGCGGCGTACCGCAGGTCGCATGACAGGGCCATCGACAGGCCCGCGCCGGCTGCGGCTCCCGGCAGCGCAGCAATCGTCGGCTTGGGCATCTCGTACAGCCGTCCGGAGGTATCGCGCTGGCTGCGGCGCTGGTTGTGCACCCGGGCGTCGTACTGCAGCGGGCTGCCGCCGCCCTCGCCGCCGGCCGCGGCCATGCCCTTCACATCGCCGCCGGCGCAGAAGGCGCCGCCCGCTCCGGTCAGCACCAGCGCCCCCACGTCGGAAGCCACCTCGGCATCGGCGATCGCAGCGACGAGCCCCTCCATCATCGGCGTGGACATCGCGTTGCGGCGCTCGGGGCGGTTCAGCGTGATCGTCATCACGCCGTCGCTGATGTCGACGAGTATGTCGTCGGTCCCAGTATCGAAGACCCGGTCAGCCATCTCTGTACTCCTTGTTCGGTCTGATCGCCAGTGCGGGCGGCGCCGGTTCGGCCAGTCGCCGGCCCAACCAGCCTCCGCAGTATCGCGGACGGGTGCAACACGCGCAGGGCTGCAGAACTGGCTGCGCCAGGACTAGCCCTCGGTGTCGTCGGGAACGAACGAACCGAGCACCAGCTCGACCGTGCGGACGCTTCCGTCGAGACCGATCACCTTCATCTCGACTCGATCACCGGGCAGCAGCGCCAAGATCTCCACGACGAGGTCGTTGCTCGTGCGGATCTCCGCGCCTTCGAATTCGATGATCACGTCACCCGCCTCGATGCCCGCCCGTTCGGCGGCCTCGCCAGGGTCGAGGCCCACAACCAGCGCGCCGTAGGTGACCTCCGGCGGCATGTCGATGTCGGGCAGCTCATCGTCAGGATCAGGGCCTGGCTCCACGGTCTCGGGACCGATGTCGCCGAGTCCGCCGCCCGGCCCGAGGTCGTCAGACTCGTCGGGGGTCTCGCGAGCGGCAATGAAGTCTTCGACCGACGTGACGCGCACACCCAGGTAGGCCTTGGCCTGCACCACGCCCTCGAGCAGTTGGTCAATGATCGGGCGGGCGTTATCGATGGAGATGGCGTAGCCGATCCCCTCCGCGAAGCCGCCACGGATAGCGGTGTTCACGCCGATGACCTCGCCGGCTGCATTCACGAGCGGCCCGCCGGAGTTGCCGGGGTTGATCGCCGCGTCTGTCTGGATGAGCCGCACCAGCCGGTGGCCGTCGGGGAAGTCGATGACGCGATCGAGGCCCGACACGATGCCGGCCGTCACCGTGGGCTCGCCGTCGATGTCGAAAGCGTTGCCGATCGCGATTACCTCGTCCCCGACCTCCACGCCCTCGGTGGAACCGAGGCGGGCCGTCGGCAGCCCACCGCGGTCAACCTTCAGCACGGCGAGATCGCGGGTCGGGTCGCTGGCGACGACCTCAGCGGGCACGAGCTCGCCTCCGAACAGCCGGACATGCACCGTCTCGGCATCACGGACCACATGCTCGTTGGTGACGATGTGACCGTCGGCCGCCACCACGAAGCCCGAGCCGCCGCCGTCTGGGCTCTCAGCGGTCACGACCTTCACGATGACTACGGATTCCTGGACCGCCTCAAGGACGGCCTTGACGTTGATGCCTTCGATCCGGCTGCCCAGCGGCGCCCCGGGCTGGCCCAGCTCGCCGGTGAGCATCTGCGCCCAGATGTCGGCAAGGAGGGTGGGATCGAGGTCGACCGTTCCGTCCGCTGACAACGCACCGCCATTGCTCGGCGAGGCAGAGTCGCCAGAACCGGGGACACCGAACAGGTTCGAGTTGGCGAGCACCTGGCTCCAGAAGTCGGCGTCGCCGGTGGACCCTTCCGGTGGCAACACGTCCGGGGTCCCGCCGTCGTCAGCCTCGACCGCGTCGTCAGCACCCGACCGCTCGGCGCTGGGCGGCGCCTCGGCCGCCTCGTCGACACCCGTCGGTCCGCTGTCGTCGCCGCCGAGAACGATGACCAGGATCAACCCAGCCACCAGCGCGCCGGCCATCGCGCCGACCGCAGCAGCCACGCCGGCCAGCAAGCAGCCGGGTCGAGACCGCTGCAGATCGTCGACGCCACGCGCGGAAGACGGTGCCTGCGAAGGCACAGCCGGCTGGGGAACCGTCGACTGCGCTGTGAGCACTTCGGGTGCCGGCTCGCCGCCCGGTTGCGCCTCAAGCACTGCGGACACCGGCGATGGCTCTGTGCCGACGTCGGGCGCGGCACCGAGCTGTGTCTCGACGCTCGATCCCCGCAGCGGCGGCGGGCTGGCCGAGTACGGGAAGAACATCAGCGAGCGGCGAGTCGCTCGGCTGCGCTCGCCGACAGGAAGTCGACCTGTTCCCGGAAGACATCAGTGTCGGTTTCCTCTGCGTCGGCCATCACGCCTCGCAAGTACCGATTCAACACACCCTCCGCTATAGCAGCCAATCGCCAGTACGAGAACGCGCGGTAGTAGTCGACTCCCGAGACATCGCGCCCCGACGCATCGGCGTACCAATCCAGCATCTCGCTGCGCGACGCAAAGCCGCCCGCCTGGGTCGGAGCCGAGGTGCCCGCCGACGGCTCGTCGGGCGACACCCAGTTGTTCATCAAGTAGCCCACGTCGGCCATCGGGTCGCCGAGCGTGCACAGCTCCCAGTCGAGCACGGCCACGATGGCCCAGTGCTCATTGGGCTTGGCACCGGAGATCATGTTGCCGAGCCGGTAGTCGCCGTGGACGATCGCCGAGCCGATCTGGGTGGGTTTGCGGGCCTCCAGCTCTGCGGCCACGTCATCCATGATCGGCAGTTCACGCGTCTTGGACTGTTCCCACTGGCGCTTCCAGCGGCGCAGCTGCCGGCCCAGGTAGTCCTCGCGCCGGCCCAGGTCGCCGAGGCCGACATCGTCGGGCTCAACAGCGTGCAAGCGAGCCAGCACGTCGGCGACCTGCCGGCTCAGCGGGGCGCGTTCGCTCTCGGGCACCAGCGCCGACTCGTCGGCGGAGTGCAGCACCGCCCCGACCTCGTGGCTCATCACGTAGAACGGCGCCTCATTCACCTCGGGGTCGGCGCACAGCGCAATCGCGCGAGGCACCGGCACGTCGGTCTGGCCGACACCGGAGATGATCTTGTGCTCGCGGCCCATGTCGTGCGCCGTGGCCAGCACATGGCCCAGCGGCGGCCGGCGCAGCACCACCGAGGTGCCGTCGGCGCAGTGCACGCGGTAGGTCAGGTTCGAACGCCCACCCGCGATCAGCTCGAAGCGAAGCGGCTGAGCAGCCTGCGGGACGTGCTGGGCAAACCAGTCACTGACCGCCGGGGCATCGATCCCCGCTGGCACGTCCGACACATCTAGCCGCCGTAGGTGTAGAAGCCCCGGCCGGTCTTGCGACCCAGCAGCCCGGCGTCGCACATGCGGCTGAGCATCGGCGGCGGGGCGTAGAGCTGCTCGCGGAACTCCTCGTACAGCGACTCGGCCACCGCAAGGGTGGTATCGAGGCCGATCAGGTCGCACAGCGCCAGCGGGCCCATCGGGTGATTGCAGCCCAGCACCATGCCGGCGTCGATGTCTTCGGTGGAGGCGAAGCCCGATTCGAGCATCCGGATGGCGGACAGGATGTAGGGGATCAGCAGGGCGTTCACGACGAAGCCGGCCCGGTCCTGGGAGTCGACCACCCGCTTGCCGAGCCGTTCGGCCGCGAACGCCCGGCACCGCTGGGCGGTGTCCTCGGCGGTCAGCAGCGACGAGATGACCTCGACGAGCCCCATCACGGGCACCGGGTTGAAGAAGTGCATGCCGATGACTTGCGAGGGCCGGTCGGTCGCCATGGCCAGCTTCATGATCGGGATGGCCGAGGTGTTGGACGCCATCACGGCGCCCGGGTCCGTCAGCACCTTCGACAGCCGGCCGAACACCTCCAGCTTGGCCGCCTCAGCCTCGACGACGGCTTCGATCACGAACTCCCGGTCGGCGAGATCGTCGAGGTCGAGACCGAACGACATGGCCCCCAGCGCAGATTCCCGCCCGGCCTCGTCGAGCTTGCCGGCGTTGAACGCCCGGTTCAAGCTCTTCTCGATGCGAGCCATGCCGGCTGCGAGCGCACCCTCGTCGACTTCGACAATCTTGACGTCGCACCCGTTGCGGGCTGCGATTTCGGCGATGCCGGACCCCATCAGGCCGCAGCCGACCACCCCTACCCGTTCAATGGAACCGTTGCTAGACACGGGGGGCAATCTACCCGCCCGTGTCCGCCGGGTCCCCGGCACCCAAGCGGAGGTTCAGGAGAATCTCAGGCTGTCTGGCGGGATCGGTCGATGGCGCCGCGCACAGCGGCCACAACCTCGTCGGCGGTTGCGCCGGGCGTCAGCACCGCAGCCACGCCCGCCTCACGCATCGCGTCGAGGTCGCCGTCGGGCACGATGCCGCCCAGGATGACCGGGATCGACTCGGCCCCCTGCTCACGCAGGCGTTGGACGACCAGCGGCATGAGCGCCTCGTGGGCGCCCGACAGCATCGAGACCCCGATGGCGTCCACGTCCTCGTCGATGGCGGCCGCAGCCACGCTCTCGGGAGTCTGGAACAGCCCGGTGTAGATCACCTCGAAGCCGGCATCACGCAGCATCCGCGCCACCACCTTGACCCCGCGGTCGTGCCCGTCCAGACCAAGCTTCGCAATCAGCACCCGAGACATCGCAGCGACCCTAGAGGATCAACCGAGAGATTCAGACGCCACAGCTACTGCTCAGATTGCCCGGGATACGGGATGGCCTCAGGCAACGGACCGCTGATGACCGGCGCAGCCGCCTCGAGCCCGGCAGCCAACCGGAACGCCGTCTCCCAACCACTGGGCCGAGCCCCGAGCTGAGCCATGGCCACCTCCGCTTCAGAACGCAACGCGTCGGTGTCGGGCGCTTCGAACGACTCGTGACCGATGGCGCGGGCCAGCCGCACCACGGCCTGGCTGAGCCGGCTGTCGGTGGCATCGATGAGTACCAGGGCCTGCTCGAACGCTGATTCCATCGCGGGCCGGTCGGCGTCGCGTGCATGGGCAAGGGCCCGGGCAACCAGCGCGGTGCGCACATCGAGATAGGTGCCCGTGCCGCTCGCCATGGCGAAGCGGGACTGCTCCAGCGCATCGATCGTGCGGCCGACGGCTGCATAGGCGATAGCCAGGCTGGAGTGCAGGTAGGTGGACGGCAGGTCGTCGGAGCTGACGGCTTCGAGTGCGGTGATCGCATCTTCGGGCCGGCCGAGCTGCAGCAACGCCAGCCCTACCGACACCTCCAAGTCGAGCAGGCCGATCACCGCGGTCCGCTCGGTTCGGTCGGCGGTCTCGTCGGGGCCTGCGGCGGCGAATGCATCGCGTCCAGTGGTTCGATCCCAGCCGGCGCGTAACAGGTCGTCCATGGCGGTCTCGGGATGGCCCATCTGCACTGCTGCGCCGGCCCGGACCGCCCGGGCGAATCCTTCGAGCGGGCGGCCTGGCATGTCGCTGGCGTGCTGAAAGCACTCGGCCAGTACGGCCCGGCTGCGCTGCAGTTCGCCCACGGCGGCGTAGGACCGGCCCAGCAGGCCCAACGCCTGCACGACGCCGAAGTCGCTGTGCACGTCTCGGAAGACCTGTTCGGCTGCACGAGCTCTCTCGACGGCTTGCAGCGCCCGCCCTGACCACAGCCCCAGCGACGCCAGCAGCAGGTCCATCATCGCTTCGGTGAATCGCTCTCCTCGCTCGTGGGCGATGGTGTGCACCGATCCGGCCAGCTCTTCGGCCTCGTCACGGTCACCCGCATGGAAGCGCAGGAACGCAAGCAGGCTTTCAGCGGTTGCCAGGCCGACCATGTCGCCGAGGTCGCCGAATCTCTCGATGGCGGTGGTGACACGGTCGCTGGCTTCGGAGATCAAGCCCTGCTCGAACGACAGCCAGGCCAGGTTCTGCAGGCACCATGCCACGCCGCTGTCGTCGCCGAGGTAGGCGAACGTGCCGTTGGACTCGTTGATGTAGCGGTCGGCGCGTGCGTAGTCGCCGGCTCGCAGCGAGGCAATCCCGCGCAGCCGCAGCGATTCGGCTGCCTCGCGCACCTCGCCCATCGTGCGGAACTGGTCGAGCGCGTCGGCGAGCAGTTTGTCTGCCGCTGCATGGTCGTCGCCCGCCAAGGCCACCTCGCCCAGCACGCGCAGACCATGTGCCGCGGCGAGCCGGTTGCCGTTCAGCGTCGCCAAGGCGCGGGCCAGCTCGGCGTCGGCATGGGCGCCGTGCAGCTCCCCCAGCCGCAGGCGTGCGCCCGCCCGTCCCAGCGCCATGTCGATGAGCCGCGGGTCGGCGTCGCCCAGCATTTCGATGGCGCGTCGGTAGAACTGCGCCGCGGCGTAGTGGCTGTCGCGAGCCGCAGCCCACTTGCCGGCACGACCGAGCCACTCGATGGCCACCTCGGTCATCCCGCCTTCGAAGACGTCGCCGTTGGAGCCGCTGCCTGCACGGGCATTGCCCGCAATCGATGTGCCGGTCACGGTCTGGCCGGCATCGCCGCCCAGTTCCACTGCCGAAGCGAAGTGATCGGCAATGACGCCGACCGAGTCACTGGCGGGATCGTCGCGGGTCTGCGCCAGCCACAACGCGACGTCGAGATGCCGCTCGGCCCGGTCGATCTTGGTCAGCATGCTGTAGGCGACGTCGCGCACCACGTCGCTGCGGAACGTCCAGGCGTCTGCCTCGCTGGCGAAGATGTCCTTGTCGACCAGCCGCTGAAACACCGCGAGGTCTCCCTCGCCGCCGTCGGCCGGATTCGTCGCCGACACCAACTCCAGCAGTTCGCTGATCCCGCCGCCGCCCCCGAGCACCGAGGCAGCATCCACCAGCCGCCGCTCGGGCGGGCTCAGCGTGTCGAGGCGGGCAGCCACCAGCCCGCGCAGCGTGTCGGGCATCTCTGCCAGCGACCGTTCCTCATGATCGGGGCGGGCTCCGGGGCCCACGACGCCCGATTCACGCAGCAGCACGCACATCTCCTCCAGGAAGAACGGGTTGCCGCCGCTTCGTTCGTAGAGCTGATCGGCCAGGTAGGCGGGAACGCTCCCGCCCAGCAGCTCAGCGGCCATCTCGGCGGTGGCCGCGCGACCCAGCGGGTCCAGGTTCAGCACCACGGTGCTGTGACGACCCGGCGGCACGGTCCAGCGCTGCTCGTCCATGTTCCAGCGCGCCGTCGTGATGACGACGAACGGCTGGTTCGCGAGTGCCGCCAGCAGCTGCTCGAGCACGCTGAGCAGCCGCTCCTCTGCCCAATGCACGTCGCTGAGCAGCAGCAGCACCGGTCGGCGCCTAGTGAGGGCGCCCAGGAAGCGGCGCAGGGAGCGGAATGTGGCTTCGGCGCGCCACTCGATCTCCGCGGGGTCACCGGTGCCGACGCGCCCGAGCACGGCGAGCACGACATCGGTGATCTCGTCGATCTCCTCGTAGCTGACGGTGCTGGCGGGTGCATCCGAGCCCGCAGGCGAGCCGGCGCTGTTCATCGGCTGCAGCACCTCGGCGACCAGCGACGAGATGCGCCGGGTGGCCAGCACGGTCGAATCGCTTGCGCTCACATCTGCCGCTGCCGCAATGGCGTCGCCCAGGCAGCGCAGCGGATTGGTCTCGTCGTAGGGCAATGCCATGCTCTCGAGCACCATCGCATCGTGGCGTTCGACCGCACCCGAGACCGCCTCGCGGGCAAGGCGGGTCTTGCCCATGCCAGCCTCGCCCACGATCTGGCACAGCTGCGCGCGCCGGCGGGCTACGGCGGTGTCGATGGCCGAGTCCAGCAATGCGCTCTCGAGGCCACGGCCCACCATTTGTGACAGCGATGCGCTGCGGTGCCGGCCGGGCGGCGCCAGTTCGCCGCTGGCCAGGTAGACCGGCAGCGGCTCGTCGCGCCCGCGCAGGCCGATCTCGCCCCGGGACGTGTAGTTCACGATGCCGACCGTGGCCGCCTGCGTCGTCGGGCCGACGAGCACCTCGCCCGCTTCGGCGAGGGTCTCCAGCCGGCTAGCGATGTTCACCGTGTCGCCCATGGCCGTGTAGTCGCCGCCCGCCCGCAGCGCCCCCACCAGTACTTCGCCGGTGTTGATGCCGATGCGAATCCGCAAGTTGAGACCGCGCTCGACGTTGAAGGCCTCCAGCGAGCGCTGCATCCGGAACGCGGCCCGCAGCGCACGTTCGGGATCGTCCTCGTGGGCGGTGGGCGCGCCGAACAGCGCCAGGATCGCGTCGCCGATGATCTTGTCGACCGTGCCTCCGAATGCGGTGACGTCGCCCACCAAGCGTTGGAAGCACTGGTCGATGAGATGCTTCAGTTCTTCAGGGTCGGCGGCCTCGCCCATGGACGTGAAACCGACCAGGTCCGCGAACAGCACCGTGACGACACGACGCTCCTCGGTATGGGAGAGCAGGTTGCCGCAGCTCGGGCAGAAGCGTGCGCCCTGCGGCACTTCGGTAGCGCAGGCAGGGCACGTCATCGCAGCAGTCTAGAAACGACGCCGGAAACAGGCCGCATGCTGGCCGATATTGCCGCTTCGTGTCGCCGCGACTACTGGTGCGCGATGGCCTCGAGAATGTTCATGCGGCCGGCACGGCGGGCGGGCAGCAGCGCTGCCACCAACCCCGCCAGCCCCGCAGCGACGACGTAGACGGCGAGGGTTCCGAACGGCACATCGACGGTCGTGATGAACGAGTCGGGAACGGCCAGCGAGCCTGCGACGCCGAGGATCGTGCCGACCACGACGCCCATCACGCCCCCGAACGTGGCGACGATCGCTGCCTCCCAGCGCACGGCGCGCCGAAGCTGGCGCCGGGTCATGCCCACGGCGCGCAGCAGACCTATCTCTCTGGTCCGTTCAAAGACCGACAGCGCCAGCGTGTTGGTGATGCCGACCAGGGCGATCACGAACGACAGGCCCAGCAGCGCGGTGATCACGGTGAAGATCGAACTGACCAGGCTCTCGTTGGCCTCTCGGAACTCGGCCCGGTTCTCCCCGGTCACACCGGGATAGCGGCCTACGACTTCGGAGACGGCGACTTGGCTGCGTTTTGCCCGGTCGGCTTCATGTTGGGCGCGCTGGGTCTCGGAGAGGCCCTGAACATCCATCGGGGCCACCAGAGCAGTGCCGAAGCGGTAGTCACGACGACTGAAGTGCTCCTCCCACAGAGCGTTGTCGATCAGCCAGTTGCCGTAGATGGCCGCTTCGGTATAGATCGCCGCCACCGTCAGCGTCACCGTCTCGTTGTCGGGGAACGTCGCCGCCAGCGTGTCCCCGACAGTGACGTCGAGGTCTTCGGCAGGGTCGACGTGCAGTGCGACCCCGGTGAGGGGATCGCCGCTGGCGATGCTGCCGGCGATCACTCCGCCGTCCATGTGGTGCTCGACAGCATGAAAGTCCGCAGTGACGACGTCGCGGCTGTCACCGTCCACGACCATGCCGCTGAATGCCACGCGGTAGCCGACGACGCTGTCGACGAGGTCCAGATCGTCGAGGTCGTCGAGGACCTGCGCGGGGAAGCCCGTCGCAGGATCAAATGGCGATGCATCGCTGCGGACGAAGTAGTCGGCACGGATGGCGTCGGTGAAGGCATCGGCGACCGTGTTGCGAACCGAGGCGCCGACGACGGCAGTGGTCGCCATCAGCGTGACGCCGATCATGAGCGCTCCCGCAGTGGAGGCCGTGCGCCGGGGATTGCGCGCAGCGTTCTCGCGAGCGAGCTTGCCCGACGTCCCGAGCAGCGCCTGAACAGGTTTGCCCAGCACGCGCACCACCGGCCGTGCGATCGCCGGGCTGCTGGTGTTGATTCCCACGAAGGTGACGAGCGCGCCGATGCCCGTCAGTGCCAGCACCACCTCGGTGCTGCCGACACCAGCCATGCCCAGCGCCAAGCACACCACGCCCGCAGCGGTGACCGCTCCGCCCACGGCGACTCGCCGGCGCCACCCGCCCGCAGAGATCCGGTAGTCCTGGCTGAGCGCGGCGATCGGCGTGATACGACGGGCCCGTACCGCAGGCACGACCGAAGCGGCCATCGTGACGCCCATCCCGATCACGATTGCCAGGATCACGGTGCGCAGACTCAGCACGAGGGGGCCTGACGGCAGCCCGAATCCCGCAGCGCGGATGCTCGCCCGCATGATGAGGCTCACCACCATGCCGATGCCGATGCCGAGGCCCGTGCTGATAAGCCCGACGAGCGCCGATTCGACGACGATCGAGCGTGACACCTGCTTCGGCGTGACGCCGATGGCCCGCCACAGTCCGATCTCACGGACACGCTGGGTGACGACGATCTGGAACGTGTTGTTGATGATGAACGCCGACACGAACACCGCGATGAAGGCGAACACCAGCAGGATCGAGGTGAAGATGTTGAGGACGTTCTGGAACTGCTCGGTCTGCTCCTGCGCGGCGATCTCCTGGGTGATCACCTCGTAGTCATCGCCGATTTCGGCCCCGATCGCGGCTCGAACGTCGCCGACGTCACCCGCGACCAGCACGCGGATCTCCACGAGCTGATCGCCGAAGCCCAAGAATTGCTGCGCGGTGTCGGTGTCGAACACCGACATGGTCTGACCGAGGCTGGTGTTGGTGTCCGGCGACCCGAAGTTGAAGACGCCGACCAGCTCGAATTGCTGCGAGCGGATCGGGCCGTTGACGACGTAGGTCTCGCCGACCTCGAGGCCGTTGTTGGCCGCGGTGGTTGCGTCGACGACGAATTCCTGCGGCCCGCTGGGCGAACGACCCTCGATGACGAAGAAAACCCGCGACGAGAAGTTCAGGCCCAGCGCGGGTGGGCCTTGGGGCCTGATCGCAGTGCCCTCGCCGTCCACGATGACGACGTTGCGCGCCTGCACCGTGCCGGAGAGCTCGGCCACCCCGTCGATCGCGGCGATGTCGTCGAGCAGCGAATCGGGGATCGTCGGCCGGTCGGTCTCATTGCCGATGTCCTGGCGCGCCCGCACGGTGAGATCGGTCTCGCCGGCAATGTCTTGCGCCAGATCGCCAAAGGTCGATCGCAGGCTGTCGGTGAGCGCGAACGTTCCCACCACGAATGTCACGCCGATCACCACCGACAGCGTCGTGAGCGCGAAGCGGATCTTCTTGTCGAAGAGATTCCGCAGCGCAAGCTTCAGCACGGCGTCGCCATTCGGCTCAGCCTCCTACTCGTCGGCGATGGCGTCGAGCACGTTCATCCGGCTAGCGCGGAATGCCGGGAACAGCGCGGCGATCAAGCCGAACACCACGGAGACCACCAAGAAGATGACGAGCTGTGCCGCAGGAATCGAGACAGTGTCGATGATGTCGTCGGGGATCGCCACCGCAGTGGCGATGCCGAACATCCCGCCCAGCACCACGCCGACCACGGCGCCGTACAGCGCCACCGCGGCAGCTTCCCAGCGGATCATGCGCCGCATCTGCCGACGGGTCATGCCCACGGCGCGCAGCAGCCCGATCTCGCGGATGCGCTCGAATACCGACAGCGTGAGCGTGTTGACGATGCCGACCAGTGCGATCAGCAGCGCGAAGCCCAGGAACACGTTCACCAGCACCAGCACGGTGTTGAGGTTGGATTCGACGCTGTCCTGGAATTCCTGACGGTCTTCTAGCTGAGCTTGGGGGTAGTCAGCCATCACCCCGTCGATGGCCGCGCGCGCAGCCTCGGGGTCGTCGATTGCGGCGCGCACCAGCACGATGTCATCGAACGCGGACGTCGCCACCTGCTCGTACAGCGCGCTGTCGATGATCCAGTTGCTCCAGAACGCGGTGCCCTCGAACGTGGCTGCCACCGTCGCAGTGACGCGGTCTCCACTGACGAAGGTGAGGTCCACCGAGTCGCCAGGCGCCAAGCCCTCGTCTGCGGCAACGTCGCTGTGGATCAGCAGTCCGGTCCCCGGATCGAAGCCTTCCAAGCTGCCCTGGGACACATCGAGGTTGACGACGGCGTCGAGATCACTGATGCGCGCCGCGGTCAGCGTGGTCTCGATCACCGTCGTGGCAGGTTGCGAGTTGTCGCCGTCGATCTCGATCTGCACGAGGTCAAAGTCGAAGCCCACCGGGGTGCCGATGCCTGCAGCGCGAATGTCGGAGCTGAGCGTCTTGGGCAGACCCGCCTGGGTGTTCACCGACACGACGAAGTCGGCATTGATCGCGCTGGCGAAACGATCGACGAATGACACCTTGAGGGACTGGCCGACGATCGACACCATCGTGACCAGCGCCAGGCCGATCGTGAGCGCGACTGCGGTGGCGGAGGTGCGCCGCGGATTGCGGGCAGCGTTCGCACGGGCCAGCCGGCCCGAGATCGGCATGATCCACGCCAGCGGTCGCGCCAGCAGCGACACCACCGATCTGGCCACCAGCGGGCTCAAGATCGACACCGCCACGAAGGTGATCGCGGCGCCCGCGCCCAGCGTGCTGAGCTGCGGCGTCGCGCCGTCGAAGTCGGCGAACAGGCCGAGGCCCGTCAGCACCAGGCCGATGGCCAGCAGCAAGCCGCCGCTCGCCAGACGCTTCCAGCCGAGGCTGGCACCCTCGTCGCTGCCTGCTCCCTCGGCCAGTCCCGCCACCGGCGTGATGCGCGAGGCCTTGATGGCGGGCACCAGCGATGCCACCACGGTGAAGCCCACACCCACCACGACGGCCCATGCCACGGTGCGCAGGGTCAATGGCAGCGAGCCTTCAGGCAGCGACGCACCGAGCGTGTTGAACAGGGCCTTCAACCCGAGCGCGCCCAGCATGCCCAGGCCCAGCCCGACCACCGAGGCGACCACACCGATGATCGCCGACTCGGTCAGCACCGACCGGCGCACTTGCTGGGGCGTGGCGCCGACGGCCCGAAGCAGCGAGAGCTCCCGCACGCGCTGGCCCAGCACGATGTTGAACGTGTTGGAGATGATGAACGTGCTGACGAACAGCACGATGAACGCGAAGACCAGCAGGATCGTCTGGAACGGCCCGATGAACGTCTCGGTGGCGTCGCTGAACTCCTCGACCGCGTCGTCCGCCGTGATGACCTCGACGCCGTCGGGCAGCACCGCTTCGATGCGGCTGCGCACCTCGTCGATGTCTGCGCCCGCTTCGGCCCGGGCGGCGATCTGGTTGAACTCACCGGGGTAGCCGAGCACTTCCTGGGCTGTCGGCGTGTCGAACAGCGAGAAGATGGCGCCGACGCCAGCATTCTCAGGGAACCCGAACTGCGCCGTGCCCGTGAGCGTGAACTCGCGCGGGCCGGTGGGGGTGACCACCAGGTAGGTGCCGCCCAGCTCGAAGTCGTAGCTGTCGTCGCCGTAGGTGGTGACGTCGATGGCGAACTCGCCGACGCCGACCGGCCAGCGGCCGTCGATCAGGTAGAACTGCGACAGCGACTCATCTTCGAGCCAGTTGGAACCTGCCGTCGGCGGCCCGAATGTGGTCACCGCTTCGCCGTTGCCGTCCACCGGGATGACGCCGTCGACGAACAACCCACCGGCCGCGATCTCCACACCCTCGACCGCAGCGATGTCGTCCACCAGATCGGCGGGCACCGCGGGCGCCACGGCCTCGGTGATGTCGCCGAACGACAGCTCGCCCCGCACGGTGTAGTCGGTGCCGGTGTTGATGTCCTCGGCGAGCTCGTCGAAACCCGAACGCAGCGAGTCGGCGGTGACGAATGCGGCCACCACGAAGGCCACGCCGATGATGATGGTGCTGGCGGTCAGCGCGAACCTCACCTTGTGGGCGAGCAGCGATTTGATGCCGAGTCGCAGCATGTGGGTTCCCTGTCGGCGTGTCGACGGTCGGTGTGGGCTGTGCGCCGATGTGTCGGCTCAGGCGCCGAGCTGGTTCATGTGCGCTCGGATGCGCTCAGGCGTGGGGTCGGCGAGCTCGTCGACGATCTTGCCGTCCACGAGGAACACCACCCGGTCCGCGAACGACGCTGCGACCGCGTCGTGGGTCACCATCACGACGGTCTGACCCATCTCGTCCACGGCATTGCGGATGAAACCCAGGATCTCGGCGCCGGTGTTGAGATCGACGTTGCCGGTGGGCTCGTCGGCGAAGATCACCTGCGGTTTTCCGGCCAGCGCCCGTGCCACCGCCACACGCTGCTGCTGACCGCCCGACAGCTCGCTGGGCCGGTGCTTGAGACGGTCGCCGAGGCCGGTGGCCCCCACCACCTCGTCGATCCAAGCGGTGTCGCCCTTGCTGCCGGCGAGGTCCATGGGCAGCATGATGTTCTCGATCGCATTCAGCGTCGGGATCAGGTTGTACGCCTGGAACACGAACCCGACGTTGTCGCGACGCAGCAGCGTGAGGTCGCGTTCGGACAGCGACGACAGGTCGGTCTCGCCGATGAGCACCTGGCCGTCGGTCACCCGATCCAGCCCTGCCATGCAGTGCATGAGCGTGGACTTGCCCGAGCCCGACGGCCCCATGATGGCGGTGAAGCGGCCCTGCTCGAAGCTCACGTCGATGGCGTCGAGCGCCCGCACCGCAGTGTCGCCCGAACCGTAGATCTTGGTGGCTGCGACGGCCTGCGCCGCTGCATGCGTGGGTGGAGCCGCGACAGACATGTTGTCTCCCAGAGAGATTGCCGACCAGCGGGCAACTCTACGCACGCCGGTCCGCCACCCATGTTCAGGTTTTTCTCAGGGACGCAGGGTGGGGCCTCGGTAGCCGGGGGTGAGGCTTGAGCTGTCGAAACGGTCGGTGCGCAATCGTCCGGATCACATAATTCAAACCGTCCAATACACATACTTCAGACCGTCCAAATCAGATAATTCACACCGTCCAGTTCCTATACTTGCGTGAGTGGACCAGTATCAGCCGCGGATCGTCGACACCGAGTTGGACACGCTCACTGCGGGCCTGCCCGCCATTTCGATCGAAGGGCCGCGCGCAGTAGGCAAGACCGAGACAGCACTACGGCGTGCCCACACGGTCCATCGCCTCGACGACAGCGGCCGGCTGGCAATCGTGCGCGGCGATCCCGAACGTCTGCTCACCGGCAACCCGCCCATCCTGATCGACGAATGGCAGCGCTTTCCCGCCTCGTGGGATCTGGTGCGACGCCGAGTCGACGCAGACCCCGGCACGGCGCGCTTCCTGCTCACCGGCTCAGCCGCTCCGGCGACCCGGCCGACGCATTCAGGCGCGGGCCGCTTCGTCACACTGCGAATGCACCCGATGTCGCTGTCCGAACGGGGCCTTGCAGAGCCGACAGTCAGCCTGGCCGAGTTGCTGAACGGCAGCCGGCCCCCTCTGGCCGGTACGTCGACCATGAAACTCTCCGATTACGCGCTGGAGATCGAGCGCTCGGGCTTTCCTGCCATCCGCGTACTCGACCGGCCGTTACGAGAACGCCAAATCGGCAGTTACCTCGACCGCATCGTGGAGCACGACCTCGACGAACTCGGCAGCGGTGTGCGAGACCGGGCGTCGCTGCGTCGCTGGCTGGAGGCCTTCTCCGCCGCAACCGCCACGACCGCCGCGTATACCTCGATTCGCGACGCTGCCACACCCGGCGCCGGCGACCCGCCGTCAATGGCAACAGTGGCGGTGTATCGACGCGTGCTCGAACAGATGTGGATCATCGAAGAGCTACCGGCGTGGCTGCCCACGCGCAGCCGCCTACGCCGCTTGGCCGCATCACCCAAGCACCACCTCACCGATCCTGCCCTGGCCATGAGCAGCTTGGGCATCGAGGCCGAGGCCCTGCTTGATGGCATAGCCACCCCACACGTCACACATCGCGACGGCACGCTGTTGGGCAGCTTGTTCGAGTCGCTGATGACCCTGTCAGTTCGTGTCTACGCGCAAGCCTCGCGAGCCCGTGTGTCGCACTTGCGTACCCGAGGCGGCGAGCATGAGGTGGACCTGATTGTGGAACGCCGTGACAGCAGGGTGGTCGCGCTGGAGGTGAAACTCACTGCCACCGTCGACGACGACGACGTCCGGCACCTGCGCTGGCTGTCGGACCGGCTCGGCGACAACCTGCTCGACGCCGCAGTGATCAGCACCGGTCCCGAGGCCTACCGCCGTCAAGACGGAATAGGAGTCATCCCCGCCGCCTTGTTGACGGCATAGACGAAACCGCATCGGCCCACGATGCGAGCGGGTCGTCCCACGAGGATCCATCGACCTAATTTCCGGTCGCGCCGATGTGACACCCTGAGACGAGACTCGCGTCATCTATTTGCGAGACCGAGGAGAATCCCGTGTCGATTGCCGAATACCGCAAGTCCATTCGTGCAACGCACAGCACGGGACAGGCAACCGAACACAGCTACCGTCCTGCGCTCCAGAAACTGCTGCAGGATGTCGGCGGCAATGGCGTCAAGGCGATCAACGAACCGACGCAAGCGGACTACGGCGCCCCCGATTTCATCGTCGAACAACGGCAGGCCCCTATCGGCCATGTCGAATGCAAGGACATCGGCACAAACCTGGACACCGAGGAAGAGAGCGAGCAACTCGAGCGCTACCGCAAAGCGCTGCCCAACCTCATCCTCACCGATTACTTGCAGTTCCGTTGGTACGTCGATGGCGAACTCCGGGCCGAAGCGAGACTCGGACGTTTCGACAACGCTGGACGCCTGTCAATCGAGACCGGCGGTGAGAAATCGGTGCTCGAACTGCTGGCCGGGTTCTTCGACGCGCAAGTTCCGGTTGTCGGCCAGCCAGCGGATCTTGCTCGTCGCATGGCGTCGAAGACCAAGCTGCTCCGGGGCACCATCGAGCAGATCCTGACCGACGACGCGACAAGCGCCCCGGAACTCAGCGGGTTGCTAGCGAGCTATCGAGAGGTGCTGATCAACGACCTCAGTGTCACCGAATTCGCCGACTTGCAGGCACAGACGGCTGCGTACGGCCTTTTCGCTGCACGGTGCCTGCACTCCGGACCGGCTGACACGTTCAGTCGGCAATCGGCCGTCTTCGCTGACACCACGCCGTTCTTGCGCGATGTCTTCGGACATATCGCCGGTCCGGGCGCCGACGGACGCATCGCATGGATTATCGACGACTTGGCGCTTTTGCTCGCGCGGGCCGACATGGCTTCTGTCTTGGAGGACTTCGGGACGGCAACCCGCCAAGAAGACCCGATCGTCCACTTCTACGAAGACTTCCTCGCCGCGTACGACCCGCAACTGCGCGAGAAGCGCGGCGTCTACTACACACCCGAACCCGTCGTTTCCTACATCGTCCGCAGCGTCGATTGGGTGCTACGTGACAGATTCGGGCTAGCGGACGGTCTCGCCGATACGGCCACAGTGGACATCACCACGGACGCCGGGTCGATACAGACGCTCCCGCGGGTGTTGGTGCTCGACCCGGCTGCGGGTACCGGCACATTCCTGCGCGAGGTGGCGTCACATATCCGCGACGACCTGGCGAGGCGGGGACTCGCTGGCGTCTGGAACTCGTACGTGAACGACCACTTGCTGCCACGCCTGTTTGGCTTCGAACTGCTGATGGCGGCTTACACCATCTGCCACCTCAAGCTCGCATTGGAGATCAGCGGCGATTCCGAGCAGTACACGCTGCCAGACGGTGAGCGCTTGGGCGTCTTTCTGACGAACTCCCTGACGGAAGCCCATGAGGACGCCGGCGGTCCGATGTTCGCCACAGAGATCGTCCGAGAGGCGCAGGAAGCGGACGCTGTCAAGCGTGACCACCCGGTCATGGTGGTGATCGGAAACCCGCCCTACTCGGGGCACTCGGCCAATAAGGGCGAGTGGATTAGTCAATTGGTCGATGAATACAAGCAAGGCGCGGCCGGGCTCGCGAAGCCTGGTCAGGCCAAGTGGCTGAGCGACGACTACGTGAAGTTCATCCGGTTCGCGCAGTGGCGCATCAACCGGACCGGCGAGGGCGTCCTGGGTTTCGTGACCAATCACAGCTACCTCGACAACCCAACATTTCGGGGGATGCGAAAATCGCTGTTGGAGACGTTCGACGAGATCTGGCTGCTTGACCTGCACGGGAATTCGAAGCGGAAGGAACGCTCCCCCGATGGTGGTCGGGATCAGAACGTATTCGACATCCAGCAAGGTGTGGCGATCAGCATTTTCATCAAGCACGGCGGTAACGGCGAAGACCTTGCGAGGGTTCGCCATGCTGACCTGTGGGGCGACCGGGGCGACCTTAAGTCGGGGAAGTACGCATGGTTGGCCGAGAACGGCCTAGCCACGACCGCTTGGAGTGAGCTCTCGCCACGTAGTCCCGACTTCTTCTTCACCCCACGCGACTACGCGCTGGCTTCCGAGTACGAAGCCGGCTGGTCATTGCCGTCGATCTTCTCTCTCAACGGCGACCCTGCACCCGGCATTGTGACGACACATGACCAGTTCGCCATTTCTTGGGATTCCGACGAGGCAGCGGTGAAAATTGAGAAATTCCTCGCCACCGAGACCGAAGAGGAAGCTCGTCAGCTCTGGCGACTCTGCAAACAGAGCCAGTGGAAATACGGACGCGCCAAGGCCGAGCTAGCGAATCAGGCCTGGCGCACCAAGGTCGAGAGCCTCTTGTACCGGCCATTCGACATCAGGGCGACGGTGTTCGACCGCAACGTTGCTGTCCACCGTCGGGAACGCGTAATGCGCCACATGCTTGCCGGCCCCAACCTCGGGCTGTGTGTCGGTCGCGCAGGAAACGTGATCGGGTCTGAGGATTGGGACATCGCAACGGTGACGGTGGCGGCGACGGATTTCAATCTTTTCAGGCGCGGGGGAAACTGCTTGTTCCCGCTGTACCTCTATCCGGCAGACGACGATACGTTGAATCTTGGCGTAGCCGACCGATCTCCGAATCTGGCTCCCGAGTTTGTCGACGCAGTTGCCGTGCGCACGGCACTGCAATTCGCCCCGGGCGGGCAAGGAGACTTCGAGTCAGCGTTCGGTCCCGAAGATGTCCTGCACTACATCTACGCAATACTCCACAGTCCGGAGTACCGGCGTAGGTACGCCGATTTCCTCAGGTCGGATTTTCCGCGCATTCCGGTTCCGGCCGGGCATGCCCAGTTCGAGCAGCTCAGTCGGGCCGGCGCACGGCTCACGTCGCTGCACCTGATGACGACCTATGGCGACGAGCTGCCCGCATTCGACACCCAAGGCTCCGGCGAGGTTGGGAAGGTCCGCTACAGCGAGCCTTCCGGGGACACGCCCGGTCGTGTCTGGATCAACCGCGACCAACACTTCGACGGCGTCTCGCCCCAGACATGGCAGTTCACCATCGGCGGCTACCAGCCAGCGAAGAAATGGCTCCAAGATCGCAAGAGCCGCGTGCTCGATTTCGAGGACATCCAGACCTACCAACGCATCTGCGCCGCACTCGCCGAAACGCCCCGCCTGATGCAACAGATCGACGACATCATCGAAGCCCATGGCGGCTGGCCCCCGAGCGCGCATGTCGCGGAGCCAGATCAACCTCAAGCCAAGGATGCATCCGCGCAGCACCGGGTCACGGAAGCACTCGACACCCTCGCGGGCTTTGAGTTCGAGGACCGCGAGAACGCATGGCGCTAACACATCTCGTCGACACCAGTGTGCTGACGAGGTTGTCGTCTGACGCTGTTCGCACAGTGGTCGATCCGCTCATCGCTGCGGGCCGCGCAGCGCGTGCCGGCATCAGCGATCTTGAAATCGGCTTCTCGGCCCAGAACGTCAACGAATGGGAGTCATTGGCAAGCAGCGTTGGTGTACTGAGCTTGGTTGAGACATCGGCCGCGCATGTGCGTCGTGCACGCCAAACGCAGCGCCTGCTTGCGGAGCAGCACCTAAAGGGACGGTCGATTCCCGACCTCCTGATCGCGGCGGCGGCCGAAGAGGAACGACTCACTGTGCTGCACTACGACAAGGACTTCGACTTGATCGCACAGGTAACCGGTCAGCAGTGCCAGTGGGTTGTCAATCGAGGCTCCATCAACTAATTCAGCACAGGGATGACCGCTCCATTCCGAAGTTCGGCAATTGAGGGCGAAGCACCCCATTGCCTGGGCGGTCTCGGCCACTGCCCCGAGATCTCCCAGCCGAGCCGCAGCATCCCTCAGCCTTACGCTAGAGAGCTACGCGACCGCGAGCTCACCGCCGCTGGCGCGATCCTCCGCCTCCCCGCAAGGAGCCGAGTCAACAGCGGTCAAACGGGCCTAGCCGTCGGTGTAGGCAATCTCGTGTCGTCGATCACCTAATCCCACAACATTTCTGCCCTTACTTGTGTACAATCCGGCCATGAGCAACTACACCGTCGAAGACCGCACCCTGACCTCGGCGCCGCTAAGCGACGTCCGCAGCCGCTTGAGCGAGATCGTCGAGGAGGCCGCTAGCACTGGCTCAGACTTCGTCATCACACGTCACGGCCGACCCGCGGCAGTCATCGTCGGACATGACGAATACGAGTCGATGATCGAGACCCTCAACATCCTCTCCGATCCCGAGGCCATGGCGGCAATCGCCGAGGCCGAAGCCGACATCGCTGCGGGCGAGCTCATTGAGCTCGACTGAACGCAATATGCCCAAGCTCACGCGGCGTGCCAAGAAGGACCTAGACGCGCTACCCGAGAGGCTGTCGACTACGGCACGCGCAATCATCGATCGCCTCGACGACGACCCAATGGTGGGCAAGAAGCTCCACGGCGCTCTCGCCGGCAGACGTTCGGCTCGTCTTGGGCGTAGCCATCGGATCCTCTACACCGCGACCGAGACCGAAGTGATCGTGCTGACGGTTGTGGCACGCAAGGACGCGTACCGCTGATGGCATCCGATCTGCCCGAAGACCCCAAAGAACGCGAAATATACCTACGTGCGCTTCGCGACTACAGCGAGCAGTGTGAACCACCTGCACTCACCCCGGACTGCCCTTTCTCGGTCACAACGGCGCCTGGCGTCATGGGCTGCGGCGAAGAATGCATGGACCTACTTGGAAGGCACAACGCCCCGAGGCCGAGCGAAGAACTCGACTTAGGTGACGGCATGACGGTTCTTCGAACCCGTCGCCCGCGGGCGCGCCGTGTACGACGCTCCGACTCGTTCGACGCCAAACAGGTGTTCCTCGAAGACCACCAATCCAAGAACCCCGAACAATGGCGATTGGCCGCAGTCTTGAAGGGTCTGGAGCAATTGGCGACTTCGGCACCGCCTGCTAGTCCGGAATCGGCCATCGAGCGTCGCAGCCAAATGGACGGCCTGATCGCGTGCGCTGAGCAACGAGGTCTCGAACGCATCATGCACATTGAGCCTTGGCTCCGCCAAGTCGTGGCCGGTGCCGTGTTCGCCCACGTCATTGCGTCCCAGCGGGATGATGCGGAAGTTGACTTCGAGTTGGCACAGGGCTGGTCGATCTTGGCGCGTGAGTACCTCATTGCCAAAGGTTCTGACGAATCAGCGGGGGAGGCGCTGGGCGCCCTCGTCGGATCGATCTACAGATGGGCAATGTCCGTGGATGCCGACGATCTGCTGAACTGGAAGCCGGCAGGACAAGGCCTGTTCGATGGTCCGACAGATCTGCCGAACCTCCGGATCGATGACGAAGCCGCGTGGCTCATCGAACGATTCACCGCCACGTACCTCGACGAGTGGTCGACACCCGCGCTCCGAATGGAGTGGCTGTACCTGCATGGCCAGATTGCCGGACCGTGTTCGTCCAGCGACATGAGAGGCCGTGAAGTCGAAGAGGCAGCTCTCGCTAAGGAAATCGCCGATAGATTCGCGGCCGATACGCCGTCAAGCCCCGGACTTGCAACGCGACTAGTCGAACCAGCGATTCGCTTTATCGGCGAAGGTCGGCGCACGGAGGCTGCAGCGCTCTTTGAGGCTGCGGCATTCCACGAGCCACGGAGCTTTCGCGCACTGAACAATCTCGGCTTCTGCCTACTGCCTGATGACGCGGCGCGAGCACTTCGCCTCTTCGACCAAGCCATCGCAACCGGCCACGCAGACACTGAGGTGGCTCGGGTCAACCGCATCCTCGCGCTGGCGGTACTAGGTCGACACACATCGGCAATTGACTCCGCCGAGGCATTCCTGACGCAAATCTCACCCGTTCGGCAGGACTTCTCGGCTTGGTTATGGGACGTTGATTCGATACTTCGGCACTCTCAACCTCAGCTTGTCGACTGCCGCGATTCCCAGGACTACGTCACTTCGGTTTTGGAGGCGGTCAAGAACCGCGTTGCGGATGGCGCGCAAGACACGTCGGACTGCACCTGGAACTGACGCGCCACGAACTCCCGAACCAAGCTGCAGGAGGCCCGAACGACACAACAGCGCTGCGGCAGCGCGGGGCAGCGTCGCGTCGAGCAGCCACCGCATGGCTCGGACAGGACTTCAGGCTTGCGGCGCGACATCGTGCTGTGGCCCGAATCGCGGCACGACCTACCCGTGTGCAATCGCCCGCTCGCGTTCTGAGATCATCTCCTCGATCCGCTTTGCGGCGGCACGGTTGTCGGCAGTCTTTGCTTCTATCTCGTTGGGGTGCGCCTCGTAGAACTGCACCGCCAGCTTGATCTGGCGCACGCACATATCGGCCTCGATGCAGACGGTTTCGACTGGGTCGTGCTCGTCCGCAGGCACCTCTTACAGCGCCCGAATGATCTGCCAGACATCGGGACCGTCGGCCAAGCTGGCCCGACGCCCCGACGGACCGTCCATGTAGATGATGCCGGGGAACTGTCGGGTCTTCAGGCCCTCGTAAAGGAGCGAGGCGGCGAGCACGGGAGGCGGTTGGTCGCTGGCTTCGCCCTCAGCGCGAAGACGTTCAGCCAGATCCTCGGAAATCGGCAAGGGCACTGCGCGCGCCACGAACAAGAGCGTAGACGTGTGCTTGGTGCATCATCCAGCGGTTTTTGTGCGATCAGGGGCGCAGGGTGGGGCCTCGGTAGCCGGGGGTGAATCCGTTCTCTGTGAGGGTGTCGTGAATGGGGTGCTCGGCTGCAGGGGTGGCGTCGATGCGGGCCAGTTCGACCTTGGCGAGGCGGCCGTCGGCGAGTGCTTGACGCAATGCGTCGATCCAGCGCAGGTCGGTGGCGGCGTGCTCGAAGGTGTGCAGGGTTCGGCCGCCGCGGTCGGCCATCACCAACGGCACACCGTCGGCGAGCACTACGTGGCCGCCTGCCGTGCGGCTGGGCCGCCCGCCACTGGGCGGCCAGCTGAGCGCGGCGCCGTAGGGCTGGGCCGGATCGGCCGCTCCGAGCATCAGCACGTCGCCTGTGCCCTCGCGGTGATCCCGCAGACGCTCCACTGCGGCGGCGGTGGCGAACTGTGCAGCGCCGAGCCCTTCCACGAAGTGGCCCCGCCTCACACTGCCCCGCTCCTCGAGCGCACGCAGGATGCCGTAGGCCGCAGCGAACCCGCCTGGGTGGCCCTCGGCCAGCACGCCGGGGCGGGTGACGATGCCGTGGCGTTCGAGCAGCGCTTGTGCAGAGCCGTGGGCGCGCTCGGTGGCAGACGGCGCAGGCTCGCGCAGCAGCGAGGTCAGCGACCAGCGGCCCGCTGCGCTGGGCGGACCGCCCGAGCGCAGGCGTCCCGGTCGCGGGCGGCGTCCAGGACCCGAGCGGGTGAGCACGCCCGCTCGACCGCGGCGAGCGCCCTGGCGCCCGGAGCCTGCGGCCCGGCCGGCACCGGAGGATCGGCTGGCTGCGCTGCGCGAACGTCGAGCTGAGCGGCGCGGGCCGAGGGTTCGCAGCGGGGCCAAGGTGTCATTGGTGACGAGTCCCGCCCACACCAGGTCCCACAGCGCAGCGAGCACGCGGGCGGAGAAATCTGTGCTGGTCGCGGGTGACGCCTGCGGCTGGATCGACGAGCCCTCCGGATCGTCATCGCGGAGTCCCGAAGCCGCGGCGCTGAGCAAGTCGGGCCAGAAGGCGGCGCCCCGCTCTGCGAGGTGGCCAAGCAATGCCGCGGTCACGGGGTCGTCGGGCTCGTCATCGGGCGGCGGTGCCAAGGTGGCGATCTCGTCGCGCCAGTAGAGGCGGACGCGCCCGTCGTTGGGACCGAGCGAGCCCGCGCCGATCCACACCAGCTCGCCGCTGGCCAGCAGCGCATCCAGATCGGCCGCGCTGTAGCGAGCCACACGCGCCGGCAGCACATCGGCTTCCAGGATCGAGGCCGCCACGGGCGCGCCCGCAAGCTGAGTGATGGCGTCTGCCAGCGCGTCGGCACCCCGTCGCGGCCGGTCGACACTGTGCCAGGCCGCCACGAAGCGGGCGTACGCCTCAGGCGGCACCGGCTCCACTTCGTGGCGCAGCCGCGCCAGCGAGCGCCGCCGCACCGTTCGCAGCACCGACGTGTCGCACCATTCGGTGCCAGTGCCGTCGGGCCGGAACGCCCCCCGGGTGACCCGGCGCGCCGTTTCGAGGCGGTTGAGTGACGCAGTGACCCGAGCCTCCCCGATGCCCAGCCGCTGCGCGATGGATTCCGCCTCGAACGGCACGTGTGTGGCCGCGAAGCGAGCCACCAGTTCGTCGAGCGGGTCGGTGCCGGGCGGCAGCACGTCGACGGTCAGCGCGGCGGGCAGACCCACGGGTAATGCACACCCCAGCGCGTCGCGGTACCGAGCGGCGTCCTCCACCGCGACGTACCGAGTCTCGCCCGCGATGCGAAGCTCGACGGCACGACGGTGCGCCACCAGCTCTGCCAGCCAGCCGTCGGCGTGAGTCGACTCGATCGGCTCGGCAGCATCGTTCTCGTGCGGCGAGGGCAGCGGGGCACTTGGCTCACACCGGTACGACAACTCTTCGGACGTGAGGTCGCCGACGCGGCTCAGCACGTCGGCGAGTTCGTCGGGGCTGCGAGCCCGACGCCCGTCGGCCAGCCGCTGCAGCTCCAGCTCGAGGGTCGCGAGCACTTCCGCATCGAGCAGTTCGCGCAGTTCCTCGGCGCCGAGCAAATCGGCCAGCAGGTCGCGGTCGAGCGCCAGCGCTGCGGCCCGGCGCTCGGCCAGCGGCGCATCGCCGCCGTACATGAACACCGAGATCCAGTCGAACAGCAGGCTCTGGGCCATCGGCGAGGCACCGTCGGTGTCGACGGTGACCATGCGGATCTTGCGAGACCTGATGTCGGACAGCACCTCGGACAGCGCCGGCACGTCGAATACCTCTTGCAGGCACTCCCGGGAAGTCTCGAGCAGCATCGGGAAGCTCGGGTACTTGGCCGCAACCTCCAGCAGCCCTGCCGAGCGCTGGCGCTGCTGCCACAGCGGGACCCGTTCGCCAGGCCGGCGGCGAGGCAGCAGCAGCGCCCGGCCCGCGACTTCCCGGAAGCGAGACGCAAACAACGCCGTCGAGGGCAGATGGCTCACGATGGCCTTGCGCACCTCGTCGGGATCGAGCGCCAGGTCCGTCGCATCCAGCACGGGCGCGGCGCCCGCACCCGGCGAGCTCCAGGCGGACCCGTTGTCGCCCGTGCCTTGGCCGTCGGGGTCGTCGGGCGACCAGACATCGGGCAGCCGCAGCACGATGCCGTCGTCGCTCCACAGCAGCTCGACGCCGCCCATGCCGTCGGCGAGTGCTCCCGCGGAACCAGCGGCTTGATCGGCCAGCTTGGCCTGCAGCGCGATGCCCCACGGCGCATGCACCCGCGCGCCGAACGGCGTGAGGATGCAGATGCGCCAATCGCCGATCTCGTCACGAAATCGCTCCACCACGATCGTGCGATCGTCGGGCACCACACCCGTCGCCACCCGCTGCGCCTCCAAGTAACGCAGCACGTTCACCGCGGCAGAACGGTCGAGACAGTTCTCGTGCTGCAGCCGCTCGACGAGACGAGCGGTCGGCTCTGCGGCTTTTGAAGCCGCGCGGCTCGGTCGTGCGCCGTTGTCCGGAGATGTCTGATCGCCTCGCCTCGCGGCGACGGCGGCCCGCTCCGCTTCGGCATCGAGCTGCATCAGGTGGGATTCGAGGTCGGCAGGAATCTCGTCGCCGATCGTGCGAATGAAGGCCCCGACCGCTCGGCCCAGCTCGAGCGGGCGGCCGGGGCCGTCGCCGTGCCAGAACGGCATCTTGCCCGGCTCGCCCGGAGCAGGCGTGACCACGACCCGGTCGAAGGTGATCTCGGCAATCCGCCACGTCGACGCCCCCAGCAGGAACGTCTCGCCCACCCGGGCCTCGTAGACCATCTCCTCGTCGAGCTCGCCGACACGCGACCCGTCGGTGGTGAACACCGCATACAGGCCCCGGTCGGGAATGGTGCCGGCGTTGGTGACCGCCAACCGGCCAGCGCCCTGGCGTGCCCGCAGCATGCCAGTGGTGCGATCCCACACGATGCGCGGCCGCAGCTCACGGAATTCCTCGGACGGGTACCGGCCGGCGAGCAGATCAAGCACCGACGAGAACACCTCTTCGCTGAGCTGCTCATAGGGAGCGGCCCGGCGCAGAACAGCGAGCATGTCGGGCACCGACCAGTCGTCGACCGCCACCATCGCAACGACCTGCTGAGCCAGCACGTCGAGCGGCTGGCGCGGGAAGCGGATCGACTCGATCTCGCCCGTTCCCATCCGCTGCGCCACCACCGCGGCCTCAACCAGGTCGCCCCGGTGGCGGGGGAAGATCTTGCCCACGCTCGGTTCGCCGACCTGGTGCCCCGCCCGGCCGATGCGCTGCATTCCCGCCGCCACCGACGGGGGCGAGGCCACCTGGATCACCAGATCCACCGCGCCCATGTCGATTCCCAGCTCCAGCGACGAGGTGGCCACGATGGCCCGCACCCGACCCGCCTTCAGATCGTCCTCGATGCCCAGCCGCTGCTCGCGGCTGAGCGAGCCGTGATGAGCCCGCACCAGCTCAGCACCCTCCGGCGGCGAAGTGCCCTCGGCCTCCGCAGCACGGTTCAGACCGTCGAGATGCAGCTCGTTCAGCCGTGAAGCCAACCGTTCGGCCAGCCGGCGCGCATTCGTAAAGATGATCGTGGACCGGTGCGCGTACACCAGCTCCAGCAGCCGCGGATGAATGGCAGGCCAGATGCTGTTCGAGTGCGTCTCGGGTGCCGGCGCTGTCTGCGGCGACGCCTCGTCCGACGGCACCGTGTCCGACACTGTGTCCGACGGCACAGTGTCCGACGGCGCTGTTTCGTCCCGCAGCGTGGGCGGCGGCGATTCGAGCGCGAAGTCATCGTCGTGATCGACGCGCACGGTGCCATTCGGCGCAGCTCCGGCACTCGCAGCCGCCAGATCGCCCATGTCGGAGACACCGACGATGACCTCCACCTCGAGCTGCTTGGTCATGCCCGCATCGGTGATCTCGACATGGCGCGACGCCGGCTGGTCGGGATCGTTGCCGCCGAGGAACCGGGCCACCTCCGACAGCGGTCGCTGGGTGGCCGACAGCCCGATTCGCTGAGGCGACCCGCCCTTCGTGGCGGTCAGCTCGCACAACCGCTCCAGCGACAGCGCCAGGTGCGTGCCCCGCTTGGTGGCAGCCACCGAGTGGATCTCATCGACGATCACCCACCGCACCCAGCGCAGGGTCTCTCGCGCCTGCGAGGTCAGCATGAGGTACAGCGACTCGGGGGTGGTGATGGCGATGTCGGGCGGCCGGGTGACCAGCCGTCGCCGCTCAGCGGCGCTCGTGTCGCCCGTGCGCACGCCCACCGTCGGCATGTGCACGTCGGCGCCGAGCCGCTCGGCGGCCAGGCCGATGCCCGTCAGCGGAGCCCGCAGGTTCTTGTCGATATCGACCGCCAGCGCCCGCAGCGGCGACAGATACAGCACTCGGGTGCGCTCACCCCGCGGCGGCTCAGGCTCGCACATGACCCGATCGATGGCCCAAAGAAAAGCGGCCAGCGTCTTGCCAGACCCAGTAGGAGCAGCAATCAGGCAGTGACTGCCTTGCGAGATGGTGTCCCAACCCGAGACCTGGCACTGGGTCGGCTCGGCGAAAGTAGAAGAGAACCAAGCCGAAGTAGGCGCGGAAAACGCACCGAGCGCCGGATGCACCCGCCCAGAAGCACCGCTGTCAGCAATAGCACCAGCCATCTGGAGCCATTACTACAACCCAGGTGTCACACCCGCCGCCTCCGCAGCGGGCGCGCGGGCCCGCGGGTGCGCAGCGCCTAGCTGGGCGGATTCAGAGTGCCGTCGAATCCTTGGTTGTGGCTGCCGTCGCACATCGGCTTGGTATTCGAATCTCCGCACCGGCAAAGTGCCACCACCGAGTCACTGTCAGCCACGGTGTTCCCCTCGTGGTCGTCGATTTGGCACAAACCACGGACCAGCAGCGGTCCGTTGTTCAGAACTGTCACCGTGACATCAGCCATGTGCATCTCCCGTGCTTTCCTCGACCGCATCGGCGTGTGCGGCAGTGCGGCCAGTGTTGCACGACTCGGCGGCGCGTGATGCAGCCGCCGACCGGAGCGGCTCGGGCAGCGGCTTCGCCGACACCACAGCCACACGCTTGGTCGCGCGGGTCAGCGCGACATACAGCGCCCGCAGGCCCTGCGGCTCATCGTCGACGATCTCGGCCGGCTCCACCACGACGACTCCGTCGGTTTCGAGGCCCTTGCACAGCCGCACCGGCGCCAAGGTGACGTGCGGGTGCAGCGCCCCGGTGGCGTTGCGGCTCGCCGCCGTGGCCCGGCCGAAATCCACGCCGGCATCTTTCAGGAGCGCCGCTATGTCGTCCATGTGCTGCAGGGGCGAGACCACCAGCATGTTCCCGCCATCGAGCGCCTCCGACTCAGTCGTCACCGTTTCGAGCACCGCCTGAGCCAGCAGGGAGCGCTCAACGTCAGGCCCGGTCGTGGCAACCATCTCTTCCCGCTCTTGTTCCCCGTCCTCATTCGACTCGGGCTCACGGGCCGCTCGGGCCACGGCTTCGCCCGAAGGCTCAGCCTCTGCACCGGCTTGCGCTGTCACGAAGCGCGGCGGCGAGCCCTCGATGCGCACCGCAGCAGGCGGGGCCAGGCCGGGCGCTGCCGCGGCGAGCACCTGGTTGGCGAGTTCGAGGCTGGGTTGGGGGATGCGATAGCTCAGCGTCAGCTCGGACAGCCGTGGTTCGAGCGGCCCTGCGGGCAGGTGGGCGAGTATCTCCTGCCAGCTCGAGGGGGCATGCGCAGATGTCGCCTGGGCGATGTCGCCCACCAGCGTCATCGAGCCGTTGAGCGAGCGCCGGGCAATCATGCGCAGCGCCATCGGCGGCTGGTCCTGGCATTCGTCGACCACGATGTGGCCGTAGGTGCGCACCTCGGTGTCGCTGCGTCGCTTGCGCGAGCGAGACCGGGGGCCCAGCACGGCGTACGCCTCGTCGAGCAGCGGCACGTCGGCGTCGCTCCACTCGTAGTCGTCCTCGCTGTCCTCCCGGGCTCGCCACAGGTGTTCCCACTCGGCCTCGTTCAGCGCTCCGGTAGCCGCAGACCGCAGCAGCGCGCGTGAGCCGTAGAGGTCGCGCAGCAGCTGGGCGGGAGTCAGCAGCGGCCACATGCGTTCGAACGCAGCCATGACGTCGGGATGGCGGGCGAAGCGCTCGCGCAGCTTGGACGGGTCGGGTCGGCGCCGGTGCGTGGCCGACATGGCCGAATAGACCGCCTGCTCGACGTAGGAGCGGCCGGCGTTGTGGTGGCGGAAGCGCCGACGAGCCTCGGCCACGATGGCGCGCGAGGTGCTCGCGGCAAGGGTGACGTATCCCAGACCGAAGTCGAGGCGCAGATCGCGGCGCAGCGGCCGCTGCCGATCCCGCACGGCTTTCGAGATGACCTGCGACATGCGGGCATCGCCCTTGACGCGGGCCACATCGGGCGCGTCGGCCAGGCGGATGCGCACCTCGGGGAAGATCTCGTTGAACAGGTCGGCGAGCACGAACAGGTGCACGCCGGCCTCGCCCAGGCTGGGCAGGACGCGCTCGACGTAGCGCAGGAACAACCGGTTGGGGCCGATGACCAGCACGCCCTGGCCGGCCAGCGGGAACCGGTACGTGTAGAGCAGGTAGGCGGCGCGGTGCAGCGCCACGACGGTCTTGCCGGTGCCGGGACCGCCCTGGCACACCAGGATGCCCTTGCGGGGGCTGCGGATGATCTCGTCTTGTTCGGCCTGGATGGTGGCCACCACCTGGCGCAGCTGACCGTCGCGGCGCTGCTCGAGCGCGGCGTACAGCGCCCCGTGAGCGACGAGCTGGGGGCGGTCGCCGTTGGCGGAGGCGCCATCGAGCGCATCGAGGTCGAAGATCTCGTCTTCGAGGTCTGACAGGATCCGGCCGCGGCACACGAAGTGCCGCCGACGCAGCAATCCCAGCGGGTTGCCGCCCGTAGCCCGGAAGAACGGCTCCGCGATCGGGGCTCGCCAGTCGACCACGACGGGTTCCTGCCGCTCGTCTGCGACAGCGAGCCGGCCGATGTAGAAGGTCTCGCTGGGGCCGGTGGCGTCGGGCACCTGCGCGTCGGCGCTCGTCTTGGCTGTGTTGGAGGTCACTGAGTTCGACGTCGCTGAGTCTGTTTTCGCTGCGCGGTCGATGCGGCCGAACACCAGCGACGACGAGCCGAGCTCGAGCTGGCTGAGACGCCCGGCCACGGCATCTTCGATCACATCGCGTTCGAATCTGGCCTGCCGGGTGCCGCCGCGGCCAACCTCGACCATCTCTCGCAACCGCCTCGCCCGCTGCCTGGACGACTCCAGCAACGCGTACGCGCGGTCAATATGAGCTTGTTCTGCCTGAATTTCCGGATGGCTCACGCTTGGCCCGTCACCGTTTTGAGGCTGATCAAGGCTACTCGCGGCGCACCCGCAGCCAAAGCACCGCATGCCCGCCGAGTACGGCGGCAGCCAGCACGATCAGGGGCCACGATCCCAGGAACACCGCAGGGGTCGTGCCAGAGCGGAGTTCGGCGTCGCCGCTCAGAACGACGGATTCGCGCAGCTCGCTGCGCTGGGTGACCGTCCCATCGGGTGACACAATTGCGCTATAGCCGGTGGTGGACGACTGCAACACCCAGCGCCCGGTCTCGACCGCTCGCAAGCGGGCGCTCGCAAGCGACTGAGCGGGCACCGTCGACGTGCTGTAGGAGGAGGCCAGCGTCGGATTCGCGACGATGCGGCCGCCCGCACGAACGCCGTCGCGTACCAGGTCGGCGAAGTACACCTCGAACGACGTGACGACGGCGATGTCGCCCAGCGAGGTCGCCAGCAGTCCGGGCCCCTCGCCGGCGATGGCCTCCCGGGAGATGAGCGACAGGTCGGCGAAGGGCTCCACCACGCTGCGCAGCGGTACGTACTCGCCGAACGGCACGAGGTGCGCCTTGTCGTAGCGGCCAGACAGCCCCCCGTCAGGGTTGATCGCAACGGTGGTGTTGCGGAAGCGCTCGGCATCGGCGGCACGCTCGTAGAAGTTGGCGATCAGGACCAGGTCGCGCCGCTCCGCCAGCGATTCCAGCTCGGCGAGGCGGCCCGAATCCTCGAGCGGCGCGTCGCTGGACGTGCTGCTCTCGCTCCACACCATGAGGTCTGCGTCGCCCTGCCAGGCATCGGTGGTTTCGAGGTGCCGCAGGCGCACGCTGCGTTGGGGCGTATCGACGTTGGTGCCGAGTTCGCCACCGGCCTGCACGACGGCTGCGGTGATGGTGCCATCGATGGTGGTGGCGGGCCAGGCCAGCGCCGCGATGGGCACGCCGATGGCGACCAGCGCAGGCCACGAGACCGCACACCATTCGCGCGCGCAGAGCCGTTCGACGATGACAGCGCCCACGCCCACGAGCGCAATCACTCCTAGCGGCCCGGCCAAGGCTGCTGCGCCCAGCCACGGCCCGTCCACTTGGCCGAGCGCAAGGTTGGACATCGGCACGCCGCCGAACGGGATGGTCCAGCGAACGGCCTCGCCCGCCACCAGGGCAGCGGGAATGCCGACTGCGCGCCAGCGGGCGCCTGCCCTGATGAGCGACAGCGGCAGCGCCATGATGAGCGACTCGACCGGCACGGCCGCGATCCAGCCCGGCACGGTCAGCTCGGTCATCCAGAACAGCCCGAGCACGTACGCGCCCAGCCAGTAGGCGATGCCGACTTCGAGACGGTCGCGCCAGCGCTCTGCACCGCGATGGCAAAAACACAGCCACAGCCCCAGACCGATCGGGCCGAGCGGCCACAGCCCCCACGGCGGCAGCGACAGCATCGTGAGCGCCCCGAGCACGAGCGCAAGGCCGTCGCGCAGCAGCCGGCGAGACCTCACGGGGCGTCTCACGGCGACGGCGTGGCGCGATCCAAGCCGAGATGCTGCACCACCGCCGCAGCGGCTTCGTTGCCCTGCCGGATGCAGGCGGGGATGCCCAGGCCCCGATAGGCCGCGCCGGCGACGAACACGCCAGGCATCTCGCGAGCCAGCGCGACCTCGATCCGCTCGACGAGGTGGCTGTGCCCGGGCCGGTACTGCGGCAGGGATCGCTCCCAGCGCGAGATGCGCCACGCGGTGACTGCGCCGGGCTCGCGCAAGCCCCGCAGCGGCGGCAGGCTCGACAGCTCTTCCACCACGGTCTCGGTGAGCTCGCGGTCGTCGAGACGCGTGTGGCGGTCGTCGTCATCCCGGCCGACCGAGACGCGCAGGAGGGTGCGGTCAGAGCCGGCTTGGGCGGTGTCGCTGCGGTCGCCGCCGGACCACTGCGGCCACTTCGCCGACCCGTAACTGCAAGCCGTGGCCAGCAAACCGGTGTCCCGGGTGACCAGGAAACCGGCCTCGGTCGGCGCATCGATGGCGTCATGGCGCACGCTGAGCGTGATCACCGCAACCGACGCGTACTTGATGAGCCCGAGCGCGGCGGCAGCGTGGGGTGCGGCAGGCAGCATCTGCGCCGCGGCGTGAGCGGGCGCAGCGACGATGACGGCATCTGCGTCGAGCACCTCCGTCCCGGTGTCCACGGCGAACCGCGTTCCGGGGCGCCGGATCGCTTGCACCGGGGTCTCCAGCCGCAAGATGCACCCGTCCAGCCGCTCCACCAAGGCGCCGACCAGCCGGCCCATCCCGACGCCGAAGCTGCCGAAGATCGGTGCGGGACCGGACCCGGTTGAAGCACCTCGTGCCGGGGTTGGTTGCATCCGGCGCAATCCCCGCATGAGCGAGCGGCTGCGTCCGAGCGCTTGGCCCAGGATCGGAGCCGACACGGTTGCGTCCAGCCGGTCGATGTCCCCCGCGCTGATGCTTCCGAGCAGCGGGCCGACCACCTGCGACGCCACTGCCGCGCCGAGCCGGGCGCGCACAATATCGCCCACGCTGGCGGAGCTGAGCCAGGAGCGCAGCTCATCGATCTGGCCCTCGACCAGGACGTCGATCCCATCGGGGCCGAGTGGGCGCGTCGTCGTGAACCGCCGCGGCAGCACATAGTCGGCGGCGGCGCGCAGCCGGTCTGCCGGACCCAGCAGTGGCGAACGCAGCAGCGGTCCCAGCCGGGTCGGTACCCCGCCCACCAGTCCGTCGGGAAGGGGTGTGAGCTGCAAACCTCGTTTGCCCCGATGCGCCACCGAAGCGCCGCCGATCGCCGGCGAGATGCGCTCGGCCGAGATGCCCAGCTCGTCGCACAGGTCAATTGCCCAGGGCACCCGCAGCAGGAACGCATCGGCGCCCTCGTCGACGGGGCGGCCTTCGAAGGGGGTGGAGTGGATCTTTCCGCCCAGGCGCTCGGCGCTGTCGATCAGCACCACCCTGGGTACTTCGGTGCCGGTGTCAGCGGGATGCAGCAGGCGGTACGCGGCAGTCAGCCCGCTGATGCCGCCACCGACCACCACGACCCGCTGAGGCGTCATGACGACAGGTCACCAACGCGAGCGGGTGTCACGGCGATGACCCAGCTCGCTCACTCGGGCTGACCTGCGTGCGCCGGCCGGTACGCATGCACATAATCGGTCAGCTGCTCGAGCACGGCCGGATCGGTTTCGGGCAGCACTCCGTGGCCCAGGTTGAAGATGTAGCCGGGCTGCTGGGTCCCCTCGGCCAGGATGCGGTCCGCGGCTGCGCGCACGGCGGGCCAACCGGCCAGACACAGCACCGGATCCAGGTTTCCCTGCAGCGCAACGCCGGCACCCACTCGCTGGCGAGCCGCGCTGAGCGGCACCCGCCAGTCCACGCCCACCACGTCGGCCCCGACTTGGGCCATCTGGTCGAGCAGCTCCCCGGTGCCGACGCCGAAGTGCGCCCGCGGCACGCCGAGGTCGGCCAGCTCGTCGAAGACCCGCTTGCTGTGCGGAGCCACGAACGCGCCATAGTCGGCCGGCGACAGCGTCCCGGCCCACGAGTCGAAGAGCTGCAGCGCGCTGGCACCGGCGAGCACCTGCGATCTCATGGAGGCCACCGCAATGGCAGCGAGGCGCTCCATGAGGTCGTGCCACAGCGCCGGGTCGGTGTGCATCAGCGCCTTGGTGAGCTCGTGCTGGCGGGACGGGCGGCCCTCGACGAGGTAGCTCGCCACGGTGAACGGCGCCCCGGCGAACCCGACGAGCGGCACGTCCAGCTCGGCTGCCAGCAGCCGCACCGTCTCGAGCACGTAAGGGGTGTGAGCATCGGCGTCCAGCTCGGGCAGGCGGTCGAGGTCGGCGCGGCTGCGCAGCGGCTCGGCGGCCACCGGACCCACGCCAGGCACCACGTCGATGCCGAAGCCGACTGCTGCGGCTGGCACCACGATGTCGGAGAACAGCACGGCCGCATCCACGCCGTAGCGCCGCACCGGCTGCAGTGTGATCTCCGCCGCGGTGGCCGGGTCGGCAATGGCATCGAGAATGCTGCCCTCGCCGCGCAGCGCCCGGTACTCCGGCAGCGAGCGACCGGCCTGGCGCTGGAACCATACGGGCACCCGCTCGGTCGGCTGGCAGCGGGCAGCACGCAGGTAGAGGCTCTCGCCCAGCCGGTAGCTGGGGTGATCGGCCCGCAGCGGGCCGGCAGACGTCTCCACGGTTGATTCGGCCATGGGATGCGAACGGTACCGGCGCGAGCCGAATTCACAATTCTCGAAGATCCACCAGGTCCAAGACTCCGGCAGTCTCGTAGGTTCGGATGACGACCAATGTTGAGCCGATGATCGTCCAGCGGTTCATCGGCGACCGAGCAGTCAGTCGGAATCCCGGCAGTTCGTCGAGAGGTCGGTCGGCGAGATCGGCGAGTCCGCGAAGCAGTCGCTCTCGGACCTGATCACTCTTGCCACCGGCCCACTCATCGAAGCAGCCCTGTGGATCAGCGACTCGCCAAGTCACGCCGCTGTGTTATGCGAGGCTGACTGGCTCGCCACGGCCGGCCCGCTGGGCCATGTCGCGCAGCTCCTCAGGAGTGCAGCCATCCTGCCGATCCGCCTGATCGGGCAGCGAGGAGAACGAAGCCGACTCAAGGGCAGCCAGCTTGTCCATGACTTCCCCGAAACCGGCATGGCCGAGGAGTCCTTCGAGCAACGCCGTCGACATCTCGGCCTCATTCCAATCGATGCATGAGACATCGAATCCGGCAACGTCGACCAGCACCCGGAACGCATCGCGCTGGACGGATTCTGACTGGAAATCGTTAACGGCCGCTGCGATTTCCGGCATGACTTCCAGCAAAGCACCGAGCTGCGTGTCGCTCACCCTGCGGACTCCTTGCGGTCAACCGTTGTTTGGCAGGGTACTCGCGTGACAAGAGAGCCTTACGCGGCATTCGGGGAGCAGGTCACTTCCGCTGCCGCAAGCAAATCGGCCGCAGCAGGTCGGCCAGTAGCCTCACGCGACCTTGCCAATCCCGCCTGCGGCCAACGGACCTGCCCGGTTGTCGCCTGCCGGGTTCTCGCTTGCAGACGGAGACCGCTATGGGCGCCGACACCGGGCCACCAGACGTGTGGTCGCCTGACGCGCCAGCCGACACTGGGCCGCCGCTGCGCATCGCGCTGCTGACCTACCGCGGCCATCCTTGGGTCGGCGGCCAGGGCATCTATGTCCGGCATCTTGCGCGGGAGCTGTCGGCCCTCGGCCACAGCGTCGAGGTGTTCAGCGGGCCGCCGTACCCGCACCTCGACGAGGGCATCAAGCTGACCGAGCTGCCCAGCTTGGACCTGTACCGCATGCCGGACCCGTTCCGGGTGCCCAAGCTGGCCGAGTTCCGCTCGCCGATCGACGTGCTCGAGTGGGCCATCACCTGCACGGCCTCATTCGCCGAGCCGCTCACGTTCAGCCTGCGGGCCTTCCAGTCGCTCCGCAGCCGGCTCGAGGATTTTGACCTGGTGCACGACAACCAGTGCCTGGGCTACGGCATCGACTGGCTGCGACGGGCGGGCATGCCCACGCTGGGCACCATCCACCACCCGATCACCGTCGACCGGCGGCTCGAGATCGCCCATGCGCCCAACCGCGGCAAGCGGCTCGCCATGCGTCGCTTCTATGCCTTCACCCGCATGCAGAACCGGGTGGCCCGCCGCCTTGACCGGATCGTGACCGTGTCGACCAACAGTTTCGACGACATCGTGACCGACCTGCGCGTCGACCCCGCCCGCCTGAACATCGTCACGGTCGGCGTCGATCCCGACCAGTTCCGGCCCCTGCCCGACGTGACGCCCGTGCCCGGCCGGCTCATGACCACCGCCAGCGCGGACGTCGCCATGAAGGGCCTCGCCTACCTGCTCGAAGCGCTGGCGAAGCTGCGTACGGAAGACCCGTCGCTGCACCTCGTCGTGATCGGGCGCCCGAAGGACGACTCGGCAGCGAGCCGGCTCATCGATCGACTCGATCTGGCCGGCAGCGTCGAGTTTGTGAGCGGCGTGCCCGACGAGCGCATCGTCGAGCTGTACAACGAGGCGCAGCTCGCCGTCGTGCCGTCGCTGTATGAAGGCTTCTCGCTGCCCGCCATCGAGGCGATGTCGTGCGGCGTGCCGCTGGTGGCAACCACCGGCGGCGCCTTGCCCGAGGTCACCGGCGCCGATGGCGAGACGTGCCTGCAGGTGCCCCCGGGCGACTCCGAGGCACTTGCAGCACGCATCGGGTGGGCGCTTGGGAAGCCCGACTTGCGTGCCACCGTGGGAGCGGCCGGCCGGGCACGTGTGCAGGCCAACTATTCGTGGACGGCGACGGCCCGCAACACCGTCGAGCAATACCGTGCGCTGCTGGCCGACGCCTCGGCGCGGCCGCAGCGCGCGTACGCGAAGGCCCTCGCCGGACGCTGATGCTCACCGTCGACTACGAGCGACTCGGCGCCATTCGCGGTGACCGGGTGCTGGATCTGGGCTGCGGCGCGGGCCGGCATGCCTTCGAGAGCGCCCGGCGGGGCTGCGTCACGGTGGCGTCAGATCGCGATCCCGACGAGCTCCGTGCTGTTACCGAGATGTTCGCGGCCATGGACGCAGCGGGTGAGTTCGACTCCTCGACTGCCGAATCGAGGTGCAGCGACGCACAGGGCCGCGGCAGCGAGGACCGGGGCTCGCTCGGCCATGCGGTCGTTGCCGACGCCACTGCGCTGCCGTACCCCGACGCCAGCTTCGACCGCATCATCGCCGCGGAGGTGCTCGAGCACATCGTCGATGACGAACGGGCCATCGCCGAGCTGGCACGGGTGCTGCGGCCTGGCGGCACCATCGCGGTCACGGTTCCGGCGAGAACCGCCGAACGGGTCTGCTGGGCGCTGTCGGCCGAGTACCACGCACCCGCAGTAACCGATGGCCACGTGCGCATCTACGGCGCCGACGAATTGCGGGCGAAGCTGGCCGCGGCAGGTCTGTACGTCTCCGACAGTCATGGCGCGCACGGCCTGCACACGCCGTACTGGTGGCTGCGCTGCCTAGTCGGACCGCACAATGACGCCCATCCGCTGGTGCGGGCCTACCACCGGATGCTGGTGTGGGAAATGACGGCTGCGCCCAAGCTGACGCGCACACTCGACCGTGTGCTCAGCGCTGTGCTGCCCAAGTCGACGGTGCTGTATGGGTACAAGCCCCGGGCGAGCGAGAGTTCCCGCCTGGGGGCCGAACCGGTGGGGGCTGCACATGCAGCCTGAATTCGCACCTGCAGATATTGCCGCGGCCCCGGGCCCCGGACACGGGCGCATGCCACGGCCTGCCGCAGCCGACTCCGCACGAGCCCACACCGCACAGCTCGCCGTCAGCACTGCGCCGCTGCTGGCGCCCTCGCAGGTCGCCGCCACGGCCGGCGCCATCGAGGCATGCCAGCAGCCCGACGGTCTGATCCTGTGGTTCGACGGCGGCCACGCCGATCCGTGGAATCACGTCGAATGCGCCATGGCGCTGGCATCGGCAGGCCGGCGGGATGCCGCCGAGCGTGCGTACGCGTGGCTGCAGGCCAACCAGCACCCGGCGGGCAGCTGGCACAACTACTACACCGCCCACGGCGTCGAGGACCCCAAGGTCGACACGAACTGCTGCGCCTACATCGCTGTGGGGGTGTGGCACCACTGGCTCGTCACCGGCGATCGCGGATTCGCCGCCTCCATGTGGCCGACGGTGCGGCGTGCCCTCGACTTCGTGGTTGGGCTGCGAACCGCCAGCGGCCACATCCCCTGGGCGGTCCATGCCGACGGCACGCCGTGGCCGTACGCCCTGCTGACTGGCTCATCGTCGATTGTCCACTCGCTGCGCTGCGGTCTTGCACTGGCAGAACTGATGGGCGTCTCCCGACCTGCGTGGGCTCGCACGCTGGCTCGCACCGAACTCCAGATCCGTCACCGTCCGGACGGTTTCGAGCCCAAGGACCGCTGGGCGATGGACTGGTACTACCCCGTGCTGTGCGGCGCGCTCGACGGCGCGCGGGCCCGCTCCCATCTCGCCGCGGGCGCACCGAAGTTCCTGCTCGGCGACTACGGCGTGCGCTGCGTGGCCGATCAGTCGTGGGTGACCGGGGCGGAGACCTGCGAATGCGCGCTCGCCTACCTGCGTACCGGCGACGTCGCCACCGCCCGCCGGCTCGTCGAGGCCACCTCTGCGATGCGAAACGCCGACGGCAGCTACTACACCGGCTGGGTTGTTCCGCAGCGCAGGACCTTCCCCGACGCCGAACGCTCCAGCTACACCGCCGCAGCGGTGCTGCTGGCCACCGACGCAATCGATCGCCGCACCGCCGCCGCGACTGCGCTCATCGCTTCGCCCCAACGTTGACCTATCTGCGCATCACGCGCAGGCTGCCCTCGGCGGCGTGCTCGACGAACCCGTCCTCGAGCGCTCGAAGCCAGATCTCATACGGAGGCCGCCCACCGTCGGCGGGATCGGCAAACACATCGTGGATCGCCAGCAGACCACCCGGCCTCACCTTCGGCGACCAAGCCTCGTAGTCGGCGTGGGCAGGGGCTGTGCCGTGGCCGCCGTCGATGAACACCAGCGCAGCGGCCCCGAAGTGGGATGCGACCGTGACTGAGTCGCCCACGATGGGCACCACGGTGTCGTCGAGCCCCGCCTCGGAAATTGTCTGGCGCAGCACCGGCAGTGAGTCCATGAGACCGGTGCGGGGATCCACGAGCTCAGCGTCGTGGTGCTCCCAGCCGGCCTGCATCTCCTCAGAGCCATGGTGGTGATCGATCGTGAACAGCACGCTGCCCGCCTCGGCTGCGGCGGCACCCAGGTACACCGCCGACTTCCCGCAGTACGAGCCGATCTCCACCAGCGATCCCAGCGCGGCAACCTCGGCGCCAGCCCGGTACAGCGCCAGGCCTTCGTTGTGGGGCATGAAGCCCTTCACGCGCTGGGCAAGCGCCGCAAGTTCAGGCTTCATCACTGCGGGCGAACAGCACCCGGTCCAGCAGAATGAACTTTCCCACCCACAAGGCGCCGAACCCTGCGAGATTGGCCGCCGAGACAGCAACCGCGGATTGCCACCAGCGATCGGCCAGGGCCACCAGCAGCGACGAAATTCCGAGCCCGGCGAGGCTGTATGCCCAGAACGGCAGGATCTCGCGGGTCACCGAGTGCCGGTCGGTGCGAGACCACACCCAGCGCCGGTTGGCGTAGTACGCCGGGCCGGCCGCAACGCACACCGCGGTGACGTTGGCGACGACTGCGGGCCAGTCCAGCACGCTGTAGGCCACGATCAGCACGCTCTGGGTCACCACGACGGTGCCTGCCGACACCGCGCCGTAGCCGAACAGGCGGCGCAGCAGGCTCAGCTTCACCGTTCGGGGCGTCGTCGTTCGGGGCTTCATGCTTCGGGGCTCATCGTTCGGGTCTCAGCCCCGAGACTCACGTCTCCGCTGATGCATTCGGCCGGTAGCACGCGGCCAGCAGGAGCAGCGTCGACACCAGCCCGCCGGCGATCGCGACGACGAACCAGACCGGCCCGCTCCAGTCGAGGCCGAGTGCGTTGTCGAGCGACCAGTCGCCCGGGCCAGTCGCGGCCACGGCCGCCGCCGCGACAGCCAGCACGAACACGTACTCCCAGCCCTCGCGGATAATGAAGAACCCGTTCTTGCGGTGGCCGACCCAGCCGGCCGTGGTCATCACGCCGATAAAGGCCATCGCGCTGAGCGGGGTGAGCAGCCCGAGCGCCAGGCCGAATCCGGCGCCGATCTCGGTGAGGGCTGCGAGGTAGGCATGCAGCAGTCCGGGGCGCAGGCCTTCGGAAGCGAACCAGTTGCCAACGCCGCGGATGCCACCGCGGAACTTGGCGATCCCGTGGAGCGCCAAGGTGACGCCCACGATGACTCGAAGGACGAACAGGCCCAAGTTGATGCTGTCAGGATCCATGATTCCGGGGCCCCCTCAGTGGCTCATGCAACGACGTTCGCCTCGAACCGTACAGAGGCTGAGCCGATAGGCGAAGCCGTGGCCTGAGCGGCCCGTGAGCGAAGCGAACTAGAGCGGGAAGTAACAGGTGCCTCGGCAATAGCGCTTACCTACCAGCGCATTCGATTAGAGGTCGAGCCGGTAGACGTTGGTGCTGCGCTGGTTGAAGCCGAGCCGGGCGTACAGGCGGTTGGCAGCTTCCCGGTCGGGTCGAGAGGTGAGGTCGACCGTGCGGGCGCCGGCCTGCCGAGCAATCTCGATCGCATGCCGATTGAGCGCGGCACCAATGCCGCGGCCGCGCGCCGACTCGTCCACCACGACGTCCTCGATCCAAGCCCGCAGGCCGCTGGCCAGCGGGAACAGCACCAGGATCATTGCGCCGACGATCTCGTCGGGCGCCCCGTCTGACGGCTCATCAGGCGCAGTGCGGGCTATCAGCACCGTGTTGGCGGGGTGACCGACAATGCGCCCCAGCGCCTCAGCGTCGGGCGGCGGCGAGCTCGACAACTGCGGGTGCAGCCGTGCGAACGCGCCCACCAACCCGTCGTCCACCAAGTCGCAAACCTCGACGCGAACACCGGGTTGCAAGCTCACCAGCGAGGCAACGGGCTCAGCCACAGCACGCATCGTACGACCAAGAAACCCGCAGGGGTATGGACCGACAGGCACAGATGAACTAGCTGGGGAGGCGGCAGGAGACTCTGCGACGTTGCGACCGGTTCCAGAGTGGATGCAGCGTGAGGCGTCGATGACGTCGGCGAGAAATGCGGTGCGGTGCGAATCTCTCGCCTGCCGGATCGCGGGAGCAGAGGGTTCTGTCGCCTCCGCAGCGGGCGCACCCCACTACGAGGTCACGCCGGGTCGGCTCACAACAGGGTGCCGCTAGCCTCGCCAACGTGGGCCATCTTGAGTGGATCGAGCGACCCGAAGCCGGCAAGGACACCATCCTCATTGCCGCATTCTCGGGCTGGAATGACGCCGGCGACGCCGCCACTGAGTCCGCCAAGTATCTGCGGCGGCGCTTTCGCTGCCATCCGGTCGCGCAGATCGACCCCGAGTACTTCTACGACTTCGCCTCGGTACGGCCCAGCGTGCAGGTGGTCGAGGGCGAGCGCAAGATCGACTGGCCCACACCCGATGTGCGCATCGGCGAGGTCGACGACGGGCGTGCGGTGATCACCGTGCTCGGCGTGGAGCCCCGGCTGCGCTGGCGCACGTTTTGCGACGTGATCATCGAGATGGCCAATTCGCTGGGTGTCTCCACCGTGGTGACGCTGGGCGCGCTGCTGACCGACACCCACCACAACGCACCGGTCAACGTGGTGGGCGCATCCAACAATGCCGCCCTCAACCTGAACATGGGCCTGCGCCAATCCACCTACGAGGGCCCCACCGGGATCATCGGCGTGCTCAACGATGCCTGCCATCGGGCCGGCTTCGACAGCGTGTCGTTCTGGGCAACCGTGCCCACATACGTGCACAACTACCCCTCGCCGAAGGCCGCCCTGGCGCTCGCCGAGCGGGTGGGGCAGTTCCTGGGCGTGACGCTGGGCGAGTCGGAGTTGCACAGCGCAGCCGCCAACTACGGCCGCCAGATCGACGAGCTGGTAGCTGGCGACGACACGCTGGCCCAGTACGCGCAGCAGATTCTCGAAGAATCAGCAGCCGAAGCAGTAGAAGACTTCAGCGAGATGGTCGAGAACCCCGACGGCCTCATCAATGAGTTGGAGCAGTTCCTGCG
>JAPOPC010000030.1 GCA_026713105.1 Acidimicrobiaceae bacterium
AATCTGGCCAAGCTGATCAAGCGAGTGTCGTTCGGGATCACCAACTTCGACCACTACCGCACCCGCGTGCTGCTGTACGCCGGCAAACCCGACTGGAGCCTGCTCGACACCCTCACCCCACGCTAAAGCGCGAAGAGCCCCATAACGACGGCCTTCCCCAACGAAGCAACTGCTTATCCCGACCGCCCACAATGGAGCCGCTCGAAGTCGAAGCGACCACGACTCAAGTAGTGTGTTCGGTCTTCACGCTGCCTGACGACCCCACTGGATAAGGGAACGTCCGAGTCGTTCATTGCGGCGAAACTAGACCCTTCCCACCCCGGGGTTGGCAGGCATACGCTGCCGGCCATGCGGACCGTGAGTCTCGTTCCGAGCGTCACCGAGTCGCTGTCGGCGTGGGGCACCGATCCGATCGCATGCACACGATTCTGCGAGCGAGAGGACCTGAGCCATGTTGGCGGCACCAAGAATCCCGACATCTCTGCGATCGTCGAACTGCAGCCGGATCTCGTCGTCGTTGACCGCGAGGAGAACCGCAAGGAGGACTACGACGCGCTGGGCGCTGCCGGCATCGATGTCGAAGCGCTGCATGTAGCGTCGCTCTGCGACGTCGAGCCGGAACTCAGCCGATTGGCGGCAAGGATTGGTGTCGACTGGAAACCGCAGCCACTGCGTGAGCGAGCTGCGGCGCTCACGCACGCGTCGGGTCGCACCGTGCGCGTGTTCGTGCCGATATGGCGTCGGCCTTTCATGACGATCGGGGCGAAGACCTATGGGGCTTCGCTGCTGGCCCGGTGCGGGGCAGAAGTGGCGTTCTCCGACCGGGGCAGCTACCCGACGCTGGATGCCGGCGATCTGTCCGCGGATCACTTCGACATCGTGCTGGCACCGACCGAGCCGTACCCGTGGCACCTGCGTCATCTCGACGAATTGAGCGAGATTGCGCCGACGCACGTGATCGATGGTCAGGATCTGTTCTGGTGGGGCACACGAACCCCCGGCGCCCTTGTACGAGTCGCCGAGACCTTGAGAGCTCTGCTGAGTCCCCAAGGATTCCCGCACGCGGCGCCAAGTAGCGTGACGGGCGCGTGACGAGGGGAATGAATATGGGCACGGGACCGTTGGCAGGGGTACGAGTGATCGAGTTGCAGGGGATTGGCCCTGGGCCCTTCTGCGGGATGATGCTCTCCGACATGGGTGCGGAAGTCATCCGCGTCGATCGCTCGGCCAGAGTGCGAGATCACGATGCTGACAACCCGCCCATCGATGTGCTGGCGCGCGGCCGTGCCTCGATCGGGCTCGATCTGAAGAACCCTGACGGCGTCGAGGCGTTGCTGCGCCTCGTGGAGCATTCCGACGCTCTCATCGAAGGCTTCCGCCCCGGCGTGATGGAACGGCTCGGCATCGGCCCCGACGAGTGCCTGGCTCGCAACCCGCGGCTGGTGTACGGCCGGATGACTGGCTGGGGCCAAGAGGGCCCGTACCACCTCGGTGCCGGACACGACATCAACTACATCGCGCTCGCCGGGGCTCTCGACCCGATCGGCCGCAAGGGAGAGCCGCCGATCGCGCCGCTGAACCTGGTGGGCGACTTCGGCGGGGGCGGCATGCTCCTGGCGTTCGGCGTGGCGTGCGCTCTATTCGAGTCCCAGCGTTCCGGGCAGGGCCAGGTCGTCGACGCGGCAATGGTCGATGGCGCTGCGACGCTCATGGCCATGTTCCACTCGATGCGGGCACTGGGGGTCTGGAACGACGAGCGCGGCACGAACATGCTCGACACGGGCAGCCACTTCTACGACGTGTACGAGTGCGCCGACGGCAACTACATCTCGATCGGATCGATCGAACCCCAGTTCTATGCCGAGCTGCTGCGCCTGACCGGTCTCGAGGCAGACCCCGAGTTCGCCAAGCAGAATTCGCGCAGCGGCTGGCCCGAGCTCAAGGAGCGGATCGCAGCGGTCTTCAAGTCGAAGACCCGTGACGAGTGGTGCGAGATCATGGACGCCACCGACGTCTGCTTTGCCCCGGTGCTGACCTTGGCAGAAGCCCCGCAGCACCCGCATAACGTCCACCGTGACGTGTTCTGCGAAGTGGCCGGAGTGGTCCAGCCGAGCCCGTCGCCGCGCTTCAGCCGCACAGTCCAGGCCGTGCAGGGTCCCCCGGCGCATCCTGGCCAGCACACTGACCAAGTGCTGGCGATCGCCGGCTACGACACTGACGACATCGCGAAGTTGCGCGACACCGGTGCCGTTGCCTGAGAACCCTGACGACTCACCGGGCGCGGCTGACCCCGGCGAGCCCGGGCATCGGGAGCCGACCAGCGCGCCGCTGGGCCTAGATCGCAAGCTGGTGCCGCTGTACACCGAAGCAGCGGCAGTTGCCGAGATCTCGCCGGCCAGTGCCTGCGCCTTGGCGAGGCTGCTGCTGCGCAGCCTTATCCGAGCCCAAGGGCTGCGCGGCCGTCACCTGGTACGCGACATCAGTGAGTTGGTGTCCGCCGGCGCACCGGTCGGTCTGCTGCGGGCGCTCGATGTCATCAAGCTCAGCGACGTCGAGGCGCGGCGCCCGGGCGAACTCAATCTCGCCAATGGCCACGGCGACGCACAGAACCTGCTGATGTTCATTCACCTCTTCACTCAGCACGTCTCGCCGCAGCCCGGAGACCCGCAGTCCCCGTCGCCGGCGCATCGGCGAGAACATGGTTCGCAGCCGTCCGCGCCGTGAGCGTCGAGTTCTGGTCGACAAGTCACACTGCGTTGGGCTGGGCCTTGGTGTTGTCAAATGGCGCCGCGGGATTCTGGTCGCTCGGGGCGATCCGCTGGCACTCGCTGCGACATCGCAGTCTGTGGTGGTTCCTCGGGGCGGCGTGGGTCCTGGTGTTTGTGCAGCTCACGGCGGGCGTGATCCTCATGCGAGTTGCAGCCGTCGATGCGCCGGCCTTCCACGTGTTCTACGGAGCGTGCTGCGCGGTCGCGGTCCTGTTCGTCTACGCGTACCGCCAGCAACTGACGCACCGGCGTTACGAGTTGTTCGGCCTCGGGGCGCTGTTCATCATGGGGCTCGCCATCCGGGCCATGTTCCTCGGCGGCTGACCCTCAGACGCCGGGGCGGCAGCGACCGGGTCGATGCTGCGGTCGCCATGGCCTGACGCCTGAGCCCCGACCGCCCCGGCAGTAGCGACGTGTGCCAAGCTGTGGCCGGTGTCCGACCGTGTTCCCGATCCGCTGCCGGACTTCGTTCGCCCTCCCGTCGTTGAGGTAGCGCTCGCCGTTCAGCTCGCTGAGCCTCTGGGCTTCGCAGCTGAAGACGTATCCGAATTGGCTGGCGTCTGGTCGGACCATCTCGCCAATGCGTCGCTGCGGCCCGTTCTGCCTCCGCTAGATGCTCGCCGAGGCGTTCATGCCGAGCAGGATGATGCGGCGCGACTGAGGCTCTGGATGTCCGGCGAAGGTGATACCCGCGTGGTCCAGTTGCAACCGGATCGGCTCGCAGTCAATTGGAAGAAGAGCGACCCAGACGAGGTGTACCCCCGTTTCGCCAACCTCAGGGAGTTCTTCATTGAGTCGTGGCGTCGGCTGACCGCCATTGCGAAGGAGCGGGCCTACTGCGAGCCGCAGCCGACCATCTGTCAGGTGCTCTACGTGAATCACATCGGTGCAGCCCAAGGGTGGAAACGTGTCGATGACACGCCGCAGGTCTTGGCGCCTTGGAGTGGGTCGATGAGTGACGACTTTCTTCCTGCGCCCGATGTCGCGGCGACCTATCAGCATTTCCACCTGCCTGAACCGGGCCGATGGCTCGACATCGAAACCGGTCCTAGGAAGACAGACGACGACGTTTGCGTGTTGGCCGTCCATCTCACGTGCCGGGGTGCAGCACCTACACCGGACCTTGAAGGAGCCTTGAACGTCATGGATCTCGCTCACGATTGGATAGTGCGGGGGTTTGCCTCTGTCACCACATCAGATGCGCATGCGATCTGGGAAAGGACGACGTGACCCTCGCGACATCTGAATGGCCCGTTGACGGCTGTGCGCCTATGCATCGCCAATTTGGTTGGTTTGGCCACGCCGACATCGACACCATTACGAAGTCCGAACTTGAAGTCGCCCCGGAATGGGGGTTCGCCTCTGGGCAAATTGGCTACTTGCCTGCTGCTCAACCGAGTTGGATGTCGAGTGTCTGGGAAAGGCTCCAAGAGCTTCAGGAATTGCCGGCAGACTGGAATGGCTACGGGGAACTGCCGATCGCGCTTGAAGCTGTGGCCCAGACGGCCAAGCTGCTCAACGACGTCGGCCCGATGCATCAAATGCCGGACATCGTGCCGCTCCCTGACGGCGGCCTGCAGATCGAGTGGTCTGGCTCAGGGTGTGAGTTGGAGATCGAAGTGGGGCCGCACGGTGCCAGGAGCGCGTTCTTCGTAAACGACCAGGGCCAAGAACAGGGATTTGAGGTGGCGAACGACGTTTCGGAAGTGCAGACTCTCGTTGCAGCGATGGGGTAACCAAGCCCTTGAGCGAGCGCACTCCATTAAACGACGACGAATCCTTATGGCGCCGAATCCATAGGAACCACATCAAACAGGACGGCACCGTGTCCACAGCGGCGTTCCGTGACCGCGAGATGTCGGTAGATCGTGAAGCCCTTCAGATTGACATGTCCGTCACACTTGCCGCGGGTGCTGGCATCGCGCTCTTTGATGCTGGCGGAGCACGGGCGCTCAAACAGAATCCCGTCGCAGACCCCGAGCCTGACAATGCTGCCCACGCACTCGTGATCGGGGACAAGCCACGGATCGTTCAGCGGCAGTTGCGGGATATTTCCGAGTTCATCGAACGCGGAGCCATTGTCGGCACGTCATGAGCGATCTGCGATGGGCAGATGGCGCTGGTGCCGCACCAGCGGGCGAAGTTGGCGTTTCCGAACAACACTCGCTTGGTGAGCTCAGCCGGGCCGAAGGGCATCTTTCACGTCCCGGCGTCGGCGCTCGCTTCGAGGCGGGCGAGGCGGTCGGTGTGGTCGAGCAGCGTGGCGTTGACCTCGCGGAACCCCGCCTGCATCTCGCTGCGCAGGTCCCCGATTTCGCCGCGCAGTTCGGTGCCGAGGGTGGCTGTCTCGCCGCGCAGGTTGGTTTCGAGCGTGGTGATGCGGTCGCTTTGGGTGTCGATGCGGTCGCCGAGCGAGTCGAACTGCCACATCATCAGCCCGGCGAGGACGCCCAGCATCGTGGTCATCAGCCCGCCGAACAGGGCGAACGCGGCGCCCGCCGACAGTTCCCGACGCTGCGCAGCCCGCCCGCCCGCAGCGCCGGACATGTCCGTGTCCGCAGCCGAGCCGCCCGTGTTGGCGCTGCCCGCGGCCGGGCCGCCCGTGTCGGGGCCGCCGGCAGCTGAGTCGTCCGTGTTGGCGCTGCCCGCGGCCGGGCCGCTCGTGTTGGCGCTGCCCGCAGCCGGGCTGGTCGTGTCGGCGCCGCCTGTAGCCGAGCCGCCCGCGGGCGGCTCGCTGGCGGTGCCGGCGGGGTGGTGCTGTGGGGCCGGGGTGGTCATGGCGGCGGCGGTCTCGGGGGAAGCGGACATGGAGCCTCGCTGTTCGTCGCGGCGCTGGTCAGCGCACGTTCGGTTCCTGGATGGGTCGCCGCATGAGCCGGGCAACGAGGCACAGCCCAACGTAGCCGACCCCTGCCAGCCCGCAAATCTTTTTCGCTTCGCTGCTTCGCGTCCGTGCAGGTTTCCCTGCTTCGCGCGCTGTCGTTCACCGGGCCGCGGAAGCCGTATCCTCGCATGGTGATGAGTTCGGCAGTCGAGACGCCGGTGACACCGGTCGGCCAACCCCGACCCTCCCCCCCCCCCGGATTTGCGTCGGGTTAGAGAGCGGCCGGTGAAGCTCGGGGCCGGCAGTCCAGCGGTGCGCCTCTTGAACCAGCAGCCGCTGCTGTGACGGTGGTTGCCGTTCGGCGTGTCGTAAGCCTGCTGGTGCTGTGTGTATTCGCCTCGCTGCTCGCGCCTGTGGGGCCGGCGGCGGCGCAGACCGTGACGGTCGGCAACGTTCAGAACCTGGTGGTGACCGTGGACGACGACACCCTGGTGTTGAACTTCGACGCTCTCACACCTGAGGTCGAGGAGGTTTGCGTCCGCCACCGCGTGAAGGAC
>JAPOPC010000013.1 GCA_026713105.1 Acidimicrobiaceae bacterium
CAGATGCCCCAACTCGTCGCCGCGCTCGCCCGTCACGCCGAGACAGTCACACCCACCTGCAATACTGCCCAACACTCGATCGCTGCATGACAACCGGAGCCACCACCCGCAGCGACTTCAACAGCAAATGGGACATCCTCCAGCGACGACGACACCACGGAAGCATCCGCGGCCGCCGTCACGATGACCAGCATCGACATCGACCACATCCTGAGCGCCGACTTGGCGAACTGCGAAGGGGCGCCGAGCGGCGACCCGATCCGTGTGGGCATGGCGATGGACTTCAGCGACGTAGTCGGATTCGTGGACATTCCAGGTTCCAAGCTGGTGCCCTACATCGCAGAACTTGCCAACTGCCGCGGCGGGTTCAACGGCCGGCCAGTCGAGGTGCGCGTCGCCGAAGTGGGCGATGACGCTGCGCTTGCTACCGAAGACCTGCTCGACTGGGGCGCACACTTCCTGATCGGTCCGCCGTTCGCCGACTTCGCGCTGCCGATCCTGCAGACCACCGGTGGCACCGTCCCGCTGTTCGTGGCGGCGTCCACCGAGCCGACGCTCGCAGACGCGTCCATCAACTCGTACCTGGTCACCTTCGACGATCATCAGATGTCGGGTGCGGCAGCCCAGTGGGCGCTGGACCAAGGCATCACCCGGGCGATCGTCTTCACCGAGGGCGAGGGCATCCCCTACACGGGCGTGAACCCTGATGCGTTCATCGCAGCGTTCGAAGCCGGTGGGGGCGAAGTGGTGAGCGTTCAGACCTACGTGTGGTTCGTCGACACCGACTTCTCCTCGCAGGTGAACGAGATCGCCCAGATCTCTGAGAACAACGAGGTCGTCTTCTCGGCTGCACTTGGCTTCCAGGTCACGGCCCTGCGCGGTCAGCTCGAAGGCCAGGGGCTCGATGGTCTCACCTACGTCGGCACCGACGCACTCGACGCCACCGGCATCCAGGTGGAGGCGAACAACGAGGGCATTGCTCACACGCCGCACACGAGCATCACCGCGGGCGACCGCATCGACTCGATGCTCGCTGCATTCGAGGCCACCAAGGGCGAGGCGCTCGACAGCCGTGGCTTCATGGCGCTCTATGTCGATTCGATGTTCATCGGCATCCAGGGCATGATCGACTGCGGCTGCGACGACACGGCCGAGATCGGCGAGGCCGTCCAGCAGATCTCCGGTTTCCAGGGTCTGTCGGGCGAGATTACCTATGAAGGCACCAACGGCATCCCGCCGAAGGCAGTGCCGATCAACCGCATCGTGAACGGCGAGGACGTACTCGTCGACACGATCACCATCAAGTAGGTCCGTTCCGGCACGGCCGCAGCGGGCCCAAGCGCCCGGCGGACATGGGCGGCAGATCGCGAGTTCGATGCTCGAAGTCGAAGGTCTCACCGTTCGCTACGGCTCCATAGCCGCACTGCGCGGAGCGACCCTCAGCGTCGGGTCCGGTGAGGTCGTCGGCCTCATCGGGCCCAACGGCGCGGGCAAGACGACCATGCTGTCGTCCATCGCCGGGCTGCTCTCGCCGGCCGAGGGCCGTGTCACACTCGAGGGTCAGGACATCACCGGCCGCTCGCCAGAGCAGCTGCTGCGCTCGGGCGTCGCGCTCGTGCCCGAGCACCGCCGCATCTTCGCCGACCTCACGGTGGAGGAGAACCTGCGGATCGGGGGAGTGACCGTGCCAGCGGCGAAGCGCGCTGAGCTGCTGGACGAGATGGCCGAGCGCTTCGCGGTGCTGAGGGAGAAATGGGACGTCCCAGCCGGCTATCTGTCGGGCGGCGAGGCGCAGCAGCTGGCCATCGGGCGAGCGCTGATGGCGGCGCCCCGCTTGCTGATGATGGACGAGCCCTCGCTCGGCCTCGCCCCGGTGCTCGTGGACCTGGTGTTCGAGCTCATCGGCACGCTGCGCGATCAGGGCCGTACGTTGCTCGTCGTGGAACAGAACGCTGCGAGGATGCTTGAGGTGTCCGACCGTGCATACGTGCTGCGCAGCGGCGAGGTGGTGGCCTCGGGCACGGGCCAACAACTGAGCCAGCGGGACGACCTGTTCGACACCTTCGTCGGGTCGGTTGTGGCGCCGGTCGAGGGTTCGCCCGTCACAGGCGCGCACGCGCCGCACGGCAGCGGAGGCGGGGCGGCGTGACCGAACTCGCACAGAATCTCATCGATGGCCTCGGCCGGGGCAGCATCTATGCGCTGCTGGCGCTGGGCGTCGCAGTCGTCTTCGGCGTGATGCACCTGTTGAACTTCGCGCACGGCGAACTCATCACCGTCGGCGGCTACGTCGCACTGTGGACGCTCGGCGCGGGTTGGTCGTGGTACATCGTCACGCCGCTGATCGTGCTGAGCGCGGTGCTGACGTCTCTGGCAATCGAGCGGGTCGCCTTCTCGCGGGTGCGGGGCAGCTCGGACTTCACACTGCTGCTGACGTCGTTTGGCGTGCATTTCGTCATCTCAGCGATCTTCCTTCTGTACGTGTCGGCCTCGGTCAAGCCGTTCGACAGGCCGTCGTGGGTGACGAACACCTACTCGGTCGGTCCGCTGAACATCGAGGTGTACGACACCGCTGTCATCGCGGTGACAGCGATCACGCTCATCGGTACGACCCTGCTGCTGCAGCGGACCATGTTCGGTCTGTCGTTGCGCGCCGCAGCAGCCGACTTCGACACCGCACGACTGATGGGCGTGCGCTCGGACACTGTGATCCGGGGCGCATTTGCCCTGTCGGGCCTCTTGGCAGGAATTGCCGGAGTGTTCTGGCTGATGCGAGCCGGCAGCATCAGCCCCAGCGCCGGCATCACTCCGATGCTCAAGGGGGTGCTGGCAGCGCTCATCGGCGGCCTGGGCAGTCTCAGGGGAGCTGTCATCGGCGGGCTGGTGCTGGGGCTGGCGGAGGTGCTGCTGCGCTCACGGCTGCCCGACAGCGTCGCCAGCCTCACCGAGGGCGTGGTGTTCCTGCTGATCGCCCTGCTGTTCATCTTCAGGCCGCAGGGCCTCGTCACCGTCAAGCACGCTGTGCGGGTCTGATCGGTCGGGTTCGATGTTCCCCCGACTCGGACGTGACGTTGGCTTCCCCCTCGCGGGATGCGCCCTGCTCTTCGCAGTCTTCGTGGCCGGCGGGCTGATCTATCAGAGCTTTCAGGGCCGAGCCGCCGAACGCCTGGTGACGGTCATGCTGATCGACGCCATCATCGTGCTCGGTATCCAGATCTATGTCGGCAACACCGGCGTGCTGTCGTTCGGCCACATCGGCTTCGGCGCGATCGCCGGCTACGCGTTCGCGGTCTTCGCCATCAGCCCCGAAGAGAAGCTCAAGCGCATTCCCGACGCTCCATTCGGCTTGAACGAAGTCGTCCTCAACCCGGTGCTGGCCGGTGCGGTCGCCATCGGCGTGACGATGATCGTCGCGCTCGTCGTGGGCATCGGACTAGCGCGCTCGGGCGCGGAATCCGGTGCTGTCGCGGCCACCGTGATCACCCTCGCGTTGCTGTTCGTCACCCACGAGGTGGCTCGCAACTGGCCCGACTTGACCGGCGGAAACCGTGCGGGCCTCACGTTCAAGATCGGGGCAGCGCTCGACAGCAGGCTCCCGATCTACCTGTGCCTGCTGGGAGCATTGATCCTTGCGCGGCTCTTCGCTCAGAGCCGCAGCGGCAAGCTCGCCGTAGCTGCCCGCGAAGACAATCTGGCCGCACGCGCCATGGGTGTCAATCCGCTCGTTCAGCAGACCGCAGCGCTGCTCATCTCAGTCATCGTCGTGAGCGTCGGCTCGTCGCTGAGGGTGTACGAGAACGGCTCGATCCTGCCCGACAACTTCTTCTTCAGCTACACGCTGCTGACGCTGGCCATGCTGATTGTCGGCGGCCGCAACAGCGTCACGGGCGCGCTCGTCGGCGTCGCAGTGATGACCGTCGGGCGCGAATTCGCCCGACGCCTGGGCCAGGACGGCTTCGAGGTGTTCGGCCTCGGTCTTGATGCCGGACCGCTCGACTGGGTATTCCGCGAGAACCTGCAAACAGTGTTCTTGGGCCTGGCAATGCTCGGCTTCATGATCTTCCGATCCGACGGCCTGGTTGGGGACTGGGAGCTGGATGGGTGGCTCTGGCGTCGTTGGAATGGCCGCAAGTCCCCCGAACGGCCCGAACCGCTGGCTGAGGTCGCGCCGGTGGGATTGCACGCTGAGGTACCTCATGAAGGCGCAATCCTCGAGGTGGGCGACATCGTTGTCGACTTCGGCGGCTTCAGGGCGCTCGACGGGGCTGGTCTCAGCGTGGCGCCTGATGAGGTCGTCGGGCTGATCGGCCCGAACGGCGCCGGCAAGACGACGCTGGTGAACGTCATCACGGGCATGGTTGAACCTGCCGAAGGCTGGTTCAGGCTCGGCGAGCGCGACCTGAGGACCGAGTCGAGCCACGAGATCGCCCGTGCCGGGTTGCTGCGGACGTTCCAGAATCTGCGGCTGTTCGGCGCGCTGACGGTGCGCCAGAACGTGGATCTGGCCAGCCGCGTGGCAGCCCGGCACCGGCCAGGGACCCATCCGTCGGTCGATGCACTCGTAGCCGAAGCCGGCCTGTGGGAGGTACGGGACCGCCGCGCCCGAGAGCTCGACTACGGCAGTGCCCGGCGACTGGAATTGGCCCGTGCAGCGGCCATGGCGCCCTCGTACTTGCTGCTGGACGAGCCCACGAGCGGCATGAGCGATGCCGAGTCCGACGAGATGATCCGGCGAATTCGGCACATGGCCGCGGCGGTCGACGCCGGCGTGTTGGTGATCGACCATGATCTCAACTTCATCACCGGCATCAGCGACCGGATCTACGTGCTCGATCAGGGCCACGTGATCAGCGTGGGCACCCCCGACGAGGTGCAGGCCGACCCGGCTGTGCGGGCGGCGTACCTCGGCACCGAGAGCGACGCGCAAACCTGAGGCTGAGCCGATAGGCGAAGCCGTGGCCCGAGCGGCCCGTGAGCCCATATCCAATGAGAACTGGGAACAAGAGCGGGAGACAAATGGTGCGACAACGGAAGGGTTCGCCCGTCTGAACGGTGTTTGGCTGAGTACTCTCGGAAAGTGTCGGCGCGGTAGCACCCGGACTGCGGCGATGTGAGGGTGACATGAGCACGTCAACGCTGGAACGCATTGATCAATTGCAGCGAATCTGGGATGAGGGCGATCCCGACATTCCCGCCGAGTTCCACGAGCTGCTCGTGCGGATGCTGAGCTACCACGTCGAGAACAGCGCGAACCCCCACTACACGGAGTTGCTCACCAAGCTGTGGGACCGCTGCCTGCGCTTTGCGCCCGACGAGGCCACCAAAGGACTCCTGGTCAAGCTGATGCAGCAGGAAGTAGAGCACGGGATCATCAATGCACAGATCCTGGCCGGGCTCGGCGTCGACCATGTCGACCGTCCCATTGAGCAGTACGCGTTCCGGCACCCGATGGAGACGTTCTGCGACCTGTCATATTTCCATGCGCTCATTGACCGGGTGGGGGTGTACATCGGCGAGACGTGGGACGGCGTGCCCTACAAGCCGCTGCTCGACATCGCCACGCGGGTGCACAAGGAGGAGCTCTTCCACTGCACCCTCGGGCTGCGGAACCTCCGCCTGATCTGCAAGACGCCCGACGGGCTTGCCGAGGCGAACGAGAAGATCAACTTCTGGTGGCCCGCCGCACTGGACATGTTCGGCCGGTCCGATTCCGACTTCGGCGATGCGTATGTGCGGTGGGGTCTGCGGAAGAAGAACAACGCCGACCTCCGCCGCCAGTACATCGCCGACACGAGGCCGTTGCTCACCGAGCTCGGGATCGAGGTACCGCCGAACCGGTTGAACCGCCGGTTCTTGTAGCGGGCCATGGACCCTGCGGCCGCAGGCGGACTTGCGATCAAGGTGACGCGCCCGGCGCCCGAAGTGGCGTTCATCGAGACGTCGTCATCGGCGCATTGGGAGTGCTTCTGGGTGGCCGAGGGGGAGCACACGCTTGTCGTCGGTGCATTCGACCGGGGCGACCGCTCGACGCCGGAGCCTCGGGTGCAGGTTATGAACAAGCCCTACGGCTGGGACATGCAGCCGGCTTCTGACCCGCCGTCTGCAGGCGACGACCAGGACCTGCTGGTGCAGGTGTGGCAGTTGCTGAGCTCGAATTGAGCGTGTTGGGCTGCAGAGTTAGGCGGAATCATGGGTAGCGAGGCATCAGGATGAACCTGGAGACGCTGGGCCAAGTGCTGGTCGAGACCGAGGTGGTGGTGGAGCCTGCCTCGGTGGCGCTGCTCGTCGATGCGCTGGGCACGCCCCACGCTCAGGAGGTGGCGCTGCGGCTGCCGTTCTTCGGGCCGACGGTGGGAGGCGGCGACTCGGTGGTCGGGCCCATCGAGCTCAGCCTCGAGCGCGGTCTCGCCGGCGGCCAGTCGTTCGAATGGCACCGTTCGTTCCGTCCGGGCGAGCGAGTGTCGGTGGTGGTGTCGGTGGAGGACATCATCGACAAGGGGACGCTGCACCTGGCCACGGTGCTGTCGGAGTATCGAGACGCCGACGGCGAGCTGATCCAGCGGCAGCGGACGGTGTTCGTGGAACGCAAGCCGGCCGGAGAGCGGGCGCAGAAAGCCGCCGCAGACGACGGCGGCGAGGCGGGGGAGCCCGGCGATGAATGAACAGCGCACAAGCGACTTGGAGTGGACCCCCTCAACCGCTCCGGCGGTCACCTCCGAGGCCATGCGCAGCTTCGTCGACGGCGTGAGTGACCCCAATCCGGTGCACACCGACCCGGAGTTCGCAGCCAAGGCCGGGTTGCCCGATGTAGTGGTGCAGGCCTCGCACACGACCGCAATCGCGCTGGATGCGCTCGTGGCTCAGTTCGGCGTCGACGCGATCCTGAACCTCGACGTCCGGCTGCGCGGACCGATCTTTCCTGGCGATGAGGTGACGGTGTCGCCGGTGAGCTTTGGCGAGCTGGATCGAGGCGTGGAGTTGCGCAACCAGCGGGGCGATGTGGTCGCCACGGGCATCGTGGTGATGCGTGGCGATCCCGACGAGTGACCTGCATGAGCGAGCGCCGACGACAGAGGGAGAAAACATGAGCTACGAACACCTGCTGAGCGAAGATGCGGACGGCGTGCGGATCCTGACGCTGAACCGGCCGCAGAAGTTCAACGCTTGGAACGCTGCCATGCGTGCTGAGATGCGAGACGCTGTCGAGGACACGGCGATGGCGACCGGAATTCGTGCGCTGATCATCACCGGCGCGGGCCGAGCCTTCTCTGCTGGCGAAGACGTCTCGGAGATGGGCGATCTGACCGAGATGGGAACCCGAGGGTTCCGTGCGGTGGCTCGCGGCATCCACTCGGTGTTCGATCTGATCGAGGCGCTTGAAGTGCCCGTCATCGCCGCGGTGAACGGCGTCGCTGCAGGCGGCGGCTTCGAGTTGGCGCTGTCGTGCGATTTCCGGGTCATCGCTGAGAACGCCCGATTCGTCATGCCCGAGGCCAAGGTGGGGCTCATCCCGGGCTCGGGCGGCTGCTCCCGATTGGTCCACTACGTCGGGTTGGGGCGCGCCAAGGAACTCGTGATGCTGTCGCGCAACGTGGGCGCCGACGACGCCAAGGCCATGGGCCTCGCGACCGAAGTGGCTCAGGAGGGCTCGGCGGTCGACGTCGCCATGGAGCTCGCGGCGGAGATGTCCGCCTTCGCTCCGCTCGCCTTGGGCATGGCCAAGACGGTGCTGAACACCTGCACCGACGTCGACCACGAGACTGGACGCCGTCTCGAGCGCCTCGGCCAGAGCGTGCTCAAGACCACCGCCGACCACGCCGAGGGTGCCAACGCATTCCTCGAACGCCGCGCCCCCGACTGGCAAGCCCGCTAGAGCACGGCCGCAGGATGGCGACGTTTGACGACGTGCGGCGGCTCGGGATGGCGTTGCCTGAGATGACCGAGTCCACCTCCTACGGGACGCCGGCGTTGAAGGTACGCAAGAAACTCGTGTGTCGCATGTGGAGCGAGCGCGAATACAAACGCGACGTCGTACACGACACCGAGGTGCTGGTGCTGTTCTGCGAGCTGGAGATGAAGCAGGTCTTGCTCGACAACCATCCCGGCGTGCTGTTTACCGTGCCCCACTACGACGGGTACGGCGCTGTGTTGGTGCGGATGGCCGATGTCGACCTTGATGACCTCGCCGATTGGCTCGAGGAGAGTTACCGCCTCAAAGCGCCTCCGACCCTCATTCGCCAACTCGACGCCGACTAGCAGAGTCCTGCGCCAACACGAATCTCGTCGTCACGCACCACACTGGTGGCCATGGATGATGCGATGACGCTGGAAGCGAGCGCGAATCAGCCGCCGCCGCTTGAGCCGTACGACCTCTTCGAGACCGACCCGGTGCTCGGTGCCGCAATGGAACGCGAGGGCGGCAACCGTGAGACGATGGCTGCGTTCGGCAAGTCGGTGGGCACCGGCGAAGTGTTCGAGTGGGGCTTCCTGGCCAACCGGCACTCGCCCGAGCTCGCAACCCATGATCGCTTCGGCAATCGCATCGACGAGGTGAAGTACCACCCCGCGTATCACTCGCTGCTGGAGATGTCGGTCTCAGCGGGGATCCACTGCATGCGCCACGAGTCCCAGCCGGGCGACGGCGGCGCGGTCACTCGGAACGCTCTGATGTATCTGATGAGCCAGGTCGAGGTGGGCCACGGCTGCCCGACTTCGATGACGTCCGCAGCACTGGGCGCGCTCGATCACCAGCCGGAGCTTGCCGAGACATGGCGGCCGCGCCTGGTGTCGCGCAACTACGACGCCCGCCTCGTCGAACCGTCGACCAAGTCGGGCTGCCTCGTCGGCATGGGCATGACCGAGCGGCAGGGCGGCTCGGACGTGCGGGCCAACACCTCAATCGCCGAGCCCGTCGGCGCGTCCGCCGCAGGTTTGGAGGGCGCCCACTTGCTGCAGGGCCACAAGTGGTTCACCTCCGCCCCGATGTGCGATGCCTTCTTGGTGCTGGCCCAGGCGCCCAAGGGGCTCTCGTGCTTCCTGGTGCCGCGGGTGCTGCCCGATGGGCAGCGCAACGGTCTGCGGTTCATGCGACTCAAGGACAAGCTCGGCAACCGGTCCAACGCGTCGGGCGAACTGGAATTCGACGACGCGCTGGCGCAGATGGTGGGCCCCGAGGGGCGCGGCGTGCCCACGATCATCGACATGGTCAATGCCACCCGGGTCGACGTGGCCATCTGGGCCGTGTCGCTGATGCGCCAAGCGGTCGCCCAGGTGGGCTGGCACGCGGTGCATCGCAGCGCGTTCGGTTCGAAATTGATCGACAAGCCGCTGATGGTGAACGTGCTCGCCGACTTGGAGCTCGAAGTCGAGGCGGCGACGCTGATGATGGCGCAGATGTCAGGCGCCTTCGACCGGGCGCCGACCGATCCCGACGAGGCCGCCTTCTCGCGTCTCGCAACCGCCGTGGGCAAGTACTGGCTGACGAAGCGCTCGAGCCCAGTCGTGCGCGAAGCACTGGAGTGCGTGGGCGGCAACGGCTACGTCGAGGAGTCGATCCTGCCTCGCCTATACCGCGAGGCCCCGCTCAACGCCATCTGGGAGGGCGCCGGCAACGTGATCGCGCTCGACGTGCTGCGAGCCATGGCCCGCTCTCCGCACAGTGTGGAAGCGTTTGCAGACCGGCTGGAACGCGCGAGGGGCGCGAACGCCACGCTCGACCGGCACCTCGCCGATCTTCGCGCCGCAATAGGGGGCCACGATGACGGTGCCTCGGGGGCGACGCGTGAAGCAGGCGCGCGCCGTCTCGTTGAGCAGATGGCCCAGTGCTGGGCAGCATCGCTGCTGGTGCAGTACGGCGATTCAGCGCTGGCCGAGGCGTACGTGCAGTCCCGTCTCGGCGGCGATTGGGGAAGCGAGCTTGGCACGCTCAATCCCACGGCCAGCTTGGGCCACATCGCCGCACGAGCCGTCCCGTCCCGCTGATCGGCTACTCCTCAACGAGGCGGGCGGGGAAGCCGCCTTTCGAGATCGGACCCCAGCTCTCGATGTGCAGGCGCAGCAGCACCTTGTCTTGGCGGGTCATCGCCTCGCGGTATTCATCCCAGTCGGAATGCTCGCCGCTGATCACCCGGAAGTACTCGACCAGGCCGTCGAGAGCGTCGGGCAGGTCCACCACTTCGCCCCGGCACTCCAGTTGCACCCACTCGCCGTTCCAAGCATCGGACATCACGACCACCCACGCCTGGGAGTTGCGCCGAAGGTTCAGCGACTTGGCCCTGTCGGGGTAGCTGCTCACCAGCACGGCGTCGCCCTGGGGGTCGAGACCCATCGTGACGAGCGATGCCTGCGGGCGACCGTCCCGCCGGAGCGTGAGCAGCACGCCGTGGTGCCGTTCCCGCACGAAATCCAGCAGCGCTGCACGTTCCACCACGCGATCAGTCGCTATCGACACCATCTGGTCCTCCCACTGGGCAGCGCAGACTGGCGCAACCCCTCGCTGTCGCACCCATTGTCTCCCGCTCTCGCTCGCTGCGCTCGCAGGCCGCTCGGGCCACGGCTGCGCCGTGCGGCGCAACCTCCTGGGCCATCCGAACAGCTCGGGCAGTCTCGGCGCTCGGCTGGCCGATCGGCGACTTTTTGGGCAGCTCGGTTGCCCAACGGTCCGCGCCACCCGCCCGCACAGGGAAGAATCGGCGTCGGGCGGCGCAACGTGCCGGCATGAATAAGGGGTGACGTTCGAGATGTTGCAGCACTATCGGGTCTTGGATCTCTGCGAGGGAGTCAGCCAGTTCGCGGGCTACCTGCTCGCCAGCCTCGGCGCGGAGGTCATTGCCGTCGAGCCACCCGGCGGTGTACGCAGCCGTCACCTCGGGCCCTTCGTCGACGACGAGCGAGACCCGGAGCGCTCGCTCGCCCACTGGGCCTACAACCAGGGCAAGCAGAGCGTCACTGCGGATCTCACCAGCGCGGAAGGCCGCAAACGGCTGCTGGAATTGGTGAGGGGCGCAGATGCACTCATCGAGGACGCCCCGGTTGGTCACTTGGCATCGCTGGGCCTCGGCTATGACGACCTCGCCGCCGTCAATCCCGCGATCGTCCATGCTTCGGTGACGCCGTTCGGCTCGACCGGGCCTCGCAGCTCCTGGGCAGGCTCGGACCTGACCGCCGTGGCCGGCAGCGGCTTCCTGCACGCCAGCGGGGACTCCGACCGCGCCCCCGTCCGTGTTTCGGGTGCGCCTCAGAGCTTCCTGCAGGCAGCCGGAGACGCCGCGGCTGGGACGCTCATTGCGCTGCGTGAGGCCCAGCGCAGCGGCCTCGGCCAGCACGTCGACATCTCCGCCATGGAGTCGATGACCCACGGGCAGCCGCAGAACCTGTCGCCACGGGTGAATGCCAACCCCATCGACCGCCTCGCCGGGGGCTTGAGCCTCGGCGGCATCGATATCCCGATGATGTTCCCGTGCGCGGACGGCAACACCATCTGCGTGGCGCTGATGGGTGCCGCATTCGCGCCCTACACCCAACGGCTCGTGGAGTGGGAGGCCGAAGAGGGCTTCGCCGACGAGGAGCTCCAGGCGGTGGACTGGGAGACGATCGCCGTCGAGGTTCTCAGCGGCCAGCGATCGCCCGAGATCATCGGCAAGTCGTTCGCGACCCACGCCCGCTTCCTCGCGACCAAGACGACTGAGGATTTGTGGGCGGCGGCATTCGACCGGAACCTGCTGATCACACCGTCGGCGCTGGTCAGCGACCTCCTCACCAACCCGCACTTCGCCGATCGCGGGTTCTGGCGGGACACCGAGATAGATGACGGCCGCACGGCTCGCTACTGCGGTCCGCTTGTCCACTTCAGCGCCGACGCTCCAGAACGAACCCCTGCCGTTCCGTCGTTGGGTGCCGGCAACGACACCGTGGACACCGACCGTCAGCCGCATGCGACAGCAGTGGTTGGTGCCAGCGGCCCCAGTTCCGACGGACACGAGTTGCCGCTTGCCGGCCTCAAAGTCGTGGAATTCTCGTGGGTCATCGCCACGCCCTCCGCAGTGCGGATCCTGGCCGACTACGGGGCAACCGTGGTCAAGGTGGAGACGGAGAGTCGGCCCGACACGATGCGGACGGTCAACCCGTTCGTCGATGAGGAAGCTCATCCTGACAACAGCGTCGGTTACGGCGTGTACAACGCGGGCAAGCGCAGCCTCAGCCTCGATCTCAGCAAGCCCGAGTCGCGAGCGGTGGTGGAAGACCTGATCCGCTGGGCCGACATCGTCACGGAGTCCTGGGCACCAGGAGCAGCAGCGCGCATGGGCTTCGGCTACGACGACTTCTCGGCGATGAACCCCGAGATCATCATGCTGTCGAGCTCATTGCTGGGCCAGAGCGGGCCGTACTCGAGTCTTGCCGGCTACGGGTTCATGGCAGCTGCGATCGCCGGTTTCTACGAGATCACTGGATGGCCTGACCGGGGACCCGCCGGCCCGTATGGCCCCTACACCGATTTCCTGGCGCCACGCGTCATCGTGGCGTCGCTGATGGCGGCGTTGGAGCGACGCGACCGCACCGGAACCGGCTGCTACATCGACGTGTCGCAGACCGAAGCAGCTCTGCATTATCTGGCGCCGGCCATCTTGGATGCGTCGATCAATGGCCGCGATCCGCAGCGCTGCGGCAACGAGGACCCGCACATGAGCCCGCACGGCGTCTATCCGAGCTCGGGCGACGACCAGTGGGTGGCTATTGCCTGCACCGATGACCGGTGGGCAGCGCTGGCAGACACCATCGGGCTCGTCGGCGATGGGGCACCAGGCTCGGATCAGGCTGCGCGCAGGGAGCGTGCGGCGGAGATCGACGAGGCCATTTCGGCATGGACCTCGGAGCGCACTAACACGGAGGCGGCCGAGACGCTGCAGGCCAGCGGTGTGGATGCCTACCCAGTCAACAACGGTCAAGGATGCTGCGACGATCCGCAGCTGCAGGCTCGGGAGCACCACATCAACGTTCCCCACAGCTATCGCGGGACGATGTGGACGCAGCACTGCAGGACGCGCATGTCTCGAACGCCACCGGTGGTCTGGCGAGGCGGCCCATGCCTGGGCGAGGACAACTATGAGGTGCTCACCGATTTCCTTGGCTACGACGCCGACCGCATCGCCGACCTCGCAGCGGCCGAAGTGCTCGGCTGAGGCCGCTACTCGGTCTCGGTTTCGGCTTCCGTGCCGGATTCGGCCTCCTCCGCGCCATCCTCGCCCTCACCTTCGGCTTCAGACTCGGCCTCCGACCCGGTCTCACCGTCGGTATCGGGCGCTGGCGCAGCAGTCGTCGGCGGTGGCTGATGGCGGGCGCAGTCACCCGAGACAATGTCGTTGATGCGGTCGACGCGGGCCCCTGCAGCAGCAGGCACCGGCGCGCCGTTGGCGTCGAGCAGATGCGGATGGAACGACCAGTCCACGATTTCGTTGCCGTCGAAGTCGATCTGCAGGACACCCGTCTCGCCAGTGATACCGGACCGGTGATGCCACACGAAATTGCCCAGCGAGTAGGCCACCAGCTTCCCGTCGTCGAACACGACCGGCTGCAATACGTGAGGGTGCTGACCAATAACCGCGTCGGCACCGTTGCGCAGCAGCTCGAACGCAAGGTCGCGCTGGCGGCCGTCGGGACAGGTCATGCGTTCGACGCCCCAGTGGACGACGGCGATCACCACGTCGGCATCCTGAGCTGCCGCACGGACGTTCGCGAACAGCCGGTCACGCTGGTACGCCGACGCAATCCCCGGTCGCGTCCCGGTGGCGGGAAAGCCGAGCGGCACAACCAGCGAGGCCCCGACGAACGCGACATCTACACCGGGCACTACCTCGATCACGCGGTGTCGGTAGGCGTCTGAGCTGGTTGCCCCTGCCCCCAAAGCGATTACTCCTTCGGCCTCGAGCAGGCCAACCGTGTCGAGGAGCGCATCGGGTCCGTAGTCCATGGCGTGATTGTTCGCCAGGTTTGCCACGTCCACACCCGCAGCGCCGATCCGCTCAGCGGCCGACGGTGGTGCCCGAAAGACGAACTGCTTGTCGGCAGGCTCACCGTGGTCGCTGATGACCATCTCTACGTTCACGACCGCGATGTCGGCGGACCGGAGCGCAGGCTCGATGCCGGCGAACGGGTCGATGCCGGCTGCTTCGCTGCGGTCCATCAGCACGTCGCCGCCCGCCAGCATCGTCCACCTCAGGTCTGGCGTGCTCGTCGTCGGCACGACCGCAGTCGTCGCTGTCGACGTTGCGGCAACCAACGCGGCAGGCACAGTTGAGGGAGCGACTTGGTCATCGGCTCGGCTGGACTCGACTTCGGCCGCTGCCGGCTGCGCGCTCGCAGGTGCTTGCGATGATGTGGGCGGCGCAGGCGCGACCCGGATTGGGCTGGTGCTGCATGCGACCCCCAATGCAGCCGCGCCCCCAGCAAGCGCTGCAAGGGCCCTCACCCGAGTCGACCGGCGCGGTCGCCGTAGGAACCCCAGCTTGGGTTCACCCAGCGTTGAACACCCACCTCAAGCCGTGTGCAACCAGCGCGTAGGGCACGGTGAAGTGCGTTTCTTCATCCCAGATCATTGTCTTCAGCCGCAGACTGGGATAGTTCCGGCCTGTGAGCAGCTCGCCCAAACGCTCGGTGTGTTCAGCGGTGCGGGCCTGTTCGAAGATCGCGGTAGCGCCCGGGTCGAAGGCAGGGCTGAGCACGTCTTCGGCCCCGCCAGCGGCGAGGTACACGACAGCGTCGAGATCGTCGTTGGCCTCGGCATAGGCAGCCTCGTAGTCGAACACCAGCGGGTGATCCCAGCAGATCCACGGGCTGCCGATCACGTACCGGTTGAAGAATCCGGTGTGGTTGAACAGCGTGTAGCAGCCGAACAGCCCGCCCATTGAGTCACCGACGTAGGTGCGGTCGTCGGACACGTTGAAGTTCGCCTGCAGCCAAGGCCACAGCTCCTCGCTCATGAACCTGGCGAACAGCGGGGCCCCGCCGCCCACGACCTCCATCTCCACCAACGGTGACGCATTGAGTTGTTCGAGCTGCCACTCGTCGGACGTCGGCGAGAAGTCGTACATGCGACGTCCGGTCACATAGACGATGTCGCCGCCGACGGGGTAGCCGATCGCCACCGTCAGGATGGGCGGGATCTCGCCGCCCATGAGCAGCATCGTCGCCATGTCGCAGGCGAAGCCTGCGCCGAAATTGGCATCGGTCTGGTACACGACCGCCAGCGGTTCGGGCCAGTCGATAGGCGGCCCCTGGGTGGTGATCTCGAAATCGAAGTCCATGAGATCCGAGTGGACGATGTGTCTCTGTGTGAGCGGCAATTGCTGTGGACCGGCCATGGCGTTTCCTTGCTTGTCGAATGCGTGCCTCGGAGTCTCGCGCAGCGCGCGACCGGTGTCCGTCGTGCCGCTGCTCCGAACTAGCGTCGCGCCCGCAGGGCCGAATCAATCCCTGCGAAGCGCTGAACTCAGCCGAACAGGAGGCCTGACATGTCGCTCGGAGACGAAGTTCAAGGAATTCTCGACCGAGGCGTCGCCGACGGTGACGTCGTGGGCGCAGTGGCCAAGGTCATCAGTGCCGACGGAGAGATCTGCTCAGCGGCGGCCGGCACACGGGGCGCCGACAGCGACGTTCCGATGTCGAATGACACCGTGTGCTGGATCGCCTCCATGACCAAGGCCATCACCGGCACCGCGGCGATGCAGCTCGTCGAGCAGGGCCAGCTCTCGCTCGACAGCCCCGGCGCGGAGGTGCTGCCACTGCTCGGCGAGCTCGACGTGCTGACCGGCTTCGACGACGACGGCAACCCGGTCACCCGGCCCCGCAACGGCGACATCACGCTGCGTCACCTGCTGACCCACACCGCGGGCATGGGATATGACATCTGGAGCCCTGAGCTTGGCCAGTACGAGGAGGTCACCGGGACGCCAGGGGTCATCGAGTGCCAGAAGGAGACCCTGCGGATCCCGTTGCTGTTCGATCCCGGCGACCGCTGGTTTTACGGAACCGGCATCGACTACGCGGGCCAGATGGTGGAGGCGGCGTCAGGGATGTCGCTCGGGGAGTACATGACCGAGAAAATCTTCGGGCCGCTGGGCATGACCGACACGTCGTTCAAGATCAGCGACGACATGCGCGCTCGCATCTCGGCGATGCAAGCGCGGATGGAGGATGGCTCGCTGGTCGAGATGCCATTCGAGATCCCTCAAGAGCCCGAGTTCGAGATGGGCGGCGGCGGCCTGTACTCCACCGTCGACGACTACTGCCGCTTCCTGGCCATGATGCTGAACGGTGGCAGCCTCAACGGCAACGAAATCGTGTCACCCGAAACGCATGCGCAGATGGTCACCAATGCCATGGGCGACTTACGCGTCACGATGCTCCCGACGGCCATTCCGCCCTACTCATTCGATGCAGAGTTCTTCCCCGGCGTCGAAAAGTCGTGGGGCCTGACATTCCAGATCAACGAGGAACCCGCCCCGACGGGGCGCCCGGCCGGCGGCCTCATGTGGGCCGGTTTGGCCAACTCCTACTTCTGGATCGATCTGCAGAATCGGGTGGCCGGCTGCTACATCAGTCAGCAGGTGCCGTTTGCAGATCCTCGCTCTTACGCGCTCCACGAAGCCATCGAGACCGCCACTTACAACAGCCTGTAAGAGGCTGCGCCGATTCGGTCCTACCCCGCTCGTACGCCTGTGCTTGTGAGCTCAGGCTCTCAGGCGGGGCCGAGCACGATGCAGCCGTTGTGGCCGCCGAAACCGAACGAGTTGCTGAGCGACGGGCCCGGCTCCCAGTCGGCCGCTTGACCGGTCACCAAGCGGAACTCCGCAAGCTCGGGATCGGGAGTGGTCCAGCCTGCCGTCGGCGGGATCTTGCGGTGCTGCATCGACAGCAGCACCGCGATCGCCTCCAGCGCGCCCGCGGCACCGAGCGCATGGCCGGTGACGCCCTTCGTAGACGTCACCAGCGGCCCGTTTGGGCCGAACAGCTTGTTGAGCGCCTCCGCCTCGGCGGCATCGTTCAACGGGGTCGAGGTGCCGTGTGCGTTCACGTGCGCGATGTCGTCGGGGGTGAGGCCGGCGTCCTCGATCGCGAGCTGCATGCAGCGCAGCGCTCCCGCGCCCCCCGGGGCCGGTGCGGTGATGTGATGGGCATCGGCATTCGACGCGGTACCGAGCACCTCTCCGTAGATCTTCGCTCCCCGCGAGACCGCTGACTCCCACTCCTCGAGAATCAGGGTGGCGGCGCCTTCGGTCATCATGAAGCCGTCACGGTTCTTGTCGAACGGCATGGATACCCCGCTGGTCGACAAAGCAGTCATGTTGACGAAACCTGCTGTGCCCACGGGAGTCATCACCGACTCGCAGCCACCGGCCACGATGACGTCAGCGACTCCTGTGCGGATCAGCCGAGCTGCGTACCCGACAGCGTGCGTACCTGCTGCGCAGGCCGTGGTCAGCACCTCGCAAGGGCCGGCTAGGCCGAAGCGCATGGAGATGGCAGCCCCGGGGGCGTTGGGCATCATCATCGGGACCATGAACGGCGAAACCCGGCGCGCACCCTTGCGGTCGAGCACGAGAACCTGGTCTTCGAAGGTCTGCAGGCCGCCGACACCAGTGCCGTAGATCACCCCGCAGCGATCCGGATCGGTCGCCAAGTCGCCTGCATCGGCGATCGCGTGTGCGGCCGATGCCATGCCGAGCTGAGTCGACCGATCAGCCCGCCGCGCCTCCTTGGGATTGTCGTAGTACGGCGCTGGATCGAAGTCGGTGACCCGGCGCTCGCCTTCCGGCGGCTCGGAGTTCAACCCTTGCCAGAAGTCGTCAATGCCGGTCCCGGCGCATGAGATGACGCCGAGGCCGACGACAGCTACTCGCCGGCTGTCGCTCACAGTTTCGATTCGACCAGCTCGATCGCGTGGGCGACGGTGGTGACGTCTTCGAGTTCTTCCTCGTCCACGCTGATGTCAAACTCCTCTTCCAACGCCATCACCAACTCGACAAGGTCCAGGCTGTCGGCGTCGAGGTCGTCGGCGAAGCTGGCCTCCGGTGTGACTTGCTCGGGATCCACTGCCAGCACCTCGACGGCGCAGTCACGGAATCGATCCAACGTGTCACTCATGCTGATCCCCTCGTGTGGGCGGTCACGCGCACGATCCCCCGACGGCCGTGCGAGTGCGAAGTGTAGGTCCCGCGAGCCTCGCCGTCGTCACACCTGTTGCTTCCCGCTCATGTTCGCTGTTGCTCACGGGCCGCTGAGGCACGGGCTCAGCCTCACGGCTCAATGACCCATGCCCAAACCGCCATCGACCGGCATCACGGCGCCGGTGATGTACGCGCCATCGTCGGACGCCAGAAATGCCACCGCGGCGGCGATCTCGGACGGTTCTGCCACCCGGCCCAAGGGAACCGCGTCGGTGATGGCGGCTTGCTGAGTGTCGTTGAGTGCACCGAACATCTCGGTGTTGACCGGCCCTGGTGCTACGACATTCGCCGTGATGGCGCGCGAACCGAGTTCGCGCGCCAGCGATCTGGCCATGCCCACAAGGCCTGCCTTGGATGCGGCGTAGTTGACCTGTCCTGCCGAGCCCAGCAGTCCAACCACTGACGACACGAAGATCAGCCGTCCCCAGCGGGCGCGCAGCATCGGCCGAGCCGCCCGCTTGGCCATCCTGTACGCGCCGGTCAAGTTGGTGTCGACTACCGCAGCGAAGTCTTCGTCGGCCATGCGCAGCACCAGCTGATCACGGGTGATGCCGGCATTGGCGACCAGCACCTCGACCGGACCCAACTCTGCCTCAATGGTGCTGTATGCCGCATCGACCGCTGCACTGTCGGCCTGATCGCATGACACCCACAGCAGACGGTCGTCGTCGGGGGCCCCGCTGCGACTGGTGACCGCCACGCGGTGACCCGCATCGGCAAACAACCGCGCGGTCGCCAGACCGATGCCCCTGCTTCCACCGGTAACCAAGACCGTTCGTTCAGTCGTGGGGCGCGCTGTCGATGAGCTCATAGTGCACTGAGTGAGGAGGTCCGGTGTTCGGGCGAGGCGATCGTCGCTGACGGCAGCAGCTAGCTGGCCTTGGCCGGAGCGCCCGACCAGCGCAGCAGCGCTGATGCCGAAGTCATGCCGGCTCCGAATCCGACCAGCAGCACATGGTCGCCCTCGCTGATGCGACCGTCGCGCACGGCGTCATCGAGCGCGAGGGGAATCGACGCAGACGACGTGTTGCCGGTGCGTTCGATGACCATCGCGGCCTTCTCGAAGGGAATGCCCAGCCGCTTGCAGGAGGTCTCGACGATGCGGACGTTGGCTTGGTGCGGCACGACGACGTCTATGTCGTCGGGCGTGAGGCCAGCCTGCTTCATGGACTGGCGAGCCGATTCTTCCATGACGAGCACGGCCTTCTTGAAGACTGCTTGGCCGGCCATCTGGATGAAGTCGCCATGCTCGCAGTAGAGGTGATTCTCCATGGAGCCGTCGCTGGAGACATGCCAGCCGAGCAGGTCCGAACCCTGGTCGCTGCGTTCGAGCACTGCGGCACCAGATCCGTCGGCGAACAGGATGCACGTGGCCCGGTCGGTCCAATCGGTGATCCGTGAGAGCACCTCGGCGCCGATGACCAGCACCCGTTCATGTCCCATGGCGATCATGCCGTGACCTGCCACGAGCGAGTACACGAAACCCGAGCAGGCGGCGTTGACGTCCATCGCCCCGCAATCGAGCCCGAGCGCCTCTTGCACCCGCGACGACGAAGCCGGAACGCTCCGATCAGGAGTGGTAGTCGCCAAGATGAGCATGTCAATGCTCGAGGGGTCGACGCCGGCCACTTCCATCGCTGCTTCGCCGGCACGTGCAGCCAGGCCCGCCGTGGTGCCCCCGATGTTTCGCTGCTTGATGCCGGTTCGCTCGATGATCCACTCGTCTGACGTGTCAACCATTTGGGCCAATTCGTCGTTGGTGAGGACTCGTTCTCCGAGCGCCGTCCCGATGCCGACAATGCGCGCGCTCGAAGCACTTCCCACGCTGAGCGTCATCTGTGGCCTCCCCTCTAGGTCCCTGCGGCCGTCCGCAACCACGCAACTGGCTGCCGAGCGGTGACCCGCTCGCCCTCTACGGCCATAATGCCCATGACAGTACCCGCGAATGCCGAGCGAACTTCCTCACCGGCCACGTGGCCGATGACGTCGCCGACACTGACTTGCTGGCCATCATCGACACCCGCGCCGAGCGTGAAGACTCCGGCGCACGGGCTCACAATGAGTCGTTCGGTGACGTAGAGGTTCTCGCCGCCCAGCACGGCAGGCGCCGACGGGGCCTCGGTCGCGAGCGCCTCCATCAGCGCGTCGATTTCAGCCGGCGCACCGACCGACATCGATGTGGCGCCGCGGTGCGTCCGCTTGGTCATGCCGGTCAGCACCTTGCCCGGTCCCAGCTCCACGAAGGTAGTGACGCCGGCATCGGCCAATGCATGGAGGCTGGCGCGCCACAGCACTGGACTGGTGAGCTGCTGGGCCAGGAGCATGCGCCACTCGTCAGCGTCAGAACGCGGGCGTGCGTCGACATTTGCGACGACCGGCACGCTCGGGGCTCGGATCTCGACTTCGGCCAGCGCCTTGCGCAGACGATCGCGGGCCGGCTGCATGAACGGGGTATGGAAGGCGCCGCCCACGGGCAGACCCATGAGCCGTTTTGCGCCGGCTGTCTTCGCTTCGTCACCGGCGACGGCCACGGCGTCGGGTGCGCCAGCGATGACCACCTGCCCCGGGGCGTTGTAATTCGCGACCCAGACATCGCCAAGTGTGGCCTCGCACGCTTCCGCCACGAGGTTGTCGTCGAGGCCCAGCACCGCGGCCATGGTGCCTTCTCGCTCGTCAGCAGCGACCTGCATCGCCTCGCCGCGCTCGGCAACGAGCCGCACCGCGCCGTCGTACGCCAAGGCGCCGGTTGCGGTCAGGGCGCTGTACTCGCCCAGCGAATGCCCCGCCGCACACGAGAACGTCGTGCCGGTGCGCTCGACTGCATCGAGTGTCACCATCGACAGCACGAACGTCGACAGCTGTGAATTGCGCGTATGGCGCAGCTCGTCGGCGTCGGCTTCCAGCAAGAGCGCGGCGACATTGCGCCCGCAGGCGTCAGATGCCTCGGTGACCAACTCCCACGACTCGTGCGAGGTCCACGGTTCGCCCATGCCCGGTTGCTGAGAGCCCTGACCGGGAAATGTGAATGCGAGCACTCAGCCTCCTCCGCAGCGCCAGTGCGGAAGAACGGGCGCATGCCCGGGCCGCGGCGCAGTGAACGCACATTGGATGTAGCGGAAAGGGTAGGTGCCAACTCGGTGGGAGCGCGACCGCCCAGCTCGATACGCTGAGCCGCCCCACAGCCCGGGTGGTGAAACGGCAGACACGGGGGACTCAAAATCCTCTGCCCTCACGGGCGTGCGGGTTCAACTCCCGCCCCGGGCACCCGAAACCGGCAGGAATCCCGCCAGGACACTCTGGGGAGGCCGCCGAAGTGCAGCGGTAGGCTGGCCGATCCGCAGCAGCCGACCGGGCCCCGCCCGCCGGTGCGATCCTGTCCCGCGAGGGGAGCGCGTGTGTCCAAGCGAGTCGTGATCGCAGAGGACGAGGCCATCATCCGGCTCGACCTGCGCGAGATGCTCGAAGACGAGGGCTATGTCGTCGTGGCTGAAACGGGTCGCGGCGATGAAGCGGTGGAATTGGCACGCCAGCATCAGCCCGAGGTGTGCATCTTCGACATCCAGATGCCCGGTCGCGATGGCCTCGACGCGGCGCGCGAGGTCGCCGCAGACCGCACCTCTGCGGTGCTCATCCTCACGGCGTTCAGCAAGCGCCATCTCATCTCCGAAGCTCGCGATGCCGGAGTGCTCTCGTACTTGGTGAAGCCGTTTCAGCGCGAGGAGCTGGTCTCGGCCATAGAGGTGGCGTGGGGTCGTTTCACAGAGATGAGAGAGCTCGAGGACACCGTGGAGAGCCTCGAGGAGAAGCTGGAGACTCGCAAGGCCGTGGAACGTGCGAAGGGCCTGCTCATGGACGATTTTCAGCTGTCTGAGCGGGATGCTTTCGAATTCATCCGCAGTACGGCGATGGCCAACCGTGCGAAGATGCGAGACATCGCTCAGCAGATTGTCGATGGATTGCTGACTCCCTGAGTCGCTCGTTCGAGATCTGCTCGCCTGCGCTTGGCAGGCTTCCACAATCGCCGCCCCGCAACGTTGGGAGAGTTCCGATGTCCAAGCTCCTCTTGCTTGACGGGAACTCGCTCACGTACCGGGCCTTCTTCGCCATACCCGAGGACATGGCCACACGCTCGGGACAGCCCACCGGCGCCGTATTTGGGTTCACGTCCATGCTCATCAACCTGGTGCGGGATCACCGCCCAGACGCGATCGCAGTGTGTTTCGACCGTCCCGAGCCGACGTTCCGGCATATCGCTGCGCCGGAATACAAGGCACATCGCGACGAGACGCCGGCAACACTCATCGATCAGCTCGGCCTGGTGCGCGAAGTGCTCGAGTCGTTGAGCATGACTTCGCTGGACTGTGCCGGCTTCGAGGCCGACGACCTGTTGGCGACGCTGGCGTCCCAAGCCGAACAGCGTGGCGACGATGTCCTGATTGTCAGCGGGGATCGCGACGTGTACCAACTTGTGCGTGACCCCAAGGTTCGGGTGGTCTACAACCGGCGCGGCGTCACCGACTATGCGCTCTACGACGAAGCGGGCATCGCCGAGCGCACTGGCGTCACGCCGGACCTCTACGTGCAGTACGCCGCACTGCGTGGCGATCCGTCCGACAACCTTCCCGGAGTGCCTGGGGTCGGCGAGAAGACGGCCGCCAAGCTGCTCAATAAGTACGGCAGTCTCGAAGCCCTGCTGGCCGCGGCCGCGGAGCAGACTCCGAAGCTGGCCGAGAATCTTGCGGCACACAGCGAGCATGTGCGGCGCAACGTCGATCTGATGACCCTGCGGACCGACGCACCGGTCGAAGCGGCGCCAGCGGATCTCCAATGGGACGCTTTCGACGGCGACTTGGTGACGCGTACGTTCGAGTTCCTGGAGTTCGGCAGCCTCCACGCTCGTCTCCGTGACGCATTGGTGGGCACGGCCCTGGACGGCCTGCTGACGGCCGACGCAGCATCCCCGGAGACCGTCCAGCTCGCGGAGACGCAGTTTCTGCCGGTCGACGTTGGAGCCGATGCCCGTGGCGCCAATGCCGTGAGGCTGCTGGCCGAGCTGGCGAACCGTGACGATCCTGTCGCGCTCGGATACACCCTCGAGGCGGACGGCGCCGTGGGCGTGCTGGCGGTCGCAGTCGATCCCTCACGCGGGTCCGTGCTCGCGCTCGGTGCCGGTGACCTGGAGGTGCCCGACATCGCCCAGCGGGTTGCCTGCCTGCTCGGGGTCGACGGGCCAGGCGTCCACGTCCATCAGGCGAAAGCGCTGATGCGGGCACTGGAGCTAGCGAACGGTGATCTCGCTGCCAGCGCGTCGGTGGCCGGCCTCGCTACCGACACTGCAATCGCCGCTTATCTCATCCAACCATCGGAAGGCCGCGCCGAGCTGAGCGCGCTCCTCGCCCGGCATTGCGGCACTGAGCTTCCCGACAGCGATGGACAAGGTCAACTCGGCTTCGATGATCTCGATGCCGACGGTCCTTCAGGAAGTGTCGCGGCCGGCGGTGATGCCCTCGCAGTGGCGATGCTCGCCCCAGTACTCGACCGGGAACTCGAGACCCTCGGGATGTCCGATTTGTATCGCGACATCGAGCGTCCGCTGATCTGCGTCCTCGCTCGCATGGAGTCGGCCGGGATCGGTGTCGACCACACTGAACTCGAGTCGTTGCGTGACCACCTGACGAGCGAAGTGTCTGCACTCGAAGCAGAAGTGCGGCAACTGGCCGGTCGGGACGATCTCAACGTCAACTCGCCCAAGCAGCTGGCAGAGGTGCTCTTCGAGGACCTGGGGTTGACGCCGCAGCGCAAGACCAAGACGGGTTATTCCACAAGCGCCACAGCGCTTGAATCGCTGCGAAGCGAGCACCCGATCGTGGACAAGCTGCTGGCGTTCCGGGAGGTGGAGAAGCTGCGATCGACCTACGGCGTCAGCTTGCTCGAATGCGTCGAACCGGACGGCCGCATCCACGCCACGTTCAACCAGACGGTTGCACGCACCGGCAGGCTCAGCTCCGAAGAGCCGAACCTGCACAACATCCCGGTGCGGACCTCCCAGGGGCGCCTGTTCCGGCGCGCATTCGTGCCGGCTGACGGCTACGAGCTGCTGATCGCCGACTACAACCAGATCGAGCTGCGGGTGATTGCGCATCTGTCGGGCGACCCGGGCCTCGTCGGCGCCTTCGAGGCGGGCCACGACATCCACAGCGCAACGGCAGCATCCCTCTTCGCCATCAGCCCGAGCGAGGTCGACCCGCAGCAGCGGTCGGTGGCAAAGATGGTGAGCTACGGCTTGGCCTACGGGATGGAGGCATACGGTCTCGGACAGCGACTCGGGGTGCCCACCGACGAGGCAGCACACATTCTGGACGCCTACTTCGAAGCGTTCCCAGAGGTGCGCTCGTTCATGGACGGCGTGGTCTCGGAGAGTCGCGAGCGTGGGTACACCGAGACGGCCTTCGGGCGGCGTCGCCCGCTTCCCGAATTGACATCTCGAAATCACCGCGTGCGCCTGGCCGCGGAGCGACAGGCCATGAATGCTCCCATCCAGGGACTCGCAGCGGACATTTTCAAAGTGGCGCTGGTACGCCTCGATGCGGCCTTGCAGGATCGGTCGGCAGCCAGCCGTCTGGTGCTGCAGGTGCACGACGAGGTGATCCTCGAAGTGCCCCCATCGGAGCACGACGAGGTGACCGAGCTGACGGTGGACACGATGCGGCATGCCGCCGACCTGGCGGTCCCGCTCGAAGTCCATGTTTCGGCGGGCGCAACCTGGGCCGACGCCAAGGGCTGAACGCCGCGGGTCTCCACGCCGCGGGCCGGTAGCCTTGCCGTGCGCTTCGTGCGGCTCGCTCGGCCGCCTGCGCCCGTACTCCCGACGTGAGCATTCCCCCCGTGACCGACGCACTTGCCCCCGCACCAGACCTCGAAGACCCCGCATCCGAAGACACAGCACCCGAAGACACAGCATCCGAAGACCCCGCCCCCGAAGACACGGCGGCAGCACCGCCGGATTCCCAGGACGGTGAGAGCTCGGGCAAGGAAGTGGGCAACGGAGCTTCGCAGGGCGCTTTCGGCACGTTCACCGAAGCGGGCGACTACGTGCCGCGGACTGTCACCGTCGACGATCTGGGCGACACCTCCTTCGAGGACGCCATAGCGCAGACCATCGTCGAGTTCGACGACGGCGACATCGTGGCCGGCACCATCGTGCGTGTCGATCGCGACGAAGTACTGCTCGATATCGGCTTCAAGTCTGAGGGTGTCATCCCGTCTCGCGAGCTCTCGATCCGCCACGACGTCGATCCTTCCGAAGTCGTGGACGTCGGCGATCAGATCGAGGCGCTCGTCCTTCAGAAGGAAGACCCCGACGGCCGCCTGGTGCTGTCCAAGAAGCGAGCGCAGTACGAGCGTGCTTGGGGTCGCATCGAAGAGATCCGCGAATCGAACGGCGTCGTCACGGGTCCCGTCATCGAGGTCGTGAAGGGCGGCTTGATCGTCGACATCGGGCTGCGGGGATTCCTGCCGGCGTCGCTGGTGGAACTCCGGCGCGTCCGCGATCTGGCCCCTTATGTCGGCCGCGAGCTGGAAGCCAAGATCATCGAGCTCGACAAGAACCGCAACAACGTCGTGCTCAGCCGGCGAGCCTGGCTGGAGGAGAGCCTCAAGGAGGAGCGGGAAGGCTTCCTGCGAGACCTCAAGCGGGGCGAGCGGCGCACTGGCAGGGTCTCGTCGGTGGTCAGCTTCGGCGCATTCGTCGACCTCGGCGGCATGGACGGCCTCATTCACGTGTCGGAGCTGTCCTGGAAGCATGTCGATCATCCCAGCTCGGTCGTCACCATCGGCGACGAGGTCACGGTGGAGGTGCTCGAGATCGACCGTGAGCGCGAGCGCATCTCGCTGTCACTCAAGGCGACGCAGCAGGATCCGTGGGAAGCGTTCGCCAACTCCCACCGGGTCGAAGAACTCGTCTACGGCCGAGTCACCAAGCTCGTGCCGTTCGGAGCCTTCGTACAGGTCGGCGATGGCATCGAGGGCTTGGTGCACATCTCGGAGATGTCGGCTCACCACGTCGAGCTGCCCGAGCAGGTAGTGACCCCCGGCGAAGAGCTGTGGGTGAAGATCATCGATCTTGACCTGCAGCGTCGGCGCATCAGCCTGTCGATCAAGCAGGCCGCCGAAGGTGGCGTGGTAGCGGAGGAATACCGCGAGGCGTTCGGCGACCACGCGTACGACGAAGAGGGCAATTTCATCGGCGAATTCAGCTACGAGACGCCTGCCGAAGGCGAGGAATCGGAAGCTGAGCGGGCATGGCGCGAGTACTACGAAGAGCATGGCGAGGAGGCCTACCGCCAGGCCCTCGCGCAATACGAGAACCAGGGAACCGAGGGCGAGCCCGCCACGGCCGCTGCCGAGGGTGACGGCTAGCGCAGCCGCTCTTCGCTGGATCCGCTCCAGTTGAATCAGTCTCTTTCGAAGCCGGTCCGATGATCTCAGTCGGGCTCACCGGCGGCATCGGCAGCGGGAAGAGCACTGTTGCTTCGGGCTTCGTCGAGCACGGAGCCGTACTGATCGATGCGGACGCCATCGTTCGCTCCCAGCAGGCACCATCGAGCCCCGTCTTTGTCGCGATGGTGGAGCGCTTCGGAGACCACATCGTGGCTCCGGACGGCACGCTCGACCGCGGTGCCGTCGCGGCCATCGTGTTCAACGATCCCGACGCACTCGCTGACCTGAATGCGATCACCCATCCTCCGGTCGGTCGGGAGATCCGTCGCCGGCTCAGCGAACTGGAACCTACGGATCGCTTGGTTGTGCTCGACATCCCGCTGCTCGGTGAGGGGCTGGCTCAAGGTCGACGCCCCCGTTACCAGACCAGCGGGATCCTGGTGGTGGACACGCCGACCGATATCGCTGTGGAGCGGCTCGTGACTTCGCGGGGTTTTTCCGCCGACGATGCACGCGCTCGTATCGCCGCACAGCTGTCGCGCGAAGAGCGACTGGCTATCGCCGACTGGGTCATCGACAACTCCGGCGGTCTCGACGAGCTCGAAGCTGCGATCGGCGCAGCCTTTCGCTGGGCGAGCGCGCTGCCGCACATCGACCCAGCTCCGTGACGCGCGCCTGGCTGTCGCTGAGATTCTCAGTAGGCGAGCGGAGTCCCGCAGTGCGGACAGCTGGGCTCGGGCGCGCGCGTATCGAACTGTGATGGCTTGACCAGAAGGAAGCAGCCTTCGCAGAGGATCTCGTCTTCCTGCTTGGAGGACGAACGCGAGCCGGTGACGATGCCGATCTCGTCGTCATCGTCGTCATCGTCGTCGTCTTCGGACGCCAGCCGCTCCTTGAGGATCTCGCCGAGATCCGCTTCGAGCTCCTCATCGTCATCGTCGTCATCTTCATCGTCCGCGGGGCGCACCCCGGCGGGCACTTCGCGGCTCGGCTCCGATGCATCATCAGATGAAGCTGGCTCGTCTGTGTCGATCTCGTCAACCTCGTCGATCTCGTCGTCGAGACTCGTCACTCCCAACTCTTCGGCCTCGAGATCGTCGGGCACCGGCTCGAGGTCATCGCCCAGCAGGTCAGGTTCGAGCAAGGCCTCGTCGTGCGGTTCGTCCTGGGCGTCAGGGACGTCTGGTTCGTCGCGGCTCATGGGCAGTCTCGGGTAGTGATGGAGTCGGGTTTTGTCGGGTCAGCAGTCAGCGCGGCAGGATAACCAGACTGGCTGCTCGCAGGGAGACACCTTCGCGCTGATCGGCGCAACAGTTTCCCCGGTCTGGTGATCTGATGCTGGCGGGATGGCGAGGCGTCGCGGCCCTAGCCTCCGGAACATGACATCGGTCTCGACCGCTCTCGCGCATGGGGATTCGGACCGAGACGATTCGCGGCAGGTCCGCCCGTGGCTGCCGACACCTACCGCCGCCCATCCGTTCCGCGTCACCGCAGGCTTCGAACCTGCCGGTGACCAACCGCGCGCGGTGGCCGAGCTGGCTGACGGCATCACCCGCGGGGACCGGTTCCAGACGCTGTTGGGCATCACCGGCTCGGGCAAGAGCGCCACGATTGCGTGGACGATCGAGCAGTCGCAGCGACCGACGCTGGTGCTCGCACCGAACAAGTCCTTGGCGGCGCAGCTTGCCAATGAGTTCCGTGAGTTCTTCCCCGACAATCGTGTGGAGTATTTCGTCTCCTACTACGACTACTACCAGCCCGAGGCATACATGCCGGCCTCGGACACCTACATCGAGAAGGACTCCAGCGTCAACGATGAGATCGACCGTCTGCGGCACTCGGCCACGGCGGCGCTGCTGACACGGCGGGACGTCATCGTGGTGGCATCGGTCTCAGCCATCTACGGGCTCGGTGCACCCTCGGAGTATCTGCGCCAGATGCTGTACCTGCGGGTTGGCGAGACGGTCGACCAGCGAGCGGTGTTGCGCCGACTCGTCGACATGCAGTACGAGCGCAACGACATGAACCTCGTGCGGGGTCGATTCCGGGTACGCGGCGACACGCTCGAAGTGCACCCGGCATACGAGGAGTTCCTGGTGAGGGTGGAATTGTTCGGCGACGAGATCGATCGGATCAGCCGCATCGACCCGGTCACCGGTGAGCGCCTGGGTGATCTCGAGGAGGTCACCGTCTTCCCTGCGTCGCACTATGTCACCGGCGAGGACAAGCTGCGGGTGGCGATCTCCAAGATCGAGGCCGAGCTGGCGGAACGACTGCAGCAATTCGAGAAGGAGAACAAGCTGCTCGAGGCACAGCGGCTTCGCATGCGCACCGAGTACGACCTGGAGATGCTGGGCGAGCTGGGCTACTGCAATGGCGTCGAGAACTACTCGATGCACCTCGACGGCCGGGTCTATGACGAGCCGCCGTACACATTGCTGGATTTCTTCCCCGACGACTATCTACTCGTCATCGACGAGAGCCATGTCGCGGTGCCCCAGCTGCACGGCCAGTTCGCCGGCGACCGACGCCGCAAGGACACCCTCGTGGAGCACGGCTTCCGGCTGCCGTCGGCTCGGGACAACCGGCCGTTGCGCTTCGACGAGGTGATGGACCGGCTGAATCAGGTTGTCTTCCTGTCAGCGACGCCGGGGGAATACGAGCTGCGGACGAGTTCTCAAGTGGTGGAGCAGATCGTCCGCCCGACCGGCCTGGTGGACCCCGAAATCGTCGTGCGCCCGACCCAAGGCCAGATCGACGACCTGATGGGTGAGATCGAGCGGGTCACCGAACAGGGCCAACGGGTGCTCGTGACGACGCTCACCAAGAAGATGGCGGAAGATCTCACCGACTACTTGCTGGAATTGGGCGTCAGGGTGCGGTACCTGCATAGCGAGATCGACACCATCGAGCGGATTGAGATCCTCCGTGACCTGCGGCTCGGGCACTTCGACGTGCTGGTGGGCATCAACCTGCTGCGAGAAGGCCTCGACCTGCCCGAAGTGAGCCTTGTCGCCATCCTCGACGCCGACAAAGAGGGATTCCTGCGCAGCGAGACGTCGCTCATCCAGACCATCGGGCGAGCAGCGCGCAACGTGGACGGTCAGGTCGTGATGTACGCCGACGCGTTTACGCCCTCGATGCACCGTGCGGTATCGGAGACGAACCGGCGCCGCGGCCTGCAGCAGGCATACAACGCGGAGCACAACATCGACCCCCAGACGATCCGCAAGGCGGTCACTGACATCCTCGAAGTTCTCAGAGGCCCAGCAGAGACAGCCCCGGTCCCAGAGAAGTTGGCCTCAGGCCGAGTGAACGCAGAAAAGGTCCGAGCCGCGTACGGCGACCTGCCACCAGACGACCTCACACGGCTCATCGCCTCGCTGGAAGAGGAGATGGCCGAAGCAGCGGCAGACCTCAGATTCGAATACGCAGCGCGCCTCAGAGACGAGCTCAGAGAGCTGCGCCGAGACCTCCGAGACGCCAGCGCCTAGAGAACGACTGCCTAGAGAACGACCACGGAGCGCAGGACCTCGCCACGCTCCATCTTCTCGAAGGCCTCCTCGACGCCGGCAATCCCGATCGTCTCGCTGACGAACTTGTCGAGCGGCAACCGCTCCTGCAGGTGAAGATCGATCAGCATCGGAAAGTCCCGGCTCGGCAAGCAGTCGCCGTACCACGAGCTCTTCAGCGACCCGCCCCGACCAAACACCTCGATCAACGGCAGCTCGATCTTCATCGTGGGATTCGGCACCCCGACGAGCACGACAGTGCCTGCCAAATCACGGGCATAGAAGGCCTGCTCGTAGGTCTGGGGCAGTCCGACAGCCTCGATGGCCACATCCACGCCGTTGCCTCCGGTCAGCTCACGGATTGCCTCGACAACCTCGTCGTTGCTCATGCCTGACGAGTCGATGGTGTGCGTAGCACCGAATTCTTGGGCCCATTCGAGTTTGCGGCTGTCGATGTCGACGCCGATGATGGTGTGCGCTCCCGCAAGACGCGCTCCACAGATCGCAGCGTCGCCCACGCCGCCGCAACCGAACACCGCCACGCTGTCGCCCCGGCCTATCCCGCCGGTGTTCATTGCAGCTCCCAAGCCGGCCATCACTCCGCAGCCAATGAGGCCAGCGACCTCAGGCGGCGCCACAGGATCCACCTTGGTGGCCTGTCCTGCTGCGACGAGGGTTTTCTCGGCGAATGCACCAATGCCGAGCGCGGGAGAGAGCTCGACGCCGTCGAGGCTCATCTTCTGTGCTGCGTTATGGGTCGCGAAGCAGTACCAGGGGCGACCACGGTCGCAGGACCGGCAGTTTCCGCAGACTGCCCGCCAGTTGAGAACCACAAAATCGCCCACGGCGACACTCGTGACACCCTCGCCGACCTCGGACACCACGCCCGCTGCCTCGTGCCCAAGCAGGAACGGGAACTCGTCGTTGATAGCGCCTTCGCGATAGTGGAGATCGGTGTGGCAGACACCGCAGGCCTGCACGTCCACGATCACTTCGCCGGGCCCGGGGTCGGGAATCGTGATGGTCTCGACGCTGACCGGCTCGCCGACAGCCTTCGCCACGACTCCTCGTACTTCGTATGGCATGACGGCCCCCAGTTCGCTCTCCGGTGATCTGCCCGGACGGCTCGTGCTGAGTATCGGCACTGTCGCAGCACCGCATGCACGGTCCGCCGCGCGCGATCGCGACCCTAGTTCTGCCGATCGGCGCGACGGTCAAGGCGTGCCCTGAGCGTCGAACGAACTTGTGTTTGTTTCCGGGATGCACGGCGAGGGCACGGGTAGGCTCGCCCTGCATGGATGGGCGACAAAGCGACAGTCGGCAGCATGGGTGAGCTGCTGATCGTCCGCGGCGCGCGGGAGCACAACCTGCGCAACGTCGATGTCGAGTTGCCCCGCGATCGCATGATCGTGTTCACCGGGCTGTCGGGCAGCGGCAAGTCGTCGCTGGCATTCGACACCATCTACGCCGAGGGGCAGCGCCGGTATGTCGAGTCGCTGTCGGCCTACGCGCGCCAGTTCCTGGGCCAGATGGACAAGCCCGATGTGGACTTCCTCGAGGGCTTGTCGCCGGCCATCTCCATCGACCAGAAGAGCGCCAGCCGCAACCCGCGTTCGACTGTCGGCACGATCACTGAAGTGTTCGACTACCTCCGGCTGCTCTACGCCCGCATCGGCGTCCAGCACGATCCGCAAACCGGTGAGGTGGTCGAGCGCCAGACGTCTCAGCAGATCGTGGACCGGATCATGGAGATGCCCGAGGGCTCCCGTTTCGAGGTCCTCGCCCCGGTGGTGCGCGGCCGCAAGGGCGACTATCACACGCAGCTCGGCGACTTCGCCCGGCAGGGTTATGCACGCGTGCGGGTCGACGGCAAGGTGCTGGACCTGGGCAGCGTCGATGAGATCGAGCGACTCGATCGCTACGTCAACCATGACATCGAGGTCATCGTCGATCGGCTGGTGATCCGTGGCGACATAGAACAGCGCCTGACCGAATCGGTCGAGGCGGCGCTGGGCCTCGCTGACGGGCATGTGTGGATCCACCTCGTTCCGCACAGCACAGTGCCCTCGGGAGACGGCGGCGCCCCCGACGATTCGCCCGAAGTGTTGACGTTCAGCCAGCACCTGTTCTCGCCGGGCACGGGACGCTCTTTCGAGGAGCTGGCGCCCCGCAACTTCTCGTTCAACTCTCCCTACGGCGCATGCCAGACCTGTGATGGCCTCGGCACCCGGTACGAGGTCGACCCAGAGCTTGTCGTGCCGAACACGGAGCTGTCGGTGGCGGCTGGCGCGCTCGCCCCGTGGGCAGGGTCAACCGGCAAGTGGTTCACCCGGCTGCTCGAGGCCGTCGGAGAACAGCAGGGCATCCCACTCGACGTGCCGTGGGCTGAGCTCGAAGCGGGGCAGCGCAAGCTGCTGCTCGACGGCGCCCCGGCTGGCGAGCAGATCACCGTGCGCTACCGCAATCGCTACGGCCGCTCGCGCAGCTACACGACCCGCTACGAGGGCGTCATCCCGTTCCTGCGCCGCCGCCATGCGGACACCGAGAGCGACTGGTCTCGGAACCGTATCGAGGGCTACATGCGCGAGGTGCCGTGCGCAGCCTGCCACGGCGCGCGGCTCAACGAGGTATCGCTCGCGGTGCGCGTCGCCGGCCGGAACATCTTCGAGCTCTGCTCGGCGTCGATCGGCGAGGCAGCGAAGATTGTCGACGGGCTCGAGCTCACTGAGCGACAGCGCATCATCGCGGCCCCGATCATCAAGGAAATCGACGCACGGTTGAACTTCCTGCTCGACGTCGGCTTGGACTACCTGACGTTGAACCGTTCGGCAGCGACGCTGGCGGGCGGCGAGGCCCAGCGCATCCGGCTGGCGAGCCAGATCGGCAGCGGTCTCGAAGGCGTGCTGTACGTGCTCGACGAGCCGTCCATCGGGCTGCATCAGCGCGACAACCGCCGCTTGATCGACACGCTGCTGCACCTGCGCGATCTCGGCAACACCGTGCTGGTCGTGGAACATGATCTCGAAACGATCTCGGTTGCGGACTGGGTGGTGGACATCGGTCCCGGCGCTGGCGAGCACGGCGGCGAGATCGTCTACAGCGGGCCCACCGACGGGCTTGCGGGCGCACCGGGCTCGGTGACGGGGGAGTACCTCTCCGGCATCCGGGAGATCCCGATCCCGCCGTTGCGCCGGCCCCGTGGCGACGACCGATTGGTTGTCCGGGGAGCGCGAGAGCACAACCTGCGCAAGATCGACGTGGAGTTCCCGCTGGGCTGCTTCATCTGCGTGACAGGCGTGTCGGGCTCGGGCAAGAGCACGCTGGTGAACGACATTCTCTACAAGGCGCTGATGCAGCGGATCTACTCCTCCAAGGGAGTGCCTGGCTTGCACACGGCGGTCGAAGGCGCCGAGGCGCTCGACAAGGTCATCGATATCGACCAATCGCCGATCGGCCGCACGCCGCGCTCGAACCCCGCCACCTACACCGGCGTCTTCGACCACATTCGCAAGCTCTACGCAGCCACGAACGAGGCGAAGGTGCGGGGCTACCTTCCCGGCCGGTTCAGCTTCAACGTCAAGGGCGGGCGTTGCGAGGCCTGCTCGGGCGACGGGAACATCAAGATCGAGATGCACTTTCTGCCCGATGTATACGTACCTTGCGAGGTGTGCAAGGGCGCTCGCTACAACCGCGAGACGCTCGAGGTCCGCTTCAAGGGCATGACCATCGCCGACGTGCTCGCCATGCCCTGCGAGGACGCCCTCGAATTCTTCGCGGCGCAGCCGCCCATTCGGCGCCACATGCAGACGCTCGTCGACGTGGGCTTGGGTTACATCCGCTTGGGACAGCCCGCCACGACGCTCTCGGGCGGTGAAGCGCAGCGGGTCAAGCTTGCCAGCGAACTGTCGAAGCGATCCACCGGCCACACGATCTACATCCTCGACGAACCCACCACCGGCCTCCACTTCGAAGACATCCGCCGGCTGCTGGGCGTACTCGACCGGCTGGTGTCGGGTGGCAACACCGTGGTGGTCATCGAGCACAACCTCGATGTCATCAAGACCGCCGACTGGATCATCGACTTGGGCCCCGAGGGCGGAGTCGGCGGCGGAACCGTGGTGGCCGCAGGAACGCCGGAGCAGGTGGCAATGACCCCTGAATCGCACACTGGTCGGTACTTGGCGCCGCTGGTCGGCTGAACTGTCCGGTGGGACAAGCGCATTCGAGCGAAGGAGCGCACTCATGAGACTGCCCGAGATCACGCCTGAGGAGCTGACCGGCGGCGGGCGCGAGGTGTACGACGCCTTGCGCAGCGGCCCGCGCAGCGCTGCAACCGCCGATCTGAAGGTCAACAACATCGTCGGCCCTTACGGCGTGTGGGTGCGAGCGCCTGCCATCGGGGGGCCGACCCAGGCGCTGGGCGCTGCCGTCCGGTTCGCGGGCGGTCTTCCTGAGCTGGTCAAGGAGGCGGCGATCTGCACCGTCGGGGCGCACTACCGGTCGAAGTTCGAGTTTGCTGCGCATGAGCGCCTGGCTCAGATAGCGGGCATCGAACAGCGCCACCTCGACGCGCTGCGCGACGGTGGGCAAGCGGAGTTCACCGGCCAGGAGGCCATCGCGCACCGAGTAGCCGCCGAGTTGCTCGAATCGCACGGCATGAGCGACGAGACGTATGCCGCCGCTGTGGCCGAGTTCGGCACCGAGGGCGTGATCGAGCTCGTGACCACGGTGGGCTACTACTGCTTGATCTCGCTGACGCTGAATGCCTTCGAGATCCCGCTTCCGCCCGGCTGGGAGGATCCCTTCCCGGACGGGAGCTGATCAAGAGGTCCTGATCACGCCGATGTGCCAGATTGCCCCGATCAGGCGGGGCTGATCAGGTCGCCACCGCAGTCTCGTCTGTGTCGACGAGCGCCGAGCGCTCAAGTGGCAGCTCCACGATGAACTCGGTGTACTCACCGAGTTCGCTTTCCACCGAAATCTGACCGCCGTGCCCACGCACGATGTCATTTGACATTGCCAGTCCGAGCCCTGTGCCTTCGTTGGTGGGCTTGGTCGTGAAGAAGGGCTCGAAGATGCGCTGCACGACGTCGGGCGGGATGCCGGTGCCGTTGTCGCGCACCTTGATCACCGCCGACTCGCCGGTTCGCTGCGTGCTCAGCCAGATGGTCGGGAAGTACGGCGTGTCGTCGCCGTCGCCCTGCGTGACCATCTTGCCGGGCTCGCCGCCGAGATCCCGCCAGCGCTCGTTCGCGGCATAGCCGGCGTTGGTGACCAAGTTGAGGAACACGCGGCCCATGTCCTGCGGGATGACTTCTAGCTCGCCCACTTCGGGGTCGAAGTCTCGCTCGATGGTGACGTTGAAGTCGGCGTCCTGCGCTCGTGCGCTGTGGTACGAGAGCATGGCGTGCTCGTCGAGTAGCGCATTGATTTCCACAGGACGGGACTCGCCTCCGCCCCGACCCATCATGAGCATGCTCTCCACGATGCGGTTGGCCCGGTCGCCGTGCCCGCGGATGCGGGTCAGGTTTTCCTTGAGGTCGCCGGTGATCTCGGCGACGTAGTCGGCCTGGTCGTCGGGCGGCTCCGGATCTGCGATTGCCTCGAGCAGCTCTTCGAGCAGTTCGTCAGACGATTCAGCGAAGTTCTTGACGAAGTTCAGCGGGTTTCGGATCTCGTGGGCGACTCCGGCGGTCACCTCGCCGAGGGCCGCCAGCTTCTCGTTCGCCACGATCTGGTCTTGTGCACGGTCCAGGTCGGCGAGTGTTTGGGACAGCTGCTCGTTGCGCTCGCTGAGCTGGTTGGCGAGCTCTTCGACCAGATTGAGCCGCTGTACTTCGAGCGCGGCCTTGCGGAACTGCTCGAGCGCGTCGGCCATCTCAGCGACTTCGTCTCGGCCCCTCGTATCGACAGGTGTCTCGAGGTCGCCGCCGGCGAGGGCCCGCATACGGTTGGAGAGCTGGCCGACGCGTCGCAGGATCCGCTTGCCGACGAAGAGCCAGCTGATGAGCAACGCGCCGAGAACGCCGACGACGCTGATGACGACCAGCAGCAATCGCCCGGTGTTCACAGCCTGTGCCGAAGCTTCAGTAGCGACATCCACGTCGGTTTCCACTGCGCCGACGAGCGACTCGATCTCACCCACGAGCGCCACGCCCAAGTCCTGGTTCTCGGCAAGCAGTCGGCGCTGGGACTCTTCGATCTGCAGGCGTCGCTGGGTGACGTCGAACACGCTGCCCGCGTCGAGCCCGAGAGCGAAGAGGCGGTCGACTGCAGGCCGAAAATCGGAGCCGGCTGCATCGTCGAGCGTGGCGACGCTGATCTCGATGCGATCTCTTGCCGATTCGAAGCTCTCTCGCAGCGGCTCGATCAGCGCCGATTCCGACGCACTGAACGCGCTGGCGAGCAGCTCGGCAGACTGCGCCACGTCTCCGCCCAATGCGGACCAGTGGCGGTACAGCCGCACTTGTTCGTCGGACCGGTGCATGGATTCGGGTACTGGCGGCGTGTCGAGGTCTCGTTGTCCGGCGACGAGGTAGAAGAGCTGGTCGTCGAGTGCCGGGACGATCTGGCGCTCGAGTTCGCGTACGGCTGCGTCCACTTCGGTCCTGAGCTCGTCAGCCTCGGTCCCTAGTGCGAAGTACTCGGGCATCTCGGTCTCGATGGCGCCGATGTTCGAGTTGAGCTGAGCGGCGTACCCGCGCATCTCGCCGAGCCACATCGAGCCCGTGCCACGATTCCACAGCAATTCCAGTTGGGTCTCGAACTCGGACCGCGCGGCGGCGATCCCCGCGACGACGGTCTCAAAATCCTCCGGGGTGGAGGACACGAGCGCCGGCCCGCCGGCAACCAGCCGATTGCTGGATTCGGCAACCCCGAATGCTGCGCTCAGCTCCGGGATGGCGCCATCATTGACCTCCTTCTCCGCCTCGCCAACACGAGTGAATGAGATCCAGGCGACAAGACTGGCTGCCAGCGTCAGGAGCAACGGGGCCGCGATGCCTGCGTACATCTGCGTCGAGATCCGGTTATGTATCGCAGGCTTGCGGTACTCACGCGAGCCGGCGGCGCTGGGGGAGTCCTCGCCGGCTGCGGTCGGGGCCTTGGTTGGATCCGTCGTTCCGTCAGCCGAACCGTCGGTCTCGAGGTCCGCGCCGGACTCGCCAGCGGTGCCGTTGGGGGGTGGCACCTCTTCGCTGGTCGCTGCTTCGGTCATTGGTCTGTGCTCGTCAGCGTGTCGAGGGAGCGATAGGCGCCGTCGGGACCGATCTGGGTCACGAAGACGGCGTCGGAGCCTTGGTTGTCCTCCGTAACGGTCTGGCCGTCGCCGAAGTTCAGCATGAAACCGTCGATGACGACATCGTCGGCTCCCAAAATGGCGTCCAGGAAGCACTGACGCGTCACTGAGTTGCCGCACTCCTCCAACCCCGCAATCGCGAGCCTGCCTGCGATGTAGCCCTCAAGGGAAACGAACCCGGGCACGGCTGCAAGGTCGATCTCACGCAAGGCGGCTTGGTAGGAGGCGACGATCGGGGTGGACTCGTCGAAGGGGAACGGAACAACCTGGGTGACGAGCACTCCCTCGCCCTCGGCGCCGAGCTGGTCAGCCAGTGCGTTCGCGCCCACGAAAGACAGTGTGATGAACACGGGGTCGAATCCGGTATTGCGTGCCCAGGAGATCAATGTGCCCACGGGTTCGTATGCACCGACCATGATGACGGCCTCAGGGTTGCCTGCCCTCAAGTCCAGCAGAGCGGACTTGATGGCCGTGGTGTTTCGGGGGTAGAAGCCGATAGCGACCGGCTCCATGTTGCGCCGTTCCAGCGCCGCGAGGGCGCCGAAGTAGCCCGCTCGGCCGAACGAGTCGTCCTGGAAGAGCACGGCGATGCGCTCGATGTCGAGATCGGTGGTGAGCCGTTCCACCATCTCCTCGGTCTCCTGAGCGTAGGAGGCACGCAGGTTGATGATGTTGGTCCAGTCGTCATTACGCAGGAATCCGGCCCCGGTGAAGGGCGCCACATAGGGAACGTCAGCTTCGGCTGCTACAGGTGTGGCCGAGCGTGATGTCGGGGTGCCCACAGCACCGATGAGGGCGAATACCTCGTCGTCCTCGATCAGCGAGCGCGTGTTGGCGATGGCCGCCTCGGGCTCGTACTTGTCGTCGAGCGACTTCAGCTCGAGCCGTCGCCCGCTCACGCCACCGTCCCGGTTGGCCTCCTCGAATGCGGCCAGTATCCCGAGCTGCATGCCCAGGCCGAGCTCGGCTGCGGCCCCGCCGAGGGCAGCAGACTGCCCGAACACGACCCGATCCGAATACACGCCGGTCTCGTCGCTGAGATTGTCGGGAACGGTAGGGCGAGCGGGCGCAGCGACAGTGTCCGCGCTGCCTCCGCCGCCAGCCGCGGGACCGGTGTCTGCATCACTGCAGGCGCTGAACAGGGCAGCGACGATGATGGCTATGGTCGCCACCCGAGCGCCTGCGCGCCGTTTCGATGGCAGGCGCAGACGCATGGGCGTGCCGTCAGGCACCAGCCCGTGCGACCAGCGTCAGGTGGTTCTTGCCGTCGGCGTGCTCGTACGCGAGATCTTCTGCCATCGTGCGCACAAGGTGCAGACCCAGACCGCCGATCGACCGCTCCTGCAGCGGCAGATCGGTGTCGGGAGACGGCTTGTCGTTCAGGGGGTCGAATGCAGCGCCGTCGTCGACGAGAGTGATCGTGACCGAGTTCTCGCCGCTCTCCAGCGTGATCTCGATGTCGCTGAGTCCGCTGGTGCGCCCGTGCGTCAAGGTGTTCAGGATGAGTTCCTCGAGGATGAGGTTGGACCTCAGAACCAAGTCCGGCGCCCAGTCGTCCAGCTCGGCCATTTCTTCCACGAACGCCACGATGCGCGGGAGTGCCTCGGCCGCCGCCGCGCCCGGCACTGGTGTGATGTTCAACGAACGTCGCATGAGTGGTGCTCCGTGGTGGCGGCTCCCCGGCGCCGGGCGCCCGGAAGCAGAACAGTCGAAGGTTCGGTGAAGTGGTACGGGCGTCTCACGACGAGGCAATCCGATGCAGGGCCAAGCACGTGATGTCATCGGAGGCGGGAGCTTCGCCGGCGAACTCTGCAACAGCGTTGAAGATCGCGGTCATGGCGTCTTCGGCGTTCTGGGGAGGATTGCCGTTGAAGATCTGCAGGATTCGTCCGGTTCCGAATTCCTCCTGTTCGACATTCATCGCCTCGCTGACGCCGTCGGTGTAGAGCACGAGCGTCTCGCCGGGGGCGAGTGTCAGCGAGTTCTCGGTCAGGTTCGATGCGAAGATCGCTTCGGGGGCGATGCCCAAGGCCATGCCGCCGGTGCCGGGCATCTGCTCCGCGCTGCCGTCGGCACGCACGACGACCGGCGGGTCGTGTCCCGCGCTGGCGTAGATCACCTCGCCGGAACGAGGTTGGTACACCGCCATGATGACGGTCACGAACATGAACGTCGGGTTGTCGGCCTGCAGGACCCGGTTGGCCTCGATCAGCGCCTCTCGTGGCGAGCCGGTCCCGATGGCAGCGCCCTTGAGCGCCGTCCGGCTCGACATCATGAATAGCGCCGCGGGGATGCCCTTGTCGGACACATCCGCGACGGTCGCGAACATCCGGTCGTCCGGCACGGCGACGTAGTCGTAGAAGTCACCGCCGATGTTGCGCGCCGGCACCATGTTGGCATTGATCTCGTACGCCGCTGTCTCGGGAAAGTCGTCGGGCAGGATCGACTGCTGCACGTTCGAGGCGATGTCGAGCTCGTTCTGCAGCGTGACGAGCTTGTCGCGTGATGCTGTGGCCTCTCGCCACTGCCGCAAGTGCTCGACCGTACGCTCGATGGTGATCTGCAGGTCGTCGAAGTCAACCGGCTTCGTGACGAAATCGAATGCGCCCCGGTTCATGGCGGTGCGGATGTTGCCCATGTCGCCGTAGGCGGAGATGATCACCGCCCGCAGGTCTTGGTTGAGCGAGCCGAGCTGCGACAGCAGGGTCAGCCCGTCCATCTGCGGCATGTTGATGTCCGAGAGCACGAGGTCGATGGAGTCGTCGGCTCGCAGCTTCTCGAGCGCTTCCAAGCCGTTTCCTGCGAACTCGAATTCGTACTTGCCGCTGCGGATGTGTCTCCGCATTCGCTGCAGGACGAGCGGCTCGAGATCAGGCTCGTCGTCGACGACGAGGATGCGCCAGGGCTGTGACATGGGCGTGGCTAGGCCAGTTGAGCCTTCGCCTCGTCGAGCGTCCCGAACACCGTGATGATCTGATTGAAGCCGCTGATGCGGAACACTTCGTCGACTGAGGCGGCAAGGGAGCAGACGGCGAAGGGAGTCGAACTTCCGCCGAGATGCTGAGCGATCAAGAGCAGGACGCGCAGGCCGGCGCTGCTGATGTAGTCGATACCGCCCATGTCGAGGATGACGCGGTTGTCGTCGTCCGACAGGGCTCCGACGAGCGCCTCGTGGAATTGAGCGGAATTCGATCCATCCACTCGGCCCGCGGGGCTGATCACGTTCGTGCCTGCGTCCCGCTCTTGTGCGAGTTCCATGTTGTGCAGCCTCCTGCGCAGCTACGAGATGCGGAATGACCACATCATCCCAACCCTGGGGCACGCCAATGCTGGCTTCCCAAGATCAGGGCTTCCGTCGGCGAAACTTACTACACACCCTCGCAGTATCCACCTATCTCTCTTAGCCTGCCGGTGTGGGCCTGCGTCCAGAAGCGGGATCGGTACCGGATACGCCCGGGAGCTACCAATTCCTGGATGCGGACGGCCGCATCATCTACGTCGGCAAGGCCAAGAGCCTGCGCTCCCGGCTGAACAGCTACTTCGGCGATCCCGCCGGGCTGCATCCGCGCACCGCCCAGATGGTCGCCACAGCTGCATCCGTCGAGTGGATCGAGGTCGCCACCGAGGTTGAGGCGCTGATGCTGGAGTACAGCCTCATCCAGCGGCATCAGCCGAGGTTCAACGTCCGGTTGCGAGATGACAAGTCGTACCCGTTCCTCGCTGTCACGCTCCTCGACGAGTGGCCCAGGGCGATGGTGATTCGGGGGCGGCGCAAGCGCGGGAACCGGTACTTCGGCCCGTTCGGCCACGCATATGCCATCCGGGAGACACTCGACCTCCTGCTGCGGACGTTCCCGATCCGAACCTGCAGCGACAGCAAGCTGAAGACCCATCAACGGCTCGGCCGGCCGTGCTTGCTGTACCACATCGAGCAGTGCGCTGGACCGTGCGTCGAGGAGATCGACGCAGACTCCTACGACCGCCTCGTGCGTGATCTGGTCCGTTTCCTCGAGGGGGACACCGAGGCCATTGTCAACGATCTCGAACAGCGCATGGCTGACGCATCGGCGGAACTGGAGTTCGAGCTGGCTGCGCGGCTGCGGGACCGCCTGGGCAGCGTGCGGCGTGCGATCGAGAAGCAGCAGCTTGCCGGGACCCGCAACGAGGACTTCGACGTCATCGGCATCAGCGACGATGAGCTTGAGGCGGCCGTCCAGCTGTTCTTCGTGCGCAAGGGGCGGGTGATGGGCCAGCGCGGCTTCGTTGTGGACAAGGTCGAAGCGCTCGATGGTCCCCAGCTCGTCTCCAGGGTGCTGTCGGGGCTGTATCACGAGGAGAATCCGCTGGGCTGGCCGAAGCTGGTACTCGTCCCCGAATTGCCCGCGGAGACCGGCTTGTACGAGCAATGGCTGAGCTCGGGGCGAGGCTCTCGGGTGACGCTGCGCATCCCGCAGCGGGGCGACAAGCGCGCACTGATGGACACGGCGCGCCACAACGCCCGCGAATCGCTCGCGCGGCACCGGCTGCGACGCGGCAGCGACCACAACAGCCGCGCCCGCGCGCTGAACGAGTTGGCGGAGCACCTGGAGTTGCCACAGCCGCCCCTGCGCATTGAGTGCTACGACATGAGCCATCTGCAGGGCACGAACTACGTGGGCTCGATGGTGGTGCTCGAAGACGGGCTGCCACGCCGCAGCGAGTACCGCCATTTCCGGCTTCGCAACGTCGACGGCAACGACGACTACGCAGCCATGGACGAGGTGTTGCGCCGGCGTCTGCGGAATTACCTGGCCGAGCGCGATTTGCCTGCGGCTGAGCAGGGACGATTCGCCTACCCGCCGCAGCTGTTGGTGGTGGACGGCGGCAAGGGACAGCTCAGTGTTGCGGCGGCGGTACTCGACGAGCTGGGCTTGCGAGAGCAGATTCCGGTGTGCTCGCTCGCGAAGCAGTTCGAAGAGGTCTTCGTGCCGGGTCGTTCGGAGGCAGTGCGGATCCCGCGGCAGTCAGAGGCGCTGTATCTGCTGCAGCGGGTGCGCGACGAGAGCCATCGATTCGCGGTGTCGTATCACCGCAGGCTGCGCAGCAAGGCCCTCAAGCGCGGGGTGCTCGACGGTATCGCCGGTTTGGGGGACAAGCGGCGTGCACGCCTGGTCCGCGAAGTCGGGGGCGTCGGTGCGGTGAAGTCGGCGTCGCTGGAAGAACTGCGGGCGTTGAGCTGGCTGCCTGATGCCGTCGCGGAGGCCGTCTACGCCGCGACCCACCCCGTCGCGTCACCTGCGGGTTCTTGAGGACGGCGGGCCCCTGTGCCCGCAGCCCGGCACAGTCGGCCCAATACGATCCACTTTGTGGCTGGAGGGCCGGAGTTCGTCATTGTGGCTGGCTCGTCGGGCGCGGGCCGCTCCACCGCGGCGAATGCGCTCGAGGATGTCGGCTGGTTCGTCATCGACAACCTGCCGCCCCACCTCATCGGCGATGTGGCCGACATGGTGGCGCGCCCCGGCTCCCGGCTGCGCCGCGTAGCGCTCGTGGCAGGCACCCGCGAGTACCGGGAGGATCTCGTCACGGCGATCACGCAGCTTCGTGAGCTCAACGCCTCCGTGCGAGTCGTGTACCTGGATGCGCCGACCGATGTGCTGGTGCGGCGCTACGACGACACCCGACGGCGCCACCCGCTGCATACTGCCGATCTGCCCGCGGTCGCCACGGTCTCGGGGCCGTCTGGCGCGGAGCCGGTAGCGGAGTCGGTCGTCGATGCGATCGAGCTGGAGCGCGAACTGCTCGCCGATGTGCGCGAGACGGCCGATGTCGTCATCGATACGGGCGATCTGAATGTGCACGAGTTGCGCGATCGGGTGCGTGACGAATTCGGTGTGTCTGGCGAAGATCCGCAGATGCGCACCGCGGTGATGTCGTTCGGCTACAAGCACGGCGTGCCCACCGAAGCCGATCTGGTGTTCGACTGTCGCTTCCTGCCGAATCCGCACTGGGTGCCCGAGCTGAGGCCCTACACCGGGCTGCATCCAGGCGTGCGTGAGTGGGTGCTCGGGCAGCCGGCAACCGGCACCTTCTTGGAGCATCTGATGCCACTTCTCGAAGCGTTGTTGCCGTCCTATCGCACCGAGGGCAAGTCATACCTCACGATTGCGCTGGGCTGCACCGGCGGTCGGCACCGCAGCGTGGCAATTGCCGAAGAAGTCATCCGCCTGCTGGCCTCGCAGGGCCACGAACTCCACAGCCGCCACCGCGACATCGCCCGCTAGCGGTGCGGCCGCCTCGGAGCGTGATCGGGTCTTAGGCCCGGACTGTCTGATCGAGTTCGCTGTAGCGCTGCCTCGCTTCGGCGGAAGTCACTCTCAGCAGCTCGGCGATGCGGCCCCAAGCCGTGCCTTCGCGTCGAGCCCAGCAGACTGCATCCTCGATTTGCCGCTGGCTCACGTCCGTCGGTTCCGCAATAGCGGCCTCGGCTTGAACCGCAAGCTGCAGGTACAACTCGTGAGGGGGCTTATCGACGGAATTCAGCCAATCGAAGGACTCGCACCAATCAGCGACGGGATCCCAATCACCGCTCGCCTTCGCTGCGTCGATGAGTTCGCGTAGCGCTGCCGGATCGTCGCTCATGTCAAGTGTTTCGCACGGGCCAGCATCGCGTGGACGATGGTAATGCGGTCCTCACGCACAACAACTCCGACTTCGAGGAGCTGGCCGTCTCGGCGGGGACCGACCAGGATCACAAGTCCCGCATCCTGTGGCCGTGACCGAATCGGGTTTCGCGCGGCATGAAGGATGTCTTGGTCATCCACGCCGTGGCGACGAGCCGAAGCGGCGATGTGCGGCGCCACATGCTCCGGGTCCATGATCGGGGCACCGTAGGCAGACGCTAGGAACGGGCCAAGCGAGTTTCTGCATTGTCAGAGCGCAATCGCGCCAGGTTGCTCCCGAATCGGCGTCAGCCGTGCCGTTCATATGGCTATGGCTACGGTTGCGAGCGTGGCGTCGCGGTGGCTTATGTCGGTCTTGGCAGCGCTGATGCTGTCGACGTTGACCCTGGTAGGAGCGGGCGCTGCTGACGAGCGGGCAGTTGCTGTTGTCGAAGAGGACGCAATTGAGAGCAGAGGTTCGGCCACTGCTTCGACCGGAATCGAGGTGGTGCGGTACTCGGCCGAGGACGCCCTTGGGTTGTCGGTTGAGGTGGCTGAAGCGTTGGTTGCCGAGGCGACGGACACTGGGCCCAATGGCGCTCCGCGCTGGATGGTGTTGGCGTCGGGCGATGGCTGGGCTGATGCTGCGGTTGCGGGACCGCTGGCTGCATCGTTGGACGCACCGGTGGTGCTGGTGCCTCCAGGTGGTCTCCAAACGCCGACCGCTCGGCTCGATTTGGTGGAGTTCTTGAGGTCCTCGGCTGTGCAGCGCGCAGTGATCGTGGGCAGCCCCGAGACGGTGCCCAATCATGAGCCGTCGGTGCTGTTCGGGCTCGGGATGCTGCCGAGGAACATCGAGCGGGTGTTCGGCGCAGGTCCCGCTTCGACTTCGGTCGCAGTGGCGCGGCGGATCGGTGCGCCGGCAGTCCTCGGCGATTCGGGCCGGACGGTGATCGTCGTCAGCGACCAATCGGTGGCAGACGCCGTAGCTGTCGGTCCGCTCGCGGCTGCAGGGCCGTTCCCGCTGCTTCTCACTCCACCTAATGCATTGGATCCGCGGATCGCCGCGTATCTCTCCGAGCACGAAGTGGAACATGTGGTCTTGGTGGGCGGCGCTGAGGCAGTTTCCGCTGCAGTGCACGAAGCCATCGAATCGGCTGGTCTCTCGGTGACGCGCTTGGCGGGCCAGGATCGGATTGAGACATCGAGGTTTGCGTCGAGACTGTTCGAACAACACATAGCGGCCAGTCCACGTTGTGCTGCAGGACCGATGCGAATCGGGCTCGCTGCGGACGTCTATCCCGAACAGGCCCTCACCGCCGGCCCGCTGCTTGCCCGGCGGTGCGCGCCGCTGCGCTACACCGAGCCCGACCGGCTCCCACGCGATCTGCACAACACCCTGTACATGGCGGGCGGGCAGCCGCTGGGACTGCGTCTCGACGTCTTCGGTGATCGGACGATGATGCCTGAGGCCACGACAGATTTAGTGCTCCCCCCTACGCTGCTCGCATTCGTCCGGGTCACCGGTGACGAAGCAGACGGCAGTCTTCGCGTCGAGATTGGTGTCGTAGATGAACGCGGCACCATCAAGTATTTCCCGCAGACTGCGACGAATGTCACCTCTTGGGGCCGGGATTCGCCAGGTTCGTTCTGCTGGATACACAACCTGACATGGTCTTCAAGTGGCCGCTTCCTGAGTTACCTGAAGGACTGCGAGCTCGACATCCATGTGCTCGACACGTACTCAGGCGACTCATACCGCATCGAACATGACAAGTACGAATTGAGCTCTGTCGGGCCCTGCTATGAGGGCGAGTGTTGGGCATCGTCTCTGGCAGGCCCGAGGTGGTCACCAACCGCTGACCGGCTCGTCTTCACTGCCGTCATCGATGACCCTGCGACCGAGGACATCGCCTGGGGTGGCTTTCCGGTGCGCTATTCCGAGATCCTCGTGCATGACGCAACGACCCGCAGCACACGACGCCTGACGCACAACGCTCGTCACGACCTCGTCGGGACGTGGTCGCCGGACGGCAGGACTATCGCCTCGTCGTGGCACTCGGAATCGAGCGCGACGGATCCGTACTACCGAGTCGAGATCTATGCCGAATTCTTCGACGTTGATACGGGCGAAGACAGGCTGAATGCGTTCATCGATACCTGGGCAACGACTATCCAGTGGTCACCGGATGGCAGCTACGTCGCGTTTGAGGGGGGCGACGGCTGGTGGACAGATCAGGCCCTCGTGATGCAGTCCGATGGATCGGGTTTGCGGTGGCTGACACCAGTCGGCTGTGAGGGTTGCTACGGCGAGGGCGGCAAGCATCCCGGCGCAGACATACTTGGCTGGAGCCATTCGGGTACTCGCTTGGCCTTCTCCGACAGCAATTACGTCCCGGTCGAGGGCGAGTCGGACTACTCGAACGAGAAGACGGTTCACTACGTCTTTGACGTCGCCACCGGCCAAACCTTGCCGATTCTCGAGTACACGAAGTCCGATTGGGGGCCTGCACCGGCGTGGTTTCGAGAATGGTCGCTGGACGGCAACTCCTTGCTCTATGTCACGTCGGGCGAGACACCGTCCGATGCCCGCACTCTCGTGCGCGTAGGTGCTGATGATGGGGCACAGGAACGGTTGGGCGAATTGCCGATCCTGTGGACGGAGGCGCGCGAGCCGATCCACGCGCTGGCTCGTCTCTCGCCCGACCAGAACCAACTTCTCCTCCAGTATGTGAACGGATGGTCTGAGGGGATTCCCGGCTTCTGGTTGACGGGCGTCGGAGCCTCGGACCTGCAACACCTCGTCGATTTCGAAAGCTTGGTAACCCGGACACAGGACGGCGGGGTGCTTCCCGTCTCGGAATCGTTTCCCGAGAGGTCGGACTACCGAACCTGGCACTGGGGCTGTTCGGCTGACTGGTCGACCACCGGCATCGTGGGCACCTGCGAGTACCGGTAATCCGGCGAGCCGTCTGCTCAGCGCGTTCAGCAGACGGCTTGGGGGTGATTGCTGCGCGCCGAAGCACCGTTTGCGGGTGCGCGTCCGCTAGACAGCTAGCGACGGAGCGGGCCGGGGCACAGGCAGCCTGCCGGGCTCGCGGAACAAAGGGACAGCAGCAGATGAGCGTGCGCGTGGGCGTCAACGGCTTCGGCCGTATCGGTCGGAACTTCTACCGGGCGGCCGACCGCCCCGACGGTGACATCGAGATCGTGGCGGTGAACGACCTCGGTGACACCGCCACCATGGCTCACCTGCTCAAGTACGACTCTGTACTTGGCAATCTGCCGCACGAAATCGCGGCGACCGACGGCGGCATCTCGATTGACGGCACGGTGCTGCCGGTGCTGTCGGAGCGCAACCCGGCGGACTTGCCGTGGGCGGACTACGGCGTCGATGTGGTGGTGGAGTCGACGGGCATCTTCACTTCCCGTGACAAGGCGGCGATGCATCTAGACGCCGGCGCACCGCTGGTGATCGTGTCGGCCCCGGCCTCGGGCGCGGATGCCACGTTCGTCGTCGGCGTGAACGACGCCGAGTTCGACCCAGATGCGCACAAGGTGGTGTCGAACGCGAGCTGCACCACCAACTGCTTCGTGCCGATGGTGCAGGTGCTCGATCAGGCGTTCGGGGTCCAGCAGGGCCTGATGACGACAATCCATGCCTACACGGGCGACCAGTCGCTGGTGGATGGGCCGCATTCCGACCTGCGTCGTGCTCGCGCCTCTGCGGTGAACATCATCCCGACCTCGACCGGTGCCGCTCGGGCGACGGGGCTGGTGCTGCAGTCGATGGCGGGCAGGCTCGACGGAACCTCGCTGCGGGTGCCGATTCCCGACGGCTCGATCACCGACTTCACCGCGACCCTCGACGCCAGCCCCAGCGTCGAAGAAGTGAACGAGGCCTTCGCAGCCGCTGCGTCCAACGGACCTCTCGCCGGAGTGTTGGACTATTCCGAGGACCCGCTTGTGAGCAGCGACATCGTGGGCAATCCGGCGAGCTGCGTCTTCGACGCAGGCCTGACGATGGCGATGGGCACCATGGTGAAGGTGCTCGGCTGGTACGACAACGAATGGGGTTACTCGAACCGGCTGGTGGACCTCGTGGGCATCACCTGCAACCGATGAGCGTCGCTGGCGGTTTGCCGGCGCTCGAGGATCTCGAGCAGCGACTCGGCGGCCTTGACGGCAGGCGCATCCTGGTTCGCTGCGATTTCAACGTCCCGCTGCGCGACGTGCCGGGCGGACGACCTGAGATCGCTGACGACCTGCGCATACGGGCGGCGCTGCCGACACTGAGCTGGCTGACCGAGCGGGGAGCGGCCGTGACCGCGTGCTCGCACCTCGGCCGCCCTTCGGGCACGCCCGAGGAGCGATACTCGCTGGCTCCCGTCGCCGAACGCTTGGCGATGGTTGCTCCCGACGTCGCCCTGGTTGAGAACCTTCGCTTCCACGCAGGCGAGACGGCCAACGACCCGGCATTCGTCGACGCCCTCCTCGCGGGCGAGATCGTCGTCGGTTTCGGCGGCGCTGTGACTTCGATGCCGTTTGACGGCTACGTGAACGACGCCTTCGGTGCAAGCCATCGGTCGCACGCATCCATTGTCGGGCCCCCGCAGCGCCTGGCGAGCGCGGCGGGCCGGTTGCTGCACCGCGAAGCCGAGGTGCTCGGCGGCCTGCGAACCGATGCCAAGCGGCCGTTTGTGGCGGTGCTGGGCGGTGCCAAGGTCAGCGACAAGCTCGGCGTGGTCGAGGCGCTGCTGTCGGTGGTCGACACGCTGGTCATCGGCGGAGGCATGTGTTTCACATTCCTCGCCGCTCTCGGTCACTCCATCGGCGATTCGCTGTGCGAACCCGACTTCATCGAGACCTGCACGCGTCTGCTGGACAGCGGCGCCAACATTGTGCTGCCCGCCGACATCACAGCCCTCGACGCCGGCGGCACGGTGCGCCAGATGGGTCGCAGCCTGCCCGACGGTTGCCGCGGGCTCGATATCGGGCCTGGCTCGGCAGCCGAGTTCGACGACGTCATCGCTGGTGCCCGCACCGTCTTCTGGAACGGACCGATGGGCATGTTCGAAGACGAGAGATTCGCTGCAGGGACCCGTGCGGTGGCCCAATCGTTGGCCGACTGCCGGGCGTTCACCGTCGTCGGCGGCGGCGACAGCGCAGCAGCGGTGGCCCAGTTCGGCATTGCCCCGTACATGGATCACATCTCGACTGGGGGAGGGGCAGGCCTCGAACTCATCGAACACGGAGATCTGCCCGGCCTCGCGGCCCTGCGAGACTCGGCGGGCAATTGAAGAGGGTGGGTAGACGATGAGCCGAACGCCACTGATCTCGGGCACGACCCGCCGTTCCGGCGGGCAATTGAAGAGCGGGGGCAGACGATGAGCCGAACGCCTTTGATCTCGGGCAACTGGAAGATGCACCTCAACCACCTTGAGGCCATCCAGCTCTGCCAGAAGCTGAGCTACGAGCTGGCGCGCCACCGCTACGACCAGGTCGAAGTGAGCCTGCACCCGCCCTTCATCGACCTGCGGAGCTGCCAGACCGTCATCGATGCCGATCGCTTGGAGTTCAAGCTCGGGGCACAGAACTGCCACGACCAGAGCAAGGGCGCCTACACCGGCGAAGTGTCACCGTCCATGCTCGCCAAGCTCGACGTGAGCTACGTCATCGTCGGCCACAGCGAACGCCGGGCCCTCTTCAACGAGACCGACGAGTTCATCGCTGCCAAAGCTGCCGCTGTCGCCAAGGCAGGCATGACCCCCATCGTCTGCGTCGGAGAGACCCTCGAAGAACGTGAATCCGGACAAGCCGCCGCCGTGGTGACCACCCAGCTCAGAGGCAGCTTGGCCAAGCTCACCAAAGCAAGTTTCGAGACCCTGGTCGTTGCCTACGAGCCGGTCTGGGCCATCGGAACGGGCCGAAATGCCTCCCCCGAAGACGCCCAAGACATGTGCGCCACAGCCCGCAACGTGATCGACGACATTCGCCAGGGTGCCGGCGAACACGTCCGCATCCAATACGGAGGCTCGGTCAAGCCCGCCAACGCCCACGAGCTCCTCAGGCAGACCGACATCGACGGTGCTTTGGTCGGCGGTGCATCCCTGGACGCAGTCCAGTTCGCCCGGATTGTTCACGCCGCCACCTAGTTGGCTGGTTACAAGGTTCGGTGCGCGTCGTTGCCTCTAAACACGACGTCTCCGCGCCTGTACAGCCCACAGACGTGGTTATGGCCGGCGGAAATGCTCCTGTAGCCCGTGGGGTTGACGGCGCCCGGCGAGAGCGTTGGGGGAATGCGCCAAGCCGAATGGTTCCCAGGTCACGCCGGGCAGCGATTCCCAGCACGCCACGCTGATGTTGCTACGAAGAGGGCAGACAATAGACACCAATGCTGGAGTGACCGCTGTTAGCCAGCACGCCACGCTGGTGTTGCTACGAAGAGCGCAGGCGAAGGTGTCGCCAACCGAGACTGCCGAGTAGAGCCCCGGGGGCACCTTCTCGATTACGTCATCGCCCCAGCAGTCCACGAGCTCGGTAAGGCGTAAGGCACAAGTGGTACGAGACCCGGCGTCCAACTTGAGGTACCGCCGCGCGGCGGACTCGTCGGGGAACGCGCTGCCGTCTCCAGTGCGGTCGCCCCAGCACACAAGCGCGCCCTTCGATTTCAGGCCGCACGTATGGTTCCCACCGGCAGAGACGGCAACAAAGTCGCCGTCGGGGACCTCGAGCTGGCCATCGCCGGCCTTGCCCCAGCACTTGAGGTTGCGACTCGGCTCGAGCCCGCACGTGTGATGCCTGCCGGCTGAGATGGCAGCGAACGAGCTGCCGCTAGGGACGAGCCTCTGGGCGCCCCAGCGGTCTCCCCAGCATTCGACGCTGCCGTCGGTGGCCTGGCCGCAGGCGTGCCCCCAGCCAGCGGTAATGGCCACGAACGGGCCGTGGGACGCGCCGGTTTGCCACCCGGCGGTATTCCCCCAGCAGTGGGGGGAACCGTCGTCGCGAAGTGCGCACGTAAATTCTCCGCCTGCCGCGACGGCCACAAATATGCCTTCAGGCGCCGCTGTCTTCCCGCTGCCGTCGGTGCCCCAGCACGCGATTGCTCCGCTCTGGCGGAGGCCGCACACGTGGTTGTCGCCGACTGAGATGGAGCGGAAGCCCCGGCTCGCGGAACGATCAGGGACATCGATGCCTTGTAGCGCCAGCAGCGTCGTGTCAGAGAACGTCGTGAGCTGGTGGACGGCCGTGGCCGGGGCGAACAGCTCGAGACTCATCATCAGGAACTCGCCGGAGTATTGGCCTTCGGTGTTGACGATCACGATGTGTGTCGGCTGGTGCTCTAGCAGTAGTGCCTTGGCGTCGTTGCCGAGCCGGCCGAGAGGGTTCGTCAGCATGACAGGGCTGCCGCCGAGGGCGGCCGCGAGTGCGAGCGCGACGCTGATGTCCTGTGATCGAAAACCACTGGCGATCACCGCAGTCGGGATATCGGCGGGCGCGGCGAGCCTCACGGCTTGCGCTGACGCTTGTGCTCCAGTCGCGCCGTCGAGCCGTGTCGGCGCCGCGGTCACCTCGGCGGCCATCAGCGCCTCGGCCACCATGTCGTGACTGAACGACTTGGGCGTGCCCGCTACCACTAGCCGTTCAGGCCGGTGCTCCTGAAGCACCTGGGCAGTCCGCGAGCCCAGCCGGCCGTCGAGCGAGTACAACAGCACATCGGCTCCGCCCGCAATCACCGTTGTCGCTGCGGTCCCAACGTCTCGCTGTGACCATGCATTGGCCAGCACCACAATCGGCTCAGTGACGCTCTGTGATGCTGCTGGCCGCTTGGAGTTGCCTTCCAGCACCAACTCGGCGGCGAGCGCCGCTGTGTCGACCCGATCCACACCAGCGACTCGGCCAATCTGCACACCGTCAACAAGCCCCCGCAGTTCGGCTTCCAAAGCGGCTGAGAGCGCCGCCATGCCACCGACGAGCACCAATCGGGCCGGCTCCCGGGTCCGGATGAGGTGTGCGTCGTTCGAGGCGAGCGTGTCGGCTGACTCGGCGAACACCACCGCATCACCTACGCCTGCGGCAACGAGCGACGATGCCACCGCTGCGTCTGCCAGCGACGCTGAATTGACCACCACCAGCACTAGCTCCGTCGGTTTGACCGCCTCGGACTCTGTCTTCGCCATGGCGGCGTCGGGTACCAGCAGGCTCGCCACCAGCGCGACTACCGCAGCGATGCTCAGCGCGGTGCGCAGGTTCGGCGGCGAGGCGGCAGACATGAGACGTCGGGCTCTTGCTAGCAGAAGCCACGCCTCGCAAGGGCGCCGCAGTCCGCCCCCTCCCGCCGAGCGCAAGTACGCAAGTTGCAAGTTGTTCCCGGAGTGGGTACTATTTCTAGCAGCGCCGGTGACCCCCGCCGACGATTCCCCTTCATCCCCAGGAGCCAGCCCCATGGCCGTACTTGATTCCGTCCGTGAAATGCAGGACCGCACCCTCGAGCAGATGAAGACTGCCCAGGAGCAGTTCGTCTCGATGAACGAGCGCGTTGCCGAGGCCTGGCTGTCCGCCGCCCCGGCGATGTCGAGCCCGTTTGCGGAATACCTGCCCAAGCCCACCGAGATGATCGACACCTACTTCAGTTTCCTGGGCCAGGTGCACGAGGCCAACAAGGACTGCGCTGCGCGCATCGCCGCTGCGTGGGAGCGCGCCAGCGAGGATGCCCAGGCCTGATGGCCGCTTCCGACCCTGACGCCGCAGAAGCGGACGATCAACGGTCGGGGCAAACTTTCCCCGGATTCGATCAGCTGGGCGCGTTCATACGGGCCCAACGGGAGATGATGGAGCTGAGCCAGCGACAGCTCGCCAAGATGGCGCAGCTGTCGAACCCATACCTCAGCCAGATCGAGCGCGGGCTCCACGAGCCGTCGGTGCGGGTGCTCAAGGCAATTGCCGAAGCGCTCAACGTGCGGGCAGCCACGTTGCTGTCGTATGCCGGCTTGATGGACCGAGAGGATGTCCCCACGGTGATTGAAGCCGTGCAGGCAGACCCGAACCTGACCGATGAGCAAAAGATCGCCCTGCTGGGCGTGTACCGCAGCTTCGACGCCGGCGGCGACTGAGGCTCAGTGATAGGGCCCGCTCTTGCTGGCGACAGCATGTGGAACGTCGCCCTGCGCATGGGCGCTGCCGATGCGGCCCTGACTTCAGCACGCTGGTGGGCCTCGGTGCGCTGGGGCCTCGGCACTGCGGCGTCTGTGTCCGCAGCAGCCCTCCGCTTCGGCGGCCGCGCTGCAGTCGTCGACGATGAAGGCTCGATCGACTACCGCACGCTGGACCGTGCAGCGTCCAGCGTCGCCGCCCGCATGCGTGCTGCGGCAACGAGGCCCGATGGAAGCCTGGCGGCCGTCGGCATCCTGTGCCGCAACCACCGATGGTTCGTGACCGCACTGGTTGCCGCCGAGCGGGCCGGCTGCGACACGGTGCTGCTGTCGACGGCGCTGCCCGCCTCGAACCTCGCTGAGGTCTGCGAGCGCGACGGCATTGCCGTCATCGTGACCGACCAGGAGTTCTCCGACGTCATTGCCCAGTCAGGCACGACCGCAACCGTGCTCGTGGCCGACGGGAGCGGTTCCGGTGCGATGGCCCGCGTCGCCGCCGAGGGACGGCAGTGCTCACCCCCGACGCGCCGGCCAAAGCTCGTCCTGCTGACGTCTGGCACCACCGGCGCCCCCAAGAGTGCAGTTCGGACGCTGAAGACGACGCGTGTGGGCGGCGTCGGCATGCTGCGGCGCGTGCCGTACCGCCTCGGCGACCGTTATCTCATCGCGTCGCCGCTCTTTCACGCTTGGGGTCTGAGCCAGCTGGTCGTTGGGCTGGCTACCGCCAGCACCATCGAAGTCAGGCAGCGGTTCGAAGCCGCCGAGATCGGCAAGTTGCTGTGCGAGCACCGCTATGACGCACTCGTAGTGGTGCCGCTGATGCTGCGTCGCATTCTGGACCTGCCGATCGACCCCGCGTCGGTGCGCAGGCCCCGCATGGTGCTCAGCAGCGGGAACGTCCTCTCCGGCGAACTCGCTCGCAAGTGGATGGATCGCTTCGGCGATGATCTCTACAACGTCTATGGCTCCACCGAGACCGCCATCGGGACCATCGCAGATCCCGCCGACCTGCGCGCCGCGCCCGGCACCGTCGGCCGCCCCCCCGACGGGGTCACGCTCACGATTCTCAATGACGACGGCATGCCGGCGCCCCGAGGAACTGCGGGCTGGGTCCATCTCGCCAGCACGGCGCAATTCCTCGGCTACACCGATGGGAGCGACGGCGACCGGGCCGGCACGCTGATGGCTACGGGCGATATCGGCCGGCTCGATGCCGACGGGCGCCTCCATGTCTCGGGCCGCGCCAACGACATGATCGTGACCGGCGGCGAGAATGTGTTCCCGTCCGGCGTGGAGGAGGTGCTGGGCCGTCACCCCAGTGTCGAGATCGCCGCCGTCGTGGGCGTGGACGATCCCGAGTTCGGTCAGCGTGTGGCAGCGTTCGTGGTGCCGCGCCCGCGCCCGCGCCGGCGCGTCGATGCCGACGTGCTCCGAGCTTGGGTCGCCGAGAGCCTGCCGAGCTTCATGGTGCCGCGCGACGTCCACTTCGTCGACGCCTTGCCCATGACCACGACCGGCAAGGTCGTGCGGCACCGACTGGCGGTGCTGGGACAATCCGAGCGCGTCTAGCTGAACCTGCTGCGGCCCGACGGTCAGCGCGGCGGTGCTGCAGGCACGCGGCCGAACGTTTCGGCCGCTGCGCGATCCACGTAGCGGGAGACCTCGCGCTCGAACGGGTAGGACAGGTGCGAGCCCTGGTACCACTGCATGTCGGGCCGCTCCCAGTGCTCCCACAGCGTCTTGACGTTGCCGGGCCGGACCCAGCGGTCGAGCAAGCCGGCGAAGATGTAACGCCGATCGCGGGGGACCTTGCACGGCAGCGACAGCGGCGACACCACCGAGAGGATCTGCTCGTAGGCCTCCCAAGACAGGCCCCACTGCTCGTAGAAGGGGGGCAGCAGCGGTTCGACCTGCCGGCGGGTGCCGCGTGCCAGATCGCTCTCGGGGACACCGGCGATGACTGCGGCAAGGTCGTCTTCCAGGGCGGCAGTCATGGCTGCCATGTAGCCGCCGAGCGATATGCCTGACACGGCAACGGACGGCGCTTCGTGCTGGTCGCGTGCCCAGCCGATCACTCGCCGGATGTCCCACGCGCCTTGCGCGACCGTGAACACCGTGTTCATCGCGCCTGCGTGAATGACCCGGGAACCGCTCACCCCGATTGCGCGGGGCCCGTGCAGCGGCAGAACCACCGCGATCACGTTCAGGCCCCAACGCCGGTGCAAGCGATTCGCGTACAGCATCCACATGTCCAGCTCCGGCTCGCCGGTGCGGTAGCCGTTGACGGCCACCACCCAGGGCCGCGCTCGGTCGGGATGCTGCAGCATCCACGCGTGCGTGGTGCGAACCGGTCGATAGCTCATCCAGCGCTCGCGGCCGGGTTCGCCCGGCCACGGCTCGAACTCGCTGTTGAAGCGAACGTGCCAGAAGTCCGCATCGCCCGCCGAGGTAGCGCGGATCTGCACGCCGTCGTCGAGCGGCGGGGGAGTGCGGTGGTACGCGGTGGGGTCTTCCAGCCAGCCGCGGTCGGCATAGTGCTTGTGTGCCTCGGCGAGCTCGGAGCGGAGTCGCTTTCGGAACGGTCCGTCGGGAATTCTCATGCGGGCCGAGGCCAGCTCGAACTGGATGGACCACTCGTCGATCATCCACTTCCACGCTGCGGCGGGCGTCTGGCGGACCGCAGGCAGATCGTCCTCGCTGTGGCCCCGGATCCACTCGGCCACCGAGCCGGCCGCCCGGCAGCCGGCGCGCAGGGGCGACGCAGGCCGACTCGGGGCCTGCCGACGGCTGCCCGATTGAGTGTCAGCGGGGGCACTGGTCATGCGACGGGAGTTCTCCTCGGCGATCTGGCTCTAGAGCGCGCGGGCATCGAGCCGTGCGAGCGCGGCGTCGGTCGACACCAGCATGCGTTCGAGCAAGTCTGCAAGAACTTCACGCTCTTGGGTGTTGAAGACGGTGAAGATCTCTTCGTAGATGCGATACGCGCGGTCTACGAAGTACTGGTGGCGGGACGCCCCGAGGTCGGTCAACTCGACCAGCACCTCTCGGTGGTCGCGTTCGGCCCGCTGCTTGTAGACGAGCCCATCGGTCTCGAGCCTGGTGATGGCCCGGGTAACGGTGCTTGGCTCGACGTCCATGATGTCCGCGAGTGCTCGAATCGTCGCTGGCCCGTTTCCGGCCACGGCATCGAGCGCCCGGAATTGGCCCGGTTCGATGGATTTTGATCCGCCGCCGAGGACGTGCCGGCGCAGGCGCTCGACGGTCGGCCCCAGCCGGGCGGCGCGCCACAGGGCGGCGACCTTGTGATCGAGGTCCCAGTCGTCACCCCACTCGGCGGACACCGGAGCACTCGGCTGTTGCGCGTCATGAACACGAGGCAGCCCGAGGGTGCGACGAGTGCCGCTGCCTCCAGACTGCGCTGGGTCTCCCGCACCCTGCTGGTCCACATCGATCAAGTTCATTGGCTGTATTCATACCCTAGCTGATCTGCCAGCCTCCGGCTAGCAAGTCATTGCAGCGTGTCACACAATTTCTCAAGGCGAAATGCTCTTGTTACACGGCCGTCATCCAGATATGATTGCATAGCGTCATGCAATTGATGGACAACGGCGCTTGTCCCGTCCGTTTATCAATTCGCACCGGCGAGTGTCTCGCACGCCGCCGGAATCCGTGACATCAGACCGGATACCCCCTTTATCCCGGAGGAAACAAACATGGCCAAGCAGTGGCGTGAGATCTACAACGAATGGGAGAAGGCCGTAGCGCCGGGACTCCAGCAGTTCGCAGCCTCGGATGGCTTCCGCGATTTCATGGCAGCGAGCGCCAAGGTCAGCAGTGCTTTCGCCGCCGAATTCGAGCGGACGAGCCGGCGCTGGTTGCACTTCTGGAACCTTCCCGCTGCCACCGACGTGCGCAAGCTGCGCCAGCAGGTCGCCGCAGTAGATCGTGAGCTGAAGGGTCTCAAGAATCTCGTGTTTGACGTGGTCGCCGTCGTCCCCGCTGAGGCCGCGCCGGCAACGAATGGCAAGGCAAGCGCGGTTTCGAAGCCGGCCGCACCCAAGGCGACTGCATCGAAGACCAGCACATCGAAGACCAGCGCATCGAAGGCGACTGCATCGAAGGCGACCGCCAAGAAGCCCGCTGCGCAGAAGCCCGCGGCAGCGGTCGAGAAGTCCTGAACACCCCCGCATCACCCTGAAGGAGCAACCATGTCTGCAACCACTCTTGTCAAGCCCAAAGCCGCCGGCGCCAACGGCGAATCATCCGAGCGCACCGCGGAGGTGCCCAACCCGCTCGCCCCATTTTCTGAGATGTGGGAGACCGGCATGAGGCGCTGGTGGAACCTCACCCGCCACGTCATGGGCATCGACCGCGCCCCGGTCGGCCAGACGCCTCGCGACGCGGTGTGGAGCAACGGCAAGGCCGTGCTCTACCGCTACCGCAGCGAGAACCCGACCGTCCGTCCGCCGCTGTTGCTGGTCATGAGCTTGGTGAGCCGCTCGTTCATCTTGGACCTGCAGCCAGGCAACAGCTTCATCGAGCGGCTCGTGGCCGAAGGCTTCGATGTCTTCCTGCTCGACTGGGGCGTACCCGACGAGGAAGAAGCCAACAACACCCTCGAGACCTACTGCGACGAGCTGTTGCCCCAGGCGGTCGCCAAGGTCAACCAGATGGGCGGCGACAACGGTGTCACCGTCTTCGGCTACTGCTACGGCGGTCTGCTGACGCTGTTGTACGCGGCCGGCCACCCAGACGACCCGATCCGCAACGTCGTCGTGATGGCCACCCCGGTGGACTTCACCAAGATGCCGACGGTCATGACCGGCGTCGGTTCCGACGGCATCGACCCGGCGCACCTGATGGATGCCAGCGGCAACGTGCCGGCCGAGTCGGTGCGGGCGTCGTTCACCCTGCTGACGCCCACCTCCGATCTCAGCACCGTGATGGACTTCTGGGAGCATCTCGACGACGACAAGTTCCTGAGCTCGTACCAGGCCATGACGTCGTGGACCCGCAATCACATCCCGTTCCCGGGCGCCACGATGGTCCAGACCGTCGAGATGTTCATCGAAGGCAACGGCTTCATGACCGGCGACCTGATGCTCGGCGGCCGCAAGCTCGACCTCGCTGACATCAAGGCACCGTTCCTGAATGTGATCGCTGAGCGCGACCACATCGTGCCGCCGGAATCCACCTACGGCCTCGACAAGCTGGTCGGCTCCAAAGACGCCACCGAGATGCGACTGCCTGCGGGCCACGTCGGGCTGATCGTGGGCAACGGCGCTCGCAAGCGCTCGATCCCATCGATGATCGGCTGGATGGTCGAGCACAGCGATATCGCCAAGTAGCCGCGGCCGATGACCACCGGTGGCGCGGGCGGGCGCCCACGACCTGATCGCAGCGTGGCGCTCGTCATGGGCTCCGGTGGCATCGTCGGCGGAGCATTCCATGCTGGCGTGCTCAAGGCGCTCGAGGACACGTGGGGGATCGACGCCCGCGACGTCGACCTGATCGTCGGAACGTCCGCCGGTTCTATCTCTGGCGCGCTGGTTGCCGCCGGTCTCAGCCCCAGCGACCTCTTCCGGCGCGAGACCCGCCAGCCTCTTAGCCCCCACGGCGAGCGGCTGTTGGGCGCAGCACGGGCGCAGCGCGGCCCGAAACGGCAGGCCACCGCCGCATTCGGGGCGCCGATGGCACCCCACATCTGGCTGCTGGCAGCTGCGATGCCCGGTCGGGTGTCGCCCGGAACAGCGCTGGCCTCGATGCTGCCCGAGGGCAAGGTGCCCACGTCGCATGTCGAGCACATAGTCCGGGGGCTCTTCGGCGGCAGATGGCCCGAGGGCGTGGAGCTGCGAGTGCCCGTCGTCGAACTCGACGATGGGCAGCGAGTTGTCTTTGGCGCAGACGGGCCGGCTACGCCGAGCCAGGCAGTTGCCGCGTCGTGCGCGGTGCCGGCGGTGTTCGAGCCGGTCGTGATCGACGGGACTTCCTACATCGATGCAGGCGTCCACTCGTCGGACAACCTCGATGTACTGCGGGACGAGTCCTACGACCTGGTCGTGGTGAGCTCGCCGATGGGCATCGCCGAGCTGCCGTCGGCGGCCCGACCGTGGGAGATGCCGATTGCCGCGGCGATGGACTTCGGCGCGATGACGCTGGGCTGGAGCGCATTGCGCATTGCCAGCCGGATGGCAACCGAATGCGAACGACTGACCTTGACGGAGTGCGAGCGCGTGGAAATTGTCATGCCAGCATCGGCGGATCTCGATGCGATGGGCAACAACCTGCTGGACCCGCGACGCCGGCCGGCAGTCGCACTGCAGGCCTACGCCACCGCGAGCGAGCAGTTCGCGGCGCACTCCCTGTAAGCAGAACAACCTGTCGAGGCGCCGTTCACGCCGGCCGGAAGGCCGCACCTAGGTCCTCAGATCTAGAGTCTCAGCGTGCCTGCTGAAGAACAGACCTCTGCCGCTGAGCGACATCGCCTCTCCGACGGCCTTGTTGCGTTCGTGAAGCGTGACTGCCCGACGTGCTGCGATGTCGAGCCGGTGCTGGCCGAGCTTGTCGACCATGCAGTGCGCACGGGAACCCGCCTGACGGTGTTCACCCAGGACGACCCCGAGTTCATGGCCGCGCTCGACGGGCCGTCGGCAGAGGTCCTGCACGATCATGACCTGGCCGTGTCGTGGCATCACGAGATCTCCACGGTGCCCACGCTCATGGCGGTGATGGACGGGCGAGAGATGGCTCGCACTGTGGGGTGGGACCGCAGCAGCTGGGAGGCATTGAGCGGGGCCGATGATCTCGGCTCGGGTCTGCCCGACATGCGACCCGGTTGCGGCTCGATGTCGGTCGACCCCCTGCTCGCCGACGAGCTGGCGCTGCGATTCGGCGCGACATCGTTCACGAGCCGCAAGGTGGAACTCGCTTCGGCTGAGGATCCTGTCGAGGCGGCATACGACCGCGGCTGGTCCGACGGTCTGCCGGTGGTGCCTCCCACCGAGGCGCGCGTGGCTTCGATGCTGGCGGGAACGACGCGGGCACCCGACGAGATCGTGGCCGTGGTGCCGCCGACGCTGGCCGAATGCACGGTGGAGAAGGTGGCTGTCAACGCCGTCATGGCCGGCTGCAAGCCCGAGTACCTGCCGGTGGTGCTCGCTGCCGTTGAGGCAGCCTGTACGGACACGTTCAACATGCACGGCCTGCTGTGCACGCTGTGGTTCTCGGGCCCGATCGTGATCGTGAACGGCCCGATACGCCGCCGCATCGGCATGAACACCGACAAGAGCGCGCTCGGCCAGGGCAACCGCGCCAACTCGACCATCGGCCGGGCCCTGCAGCTGGTCATCCGCAACGTGGGCGGCGGCAAGCCGGGCATCGGGGGCATCGATCGCTCGGCACTCGGGTCGCCCTCGAAGGTGGGCTGGTGCTTCGCTGAAGACGAGGAGGGCCTGCCCGACGGCTGGCCGCCGCTGTCGGTGACGCGGGGGTTCGAACCCGGCCAGGACACGGTGACGCTGTTCGCCGGCCACGGCCCGGTCGGCTGCATCGACCAGGTCTCCCGCACGCCGAACTCGCTCATTCGAACCCTCGCCCAGCAGCTGCTGTGCGTGGGAAATCGCAAGCTGCCGAGCGAGGCGATGGTGGTGATGACGCCCGAGCACATGTCGACCTTCGCCGACTCTGGCTGGACCAAGCAGCGCTTCTACGACGAGCTGGATCCGCTGCTGCAGATGGACCTCGATTTCGCAGCCTGCGGAGCCGGGGGCATCGAAGAGGGCTTGCCGGCCGCTTTCCTGGACCACCTGAGGGGAAGCGCTGGTGGCGACGGCGGCAGCTCCGATGGCGGGCACGTGTTCGGGTCGAGCGAGGGCTCGATCGGGGGGAACCTGCGCAAGCTGCCCCCATGGTCGCCGATGGTGGTGCGCGCCGGCGGGGGAGCGGGCGGCTTCAGCGCCATCATCGAAGGCTGGGTGCCGGGTGCCAAGGGCAGCACCCCGATCACCCACCCGATCCGCCCGTAATCGCCTGCGCGCAGTAGTGCGTCCGCTGCGGAGGCGGCAGGGCCCTCGGCGCCGGGCGCCGGTAGCCTCATTGCCCGTGATGACGTGGATTGTCGGCGGGATTCACCTGCTGTCCGCCTTCGGGCTGATCGGCCTTGTGCTGCTGCACAGCGGCCGAGGCGGAGGCGTCTCTGACATGTTCGGCGGCAGCGTGGGATCTACCGCTGCGGGCTCGACCGTCGCCGAGAAGAACCTCAGCCGCATCACCGTTGTGGTGGCTGTCTCGTTCGGCTTCACCACGTTGATACTGGGCTTGCTCCTCGCTTAGCGGCGACCAGCTTCTCACCCGCCTGGCTGCGACGAGACCTCTGCACCTCGCCTGATCGCCCGGCCCGGCCGTGCGCCTGTGCTGGCTCCGTCCCGCCAAATCGTTCTGCCGTTGACCATGACGAGGTCGATGCCGCGGGCCGGCTGCTTGGGCCGCTCGAAGGTGGCGGTGTCGATCACCGTCTCAGGGTCGAACAGCACGAGGTCGGCCATGGCACCGACCTCCAGCACGCCCCGATCCGCCAGACCGAAGCGCCCGGCGGGCAGCCCCGTCATCTTGTGCACTGCGGTCTCCAACGAGAAGAGTCCCTGATCGCGCGCATAGTGGCCGAGCACTCGAGGAAATGTGCCCCACAGGCGCGGGTGGGGGAACTCGTCGTGCGGCAGGCCGTCAGAGCCGATCATGGTGCCCGGATAGGCCAGGATCCGGCGCACATCCTCCTCGTCCATCATGAAGAAGATCCCGCCGGCGGGCATCAGTGCGTCGACTGCTGCCTCGGTGTCGAGACCCATCTCGGCTGCGATCTCGGCGAGGTCCCGTCCCGCTGCCTCAGGCCGAGCTGTGGACCATGTCACCAGCACTCTGTTGGCGTCTGTCAGCTTGGTTGAGCCCAAGCTTGTCGAGCTGGCGATGTAGGGATAGGCATCGAGGCCGACTTCTTGGTGCTGGCGAGCTGCTTCGATCAGCGTCAGGGTCTCGGTCGAGCGGCCGTGGTTGGCCTGCCCGGAGCACTTGTGATGTGAGATCACTACCGGAACACCTGCTTCACGGCCGATGGCGAAGGACTCCTCCAAGGACTCGGTGACGTGGTCGGCTTCGTCGCGCATGTGGGTCGTGTGGATGCCGTCCGCTGCCTGGACTGCGGTGACCAGCTCGATGATCTCCGCAGTCGGCGCGGCCGCGGCTGGGGCGTAGTAGAGACCCGTCGACAGGCCGATGGCACCAGCTTCGAGCGCTCGTTCCAAGCGGCGCCGCATGGCTGTGATCTCGTCGCCGGTTGCCGGACGGTTTAGAGCGTCCATGGCCTCGACTCGCAACGAGGCGTGACCGATCAAGCATGCGGCGTTGACAGCCGCCGGATCGGCGTCGAGGACGGCGAGGTAGTCGTCGAATTCTCCGAAGAAGCCGTCGCCGTCGGGGCAGACGAGATCGAGCGGCGCCGGCGGCCGCCCGCTGGTGCGCAGCGGCGCCAGGCTGATTCCGCAATTGCCCGTGATGACCGTCGTGACACCTTGGCTGACCTTGGGCGCCATCAGCGGATCGATCAGCAGCGCCCGGTCGTCGTGGGTGTGCACGTCGATGAAGCCGGGCGCCACTGCCTTGCCGCCCGCATCGATCTCGACTGCGGCGTGGGCTTGACCGAGATCGCCCAAGCCGACGATCCGATCGTCGTCGACTGCGATGTCCCCATGTGTCGACGGGGCACCGGTTCCGTCGATCAGGCGGGCATTGCGGATGATCAGGTCTGCCGCGTCAACCACAGCCAGAGCCTCTTCCCAACCAAGTCACGACCGCGAGTTCACCACACATCGGACCCGTATCGTTCGGGTCGCACGAAACAAGGAGCCCTCATGGGACGTCACGCGATCAAGACCCCTCCGCACCACGCCACCTGGCCGGAGTATCTCGCCATCTGGCAGGCGGCTGACGAGATCGAGGTGTTCGAGTCGGCGTGGAACTGGGATCACTTCTATCCCTTGGCGCCGCCATATGACGGTCCGAACCTGGAGGGCTGGACGATGCTGGCGGGTCTGGCACAGGCGACGACCCGCATCCGCCTGGGCGCCATGGTGAACGGCATGCATCACCGTCACCCGGCGGTCACGGCCAATATGGCTGCGACGCTCGATCACATCTCGGGCGGCCGCTTCGAGCTGGGCATGGGTGCCGGCTGGAACTTCATGGAGAGCGATGCATACGGCATCGACCTGGGTCCGCTGCGCGACCGCTCGGACCGGCTCGAAGAGGGCATGGAGGTCGTCGTCAAGCTGCTGACGGAAACGACGACCACCCACAAGGGACGCTTCTTCGAGTTGACCGATGCGTGGTGCGAGCCCAAGCCCATCCAGGAGCGCATCCCGATCGTCATCGGCGGTCAGGGACGGGTGCGGACCCTGCGCACCGCCGCGAAGTACGCCGACCAATGGGACATGACCTTCCCCGCCGACGTCGCCGCATGGCGGGAGCTCGACGACGTCCTGCAGGCGCACTGTGAGCGAGTCGGGCGTGACGAAGCCGAGATCGACCGGTCGGTGCACCTCGGATTCGAGGCTGACGGCGACATCGACAAAGCTGTGGCCCGAGCGCAGGATTTCTTCGACGCCGGGGTCGACATCGTCGTGTGGTCGTGGCGTGGCGAACTCAATCCAGTGAGCCTGGACGCCCTGGCAACGGCGATCGGCGAGGCCTGACCCCCGCCGAACAGTCCAGGCTTCAGCGCTATGCTGATGCGCTCCGAAATGGCTGCGCAGCCAGCAATTTCGGGCCTTCAGTCGGAGTGGCGGAATTGGCAGACGCGCTAGATTAAGGATCTAGTGCCCGAAAGGGTGTGGGGGTTCAAGTCCCCCCTCCGACACACTCGCTAGTACACGCGTCAGGTCCGGCGGAGACCCGAATGCGCCCGATCGGCGAGTGGCAGGATCCTGATTTCCCGGACGTGGAACTGCTGGACTGATCCACCTCACTCGACTCGGACGCTGCGTCCGGTCTAGACCTGGGCTGGGCGACCGAGGGAGGGGGCACGATGGAGTTCGGGATTTGTCTGCATTCGAAGATCGACGACATCGATCTGGTGGTTCGGGCTGAGGATCTGGGGTTCGACGCGGCGTGGTTCGCCGACTCGCAGATGCTGTGGTCTGACTGCTACTCGTGCATGGCGCTGGCGGCGGACCGGACTGAGCGGATCAAGCTCGGTACTGGTGTGTCGGTGGTCGATACGCGGATTGCGCCGGTGACGGCCCACAGCATTGCCACGGTCAATGTGTTGGCTCCCGGTCGAACGTTCTTGGGTGTGGGCAACGGCTTCACCGCGTGGCGGTTGATGGCACGCAATCCGGCTCGTCTGGTCGAGTTCGAGGCCTTTCTCGACACCATCCGTCGACTGCTCAGCGGCGAGGAGGCACCGTTCACTCACAAGGGCAAGACCACCGATGTGGCCTTCCAGATGGCCGAGCTTGGGTTCGTCAACGTGACGGATCCGGTCCCGATTCACGTGTCGGCGTTCGGGCCGAAGGGACAGGCCCTTGCCGGTGCCTATGGCGACGGGCTGATCGCTGCGGTGCCGCCCAAGCGCAGCGCAGTTGAGCGTTGCCTGGCGAACGCCGCAGGCGGCGCGGCCGACGCCGGTCGGGAGTTCGACGAAAACGGCTTTCAGCTGACGACTTTGACCGCGATGGCGGTGCTCGAGCCCGGTGAGGACCTCACCTCGGATCGTGTGATCGAGCAATGCGGACCGATGGCGGTGATGGGCCTTCACTATGCCTATGAGCGTTTCCGCCAGTTCGGGGTGGATCCGCCGCAGCACCTCCGCAGGGTGTGGGACGACTATGTCGCGTTGGTGGAGCAGAGTCCCGAGGCCGAACGCCACTACCGGATCCATGCCGGCCACGGGACCTATCTGCACCCGGACGAGGCCCAGTTCGCGACACCTGAGCTCATCGAGGCGGCATGCATCGTGGGTCAGCTCGATGAGTTGGTGGAGAAGGTCGGCGAGCTCGAGGCGGCCGGTCTCGACCAGCTGATGGTGCTGCCGAGCTTCGCGTCCCGCTACCGGGCCGCTGAAGAGATCGGGTCGCTGATCAAGGCCTTGGGCTGAGGTGAATAGACGTCGGTGACGCTCGCGCTGAGGCGCTCCGCTCGGGTCAATCGCGACGGTGCAGCCGTGACCGCACCGGTCGCCCGATCGCTTCAGCGCCAGTTCAACGTCCTGCTGCGTGATAACGCGGCGTCAGCGATCGTCCTGCATGCTCAAGCCGTCGACGTCGATACCGTCTGGGTTGCCGGCAAGCTGGCCAAACGCCATGGCATGATGCTGACCGACACCAGGCGTGCGTGTGGCCTGCTGCAAGAAGCCAACGAACGCATACGAGAACGTGTCGAGGCCGCTGGCGGTCTTCACATCTCGCCTGAAGAGGCGCAGAAGCGAATGCTGGCGGTGAGATCGACGCAACACGGTGAGTACGACTTCAGCTGATCACATACGGCGGCTACCGGTCGGTGTCGGTCTGCGGCCGCCACACGGTGATCCACGAGGTCGACCTCGAGGTGCATCCCGGGGAAGTCGTGGCATTGCTCGGGGCCAATGGTGCGGGCAAGACGACGACCCTGCTCACGCTGGCAGGAGAATTGCCACCTCACGACGGTGAGGTGCAGATGTATGGCGAGGCCATAAAGTCCCGGCTGCACAGCAGAGCGAGGCACGGGCTGACATTCGTCACCGAGGAGATCGAGAGTTCGTATCTGACCGAGACCGACGAGTGGCGCCTGAGTCAGGCGATGGCGGCGCGGTAGGTCGTGAAGGTGTCGCCGGGGAGGGGGTGGTCGAGGTTCCAGGTGATCTGGATCGGGCGCTCGGATTGGTGCTCGACGTAGGCGGCGGTCCCGGCGCAGAAGTAGGGGATGGTCCGCCCTGACGCATCCTTCTTGGCGGTGCGGATGAACAGGGCGACAGCGCGGTCCTGGGCCTCGTGGTGGATGTAGTGCTGGCCTCGCTCGCTGGCGACGGTGTCCTTGGCCTGGCTCTCCCAGTGGAACATGTGCTCACTGATGGCGTAGTCAAGGTACCGGGTGGTGGGGGAGTAGTCCTTGTCGGCCTTCTGGAGGGTGACGAACAGTAGGTCGGTCCGAGTCGGTTCGTGCCAGTACACACCGGTTTGCAGGGGTAGTGGTTTGGTGACGTTCGAGGCGCCGAAGGCGGCGAGGATCTCTTCTCGGGTGTAGTTGGCGTGCACCTGGAGCGGCACGGGGTGGAGCAGGCCGAGGGGCTGGTGGAGATGGATGATCTGGTCTTCGAGCAGTGGGAGGACCTCGAGTAGCTCGTGGCGGAGGCCGTCGTGGCGCCATAGGTCGGCGGCTGCCTCGTCGAGGTGGGTGTAGCTGCCCTTGCGTGGGTTCAGCACGGTGAGCAGCAGGCCCTCGAACTGGCGGCGGGTTCGCTCGTCGAGGTCGGCCGCTGCGGGTGGCCTCCCCTCGGACAGCAGCAGCGTGTAGGTGCTGATGCGCTCCTGGTCGTCGAGGTGGAGCAGACGGGCCACGCCTCGGCCAACAGCATCTTCGGCCGGGCCACGTTCGGGTGCCGGAAGCCCGGCTTCACGCCGGAGCTCGGTCCAGGTCGCCCGATTCCGGTTGCCACGGTAGATGTCGTCGAGTTCGAGACCAGTCTCGTGCAGGTAGTCGGCCAGTGTCGTGTTCCCGAGATCGCGCAGTTCCTGGACCCGTTGCCGCCACGTGGTGGGTAGCGCTTCGCGGATGTTGCGCAGGACGATGTCGCGGGCGACGTCATCGAGCTCGAGGTGGCAGCCGGCGGGCAGGTAGGGGAAGCCCTGTTCGATGTCGGCCTCCAGCTCTCGTCGGGTGCGGCCGAGCATGCGCCGGTAGCGGAGGTCGAAGCGGAACTCCTTGGCCTGGTGGCCGACGAAGTCCAACACGGTGAGGACGTCCTTGCCTTCGGTGCGGCGCAGCCCTCGGCCGAGCTGTTGGAGGAAGATGGTGGCGCTCTCGGTGGGGCGCAACATGAGGACGACGTCGATGGCCGGGACGTCGACACCTTCGTTGAACAGGTCGACGGTGAACAGGACCTGCACCCGACCGTCGCGAAGGTCAGTGAGGGCCTGGCGGCGCTTGTCGTCGGGGGTGTTGGACGTGACGGCTTGGGATTGGATGCCGGCCCGGTTGAACCTGTCGGCCATGAAGGTGGCGTGGTCGATGCTGACGCAGAAGCCGAGCGCCCGCATGCCGGCCGGCGCGCCGATCTTGTCGTTGACCGCTTCGAGGACCTTGGACGTCCAAACGTCGTTGGCGGTGTAGAGGTTGGTCAACTCGGCGATGTCGTAGCCGGTGCCACGGCGCCAGGTGACGGTGGTGAGATCGGTGGCGTCGTGGATGCCGAAGTAGTGGAATGGCGACAGCAGGCCTTGTTCGAGGGCGTCCCACAGGCGCAGCTCGACGGCGATGCGGTCGCCGAACCAGTGGAGCACGTCCAGGCCATCGGTGCGTTCGGGGGTCGCGGTGAGACCGAGCAGATGCTTGGGCCGGACGTGGTCTAGCAGGCCCTCGTAGCTCGCTGCGGCCGAGTGATGGAACTCGTCGACGATGACCACGTCGAACTGGTCGGGGTCGATCGCCGAGACGTCGTTGGCGGTGATCGACTGGATCGAGGCGAACACGTGGTCCCAGCGGGTCGGCCTGTTGCCGCCGACCCACAGCTCCCCGAACGAGCCGTCGCGCAGGACATGGCGGAACATGGTTTGGCTCTGCTGGAGGATCTCGCTGCGGTGCGCGACGAGCAACAGCCGGGCCCGGTCCAGCTTGGCGCGCAGGTTCCGGTAGTCGAGCGCAGCGATGACCGTCTTCCCCGTACCGGTGGCGGCGACGACGAGGTTGTTCGGATGGCCGCGTCTGCGCTCGACCTCCAGACGTTCGAGGATCTGGCGCTGGAAGGGGTAGGGCTCGATCTCGAATGGGGTGACGATTGAGTTGTCGGTCGCTGCGACTGCGGTTGCCCGTTGGAAGCGTTCACGGTCGAAGGGCTCGAAGTGTGGGTCGGCCCAGTAGGTGGCGAAGGTGCGGTCGAAGGCGGCGACGAGTTCGGGGTTGAGTCGCTGGGAGGCGCGCACGTTCCACTCGAGCCCGGTGACCTGGGCCGAAAAGGTCAGGTTCGACGAGCCGATGTAGACCGTCGAGAAGCCGCTGGCGCGTTGGAACATCCAGGCCTTGGCGTGCAGCCGGGTGGTGGAGGTGTCGTAGGAAACCTTGACCTGGGCGCCGAGATCGGCGAGCGCCTGCAGGGCCCGTAGCTCGGTGCTGCCGGTGTATGTCGTGGTAATGATGCGCAGCGGCTTTCCGTTCTCGACGTGGCGGCGGAGGTGGGAGAGCAGGTGGCGGATGCCCGTCCAGCGGATGAACGCCAAGACCAGGTCGATCCGGTCCGCGGAGTCGATCTCGGCTTCGATTTCGGCCCCGACGGCTGGCTGGTCGCGGGCATTGGTCATCAACACCGTGTCCCGCATCGGAGTGAGTGGCCGACGGATGTGCATGGGCCCGTCGGTGGGATCTAGGCGCTCTACGGCCGCCAGCCGCTCCAGCGGAGCCGCAAGGATGCGCTCCGGTTGGAGCGCGTCGGGCCGGACCCCGTTGATCGCCGACAAGATTGCCCGTGACAGGTGCAGTGCCGCGCTGGGACGATCGTCGGTGCCGACGGAGGCCAGGGCATCGCTCACCCATCGGCCCAGCATCTCTCCGACCCGATCCGGTAGCTCTGCGGGATCGACGGCCTGGAGGTCGGCCCTGAGTCGTTCGGTCGCAAGCCCGACGAGGCGCTGCCGGAGAAGCTCATCGATCATTTGGTCGTAGAGCCCGGGCTCCAGGTCCGCCATCGCACCATCGTGGCCCACCCAGCCCGAGCGAGGGGAGATCGTTGACGGGATGGCCGATCCTCGGGTCCATGGCTGATGATCAGGTCTCGCTGTCGCTCTCTCTGACAGACATCGCGTTGCTCAGCCAGATCATCGCCAAGCTCGGCGAGGTCCGCCAAGTCGAGACGTCCTGAAGAACTGGGCGCCACTGTCACTCGGGTGCCTCATCGTGGGCGCATGACCGTCTCAGTGACAGGGGCGTGCCCGTGTGGGCGCTGCTGATCGAACGAGGCGTCGACGAAGGGAGTGACCTGCGGCTGTTCTGGCAGCGAAGCGGCGCCGAGGCCGCTGCGCAGGACTACCTGGACGAGACGTGGCGGGACGACCGGCCGAATCTGCCGTCTGGCCTCGCGGAGGTGATCTAGCGGTGCAACGCAGATCCGAACGCCGAAGCGCACTTGTTCCTTAGCGCGTTGGTCATCGAGGGGGAGCGAGCACGATGCCAGCTCTGTGGTGAGCCGATCGTGCTCGACGACGAGGACGACCCGGACAGTTGGGTTGACGCCGAAGACGCGAATGATCGCGCTGACCACACGGCTATGTCTATTGCATAATACTTCCGCTATCGGTAGGGTTATGAAATGCCGATATTGGGCGTTGCCGAGGCTGCGGCGGAGCTGGGTGTCAGCGCGCGCCGCGTTCGGCAGATGCTTGCAGACGGCGTGCTCGACGGTCAGCGAGTTGGCCGGGCTTGGATCATCGACCGCGAGCAGTTGCACCGAGTTGTGGGGCTACGGCCGGAGGTGGGCCGCCGCTGGAGTCCGGCATCGGCGTGGGCGGTGCTGGCGCTTGCCGATGGTGAGGAGGTCGACCTGTCGCCTGTCGATCGCTCACGTGCCAGGAACCGCCTCGCACTGGGGCTGGATCACCTGGTCGGCCGGCTCGCGGCCCGGTGCGAGCGGCGATGGTTCTATGCGCACCCCGGTGTTCTGGATCGGTTGGCGGACGAAGTTGTTCGGGCTGGGATCAGCGGAGCGGCCCACCACGGAGCAGACCTCGTCATCGGCGAGAGCCTGGAGGGCTATGTTCCTGCCGGCGAGATCGACCAGCTCGTCGAGCAGTTAGCTCTCGACGACCAGGCTGCACGGCCGAATGTCCTGCTTCGGATCGTCGACGACGACGTGAGGCCCTTCGGGTCTGACGAGCGCCACGCAGGTCGGTCCGTCGTGGCTGTCGACCTTCTCGAATCCGACGACCCGCGGTCACGGCGAGCCGGCGCCGAGCTGCTGGCACTTCGGTGAGCTCCTGGCCCGTGCTCGAACGGGAGCCGATCCAGCTTCCGGCGCTCGCGGGTCACGACGATGAGCTGTGGGTGGCACTCATCGAGCTCTCCGAGCTGCGGCCCGGTGAGTGGACGCTGGTGGGTGGCCAGATGGTGTTCCTCCACGCCGTCGAGCACGGCGTCACGCCGCCACGGGTGTCGACTGACCTCGACGTGCTCGTCAACGCCAGGGTGGTGACCGGTGGCGTGCGCGAGTTCGTGACCGCTGTCGAAGGCCACGGCTTCGTGCTCGTAGGAGCCTCGCCCGAGGCCATCGCTCACCGTTACCAGCGTGGTGGGGTGAGCATCGATGTGCTGGCGCCCGAGGGTCTCGGGCCCCGCACCGACCTCACGACCACGCCACCGGGGCGGACTGTTCAGGTGCCCGGTGGTACCCAGGCACTCGAGCGCACGGAACTGGTGCCGGTAGCGTTCGGCAATCGAAGCGGTCTCGTGCCCCGGCCTTCGCTTCTCGGTGCGATCGTGGGGAAGGCGGTCGCCGTCGACGTTGACGATGTACCCGAAGCGCAACGGCTGGATCTTGCGCTGCTGCTTAGCCTCGTTGAAGACCCACTTGCGGCGGCGGCCCAGCTCACCCGGAAGGACCGGCAGCGGCTCCGGGCACGGTCGGAGATGGCCGACGCCGACCAGCGAGCGTGGGTGAGCCTTCCGGCCAACGCCGCCGACCGCGGTCGCGCGGCCTACCGGCTCCTGATTGCGTGAATGGAGGGGACGGCCGAGGAGTTGGCCGAGCGCATCGAGGAGATCGAGAGTTCGTATCTGACCGAGACCGACGAGAATCAGGTCGAGAACAGCTGAGGGATCATGATGGGCGAGCATCGGAGCGATTTTGACGTTGTGGTGGTTGGAGCCGGCATGGCCGGGCTCTACGTGCTGCACAAGCTGCGGGGCATGGGGCTGTCGGCGCAAGGATTCGAGACCGCTGATGGCGTCGGCGGTACCTGGTACTGGAATCGTTATCCCGGCGCCCGGTGCGATGTGGAGAGCATCGACTACAGCTACAGCTTCGACGCCGAGCTCGACCAGGAGTGGACCTGGAGCGAGCGCTACGCCTGCCAACCGGAGATCTTGAGCTACCTGGAGCACGTTGCAGATCGGTTCGACCTGAAGCGCGACATCCGGTTCTCCACCAAGATCGAACAGGCGGCATGGGACGACGACACCAAACGGTGGAGCGTGACCACCAGCGACGGCGACACCGTCACTTGCCAGCACTACGTGATGGCGTCTGGGTGCTTGTCGGTGCCCAAGACGCTCGACATCGACGGCCACGAGCGCTTTGGAGGCGAGGTGTACTTCACCAGTCGCTGGCCGCACGAAGGAGTGGACTTGACCGGCAAGCGGGTCGCCGTCGTGGGGACCGGCTCCTCGGCCATCCAGGCAATCCCGGTGATCGCCTCGGAGGCAGCGGAGCTCACCGTGTATCAGCGAACGCCCAACTTCTCGCTCCCTGCCCACAACGGTCCCCATCTCGAAGACAAGGTCGCTGCGCTCAAGGCCGACCGAGCGGGCTACCGAGAATCGCAGCGGTGGTCGCGCGGTGGCGTTCCCGGACCTCGTACCGACGTCGGGGCGTTGACCGTCAGCGACGAGGAGCGAAACGCCGCATACGAAGCCGGATGGGAGCAGGGTGGGCTGTTCTCCACGCTCGGGACCTTCGCCGACCTGCTCACCAACCCTGAGTCCAACGCCACGATCGCCGAGTTCGTGCGCAACAAGATTCGTGACATCGTCGACGACCCCGAGGTCGCCGAGTCGTTGTGCCCCACGAACCATCCGTTGGGTACCAAGCGGCCGTGTCTCGACGACAACTACTACGCCGTCTACAACCAACCCCACGTGTCGTTGGTCGATCTGCTGAAAGACCCGATCGCCACCGTCACCGAGAGCGGTATCGAGACCTCGAACGGCACGCGCCACTTCGACGTCATCGTGTTTGCCACGGGTTTCGATGCGATGACCGGCGCCCTCGTGTCAGTCGACATCCGGGGCAAGGGCGGCGTGTCGCTGGCCGACGCATGGGCCGATGGCCCCCAGACCTATTTGGGCCTGACCGTTTCCGGGTTTCCGAACTTCTTCGCCATCACCGGGCCGGGAAGCCCGTCCGTGCTGTCGAACATGGTGGTCTCGATCGAACAGCATGTCGAGTGGATCTGCGACGCCGTCGATCACCTGCGCACGCACGATTTCGACACCATCGAAGCCACCGAACCGGCGCAGATCGCGTGGGGGCAGCACGTCAACGACTTCGCCAACTTGACCCTCTACCCGCAAGCGAACTCCTGGTACATGGGCGCCAACGTGCCAGGCAAGCCGCGAGTGTTCCTCCCATACGTGGGTGGGGTCGATGCCTATCGTCAGGCCTGCAACGAGGTCGTCGAGCAGGGGTACCTGGGATTCGAGCTCTCAGGCGATGCGGGGGTGCAGCGCAGCGAGGACCGCGTGCGTCCGCTCAAACCCGACGTGCAGATCCTGCTCGACACCATGGCGGCGATGAATCTCCCGACGCTCGAGTCGATGTCGCCTGCTGAGGCCCGGGCCTTCTCCGAGGCCGGCGCCCAGCAGCGCCCACCCGGTCCGCGGTCGACGTGATTGCCACCGGCGCCTACGTGCGCAGCGCGATGGCTGCCGCGCTGCGGGACTTCTTGGCGTGACCTGGCCGAGCGGCGTGTGGCGGGGCGAGCGCATCGCAACGCACGACCCACCACCCAAGGGAATCCCCAACCCGATCCACGACGACGACGGCGCTCAGGGCGCCGGGTACAAGGGTTCACTCGTCGCTGGTGTCCGAACCTACGGCTGGGCCTGCGAGATCATCATCGAGGCGCTGGGGGAGGGGTGGTTGACCGAGGGATGGGTTGACTTCACGCTCAAGCGGCCGCTGTTCGTCGGCGATCGACTGGTCACCACGGTCGCCCGCTCCGATGGCTTGGACGAGGCATTCGCCCTCGAGTGTGTCGCCCACCGAGCCGGCGGCCAGGAGGATGTCGTGCTCGCCGGGAGCTGCGGCCTCGGCAATGCGGCCTGGCTCGGTGATCTCGCAGACATAGCCCATCGACCGGGCGAGGAGCCGCCGCCGATGCGCTCGACCTACGACCTCGACACAGTGCCGTTGCGAACGCCGCTGCGCCCGCTGTCGGTCGAGGTGTCGACGAGCGCAGCGGCTCGGCTGGCCACCGAGGATCTCGAGATCGAAACCGCCCGCTACGCGGCTCGACCACCGACGATCCACCCCTACTTTCTGGCGGCGCGTATGTCCCCGCTGACCAGGCACAACTTCACCTACGGGCCCACGATCCACGTGCGTAGCCAGCTTCAGCACCTACAGCGCGCCCTGGCTCCGCAGGAGCTGACCATCACCGCGGAGATCGTCGACGCCTACGAACGCAACGAGCACCTCTATCAGGTGCTCGACGGGGTCATCGTGGGAGATCAGCAGGGCAAGATCGCGCGCCTGCGACACCACACGATCTTCCGTCCGCGCGGCACCACCATGCCGCCGTCGATCGGCGCATGAGGTTCGCCGTCCTCGGTATCACCCACGACCGCTGGCGGATCATCGCCGCTCGGTGATGTGAGTCGGCGTCAGCTCACGTCGAACGCATCGAGGTGAAGGTCGCGCATCTCGCGACGGAAGCGGGCCCAGCTGCCGGGGTAGAACGGCAGGATGCGACCGTTGCGGTCGCGGTACCAGCCGGGGCAGTCGCCCGCCCAGCTCATCTCCTGCAGCTCCGCTTGGGTGGCTTCGGCCCATTCGTGGGTGGCGTCTCGGCGAGCCTCGATGGCGCTCGCGCCGCGGGCGAGCAGGTGTTGGATCCAGCGGCCGATGTAGTTGGTGGCGACCTCGGCCGTCATGAACACCGGAGCATGGCCTGGGGATCCGTTGACACCAGCGACCGTGAACCAATTCGGGAAGCCCGGGATCGCGACGCCCCGGAATGCCTCGGGCGCCCGAGCGAACGCTGTCCGCAGGTCGAGGCCCTCGCGCCCGAAGATCTCCAGCGCAGGCCCGCCATCGGCCCGGCCGCCCAGCTTGTACCCGGTGCAGAAGATGATGACGTCGACATCGACCTCGGTGCCGTCGGCGCTGACCACGCCGCTCGGGGTCAGCGCGGTCACGCCGTGCGGAACGAGCGTCACGTGGTCCAGCGCCAGGGCGGGGTAGTAGTCGTCGGAGACCAGGATGCGTTTGCACCCCGGCTCGAAGGTGGGTGTCAGTGCGGCGATCATGTCCGGATCGGAGATCGCAGCGCGCATCTGGTCCATGACCTCAGCGCGCAGCTCCTCGATGGCGTCGGTCTTCTTTTCGAACGCCCGTTGCCACAGCATGCTGTCGCGGTACTGTTGGCGCCGAGCGCGGTGCCAACCCTCGTCGGTGGCCAGCTCCGCCTTCTCCTCATCGGTGTAGAAGCGGTTGCGGCGAGGGCGAACCCAGTTGGGCGTACGCGAGTACACGAAGACCTCGGCCGCGTCCTTCGCCACCTCGGGAACGACCTGAACCGCGGCCGCTGCGCTGCCCACCACCGCGACCCGACGCCCGGCGAGCTCGACGTCGTGGCGCCACGACCCGGCGTGCCACACCAGGCCTTCGAAGGAGTCGAAGTCGTCGAGGGTGGGGTAGTGGGGTTCGGTGAGGCCACCAGTGGCTGAGACGACGAAGCGGTGGCGGAGTCGTTCGCCCTGTGCCAACTCGAGTTCCCAGCAGGCGTCGTCGGGCTGCCACGATGCCCGGTCGACGGTGGTGTTGAGCCGGATGTGGTCGGCGATGCCGTACTTGTCGGCGCACGACCGGATGTAGGCCTGGATCTCGGGTTGGCCGGAGAACACCATCGAGAAGTCGGGGTTGGGCTCGAAGGTGTAGCAGTAGATGTGCGACGGGATGTCGCAGTGCAGTCCGGGGTAGGTGTTGCGCAGCCACGTCCCGCCGACATCGGACTGCTTCTCGTAGACGACGAAGTCGTCGATGCCCGCACGCTTGAGCTCGATGCCCATCACGACGCCGCTGAGGCCCGCGCCCAAGATCCCGACTAACGCCATGGCACTAGTGTCCCAGCGGAGGCTCGCCGATCGCCGATCTCGACGGACAGGATCGAACATGACGGTCTACGACGACGCGCACAAGTGGTACTCGACTCACTGGGATGCCGAGATGCCCGTGGGGGACTGGTGGCGGCTCATCTCCGAGTCCGGATGGGGCTATCCGTTCTGGCCGGCCGATCGGTTCGGTCGCGGCCTCAGCCACGTCGAAGCGTTGGAAGCCGATCGCGCCCGAGATGACGTCGGCGCGTTCGGGCCTCCAAACGGGGTGTCGGTGACGCTGGTGGCGCCCACACTGTTCGAACACGGTCCCGACCTGCTCCTCGATCGCTACCTGCCGAAGATCGCCACAGGTGAAGAGCTCTGGTGTCAGCTCTTCTCCGAGCCCGGCGCCGGATCGGACCTGGCAGGGCTGCGCACCACCGCCGAGCGCGATGGCGACGAGTGGATTGTCAACGGCCAGAAGGTCTGGACCACCGCCGGTCATACCGCAGATCGGGCCGTCGTGATGGCGCGCACCGACCCCGACGTGACCAAGCACCAGGGCATCTCGTTCTTCTGCGTCGACATGGACCAGCCCGGCGTCGAGGTTCGCCCCTTGCGGGACATGACCGGTGATTGCGAGTTCAACGAGGTCTTCATGGACAACGCCCGCGTGCGTCACGACGATGCGATCGGCGGGCTGAACAACGGCTGGCGGGCGGCCATGACGATGCTGGCCGTCGAGCGCGATCTCGATGCGGTGGGCCACGACGGTGGCGGCGACGTCGTCAACGGTGTCGACCTCTCGGCGCCTGTCGGGGTGGTGCAGCGTAGGCAGGCCACCAGCACCGGCATCTCGGGTTTCAGCTACACCACAGGAGCCGTGAAAGACCAAGTCGTCCGATCATTGCTCGAAGACGAAGATCGAACCGATCCGCTGCTGCGACAGGCGTTGGCGAAGGCGCACATCGATCGAGCTGTCCTGGACTGGAACGGCGCCAGAGAGGTGAATCCGTCGCTCGGCAAGCTCGGCAACTCACTGTTGTGCCGCACCCTGCGCGATCTGGGCTTCTCCGGCAAGGGCATGCCCGCACAGCTCGGCCGCGAGGATCAGCCCGACGGCGGCCACTTCCTGAAGACGGCACTGTTCACCCAGGGCATGTCAATCGCCGGCGGTACCGACGAGATCCAGCGCAACCTCATCGGTGAGCGCGAGCTCGGTCTTCCCAAAGAGCCTGATCCAACTCGGGGTCTGGCGTTCAACGAACTCCCCGATCAGTAGGAGAAGCCAATGCCCTACACCGCACAACAACTGTCGGACCACCAGGACATCCGCGACGTCCTCCACTCGTACTGCCGCGCCATCGATGACAACCGTCCCGACGACGTGGTCGAGCTATTCACCGATGACTGCGAGTACGACTACGGCGGCGAACTCGGGACGTTCAACGACAAGGCGTACGCGTACAAGTTCTTCCGGTCGGGGACCGACAAGATCTACAAGCGGTCTGCGCACTACGTGAGCAACATCGAGATCAGCTTCACCGGCGAGAATTCGGCCGAGACGGTGACCTATCTCGACGCGTGGCACGAGTTCCACGACGACATCGACAACGCGTGGATCTTCGGCCGCTACGTCGACTCGTTCGTGCGCACCGACGCGGGTTGGAGGATCGCCAAGCGCCAGGTGCTCACGATGGGCCAGGAAGAGTGGCCCCGCGAGGTCGACTACATGGCGCGCCACGTGTTGCCGCCGCGTCGCTGAGGTTCACTCGCCGTCTCGCCGGTCAGCTGACGCCCGGCGGCACGTTGTCGATCATCACGCCGGTGTCGTGCAACTTGTCGATCTGTTCGTCGGACAGCCCCAGCTCCGCGAGGACCTCGCGGTTGTGCTCGCCCTGGAACGGTGCCAAGCCGGCGGGGGGAAGCTCGCCCGCGCTGAACTTCCAGGGCGGCGATGGGACGCGAGCGGTGCCCCCGGCACGGTCGTCGACCTCGCGGATGGCGCCACGCTCGGTGGCCCACTCGGACTCGGCGATCTCCGACACCGTGCGGATGGTGCCCACCGCCAGCCCAGCCTCACTGACCTGGGCCTCGAGCTCTTCGATGGTGCGGAACGTCAGCACCCAATCGCGGATCTCGGCATGCAGCTCGGCCCAGTTCTCGCGCCGGAAGTCGGGCGTGATGAACCGGATATCGAGCAGCAGGTCGTTGCGGCGCATCATGGCGCAATAGCGCTGGAACACGAACGTGGCGACGGGGCTGGCCGCGATGGTGATGAGCTGGCCGTCGGGGAGCTCGAACACCGGCGATTCAGGGGCGCTGAGCGCCAGCGGTTCGCCTTCGACGTCGATGTCCGACAACTCGTAGCTCACGCGGTCATTGACAGCGAGCATCGAGTGCACCATGGCCACGTCGACGTGTTGCCCTTCGCCGGTGCGGTCGCGGTGCGCCAGCGCTGCCAGCGTGGCGATCACGCCCTGGAGGCCGGTGTAGACGTCGGCGTGGTTGTACGCGTCGTTCTCGACCGAGGTCAACGTGTCGCCGTAGTGGCGCGAAATGATCTCTGTGAACCCCGACTCGGCCTGCACCGTCGGGGCGAACGCCGGCCGGCTGCGCCACGGACCGGTCTGGCCGTATCCGCTGATCGACACCATGATCAGCGTCGGGTTGACGGCGAGAAGATCCTGGTAACCGAGGCCAAAGCCGTCGAGCGTGCCGGGCCGGAAGTTCTCCACCACGATGTCGGCCTCGGCCACCAGCTGGCGCACGATGTCCTGGGCTTCGACGAAGTTGAGGTCGAAGCTGACGGCGCGCTTGCCGCTGTTCTGCTGGGCGAAGTAGAGCGACATCGGTCCGACGTGGGGCTGGCCACTTCGGCCCGTGTCCGGTGCGGGGGGCTCGATCTTGACCACCGATGCGCCCAGGTCGCGCAGCTGCTTGGTGCAATGGGGGCCGGCGAGCACCCGGGTGAAGTCGACGATCTTGACGCCGTCCAGCGGGGCGGTCATCGGCCCTGGAAGATCGCGGTGCCGGGACCGGTCTCGGCGTAGGCGGTCATACCGGTCTGGAGGTCTTGCGAGGCCCACACGGGCTTCGCAGCCTCGTCCTGGACTACATCAGCGGCTCGCACACCCTCGCTCGTGGTGATGGCAGCCAGGCGTTTGATGGCGGCGTAGGAGACGTTCGGGCCCGTCGCCAACTGGCGGGCCCACGACAGTGACGCATTCCCCAGCTCGTCGTCTTCCACCACGACGTTCACGATGCCCCATTTCTCGAGCAGCACAGGATCGTGGCGGCGAGCGAACATCGCAATCTCTTTGCCGCGGCTCGCGCCGGCTCGATCCACGACGCGTTGCACCCCGCCGAGCAACGGCATCAGGCCCAGGGTGGCTTCCACGAGTCCGAGTCGGGCCGAGGCCCCGCAGATGATGAAATCGCAGGCCAAGGCGATCTCGAATCCGCCACCGAGCGCAAGGCCGTGGACGGCGGCAATGGTGGGAAGCGGCACGCCCTCGAGTCGTTCGAGGACGGCGGCTGCGTCCTGGGAGCGGCCATCTTCGGATCCGAACCCGTCGACGTCGGCTCCGGCCGAGAAGTGCTTCATCTCGCTGCGGAGCAGGATCGCGCGGCCACCGGCGTCTGCTGCGCCCTCGAAGGCCCCGATCAGCTGATCGATGAAGGCTCCGTTGAGCAGGTTGTGCGGTGGCTTGGCCATCGTGACCACGGCGACGGCGCCGTCCATCTCGAGCCGGACATGGTCGGAGGTGTCGGACATGGGCCAAGTTTGGCGGGCGCGCGGCTGTGCCGCCCGGAAAGTCGGTCGTGGCTGCTCAGGCGGCACACCTCGTGCTGTAGTAACGCGTGAGGTCCACGCGCAGTCTTCAGGGAAGATGGGGCCCGCGATCACTGAGGAGGAACGGGATGGAGTTCGCATTCCCGGCCGAGGCAGAGCAATTTCGGAAGGAGTTGCGTGCGTTCATGGACGCAGAGCTGCCTGAGTGGTGGAACGGTCTGTTTCACGACGACGACCGCATCTATCCCTTCACCCGAGAGTTCTGCATGAAGTTGGCTGAGCGAGATTGGCTGACGATGTCGTGGCCCGTGGAGCACGGAGGCGTCGACGCCGACGTGTGGAGCCAGATGGTGGTGCGCGAGGAGATGTGGGCGGCCGGTGAGCCCCGCGGCCCGCAGTACATGAGCCTCAACTACATCGGCCCGATGCTCATGGAGTTCGGAACCGCCGACCAGCAGGAGCGGTTCCTCAAGCCGATGGCTGCGGGCGAGGTCATGTGGTGTCAGGGGTTCTCCGAGCCCGAGGCCGGCTCCGATCTGGCAGCGCTGTCGACGAAGGCGACCGACGCTGACGGGTGCTTCTTGGTGAACGGTCAAAAGATCTGGACCAGCTACGCGACCGCTGCGGACTGGTGCTTGTTGCTGTGCCGCACCGATCCGGGTGAGCGGAAGCACCACGGTCTGTCGATGCTCATGGTCGACATGAACACTCCCGGGATCACGGTTCGACCGATCGACTCGATGGGCGGGCCACAGGAGTTCAACGAGGTCTTCTTCGACAACGTCGAGGTGCCCTATGACTGCCTGCTGGGCCCGCGTGGTGACGGCTGGCGAGTCACGATTGCGACGCTGGCCCATGAGCGGGTTGGGGCTGCGCTCCACGCCCGGGTGAAAGTGCTGCTCGACGCTTTGATCGAGTACGCGACAACCACGAAGGATCCCGACGGCCGGCCGCTGGCCACGCGTCCGTCGGTGCGGTCCGGGTTGGTACGACTTCAGGCCCGATACCGAGCATCGAGGCTGTTGTCCTACCGAGTCGTCTCGGCCATGGAGGCGGGCGACGCCAACGACGTCGACCCCGCAGTCAGCAAGGTCTTCTCGTCCGAGCTCAACATCCTGATCGGCAATATCGGTCTCGACATCATGGGCGCCAGGGGACAGCTCAAGACCGGCGACGGCCACGCCCCGCTCGACGGGCTCATGAACGATCACTGGGTTCACAGCATCCCGCAGCCGATCGCCATGGGCACGAACGAGATCCAGCGGAACATCATCAGCCAGCGCGGCCTCGGCCTGCCCCGGTAGGAGCGACTGCCATGGACCTCATGCTCAACGACACGCAAGCGATGATTCGAGACGGCGCCCGGCGCTTTCTGGCCGACTCGCTCGATCCCGACACGGTCCGAGAGGTCGAGGCAAGTGCCGACGGCGTCAACTCCCAGATCTGGGCCCCGATGGCCGAACTCGGCTGGACCGCGCTTGCGCTCCCCACCGACATCGGCGGAGGCGGTGCAGGACTCGTCGATCTCTGCGTGCTGGCCGAGGAGCTCGGACGGGCTGCCGCATCGACGCCCCTCGTCGCCACGGCCGGCTTCGCGGCGGCCTTCCTTCAAGCCCTCGAGCCGACGGCGGTGACCCGCGACATGTTGAGCACGCTCGCGGCCAGCGACGCCGTGATCACGCCCGCACTGGTCGACGCGGCTGGGCGTGACGAACGATCTGCCACGTCGAGCATCCTCACCGAGACGGACGCCGGTGCCACGATCTCGGGCGCGAAGGCGATGGTCCCGTACGCGTCGGTGGCGCAGGTGTTGCTCGTGTCGCTGACGACACCGGACGGCGAAGCAGCGGTCGTCGCCGTCAACCGCGACGCCGGGGGAGTCAGTTGGGCCCGCCATGGCGCCACGGGCGGGGACCCGCTGTTCCACGTCGAGTTCGACGACGTGGCCGTGCCCGGTGACCGCATCTTGGCCCGCGGCCCCGCCGCGGAGCGGGCCATCAACGCTGGATTGGACGCGGCCACCATCGTTGCCACCGCTGAAGCGGTTGGCTGCTGCGAAGGGATGATTCGGCTCGGGTCGGAGTACGCATCGAGCCGCCAGCAGTTCGGGCAGGCAATCGGAAGCTTCCAGGCGGTAGCCCACCCTCTCGCCGACATGCGTATCAATACCGACGCCTGTCGGCTCCTGGTCGCAGAGACCGCTTGGATGCTCGACCAGGGGTTCGACGCGACCCTGGAAGTCGCCGGGACCAAGATCTTCGCGAACGAGGTGATGGCCGACATGATCCATGCCGCCCACACCGTTCACGGGGCGATCGGCTACACGACCGAGTACGACCTGCAGCTCTACACCAGGCGCGCCAGGGCGTTCTGCCTGAGCCACGGCGACACCGACGCCCAGTCCGAGCGCGCGGCCGTCGCGCTCGGCCTCTAGCCGAGCCGAGAGAGTGAACCAGCCTTCAGCGGCCGTGCTATATCACCACGAGGGAGGCTCCCATGGTGAGTGCTGAGGAGAACCGACTCTTGACCGAGAGTGGCCAGGGGACTCCGGGTGGGGACGTGCTTCGTCGGTACTGGCAGCCGGCGGCCCTTACGGAGGAACTCGACAGCGACCGGCCGGTGGTTCCCGTTCGCTTGCTGGGAGAGGACCTCGTGCTGTTTCGCGACGAACGAGGTCGTCTGGGCATGATCGGGCGCCGGTGTCCCCACCGTGGCGCTGATCTGTCGTTTGGCCGGGTGGAGGATGGCGGTCTGCGCTGTTCGTTCCATGGATGGCTCTTCGACGTGACCGGCGCGTGTGTCGAAACCCCGGCGGAAGCGCCGGGGTCCACGTTCCACACCAGGGTGTGCCAGGTTCAGTACCCGGTGGCGGAGCGCAATGGCATCGTGTGGGCCTTCCTGGGCGAGGGCGATCCACCGGAGCTTCCCGGGCTGGATTGCTTCGTGGCGCCCGGCCCGCAGGTGTTCGCGTTCAAGGGCATGTGGGGGTGCAACTGGCTGCAGGCTCACGAGGTCGGCTTGGACCCGGCGCATGCTGCGTTCTTGCATCGCTTCCTCGGCCCCGAGGAGGGCACCTATGGGCTGCAGTTCCGCGACACCATCGCGGACACCGGCGTGACCGTCGCCGAGCTGATGCGGGTGGCCTCTGCGCCGGACATCAAGATCGAGCCCACCCCGTTCGGGTTTCGGTTCAGGACGCTGCGCCGGTACCGGGATGAGTTCACCCATGTCCGGGTCTCGAATTGCATCTTCCCGAACGCGATCACGATCGCGATGAGCCGAGAGATGAGCATCACCCAGTGGCATGTCCCCATCGATGATCAGCACTGCTACTGGTACTCGATGTTCGTCAGCTACGGCGACCCAGTCGACGCTGAGGTCATGCGCGAGCAGCGCATCAGCCAGGTCACCCTGCCGGAGTACCGCCCGATCGCCGACAAGTCGAACAACTGGGGCTTCGATCCGGTCGAGCAGCGCGAGCGGACCTACACCGGCATGGGCGCCGACATCAATGTTCACGATCAGTGGGCGGTCGAGTCGCCCGGCCCGATCTTTGACCGCACGACCGAACACCTGAGCCCGTCCGATGTCGGCATCCGTGCCCATCGTCGCATGTACCGCGCCGCAATCCGCCAGCCCGACGCGGACACGCTTATCGGTGCGGCCGACCCCGGTGCGCTCCGCGGCCCCGGCGCCATCGACGGCGTCACGACCGGCGACGACTTCGACGCCGCGTGGCGCAGCCTCGAGACCAGACGACGCGAGGCCTCAGGGTGGGCTCCCGCGCTGGCGGACTGAACATTGCACGGCACACCGAAGTTGGAAGACCGCTGGGACGCGGACTGGTCCGACGCCGCGGCCGCAGTGCAAGACCAGGTTCGCGACCTGGGGCTGCGAAGCGTTCGGGTCTCGTTCGCCGACCAGCACGGGTTGCTGCACGGCAAGGTTCTCGACGCGGCGCAGATCCCCCACGCGCTGCGCAGCGGCGTCTCGTTTCCGGCTTCGTTGCTCACCAAGGACACCGGCCGGCACTACGCGTTCAGCCTCTGGGAGCCCGACGGCGGCCCAACGCTTGCCTCGGTGATGGGGGCGCGCGACATGCTCATGGTCCCCGACCCCGCCACGTTTCGCGTGCTGCCGTGGTTGGACGGGACCGGGTGGATGCTCTGTGACCTGTTCAGCGTCGGGGGTGCTCCGGTCGAGCTGTCGACGCGCCGGATCTGTGCCGAAGCCCATCAGCGGCTGGCGGATCGAGGACTGCGGCTCCGCGCTGGTCTCGAGATGGAGTTCCATCTCTACCGCGTCGATGGATCCTCCGGTGACCACCAACGCATCCACCCGGGGTGGGACCTGCTGGCCGAGGACTACTCCGATCAGATTGAACCGCTGCTCGAACCGATCCAACGTCACCTCACGGCGCTGGGCCTGCCGCCGAGGACGATCGAGGCCGAGCACGGCCCGAGTCAGGTGGAGCTCACCTTCGCGCCCGCTGACGGCATCGAACTGGCCGATCAAGCGGTCCTGATCCGCGCCGCCGTCAAGCAGATCGCGAGGCGACACGGCCAGCATGCGACGTTCATGTCCAGGCCAGCAGGCGACGACACCTTCACGACCGGCTGGCACATCCATCAATCGGTCCTCAGCGCCGACGACGGCCGCAACCTGTTCGCGCCGACGATCCTCGGTGAAGCGCTCTCGGAGATGGCGATGCACTACCTCGGCGGGCTCCTCGACCACGCCGAGGAATCCTGCCTGCTCACCACGCCGACCATTACCGGCTACAAGCGCTACCGGCCCTACAGCATCGCTCCCGACCGGATCGTGTGGAGCCGCCAGCACCGCGGCGCCATGCTGCGCGTCATCGACGAGCCCGCGGGGCCTGCGACCAGAATCGAGAACCGCGCCGGCGACCCCGCTGCGAACCCCTACCTCTACCTTGCATCCCAAATCCTCTCAGGGATCGACGGCATCGATTCGAAACTCGAGGCGCCACCCCCCAGCGAGACGCCGTACGAGGCCGAGGCCGGACCTCTCCTGCCTCGCAGCCTCGGCGATGCCATCGACGCGTTCGACCGCAGCGGCTTCTACCGCAGCGCCCTCGGCGATGAAATCGTCGACTACCTCGTCGCCCTCAAAAGGTCCGAGTGGACACGGTTCGGTGCCGCAGTGACCGACTGGGAACAACGCGAGTACTACGACACCTTCTAGTGGGCCTCGACGCGTTGGCTCGTGAGACTCACGAGATGCTGGCTCGGAACGACGAGAACCCCGCGAGCATGTTGCTGGGGAACGGTGTGGGGTCTTCGACGTCGATCGTGGTGACTTTACGGGCCATAGCATCGAGCAGGCATTGCATCTCCAACTCGGCGAGGTGTGCTCCGGCGCAGCGGTGGACGCCGTATCCGAACGCCACGTGGTCCCTTGCGTCGCGTTCGATGTCGAACACAGCGGGCAGTGCATAGCGACGTTCGTCGTGATTGGCGGCTGCGTAGAGAATCACCACCCGGTCGCCGGCCGGTACGAACACCTCGCCAGCCTCATAGTTGGCGTCGGCCAAACGGGTGAAGGCGCGCACGGGGGAACCGATGCGCAGCGCCTCGTGTACCGCCGCCGGAATCAGTGACCGGTCGTTCTTGACTTTGTCGAACTGGCCGGGGTTGCGTCCGAGCTGGTACAGCAGGTGACCGGCGCCAAGAATGGTGGTGTCGAGACTTGGAATGATGTAGTCGAAGACCAGCTTGCGGGCTTCGCTCAGATCGATCTTGCCTTCGTCGGCGGCCCGGAAGAGGCCCGCAGCCCACCCCTGCGGCGGCAGGTCGGCCGGGTCGAGGTCAAGCACGTATCGGCCGGCCTCCATCACGCCGGGCAGTCCTGCCTGGGCCCGCTCGTTCATCGGACCCAGCGCGTTGAAGGCGGCGCCTGCCCATTCGAGCATCCGAGCTCGTCCATCGGGGGGCAAGCCGATGAGCACGGAAATGAGACTCACGGGCAGGTAGCTAGAGAAATCGGACATGCCGTCGAAACTGTCCATGGCGAGCAATCGCTCGACCAACTCGTCGGAGAGTTGCTGCACTCGCTCTCGAATGTCGCGCACGGCGCTGGGCATCATGGGCTTCATCAGGGCGGAGCGCAGGCGTCGGTGCTCCTCACCGTCGCTCACCAGCGTGTTGGTATTGCCGGTGTTGTTGAGGGCGTCGTTCATGGCCACCCCCTTGCCTGACAGCAGAATCGAATCGGCGCGGAGCGCAGCGCGGACATCTTCGAAACGGGAGATTGCCCACATGTCGTAGGGCTCGAGCCAGACGACTGCGCCGGCGTTGCGAACCTGTTCGTACAACGGATACGGGTCGGCGATGGCTTCGTCGCTGAACAGTTCGATATCGATGCTGGGCGATTTCGCAGCCATGTCAGATGTTGCTGATGCAGAAGTTGTGGACGAGATCGCTGAACGTCTCTGTCGCGAAGAGCATGAGCTGGTGAGGCGCGTCCGGGACGATCTCGATCTGGACTGGGCCACCGATGTCTGTCACCATCCGCTCGACCGCTGCTCGTGGTGCCAGGGCATCGTGCTCGCCTGCGGCGTAGAGGATCGGCTTCTGGTTGTCGGCGAGCGGTTGGGGTGGGTCGTATTGGAAGAACGACGCCCAGGAGGCCAGGTCGTAGCTCCACGTGTTGTAGGGGTCGAGCTTCTTTTGCTCGGCTGCGCCGGCGTAGCCGTAGTCGACGTCGAAGTTGAAGAAGGTGGCGATGTCGAGTCGGGCGCCCCGTCCGACTTGTTCGAGGACCTGGGCGACGTCAGGACTTCGCCACGGGGCGGCTCGGTCCTCCAGCAGCGGTGCGCCGGGGACGGCGAGCGAGCCCATGAGAATCGCGCCGGTGATGGCCGGGCTGTCGATGGCGGAGATGGTTGGTGCGACTCCGAGGCTCGACCCGAGCCCGAACACCGCAAGCCCGGTGGTCTCGTGAACATGGGCGGCGTAGTCCCGAGTGGCCTGAGCCCATTCGTCCATGGACCAGGTCCCTCGAGGACGATTGGTGGTGGAACGGCCGTGGCCGGGCGCGTCGTAGCTCCAGATGTCCACGGACTTTGCGGCGTGGTACTCGCAGAACCGGTCGTAGATTCCGCCGTGCCCTCCGAGGCCGTGGGAGATCACCAGCGCGTACTGGGCGTTGTCACCCCGATAACGGTGGGCGTGGATCTCGTTCAACACAAAGGTCTCGGTTCGCATGGCGTTCGTTCTCTTTGCTTCGTCGTCGGTGGGTTCAACCGACTGTTTGCCATGTGATGTCGCCGTCACTCGGCCTCGCCGTATTCGGCTTCGACCCAGCCCAGCACGATTCGTCGGAAGAGCAGGCCGGCCTTGTCGCCCCCGATCACTAGCTCCTGGTAGTCGAAATTGTCGTTGTCCAGCACCTTTTGCATGTGGTCGACGGCCCACGCGTCTTCGTCGAACCCATGCTTGATGGCCGGGGCCATGAACTCGTAGTAGGCGTCGTTGTCCACTCCAAAATCGTTGGAGATCGACCACCAGTAGTGGGTGGTCGTGCTCGACTCGGGAGTGACGTAGTGCATGATGTACTGGCTGAAGATCTCGCGGTCTTCCGCGTCGGGATCACCTACCTTGATCGGGGCGTAGCCCTTGAACACCCCCGGCGAGATTGCGAGCCCGCCGTCCCAGCGCTCGGCGGGGCGCCCCGCTATTCGTTCTTGGATGTCGGGCGGCAGGGCACCAGTTGCGCGTGCGGGGTTGTTGTCGACGCGGTAGCAGCTCACGCCCTCGGGTGTCTCCTCGACGGTGGTCGGCAGCTCGAGGAACGAGTCATCGAATCCGAAGGAGTCCCGATGCAGGTAGGAGAAATGCGTCAAGTCGTTCAGATTCTCCTGCATCAGCAGGTAGCTGCCCTCGAGGTGGTGGCTGTTGTGGAACGTCCGGTATCCGGGATCGGCGAGGAAGGGAAGGTCGGGAAGTCGCGAGAAGTCGGGCTCGTCTTGGTCACCCATCCAGATGAACACGAATGGACCCTGCTCCACGGTCGGGTAGGTGCGGAGCTTGCGATCGGGGCAGCGCTGCTGGCTGGGGATGCGGACGATCGTCCCCTCGGGGTTGTAGCGGATGCCGTGGTAATGGCACACCAGCTCGTCACCCTCTAGGTAGCCCTCGGCGAGGGGGAAGGAGCGGTGCAGGCACCGGTTCTGTGCTGCAACCAAGCGCCCATCGAGCGTGCGGTAGAACACGATCGAACGCTCGAGCAGGGTTCTCGCCTTGGGCGTACGGTCGAATTCTTCGCAGAGCCCCGCGACGTACCAGTGGTCGTAGAGGAGAGGGAGTCGCACGTAGTCGCGTACGTTTCGAATGCTGTCGGCAAACTGACTCATCATTCACCAGCTTTCGGGTCGGATGATGCGATTATTTCGTCATCATGGATAAATCTCGATAATCTACGCTTATGACGCAACAGGAGACCCCGTGAAGCTTCTTGCTATCAGACACTGCGCGCCTCTATCGACCGAGCGTGCGCGTTGCTGCGCGAGCACCTTCAGACCACGGCCGACCTCCTGAGGCAACGAGGTCTCGCCGAGGGGTTCCTCGGGGAGCCGATGAACGAAACTCCGCTCGCCGTCTGAAAGAAGCCCTGCCCGATGTCTTCCCTCACTCCCGAGATCGGGCGCGAACTCGATCGTCTCGTCGTCGGCTTCCAGGCCATCGCCCTGCCCCGGTGGCGCGCCACCATGGCGGAGCTCGGCGACCCGCTCCCGGCGTATCTCGCACCGGCCACCGGACACCTCGCCGAAGTCTTCTTCGAGGGCCGCTGGCGGCCCGAGCTCACTCGGCTGCGCCACCGATACCTCGACGACTTCGTCATCGACGGCACGAACGACAAGCTCGCGAACGAGCCGTGGCTCGACGATGACTGGAAACCGGTCGGGGCGTTCCGCGAGGCGCTCCTGGGCAACCTCCGGACTCGAGCCGAGCTCGCGGCCGAGACCTGGGGAACCTCTGGCTTCGGGGTGGCGCGAGACGGCGCTGCCCAGAGCTTCTCCGCTGCGACCTCACCGCTGTGTGCGCTCTACCAACCGGTGCCGCTGCCGTCCGACCAGGCCCAGGAGCTTCATCACCTGCTCACCTATGCGCGCTACGTGCGCACCGATGCGCACGCGGCGGCGTGGGAGGAATCCGGTCTGACCGGTTTCGACATGGTCGCGCTCGAGGAGTCCGAGCGGGGCCTGGAGCTCAAGTCGCTGCCGCCGACGCTGGTGGAGCGTGGTTGGCTCGACGACGGCGGCGCGATGACCCCCGAAGGCATCGCCGGGCGAGCTGCGATCGAAGATCGCACCAACGAACTGCACAGTGTTCCGCTCGGTGCCGTCGAGGATCTCGATGCGTTCCTGGACGCCCTGCGAGCGCTCGCAACCCCGGTCGAGACCCGGTAGCCAGGCGAGTACGGGTTGGCGACGGGCCGTCTCAGTTCGCCATCATGGATTCGATGATCTCGCCGATGTCGGTCGGTCTGAGCGCGTCGGGCGTGGGCGGGCCCCAGATGTAGAGGGCCTTGTCGGGCTCCCAGTCGCGGGCCATCCATTCGGCGTCGTTGACGATCTGGTCGATGTCGGAGAAGTACTCGACGAAGTTGCCGGCAGGGTCCTTGAAATACCAGAACAGGTTGCTGCCGAGGAAGTGGCGGCCGAGACCCCACGCGTGGCGCTCCAGGTTGTCGGTGAGCAGGTTGCGAGCCGCGTGGCCGATGGCGTCCATGTCGTCCATCTGCCAGGCGAGGTGATGGATCACTGCGCCGGGAGCCTGGGCGAGGGCGAAGTTGTGATGGTCGGTGGAGGTGCGCCAGAACGCGAGATTGCCCGGCACTCGATCCGAGAGCTTGGCGCCGATGACGTCACCCAGGAACTTGCCCGTCGCCTCGATGTCGGGCGACGACATTGCGATGTGGCCGAGTTTGCGCGGTCGGGGCGTGGCTTCGACAAACAGTGTGTCGGGGCGAGCGTTGAGGCGGGGGGAGTCCCCCGCCTGGTTCATCGGTGTCTGCTCGACGGGGTCGAGTTCGACCCGGGACATGACCTTCACGCGGATGAGCAGCCCGGTGACCGGTTCGACGATCTCGATCGCGTCGCCGAGGTCGACATAGTCGTGACCGGCGGCGGTCGCGGCGTGACGTATGCGATCGAGGTCGTCGTCATCGTCACAGCCGAGCGTGGTGTCGACGATCTGCCGCCACTTGCGCTCCACGATCGACAGCTGCGCGCCACCGTGCGTCGAGGAGAACGTCGTTCCGGACTCGTCGGCCTTGAGGCCGAAGTCCTCGTAGAAGGGTGTCATCGCTGCGACGTCTGTGACGCCGAGGGTGATTCCGTGCATTCCGTGCAGAGCCATGGGGATCTCGTTTTCTGCCGGAACCGGTCTCGGCCGGCGATGTTCGCAACCGTAGCAATAATTTCGCAAAACAACAGCAGTAGCGAATATGATAGCTTCGCGTCACTCTGGCTTCGAGCTGCCGAAGCAGCACTGAGGCCGATGCAGGCGATGAACACCAGACCGACATCCGGAAGATGATCTGAAAAGCGATCCAAATGAGGGGGAGTAATGCGCGTACCTAAGTGGTTGGCACTCGTCTTGGTGCTGGCATTGTTCGCCGCCGCCTGCGGCGGCGATGACGACGGCTCGAGCGAAGACGGTTCCGGCAGCAGTCCGTCGACGACCGCCGCCGACAGCTCGGACGCCGACAGTTCGGACGACGACAGCTCGGACAGCGACTCGGCATCGAGTGGCGACGAAGTCTCCGACGACGCCGGCGCTGATGACGGCACCGGCGAGGACGCTGCGCCTGCCGGTCCGAGCGGTGAACTCCGCTACGGCACACCGCTGGCTGCTGCGACTTTCGATCCCCATCTCGAGAACCGTGATTTCGGCATGCTGTTCTACTCGCCGATCTACGACGGTTTGGTGAACGAGTTGCCCGACAACTCGCTCGTGCCCGGCTTGGCCACCGAGTGGGAGATCTCCCCGACCGAGGCCCGATTCACCCTGCGTGAAGGGGTGACCTTCCACGACGGGACACCGTTCGATGCCGATGCCGTGAAGTGGAATATCGAGAAGGCCAAGGCGACACCCGGCGCGACGGGAGCGCTGCTGCTCGGCATCGAGAGTGTCGAGGTCGTGTCGCCCACGGAGGTCGTGTTCAACATGACCGGCCCCGACCGCGACCTCCTGCTCAACTTGGCTCGCTTCCCCGGGCTCATGATGAGTCCCAACGTGGATCCCGAAGCCACCGCGGCAGGAAGCGTCAGCGCAGGCACCGGCCCCTACCAGCTCGTCTCACGGAACGAGAGCGAGATCGTGATGGAGGTCAACCCCAACTCCTGGAGCCCCGAGGATCAGGGTGTCGAGCGGATCACATTCATCCAGATCACCGATGATGAAGCCCGCTTCAACGCGCTCGTCACCGGCGAAGTCGACGTCGCTCCTGTCCGGGTCTTCCAGATTCAGGACACGTTGGCTGCTGGGTACGAGGTCGCGCATCTCGCCAACAACCACTCGATACTGCACTTCCATGACATCGCCGGCAATCTCGTCCCCGAATTCGCCGACGTGCGAGTCCGACAGGCGATCGCCCATCTCATCAACCGAGAGGGCTGGGGTGCGTCGGTGACCCGCGGCATTGGCCAGCCGGCGAACCAAGTATTCCCCGAGGGTTCGCCATGGCACATCGATGGCTACGAGGGCTTCCCGTACGATCCGCAGCGGGCTGCCGAGTTGCTCGCAGAGGCCGGGGTCACCGACCTCACGTTCGAGGTGCCGAGTTGGGGCATCTTCAACGTCATGCATCAAGCCGCATCTGCGATGCTCGCAGAGGGTGGCGTCACGATGAACATTCGCGACGTGCCTCCCGGAGCGAACATCTCTGAGGTCGCCTCCCAGCAGGTGGGTGCATCGCTGACGTTCGTCTCCACCATCCACGCTGACCAGACGTTCGGCATCTTCCTCTCGCCTCCGACGATCTGGAACCCATGGAATGTCCCGGTTCCGTCGGTCCTCGGCCCCTACCAGCAGGCCGTGGGTGCCGCCACGGACTCCGAAGCCGACGCGGCCTATCGTGCGATGCTCCAAGAGGCGTACGACCTTGCGTGGATCGTTCCGATCTACCAGAACGAGAACTCGATGGGGTACAACGCCGACAAGTTCGACATCGAGCTGTGGGAGAACGTCACCATCGGCATGGGCATCCGCGGCCTCAGGGTGAACTCGTAGCCGTCAGATCGGTTCAGATCAGCGCGATCTGGACGGGCTGATCGAGCAGGAGCCGGCCGTAGTCGGCGTAGCGCAGCTCACGGTCGAAGATGACGTGATTGGAGCCGGCGGTGATGTCACGCAGGGCCCGCTGGATCGGGCTCTCGAGGCGGGCGCCGCTGGCACCGGTCACCGAGCTGATGTCCTGCACGGCGTCGCGGCACATGAACACGGCGTGCGTCAGCCGGGACAACCACCCGCTGCGGGTCTCAATGGTCGCATCATTGCGTTGAGCCATGACCTCGGCGAGAACGTCTCGGAAGATGAGCTCGGCCGCGTCGATGGTGAGGGCGGCTCGCGCGACGACCGATGGCTTGCCGAGCGTGCGCTCGCGTCCCCCGACGCTGATGTGACCGGAGGCGATCTTGGCCTTGGTCTGGGTCTGGTACTCCTCGAGCGCCATCTGGGCCGCGCCGAGCATGGGCAGTCCCGCTGCGAAGCCGAGCACGGGAATGAGGGGGGTGCGGTAGAGGTCGCCGGGGTGGAGGCGGCGGGACTCGCCACTGGCGTTGATGAGGTCGACCATCGAGACAACCCGCTCGTCAGGTACGAAGACATCGTCGATTCGGATGTCCCACGACCCTGTGCCGCACAGTCCGACTACGTGCCAGGTGTCGATCGCCTCGACTTCGGCTCGTGGCAGCGCAAAGAACATTGGGACCGGCGGTCCGTCTTCGCTGCGTTCCAGCGCGCCGGCCAGGACCCAGTCTCCGTGGACGATGCCGGTGCCCCATTGCCACTGGCCCGCGAGCAGGTAGCCGCCGTCCACCTTGGTGGCACTGCCGGCCCCGAAGTTCAGTGTGGCCGGTGCGAGGACGTAGTTGCGATCGGCGAAGAGTTCGGTTTGGAAGCTCTCGGGGTAGCCGCAGAGCCAGAAGTTGTGCTCGATGTAGAAGGTGAGGAGCCAACCCATCGAGGCGTCCGCTCGCGAGAGCGTGAGCGACACCTCGAAGTAGGTGTCGAGATCGGCCTCGTGGCCGCCATAGACCTTCGGCGTCATCAGCGCAAACAGGCCGCTGCGGCGTACGGCGTCGATTACCTCGTCGAGCGGACGGCGAGCGAGCTCAGACTCACGGGCCTTCTCACGCAGGAGCGGCACGAGCCCCTCGGCCGCTGCGATCAGCTCGGCTGAATCCATCACGGCGTACGACAATACGGTGCTCCGATTCTCAGCCGCCCGCAGTCGTTGATGTGGCGATCGATCATGCTGCTCGCGAGCTGGTTCACACCGCTACTGGGTAGGAGAGGAAACCCCTGTGGCGAGCGCGGGGTCGGCGCACGGGCTGGGCTGCGGGGCGCAGGTCTCCGAAGCGAACAAGGCGCTGAAGGGCGACGCGGGCTTCCAGTCGAGCCAGCGCTGCTCCCAGGCAGAGGTGCGGCCCGTGTCCGAATGCGAGGTGAGGGTTGGGATTGCGAGTGATGTCGAAGCGATCCGGCTCTTGCCAGGCAGCGGCGTCGCGGTTCGCTGCGCCGTTGGACACCCACACGAACGTGTTCGCCGGCACGGTCGTGTCCCGCAAGGTGACGTCTTCGAGCGCCAGGCGTCCGCCGATCTGGTTGGGACTGTCGAAGCGGAGCATCTCCTCGACTGCCGAGGGCACCAGATCGGGGCGCTCGCGCAGCAGCTCGAGCTGATCGGGATGGCGGAACAGTGCGTCCATGCCGCTACCGATGAGGTTCGAGGTGGTCTCGTGTCCGGCGTTCAGCAGGAATGCGGCGTTGTGCAACAACTCCACTTCGGTGAGGGCTTGACCGTCCTCCTCGGCGCTGACGAGGATCGACATCAGGTCGTCGCCCGGTTCGCGGCGGCGCCGGTCTGCGAGCTCTCCGAGGTAGCCCTTGAAGTCGTCGACCGCGGCATTGGCCCGATCGATGACCTCCTGGGAGGGGTTCGGCTCCAGCGACGCAGTCACCGACGCTCCCCAGGTCTTGAATCGCTCACGGTCGTCGGTCGGGACGCCGAGCATCTGCCCGATCACGGTGAGGGGCAGGAGATAGGCGAAGTCGCCGATGAGGTCCATCTTGCCGTCGACGAGGGCGTCGGAGAGCAGCTCGTCGACGGCTCGCTCGACCTTCGGCTCCCATGACGCCAGCGCTCGCGTCCGGAAGGCGTGCGCGACCAGGCCCCGCACGCGCGGATGGTCGGGCGGGTCGAGGAACACCATCACGTTGGCATGGTGCTCGTAGATCGGAGCGTCGGGCCCGAACACGCCGCTCAAGGGGGCCTTCTTGTCCGAGCTCATCGCCCGTCCGTTGAGCACGGCCGCCACTTCGTCGTAGCAGGTCACGAAGAAGCTGCCGTCGCTGTTGCGGTGGATGGGCGACTCGGAGCGCAGGCGCGCGTAGGTCGGGAACGGGTAGTCGAGGAAGCGGGCGTCGAGGTCGTTCAAATCGAAGCTCGCGGGGTCTGCGGCCCACTGGGGGTACTCGCCCAGGTCGTGATGGTTCAGCACGGTCATGGGTTGTCCTGCCGGTTGCGGGTGAGCCAGAGCTGTCGGGGGCCGCGGAACGAGATGATCGGCGGGTAGTCGAGCTGTTGGTCGGCCAGATGAAGGTCGGGTGCCCGTCGAGTGACCTCCTCGAAAGCGACGCAGGCCTCGAGGCGGGCCAGCGGGGCTCCGAGGCAGTAGTGAATGCCCTTGCCGAACGAGAGATGGCGGCGTGCGCCTGTGCGGTGGATGTCGAAGCGGTCCGGGTCGTCGAACTCGGCAGCGTCGCGGTTGGACGAGCCGAGCAGCACCAGCACTCTGGCCCCCTCGGGGATCACGGCTCCCTCGCCGAGGTCGATGTCGGTGCGTGCCTTCCGCCGCCACGCGTTGACGCTGGAGTCGAACCGGAGGGCTTCCTCGACAGCGTTGGGGATCAGCGACGGGTCGGCACAGATCTCAGTCCACTGGTCGGGGTGCTCTGCCAGGAGTCGCATCGCATTGGCCAACAGGTTGGTGGTGGTCTCATGGCCGGCGATCCCGAGCCCCATGACCACGCTGGTGATCTCGGTCTCGCTGATCGCCTCGTGGTCGGCGTCGCGGATGTCGAGCAGGGCGGAGGTGAAGTCGTCGGCCCGCTCGACCTTGCGCCGCTGCACGTGCTCCGAGCAGTACTGCCACAGTGCCGCCATGTTCTGCGCCACGCGCAGCTGCTCGCTCTCGTCAGGGTGTCCGAACATGATGGTCAGCCGGTCTCCGCCCCACCCCTTGACCATGTCGGCGTCTTCGCGGGGGAAGCCCACCAGCTCGAAGATCACGTTGATCGGCAGCGGATAGGCCAGGCCGGCGACCCAGTCGAACCGCTCCTCGGCCAGCATGTCGTCGAGCAGGCTCGTGGTGATCTCACGGATGACCGGCTCGAGGTTCGCGACCCGGCGGGTCGAGAACGCGGTCATGTTGTGCCGGCGAATCCGGGCGTGCTCGGGCGGGTCCAGATTCGTCATAACCGGCGTGTAGCCGAACCCCTCTGCGAGGACCTTGCCGGCCTCGGGGCAGAACGGCAGCAGCGGATCCTGGGAGTTCGACGCCGAGAACTGCTCGGTGTCCGACATCACCATGGACGCGTCCCGATAGCGGGTGACCACCCACATGTCGAGTTCGTCGCTGTAGAAGGCCGGGGTCTCCTCACGCACCGAGGCGAAGGTCGGGTACGGATCGGCGAGGTATTCCGCCGAGAACGGATGAAACGGACACGTCGACATCACTGGCTCCCCCTCGCAAACGTTAGGCGCGTCTCCACATTGCGAGTTGAGCGAGCGTTCAATGCTGGCGAAACGCGTGGTCCGGCCGCCGCAGGCGCTGGGAGTGCAACTGCCGGTACCCCTCAGGCCATGGCGAGGCCGGGGTAGCCATTCGCAGCAAGCTCGGTGACCTTGGCGGTGTAGCGGGTGGCTCCGCCGAAGTAGGCCTGGTAGCGGACCTTGCCTTCCTCGTGGCCGGCGACATTGGAGTTGTAGCCGGTAAACCAGCCCTTGCTGCGCCGAAACAGCAGCCGTTCGTGGAATCGCTTCACCTCGTCCACCCATTCCTGCTCGGCCCCGGGCTGCGCCTCCACTCGGCTGTATCCGTGCTCGTGTACGTATTCGAGCAGTCCCGTCACCCAGTCGACGCCGCCTTCGATGGCCCGTGGGAAGTTGGTGGAGCCCGACACGCTCTGGGGGCCGGCCACCATCAACATGTTGGGGAAGCCGTGCGACAGCAGGCCGCAGTAAGTGCTGGGGCCGTCACGCCATTTCTCGCCGAGGGTGGTGCCGTCGACGCCGCGGATGTCCACCCGGTCGAATGCCCCGGTGATGGCGTCGAAGCCGGTCGCGTAGACGATCAGGTCCAGGTCGTAATGGCGGTCGGTGGTCTGGAGGCCGCTTGCGGTCAGGCGTTCGATGGGCGTCTGCGACAGGTCCACCAGCTCGACATTGGGGTTGTTGTAGGCCTCGAAGTAGTCGGTTTCCAACGGCAGCCGCTGCAGTCCGAAGCCGTGGTCTTTGGGGATGAGCTTCTCCGCCACGGCAGGGTCGCGGACTCGTTGGCGGATCCGCTCGGCGATGTACTCCGACATCTCCCGGTTCGCGGCCTCATCCACGAAGATCTCGGCGAAGTTGCCCGCCAGGATGGCGAAACCTGACCGGGTGTACAGCTCATCCCACAGCTCGCGGCGGTCGGCAGCGGTCATGTCCCAGAATCCCCAGCGGGGCACATGCTCGAAGCCCTGGGGCGAGGCAGCGCAGTTGGCGAAGATCTCGTCGTAGCGATCGCGGATCTCGTCCATCTCTGTTTCGGAGATGGGGGAGTTGTTCAGCGGAGTGCTCCAATTGGGGCGGCGCTGGAACACCTTGAGCTCGGCGACCTTGTCTGCGATCTCGCCGATCACCTGGATGCCGGTAGCCCCGGTGCCGATGACGCCGACGCGCTTGCCGGCGAGTTCCACGGGCTCTTTGGGCCAGAAGAACGTATGAAACGACGGGCCTTCGAATTCGTCCATGCCGGGATAGGAGGGCAGGGTCGGTGCCGACAGCGGGCCGAGGCTGGTGACCACGAAGCGAGCGGTGTGGGTGTCGCCGTCGGCAAGCGAGAGGTGCCAGCGGCAATCGCTCTCGTCCCACGCCATGCGTTCGACCCGCTTGCCGAAGCGCATGTGGCGACGCAGGTCGAACTTGTCCGCCACATAGTTCAGGTAGCGCAGGTTCTCGGGCTGTGAGCTGAAGCGTTCCTTCCAGTGCCATTCGTCGAGCAGTTCTTTCGAGAACGAGTAGCCGTAGGTGTAGCTCTCGGAGTCGAACCGGCAACCCGGGTAACGGTTGCGGTACCAGGTGCCGCCAAGATCGTCCTCGGCTTCGAGGACCACGGCGTCGACGCCAAGGTCCACCAGGCGCTTGATCTGGTAGATGCCCGACACCCCAGCACCCAGCACCACCACTTCGCTCTGGCGAGATGCGCTCACGGCTGCCCCTTCAATCGCCCGCCCCGCAGTATGGCGGCACCGACTCGTATACATCGTCGACACTGGCGATCTTGGGTTACCCATTGCTTGATATGTACGTATAATACGTACGTGCCCAACAAGACGATCAGTGTGCCTGATGACGTCGTGCCGATCATTGAGAGCCTTCACGTGCCGTTCTCGAGGTGGGTGACCGAACAGCTCCGGCGCCACGCAGCCCAATCGACCATGTCGTTCGCCGATCAGCTCGTGGCGGACGCGGCGCTTGCCGCGGCCGAGGGACTGACTCCCAAGGACGCCATGGCGGTTGGCGAGCGGATGGAGCGATCTGCGCCGTGGTAGTGCGCGGTGGGGTGTACTGGATCGATCTCGACAAGCGTCGGCCTTGTGTCGTGGTCTCCGCTGGTGACGTTCTCGATGTCGACGTCTGGCAAATCCATGTTGTGCCGCTGACCTCGAATCTCGACCGGGCAGGCCTCGCCGGCAATGTCCTGCTTGACGCTGCGGTGACCGGTCTGCCCACCGACTCCGTTGCAGTGCCACTCGGATTGGAACTGGTCGATCGGTCATGGCTGGGGGAGCGTGCGGGTCGACTGCCGCGGCCCCTCGTCGAAGCGATCGATGACGGACTACGAGCCGTCCTGGATCTCTGACCATCGGCCACCCGGTTGGCGGCGGAGAAATAGGGTCGGGCGATGAGTGACGAGCGCGTGATGCACCTGGGTGTCAGCACGGCCGATCTCGGCGGGGCCACGCTGGCCATCGTGCCGGGCGACCCGGCCCGAGTGGCGAGGATCGCCGAGACGATGGACGAGCCGGCGCACTTGGCCTCCGTCCGGGAGTTCACGACCTATCGGGCGTCGATCGACGGCCAGCCGGTGGTGGTCTGCTCGACTGGCGTCGGTGGGCCGTCGACCTCGGTCGCAGTCGAAGAGCTGGCTCAGGTCGGCGTGCGGACATTCCTGCGGGTCGGCACGACGGGGTCGATCCAGCCGGATTTGCTGATCGGCCACCTGGCCATCACCCAGGCCGCCGTTCGCCTCGACGGGGCGAGTCGGCACTTCGCTCCGCTGGAATACCCGGCCGCCTCCTCGTTCGAGTGCACCCGGGCGCTGGTCGATGCCGCAGTCGCTCTCGACGCTCCCCACCAGGTCGGGATCACAGCGTCGAGCGACACCTTCTACCCCGGCCAAGAGCGCTACGACACGGTGGCCGGCGACGTCGTCGGGTGGCTGCGGGGCAGCCTCGCCGAATGGCGTCGCATCGGCGTGCTCAACTACGAGATGGAGTCGGCCACGCTGTTCACGATGTGCGCTGCCAACGGCTGGCGGGCCGGGTGCGTCGCCGGGGTGATCGCTCAACGCACCGAGTCCGAAGCCGTCGTCGACGAAGGCCGCATCGCCGCAACCGAGGAGCGGGCCGTTGGAGTGGTCGTCGAGGCCGCCCGCCGCCTGCTTCAACAGAAATCTCACCGAGGTGCACCATGAGCAAGATCAGCCGCATCGTCGTTCAGGCCTACACGTATCAACTCCCCGACGTCGGTCCGTCGATCTGGGCCTACTCGCCTGGGGCAGAGATGAGCGTCTCGAAGTTCATCGTGTCGATCGAGACCGACGACGGTCACACGGGAAGCTACGCACCCCACTACGGCGCAACCGAACACGCGATGGCACAGGTCTGCGATATGGCGCCACTGCTGATCGGCAGGGACCCAGAGCAGCGCGAACGGATATTCGAACTCCTCAAAGTGCAGTTCCGCCACTTCGACAAGGTCGGCATCGCAGCTCTGGACACAGCCCTGTGGGATCTTGCGGGCAAGAAGTACGGCGCCTCCATCAGCCAGCTGCTGGGCGGGTACCGGGAACGGCTGCCGACATATGCGAGTACGACACCGGGCCAACAGACGCCCGGCGGCCTCGACAGCATCTCTAAGTACGCAGACTTCGCGGAGGAATGCCAGCAACGCGGTCTCCCTGCGTACAAGATTCACGGCTTCTTCGACGGCGACGTGGACAACGAGATCGGCATCATGACAGCGGTTCGCGATCGCGTCGGGTCCACGATGAAGTTGATGACAGACCCCGCGTCGTCCTTGGGGTCATTCATGGATGCCGTGGAAGTCGGTCGCGCTTGCGATGACCTGGGATTCCTCTGGTACGAAGACCCGTACCGCGATGCCTCTTCGAGCGCCGCCGCCCACAAGCGCCTGCGAGACTTCGTCCGCACACCGATGCTCATTGCCGAGCACATCCGAGGATTCGAGCAAAAGGCCGACTTCGTGCTCGCTCGTGGTACCGACATCATGCACGTCGATCCCGAGTTGGACGGCGGCATCACCGGCACGATGAAACTGGCCCACTTCTGCGACGCCATCGGCATGGAGGTACAGCTCCACACGGCCGGCCCGATGCACCGACACTGCATGTCCGCCATACCGAACACGCTTTTCTACGAACTCGGTCTGATCAATCCCGACACCTCGCAGAACTGCCTGCAACCGCCGATCTACGCAGACGGCTATGGCGATGGCCTCGACGATGTGGGTGCTGACGGATGCGTCGCAGTGCCTACCGGCACGGGGCTGGGAGTGGAGTACGACTGGGACAAGATCAACGCTTGGGAAACGGCCAGGCGCACCTTCGAGTAACTCGGCTCGCCCTGCCGTCTCAGCGACTCGACTGTTGAGGGCGGGGCGTCGGGGGCTCGGTGCCGAGGCTTCGCCCGCCGGGCTCGGGCGTGCTGCCGGCGGGAACGTGCTGGAACTCGCGGTTCACTCGGCGGACGGCCGGTGTGATTGCCGCGGCGTAGCCGGCCAAAGCGAGGAGGACTCTGCGAGCTGGCAGCAGCACGAAGCAGATGGCCCACGCCGCGGCGAATCCGATGAGTCGTGGTTTCATTGCGGACACACGCGCAGACGGCTTGTCGTCGGATCGGCCAAGTGGGAACCGCTTCGGCTTGATGAACCATCCATGGGCAAACAGCTGAGCGACGAAGTACGGCCAGAAGGCCTCCGGGGCATCGAGTGGGGGATCGGTATCCCATGCGGCGTCGGAGTCGCTGGCTAGTCCATCTTGGATGCGAGACCACACATGCGACGCAGTGACTCGACCGGAGGCGCCACCGCGATTCTGATGAGTCGGGCGACAGCGCCACCGGTACAGCACTCGTCGGTCCTCGGTGAGGGCCAGGATCCCGGCCTGGAAGATGCCGTTCGGGTGCGAGGACCAGTGTCGCTCCAGTACTGCGGTGTCGCCGATGTAGAGGTCGAATCGGTCAGCCTCACGGCAGTCTCCGAGGATCTCGTGGTGCGGGTCGCCTACGGCTTGATATTCCAGTTCCCATGAGTCCTGTGCTTCGCTCGCGAGACTCTGCGGCTCACTGGTGACGGCGAAGATCTCGCCGCCCGCAGCCCGGATCTCCTCGACGACCCCCGACTTTCCGAAGCCGCGCAACTCGCGGCGGCACGGACGTCACCACAAGCCCCGGTAGAACACCAAGACGACAAACTTGTGCTTGTCGAGTTGGGTATCGAGCCATCCGGTGCGTACCCCGACCGGCGGGTCGAGCAGCGGCGGGATCAGCGGATCGCCAACGTCAGCGGCCGACACTCGAAAGCCCTCGGCGGATCGTTCGACCACCACCTGCTCACGGGCACAGACGTCGCCGTCGCACAGCACCAAGCCGAGTTCGAAGGACCGTTCCCGCGCTCGTGCCACGGTGTCTTCGGCATCGATGATTCCGGTGATCTCGTAGTGCGACTCCCGTGTTGCGTTGATCCACTCAAGAGCGGCCTTCGAAGCGGCCCGAAGCTCAATGGGGGTTTCTTCGCTCACGTTCATGCGTCGCAGTGCCTTGGAATTGTTGAGTCGAATTGACGCGACGGTACACAGTTGTGGAGATCTGTTACATAGCGTGAGATTCGACGGTGTTCATCAGTCGACGGTGTGTGCCGATGGGCGGTGAGTCCGCCGCAATCGATCGATCTTCTCGGGCCGAGGCGTTGGTATTGGTTAGCTGTCCACAAGAGTTCGAAGGTCGGTGCGTTCGGCGTCGTTGAGATGGGCTCGGTGGTGGCGGAGTTCGAGGCTGGCGTTAATGGCCGCTCGGATGTGGTCTTCGGCCGTGTCGTTGAGGAGTGTGTTGAGGTTTTCTCGAAGCCAGGCTGCGACTTCGTCGCTGCGCCAGAGCCGGTAGCGGCTGCGGGGGTCGGTGACGGGGGGTGGGAATCCGCCGGGTCCACGCTCGCCAGCGATGAGGAGCCGCACGCTTTCGCGGGTTCGACCGGTGCGGGCTGCGATGTCGGCCATGGACACGAGTCCGGCATCCGCAAGGCGAGCCACGTTGATGCCCGCGATCGACTCGAGTTCGGCTACCGCAGTCAGCACTGCGTATTGGAAGGTGTCGGCCTCGCGGTCGAAGTCGGCGAACTGGATGCCGTCGGCTCGCCCGATCAGGGCGTCATCGCAGCCAGCCTCGTGCACGTCGTCGATCAGCTCGTCTGATTGGAGGTCGGGGCCGTCGACGATCAGGGTGAAGGTGTGGGCGGTCATGGTCAGGTGTCGTTGTCTTGTTCGGGAATGTGGATGCATCGTTCCAGTGCCCGCCTGAGCTGGCGGGCGTGGTTGTCGGGGCTGCGTGGTGTTGACCAGATAGAGGCCTGGCAGCCTGATCGGCTGGATTCGGCGCAGCGAGCAACACCCCAACGGTGCCCCGACGCTCTCGGTGCGACGGTCCAGCCTGCGTCTTCGAGTTCGGCCAATGCGGTTTCGACCTCCTTCTTCGGGTGCCGCGCCCTCGGCATGTTGACACCATACAACGCATGTTGGATCCAGTCAACGGTGCCGGCAGAGTGTCAGAAGCCGAGGATCTTGTCCGCGACCACGTACTGGAGCGGCTCGCCGGTGAGCAGGCGGCGGGGGTTGTCGGCACGGCTCATCGGTGACTGTCGAGGAAGAGCCTGGCCGCATCGATCGCTACGTCGGTGGCCAGGCCCATGGCCTGCGGAGTCGTTGCGGCGGCAGTGTCGGCTGTGGTGTGAAACAGCGATGACCCGCCCAGAAAGGACAGCACCGACGCGCCGGCTTCGAACCATGTGCCGCCTTCGCCGGGCCACGGGTTCGTCTCGTGCAGGCGCCAATTCGCTGCGGGTACGCGACCGCCGATTTCGTCGCGCAGCTCGCCGTCGACGGTGGTCAGGACCATCCGTTGATTGCCGAGTCCGGCCGGGCCCTTCGAATCGGGTTCGACTGCCGCGACCGACGCACCGAGATGGATGACGCGGTGGCCGCCCACGGCTCGGCTGTCGAGATAGTGCTTGAGGCCGATGTGATCGATCTCGTGGCCACTGCACGCGGAGAGCGTGACGTGGTGGTCGGTGGCGAGATCGGCAGCCATCGCTAGAGCGACCGCGAGACCGGTGCCGCGCTCGCCGCCGGCGGGCGTCCAGCCGGTGAGCGGCGTCGTGATGTTGATCGCTGGCGCGTCGGCTGGACCCAACGTGGCGATGACATTGGCGCTGCGACCCGGTTCGGTCGTCGCCGTGAATGCCAATTCGGCATCGGCGCCGTCGACGCGCTCGGCCCAGTTGCCCGGAATGATGACTGCGGGGCGACTTGGGGTTGCGGACATCTGCGGCACTCGGTTGCACTGCACCACAAGATCGTCTGGTCCGTCGATGACGACGACGAGCGCCGCTGCTGCCGGGTCGGTGTCGAGGTAAGGGTCGAGTCCGCGCGGGTTGCCGGCGACGGCGGCATCGACCTTGACGATCGAGAGGTTCTTGGTGAGCCAGTCGCCCTGCGCGCTGTAGAAGACGGGCAGCGCGGGCACGAGTTGGCCCCCGATCCGCAACTCGGCGGTGCAGATGAAGCGGTCGAACTCGAACCAGTCTTCGTCCACCGCGGCACCGAGGCTCAACAGCACGTCCTTCAGCCACGCGGAGGTCTGGGCATCGACCGGGGTCCCGGTGTGATGGTTGCCGAAGCCCGCGTAGGTCGCGACGATCTCATATAGCTCATCGGCGCTGAACCTGGCTGTAGTGATCGGGCTCACTGGGTCCGCGATCAGAAGACGGGGAAGACTGCGGTGTCGCCAGAGCGTTCGGCTCGGGTCAGGGCATAGAGGACGCTCCAGTCGCCGTTGAGGCCTCGGGCGATGTCGATGCAGATCTCGATGATGATGGCTGGGCCGAGCGGGTCGGTGTTCGGGCGGGTCTGGCCGGTGCTGACTGCGAGATCGTCGAGATGGAGAAGCACCTCGATCAGCCTTGTGCGGCAGAAGTCGTCGAGGGTGAGGAGTCGGCCCCCCAACGCGGCGACGAGGCGGTCGACGGGTTCGTCGGCCAGCCGTGTCTCCAGGTCGGCGACCAGTTGGCGGCACTTGTCCACGGTTGCTTGGTGCCCGATGGCCGATTCGGCGGCGGAGACGTCCTTGATCTGTTCGTGGACGGGGGAGTCGACCGCGGCGTGGAAGTAGGTGACTGCGGTGAGGAGGTCGCCGTCAGGGCGCCGGTCGGGTGAGGTGCGGTCGAGATAGGCGATCGTCGCGCCGGCAGCGCGTACGAGGTGGGCGCAGAGTGCTCCGACGGTCATGCCTTCGAGAGCCGAGGGCTGGTCCCATTGCTCGGCTGTGGCTGGGGTGTCGATGAGTTCGGCTGATCGGGCGACGGCTTCGACGACGAGGGCCCGGACGCCGGCTGAGTCGATCGACGGGTTGGCGGCAGTTGTCATGGGTTGATCTCGATTCGTTTCATGGATGGTCCGTTGGCGTCGGTATCGCCCCAGTACTCGGGCAGGCGGAGATAGCCCACTCGGGGCAGTTCAACGTTGAGGGCGATGCCCTGGCGGGTCTTGAGTCGTTGGATGGTGCGGATGTGGGTGAGCAGCTCGTAGAAGACCATCCACAGCGAGCCTTCGAGGTCGTAACGCAGGTAGCCGGGCCGGTCCGGGTCGGCGCTCGCTCCCCGGCGGAGGGTGGTGATGACGTAGGACCAGAACTCGGTTCCCCGGATGCTGGTCGTGTCGGAGCGGAGTTGTTCGATCGTGTTCTCGCCTACCACTCGTTCCAGCCAGCCGATGCCGATCTCCATCTTCGCGATGAGGTCGGGGACTTCCCAGTAGAGGTCCTCGTCGAGCATCCGGTCGTACTTCATGTCCGGCCCGAGATGGTGGTGTTTCCACACGACCGGTTCGGGCTCGTCGCCATCGGGCCAGAGCAGGAGGCTGCATCTGCGGTGGGTGAACACCAGTGCGTCCCACGCCATGTGGGAGACCTGCCGGCGGATCGACCACCACATCCATTCCTTGTCCGGGCTCGTGTCGTCGAAATCGAGTTGATCCCCCGAAAGGCCATCGGTCTCAGCTCGCACCCATCCGACGATGCGGCGGTAGGGCGGCATGGCTCCGACCGTCGGATCATCGGGCATCTCGACGATGTCATGGTCGACCACTGTCATCGGGGTCTCCTCCGGGGGTAGGTGGGGTGCAGGTGGCGTTGGCCGGCGCCGAAGAAGTTCTCCCGAAACGTCGAACCCTCGTATCCGGTGCGGAACCGGTCACGCCGTTGGAGCTCGGGCACCAGCAGGTCGACCACTTGGGTGAACCCCCAGGGGACAGGCGCCGTCGTCACATTGAAGCCGTCGACGCCGGTGGTCTCGATGAATGCCTCCATCTGATCGGCGACGCTGGCCGGCGAACCCACGAATCCCAGCCCGCCGGCGGTCTCCGAGAGCCGTCGGGCAACATCGCCGACGGTCCAGGTCCGCTCGGGGTCTTCCAGTTTCCAGCGCTCGACCTGGGTGCGGATCGCGTTTGCCTCGATGTCATCGATCGGTGTGTCGGGCGGGTGACCGCCCAAGTCGATGCCCGTCCAACCGCCGTAGAGAGCGAGGTAGCCGTCGACGGAGAACAGCCGTGACCACTCGTCGCGCATCTCCCGGGCTTTGGCATCGGTCTCGGCAACCACGACCCGCGCTACCTGCAGGGCCCTGATCTGTTCCGGATCGCGACCGGCTGCTGCGGCCCGTTCGCGCAGCGATGCCACGACGGCGGCACCGCGGTCGTTGCCCGGCACCGACATGAAGACGACCTCGCCCGTGTTCGCCGCGAACTCGACACCGCGTGCCGAGTTGCCCGCCTGATACAGCACGGGAGTGCGCTGGGGGGAGGGCTCGACCATGTGGGGGCCTTCGACCGTGAACCATTCGCCGGCGTGGTTGATCTCGTGCACTTTGGCCGGGTCGGTAAACGTGTCGGCCTCGGCATCGAGAACGACGGCGCCGTCTTCCCAGCTCTGCTCCCACAGCTTCAGGCAGACATCGACGTACTCGTCGGCCCGGTCGTAGCGGGCGTCGTGGGGCAGGATCTCGCCGAGTCCTTGACGTTCGGCATCGGACAGGTACGAGGTCACGATGTTCCAGCCGACACGGCCGCCGGTGAGGTGGTCGAGGGTCGAGAACAGCCGAGCCGTGTGGTACGGAGCGTGGTGGCTGGTCGACATGGTCACGGCGAAACCGAGATGCTCCGTACACGCCGCCAGCGCGGGGATCAGCAACGTGGGGTCGATGCCGGGAATCTGGACTGCACCGCGCAGGCCAGCCTCGCGGCTCGCCCCATAGACGTCGTAGGTGCCCAGCACGTCGGCGAAGAAGATCCCGTCGAAGCAGCCACGCTCCAGGGTGCGCACGAGGTCTTGCCACCAGTTCAAAGTCCGGTACCCCCACGACGTCTCGTCCGCGGGGTGCTTCCACATGCCCTTGATCTGATGATTCGGAGATGCCTGGATGAAGGCGCTCAGATGCATCTCGCCGCGGCTCATCGGCTTAGGCGACACGGACGTGGGAATGCGGTCGCGTCGGCCGGTGCGGCTGTCTCACGGGAATCGCAAGCGTCAATGCGCTAGCTCGAGTGTGACCCGCGTGGCGTGTACTGCGCTGCAGCCCTCGATGTCGGAAGAAATGGCCTCGTGGAGCACATTGACGTTGCGGCCGCTGGGTTCCAGTTTGGGCCAACGACCCTTGTAGCTGACCAGGACGCCACGAGGCGCGACGTCCTCCACGTTCGCCTCGACCTCGAGGTGGCCTGCGTCGTTCTGCATGCGGACCGGATCGCCGTGGGCGATGCCGAGATCGGCAGCGTCTGCAGGGTGGATCGTGACGGTCGCAGGACCGGCTCGCCGCGCAATGGTGCGGTCATTGGCGTGGGAATCGTTGAGCCGCCACAGCGAGGCAGGCGACAGCAGCCGGAAGATCCCGTCGGCTTCACGGGCGTCGGCGGTCGGAACAGGAGCCCGCCGCAAGCCGGCCGCCGTTGCTGCGTCAGAAGCGATCTCGATTCGGCCCGACGGGGTGCGGAAGCGCCGGTTGGCGAAGAAATCGATTTGCTCACGGGTCAGGTACACGTGGCCTCGCTCGGCCAGCTCGCCAAAAGCGAGGCCGAGATCGAGCTGGTCGAGAAGACGCTGGATCAGCACATCGTCGGTCTCGTGAAGCTCTGGCTCGTCGAGCCCCATCGCTGCAGCGAGCCGGCGGAAGATCTCCTGATTTGGCAGCGCCTCGCCGATCGGCTCTCGGACCCTTTGCTGCGCTCCCACGATCGGTGACATGTAGCTGAACGTGAGGTCGTCGAATTCCAGAAAGCTCGCGGCCGGGAGCACGATGTCGGCATAGTCGACCGTGTCGGTTGGAAAGCAGTCCACGACGACGGTGAACAGATCCTCCCGGCACAGTGCCGCACGGAGACGGTCCTGTTCGGCAGCCGAGGCGACGGGGTTCGTGTTCCAGCTGAACAAGGCCCCGAAGCGCTCGGTGTCCTCGAGTTTGGCGGCAAGACCGATGTGATTGACCTTGGGAGCGCCGTTGCGGGCAAGCGACGTGCCGGACAGTTCGTCGAAGTCCGCGCCGAGCATGGCCGCTGCAACATTGAGGTAGGAGATTCCGGCGCCGGGCTTGCCGATGTTGCCCGTCAGCGTCGGCAGCAGGCCGACGGCCCGCATGACGTTCGCACCCGTGGGCTGGCGTTGGAGTCCTTGACCGGCCCACAGAAGTGCCGGTCCCGCTGCGTAGAGCCGGGCGGCGCGCCGGATGTCATCGGCCGGGACACCCGTGTGTTCCTGGCCCCATTCCGGCGTGCACGTCTCGATGGCCCCGAGCACCTCTTCGGCGCCTTGGACGTGGTCGGCGATGAACTCTTCATCGAAGGCCGCCAAAGCGCCGAGTTCGTGCGCTATGGCAAACGCCAGTGCGGCGTCGGTGCCGGGATAGGGCTGGAGATGAAGATCGGCCCGAGCCGCAGTCGCCGTGCGTATCGGATCCACGACGATGACCGAACCGTCGAAGTCCCCCAGCCAGTTCTTGTCCATGTGCGGGGCGCTGTGAGACGGGTTGGCGCCCCACACGAGAATGCACGACGAGTCGGCCGCGGTACGCGGGTCGAACCCGGCAACCGAGGTGCCGAACATGTACGTCCATGCGATATGCCCGGCCAGGTTGCAGATCGAATCGGGCTCTACTTCGGTCGCGCCCAGGCGGTGAAAGAACCGCAGGGGGAACATGAACGCCAGCATCGACAACGTTCCCGAGTAGTGAGTGTGCAGCACGGCTGCGGGACCGCGTTCGTCGACGACCTGCTGCGTGCGCTGCGCGGTTTCGGCCAGGGCGTCTTGCCAGCTGATGGGTGCGAAGGCGCCTTCGCCCTTCGGGCCGACCCGGCGCAGCGGCGTGGTGAGGCGGGCCTCGGGGTCCTGCCACACGCCGTTGTAGGCCGTTGCGCACTTCGTGCACAGCGTTCCCCGGTTGACCGGGTGATCTGGGTCGCCGCGGACGATGACCCGACCATCCTTGCCGGAGCGCACCACGATCCCGCAGTTGTCGTAGCAGTCACGTGGGCAGTTCGTCCGCATCGGCGTCACGATCTGATCTCCTGGCACTCCTTCACCCCGGCGGGTCTGAAGGCAGGGCTGCCTGCGGGGTTCAGGCCCAGCCGAGCTGTTGCAGTGCGACGCCCGAGTGCCAGATCTTGGTCATGTGGGCGATCTTGTCGCCCTCGAAGCGCATGTCGTACACGTAGTCCGAGCTGACCGACTTGCCTGTCGGCGGCACCGGTCCGCCCTCGCCGGTGTGGGTGGCGTTGAACACGGCGTAAGCCAGGACGCTGTTGTGCTCGGTGTCGACGGCCCACGACTTCAGGTCGTACGAGCCGTCTTCGAGAATCGTCAGCGTGGCCTTCATCCACTCGGCGTACGAGCGCAGGTCGGTGATGTCGCCGATCGCTTCGGACTGAGCGGCGAAGGACGCGTCGGGCGTGCAGTACTGGGCACAACCGTCCCAGCCTTGGCCGGTCTCGCACGCGTCGAAGAATGCCGCGGCCGTCTCGTTCATCTGTGACATCTGGTGCCCCCTCAGTCGCAAGCTCTGTGGCCCAAGCGAAGCCTGTCAGACAGCATCGGACATGTCCATGCCGCGCTGCGAGCGCTTCAGCTCATCTGTGTGTGAGCAAGCGGAGAGCCTCTTGGCCGCTGGCCATGTCGTTGACGCCGACCTGGGCTCGGACCTCAGCGGTCCGCTCCAGCCCTGCCCGGTCGTACTTGGTGCCGGTGCCGTCGGCGATTCGAGTCATCATGTGAAAGTTGGCGCTCACAGCGACCGCATCCACCAGGGCGTCGCCGCCCATCGCCGCGGTCACGTCGTCTCGGACAGCAGCGAGCTGTGATGGTTCGCCCTCCCACATTGCTTCTGCGAGGCGAGCGAGCAGCCGGCCGTGGGCGACGCCGCCGTCGTCGTTGCCGGTGCCGGTGACGGCGTCAAACGAGACCTGGGCATCCTGGCTTTGGCCGCTCAGACTGAGCAGCATCGAGTGGCCGGTGGTTCAGTAGAAGCACTCGTTCAGCACCGATGTGCGTGCGGCCACCAGCTCGACTTGCATGCGGGAGAGCGAATTCCGGTCGCTCGTCAGGTCGAACATCTCGTCGACTGGGATGTACTGGGCATCGGACAGCAGGAGCATGGCGGCGTTCTCGGCGGGCACCGCGCTGAGTGCCTGGACGACCGCCGGATAGTCGCTCGGAACTGTCGGCACCCAGTGGCCTCGCATGGCTGCGTCTTCGGGCACTGTGCGGCTCGGCTCGCCGGCGACTGGGCCTCCTAGCGTCGGCCGGTCGAGGGACAGCCCTTCGGCGAACCGGTCGATGCAGTTCGTCTGGGCAACGAGTGCCACAAGCTCGGTGTACTGGCCAGGCGTGATGGCATCGGAGGGCTCACCGAAGCCGTCGATGGCTGCGTCACACCACTCGGCCGTCAGAGTGCCGGAGTGGTTGGTCAGACGCCAGATCACGTCGATGGCTGCGGCAGGCAGCGAGTGTTCGCCGGAAACCGATCCGTTGACCTGCGATGCCCGAACCCATGCCGGAGGAGCCTCTGCGGCATCACGCGCTCGACGGACCTCAGCGACGATGGCCAAGCGCTCTTGGGCGGTCCACCAGGTGCCGGGACGTGACCAACGGTCGACAACAGTCGCATGGGCTTCCCGCAAGTCGCTGCGGATCGGCAGATCTGTGTCGTACATGTCCATCTCCTGAGGAAATGCGCCTGCGGTTGAGCCCTCTCGACAAGATGACTGGCCCACCGAGTCGACGCCGGTCACCGTACCGCGCATCTCCGCCGATTTGGCTACCCGGCGACGTGGCAGGTTCGGAGTACCGTGGGCTCATGACGCGACGGGTGTGGACCGCAGCGGAGCTTGAGGCGATGGCCCCCTCTGAGGTTGACGCCATTTTCGAAGACAGCATCATCTGGGACGTTGTCGATGCCCCACCAGACCTGCTGGCCCGGTCCCGTGAGCGGGTAATGCGTCGGATCGACGAAACTGAGTCGACTCAGCAAAATTGACTGATCGTCGCGAGGTCAGGGCCACCTACGGCTTCTTTGAGGACCTAGACCGTCAACTGAGCCCAGAGCGAGGTCTGAACGGTGAGCCATCAACCGCAGACTTCCAAACCATCGAATTGCTGCGCATAGTCGATCGGTTCGCCGAACAATTCGATGACCTGCCGGAACTCATTCCCGATCGCCCGGACTACCGGGTTCTGATATCCAGCGGTGTGCTCGTGCGGGCGTTAAGCGTGGTCGGCCAGCTTGCACCTGACGGTGCGATCGAGTTGGTCTCGATTGACATCGATCTCGACTGGCACTAGCTGTTGCGGCGACGCCGGAGAGCCGAGGGCAACCTTCGACGAGGCTCGGGGGCTGGTCGGCTGGGCCGACTACGAAGAACGGGTGCGAACGCTGGGCGCTGAGAACGATGGATAGCGCTGATCGGGGGGCGACAGCGGGTCAGATGACGATTGCCTGAGTCCGGTTCTCGATGGCACGAATGAGGCTGAGTGCGGCCAGCGACGAGGTCTTCGGGTTGGCTGGCAGCGGATTGTTGCTGATGGCGACGTTGAGCTCGCCGAATGCTCCGTGAGCCGCGATCTCGTGTCGGTTCGTGGTGGCATCCGGGTCGGCGACGAGAGTGATCTTGGTTGCACGGGGCCCAATGCCAGCGAGCGCGGTGGTCATCGCCACATTGGCGTTCTTCGGGAACCTCGAAGCGGTCTCGGCGGCGTCGGCGTGGAAGAAGGCCACCGGCTCGGAGAGGGGGTGCAAGCGGCACATGTCTTCGGCGGCGGTACCCATCCAGGCGAGTGGCGGCTTGACGATGCGGTGCTCGACAGCGTCGATGCCCATGGAGCGGGCGGCGGCGAGGCCGTCGACACCGGCAAGCGCCCCTGGCTGAATGTGCACTTGGGCACCCCTGCGGCCGGCGAGGTCACGGAGCAAATCGAGAAGCTGCTCATCGGCGAGCGCGGCGACCGACGAAATGATGAAGTCGGCGCCCGCGGTGAGCGCAGCTCGGCCCCATGGGCCGACGCCCGCACTGCTGGCAGCTTCGGCGACTACGTCGGGTTGAGTGGCGGCGAGTTCGGTGGGGTCGACGATGCGACGAGCGGACGCAGGGACATCCGGGCGGGCACCCGTCCGACTTCGTGTTGCGACCGCCACGACCTCGACCTGCTCTGAATCGAGCAAGGCGGCTGCTGTCTGCGCGATCGCGCCCCAGCCGATGAGTGCGAGCCGAAGCGGAGGGTTCGTCATCTGGGGCCGAACGTAGCCGCGACGTCGTCAGGTGCTCACGTCGATGGCTGCCGGGCCGGTGCAGTCTTCTGCGACGGGCGCCGGCTACTCGTGGAAGATGGCGCTCGTCGGTGTGATGCGGATGACGGTGCGCTTCTGCTCATTCAGCATTGGCACGATGCCCGACGGATCGGGCCGTTCCTTGCCCATCAGCCGGGCGAAGACATCGGCCGTGAGCTCGGCGCGCAGCGGGTCCTCCGAGATGGCCTCGGCGGTGCCGTAGACCACCAGATGGACCCGGCCATCGGGCACGCACAAACTCACCGACGGCTGGCGCACGGAGTTGTGCCACTTGGCCGTGAAGCTCTTGGCCGAGATCACGATGCGGCCTTCGTCGTCGACGACGTAGCCGATCATTGATTGCTGCGGCGAACCGTCGGTTCGACCCGTCGCCAAGATGGCCCAAACGCGTTCCGCGAGGAAACCGGCCTGCTGTTCATCAAGCACTGTCATGAGTCGTAGCTCCTCTTTGATTCGTCGTTTGATTCTTTGGACTGCAGGTCAGCGCGGCGGGAAATTCGGGGTCGGGTGACCGTGGTCGGAAATCCGCACGCAGCGGTTGGTCATGGTGCCGACGCCCTCGACCGTTGTCGTGATGACATCCCCGTCGGCGAGGAACAACCCCTGAACAGCGCCGATGCCCTCGGGCGTGCCCGAGAAGATCACGTCGCCGGTCTGCAGCGTCGTGATGCGCGACAAGTAAGAGACCAGCGTCGGAATCGAGAACATCAGGCTGGCCGTCGTGTCGTTCTGGCGTTCCTCGCCGTTGATGTGGGTGGAGACACGCACTGAGTCGAGATCGGCGAACGAGTCTGTCGAGACCAGCACCGGTCCAATCGGGCCAAAGGTGTCGAACGATTTGCCGAGATCGAAGTGCGGCGGCTTTGACGCCATCTGCATGCCACGGTCGGATATGTCCTGGCCGGCGGTGAGCCCGAGTACGTGATTCCAGGCATCGGCTTCGTCGATGTCTTTGCCACCAGGGCCGATGACGACGACAATCTCTCCCTCGTAATCGACCCGCTCGCTGCGCAGCTCAACGTCGTCGTTGGGCCCGACGATGCACGAGGGGAACTTGGTGAACACCAGCGGTGCGGTGGGGACCGTCATGTTGGCTTCGGCAGCGTGGGACCGGTAGTTGAGCCCGATCCCGTAGGAGTTGCGTGGCGTCGGCACTGGCGCGTCCAGAACGGCGTCGGCAAGCGAACCGGTCGGTTGATGAGCACTGAGCCCGGTCGTCAGCTCAGCGAGCTGGTCGGCGGATTCGAGCGCTCCCATCGGATCACTTCCCAGCGACCCTTGCGATACGGCCTCGAGGTCGTAGTACTCGTCGCCTGCCACGAGTGCAGCGCGACCGGAAATGTTGGCGAGCGTGAAAGGCATCTGCGGCTTCCTAGGCGTGTCGGCCGATTTGCCAGCCGAGGCCGCTCAGATGTTCGCTGCCGAACTCGCTGGGCTCTGATTCGAGCTGGGTGGCCATGGTGTCGTTCCAGCGGTTCAGGTAGCCGAACAGCGCGCACACAGCCACAATTGCGACGATTTGCTCCTCGCTGTAGTGCTTGCGGCACTCCTCAAAGTCTTCGGCGGTGGCGGCATTCGGGCTCGAACCGGAGTGGAAAGCCAGCCGCAGCGCGGCCCGCTCGGCATCGGTGAAGAGGTCCGACGTCTCGAACTCCCACACGGCGGCGATCTTCGCGGTGTCGGTCCCCTGGTTGGCGGCGGTTGCGCCAGTGTGCGCTTGGCAATAGCGGCAGCCGTTCGCGGCGCTTGCGGCGTGAGAGACGAGGTTCTTCAGCTCGCCGTCAATGACCGGGTTCTGGAGAACGGCCCCGCCGAGTGCCAAGAATCCGCCCAGGATTTCGGGCACGTGTCCCATCGTGAAGAGCGATGTGGGGAGGAATCCCATGTTCTCGTCGACTCTGCTGAAGATCTCCTCGAACTGGGGGAGGTCTTCGCGAGCAAGTGGTTGGACGTTTGGCATGTTCGCTCCTTTGCCGGATGCAACTTAGGTCAGAAATTTCGAAATATCAATCAGAAAGCGATATTGGTGGAGATTGTCACCTTGGGCGTCTCGACTCATGCAAGTTCCGCCTTGACCTCCCCGCAGAGTTCGATCGTCTCGAGCGCATCGGATTGCTCAACCATCATGCAGCGTAAGTTGGCTTCGCCGAATCCTTGTTCCTTGAGCAGTCCGAGCTGTTCGACCACTTGTCCGACACTGCCGTAGGCGACGGCACCTCGTTCCATGCCGCGGTAGCCGCGCTCCATCAGCTTGTCGCCGATCTGATTGGCTCTCGCTGCGTCACGGAGCACCAGCACGTCCTTGCGAACAGCGGCGCGAGGCGTTGTGCCGGCGGCATGGCAATAGGCCGTGTACTCGCGGAGAAGGCGTCCGGCTGTCTCCACGGTGGCGCGAGCGTCGGCATACCACGCAGTGCCTTGCTCAGCCGCTCGACGAAGCGCCGGCGGCGCACTTCCGGCGATCCACAAGTCAATTCCATGGGGTGGCAGGGGAGCGATGCGGGCCTCGGAAACACCGAATCGCTCGCTGCTGACGGTCTCGCCCGCCCACAGCGCCGCGAGGATTCGCAAGGCTTCGTCGAGATCGTCACCCCTCGTGCTGAGGGATTTGCCCATCGCTGCGGACTGGGCGGCGCCGTCGCCGATTGCGGCCTGCACTATGAACGGGACATCGCTCATCGTGGCCAGGGTTGCCACCTGCTCGGCAAGCAGCACCGGATGCCAGAGCGGAATGAGGAAGAGGCACCCGATTGGTCTGGCGGGATCCCATTCGGCCATCAGCCGGCCGATCATCGGAACGTTCTGGTAGTAGGGGAACGGCGTGGCGTGGTGATCGCCGACCGTCAGCGAGTCGAGCCCGGCTTGACTCACGGCTCGGCCGCGTTCGAGGATGATCTGGAACCCGGCCTTGTGATCGCGTACGGGCTGCCCCGTGCCCAGCGAGAAACCGATACGCATGGTCGCCTCCTAGAGCGGACCGGACTCGGTCCGGATCGACGGCGTGGCCTCGATGATCTCGTCGGTGAGGCGTTCAAGCATCGAAGCACGGAGATCCGGATGACGCCGGTCGACCGCCAAGTTACGGAGTTCGCCGGGATCGTTCGCGAGGTCGTAGAGCGTCTCGAAACGGTTCGAGTCGCGGGTGAAGCGGGCGTTGTTGCAGACCAGCGTCCGACTTCTCGCTGGCGTTGGTCCTCGGAAAACTTCGCTCGGGAAGTCTTCCTCGATGAGCACGCTCTCGCGCACCGTGGTGCTCGGCTCGTCAAGAACCGGCACGAGGCTGTGGCCTTGCATGCCCTGGAACTCCGAGACACCGCACAGATCGAGCACCGTGTGGGGGAGATCGATGCTGGCTGCCAGGGACGAAGTGCGAGTTGCTGTTCGCCCGGGCACCTTGATCGTCAGCGGAGCGCGGATCATCCCGCCGAAGTGCATCGCGCCCTTCATGATCAAGCCGTGGTCGCCCATCATGTCGCCGTGGTCGGTGGTGAAGATCACGATCGTGTCGTCGTCGGCGCCCAAGGCAGCGACCGCGTCGAGAATCTGGCCGACGCCGTCGTCGATCGACTCGATCATCCCGTAGGTGACAGCCAATGCTTCGACCAGCTGCTCGCGGGTCGGGCCGAAGGGGCGCGGGTACTGGTTCCACCGCATCGCCGGCTCTCGGTTCCGGGTGGCGTGCAGATGCGGCGCCCAATCGTCGCCCGGATCGTCGAAGGTCGGCGGGACCACCATGTCCTGCGGTGAGTGGCGGCTGAACCACGGTTCGGGGATCGCCATCGGATGGTGAGGGTCGGGGTAGGAGCACCACAACATCCACGGCTTGTCCCCAGCATCGGCGCTCTTGATGAAGTCGATGGAGCGCTCGGTGACGAACGTCGTGGAGTGGATCTCGTCGCTGTACGGCGCCGGATGAACCTGCCACCAGTGCTCGGAGCGCCCCGGTATCGCCGATTCTGGGTCGGTGCCGGTTGCCAGAACTTCGGGCGTCACGCCCCGTTCGAGCGCCCACAGATAGTGATGTCCCGCAACTTGAGCGCCGTGGCCGATCGTCAATTCGATATGGCTGAACCCGTAGAAGTCGCCCGGCGCGATCATCTCACCAGATGCGTACCGCTCTTGGTTCTCAAGGGTGTCCCAGCCTTCGTCATACGGCGAGTACCGGCCCGGTGACGCCCCGAGTTCCTGGACGGTCTCCCGACTCATGCCGTGCTGGAGGTGGGACTTTCCGACGAGCGCTGTCTCCCAACCGTTGGTCCGGAGCTGGCGGACGAAGGTGTTCATCGAGGGATCGAGCGACCGGTCGTTGAAGATGACGCCGTGAGTCGACGGCATCATCCCGGTCATGATGGTCGAACGGTTGGGCATGCAGATTGGGTTCGACACAAACGCCTGATCGAAGACGACGCTCTGCGAGGCGAGTCGATCGATGTTCGGTGTGCGCACGACGCCGTTGCCGGCGAAGCCGAGATGGTCGGCTCGCAGCTGATCACAGATGATGAACAGCACGTTCGGCTGCGGTGTGGTTGCCGTCACGGGCGCAGCGATCTCACTCGATGCGGTCGACCAAGCGTCATGAGCCGCGCCCGATCAGGTCGTCTCGACCGGCGGCGTGGTCTCACTGAGCCGCTCCCACGCCACCTCATCGGGGATTGCCATGGCCGCATCGTGGCGCTCGGTTGGGAGCAACGTGGCGTTCGGCCAGGCGTCCCGATTCGGCTGGGCGACGCCGCCGCCCTGCGACGCGTACGGCTCGGGATTCTTCAGCGCATCCAACTCGGCATCGGAAATGCCGCAGAGATCGACCACTTCGGGGTCGATCCACTGGTTGGCGGGAATGTCCGAACCGGTCGTCACCTCGAGGGCGAGGCCTTCGGGTCCGCCGAAGTAGATGGACTGCAGCATCCCATGATCGATTGGACCCATGACCTGAACGCCCTTGGCGCGAATGCGATCCCGCAACGCGAGGAGGTCGTCGAACGAGTCGGCATGTAGCGCGACATGTTGCATGGTGCCCGCCGTGACCGGCCCGGCGGCGTTCCCCGCGTGGGTGACGCCCAGCGTGATCTCCCCGGCGTTGTCTGGGTGCTGGACGAATGCGATATAGCTCTCACCGGAGAGCTCGACGAAGCCGTGGAAGGTGTCCTCCACGCCGTGCATCCAGTACAGGGCCTTGACGGCACAGCCCATGACGTCGGACCAGAAGGTGAGTTGTGTCTTCATATCGCGGGTCGACAGTGCGAGATGATTGACCCCAGTGGGGTGAAGAACGGTCATCGGGTTTCTCCGTTGATCAGTCGTCGGCACCAGGCGGTGACGACATCGGTGTACTCGTGGGTGTGGAAGAGCATGAGTTGGTGCTTGCCCTGCGGCTTCATGTAGAACTCCACGGGGCCCGAGGTGGCATCCACCACTCGCTGGGCAACTTCAGGCGGGAATGTGGGGTCATCCTCACCGACGGTGAACAGGATCGGTTTGGCGTTCTCAGACAGCGGAACCGCCGGGTCGTATCGAAACAGCGAACCCCACGACGACATGTCGTAGAACCACGTGTTGTAGGGGTCGGCTTTCTTCTGCTCAGCCGCGCCGACGTAGCCGTAGTCGGTGTCGAAGTTGAAGAATCGATCGATGTGCAGCACGAACTTGTCGCCCATCAGCGCGCTGAGCTTGGCGAATGCTTCGGTGCGGAACACGTTGTCCGGCTTCATCATCGGGCACGACGGAATCATGAAGCCCATGAGCACCGAACCCGGGAAGATGCCCGAAGCGGCCATCGCGCAGTAGGCCGCAGCCGCACCGAGCGACGATCCTTTGATGATGACCGGCAGCCCGGTGGTGTCGCTGATGTGCTCGCCGTAGGCAACTGCTGCGTCGACCCACTGCTCGAAAGTCCATTGACCCGGACGCTGGGAGATGCAAGAACGTCCGTGGCCGGGAGCGTCCATGCACCACACCTCGGCGCCCTGGGCTGAGTAGTGGGCGCCAAAGTTGTCGTAGATGCCGCCGTGAGAGGCGATGCCGTGCATCACCAGGAGCGCATGATCGGCGTTGTCTCCAGGGAATCGATACGAGAACACTTCTCCGAGCACATGTTCTTCTCGACGCATGGGGTTGGACCCTTTCGCTGGGTTGCCTAGTCGTTCAGGTTCGAGGGGGAGCCGGGTTGCTAGAAGCTGGGAGTGTCGGGTTCGAGACCGAGCAGGATCCGGCCGTACAACGCTCGGGCGGTCTCGAGCGCGAGGCCGCCGTGCATGCTCATGGCCTGGAGATTCGCCAGCGCCATGCCGATCGGGTTCGACGCCCGCAGACCCGATCCCCCCGTCGCCCTGAACAGGGCTGCGATTGCGTCCCCGCAGAGCGAGACGGCCTCGGCGGAGTCAGCCCTGACGCGGACTCGCTCAACAACCGACAGGGGAGTGTTGGAGCGTGCCGCCTCGTCCATCAGGTCGGCCGAACGGTACAGGTGGAAATGGGCCTGATCGATCTTCGCCGCGGCCTCAGCCATCAGCACGTGCGTGATCGGGAATTCTCGCTGGACATGTTCGGTGTAGGCGATCACCTTCGTGTCGATCAGATCGGGGAAGCTGCGCAGCGCGGCACGCGACATGCCGAGCGCTCCGCCGGCAAGGGCCAAGATGAGCACCCCGAACGCTGCGAGCCCCGGCTGCCATCCGTCGTGCAGCTCTCGACCGGGCGAGTGGCCTGCGATCAGCGCCGGCAGCGACAAGAAGCGGTGAGCGGGAATCGGATGGTCTTGGACGGTGACCGAGCAGGAACCGGTTCCGGAGAGTCCGCTGACATGCCAGTCGTCCTTGAAAGTGAGCTCGTCGCTGGGAATCAGGAAGTCGCCCGCGTCGACGACCGCCCCGTTTTCGACGACTTCGGCGCCGATGAACAGCCACTGGGCGTGCTCGCTGCCCGAGGCGAAGGGCCAGAAGCCACTGAGGCGATAGCTGCCGTCAGCTTGCCGTTCTGCAGTGCCTCGTGGTGCGATCACGGCAGATATCAGGGTGTCGGGATCTTTGCCGTAGGTCTCGTCTTGGGCCTGCGCACCGAAGTGCGACAGCATCCAGGAGTGGGCGTGCGTCACGCCCGCCACCCAAGCCGTCGATCCGCATCCCTCGGCCAGCGTGGAGATGACATCGAGGTGTGTGCGCATCGGCATCTCAAAGCCGCCGTTGCGCTTGGCCTGGAGCACCTTCAGCAGTCCTTGCTCGCGGAGATCGGCGACGGTCTCGGGAAGCAGCCGGCGGTTCGCGTTCGTCGCCGCAGCCCGACTTTCCAGGTCAGGAACGATCGCCCGCGCCCGCTCCACCAGCTCCTCAGCAGTGACTGAGGTGTCGGGGGCCAGTGCATCGAGCGCGCTCATGGGCGACCTTTCCTCGGGGCGCATCGACTCTTGTCCAAGAATTTCGAAATGTCAAGTGTTATGCGAGATTTCTTGGGAAAGCGTGCTAGCTATGCCCGTTTCGCCTGTATTCGGCTACTCTTGTAGTCATGGCGTCGACAATTGCTACCCGCGGCGAAGAGGTGTATCAGCGCGTGCGCAGCGACATCGTCGCCGGCGAATTCCGGCCGGGATCCAAACTCCGGTTCGCGATGCTGACCGGACGTTACGAATCGAGTGCGAGCGTCATCCGTGAAGGTTTGGCCCGCTTGGTAGAGCAGGGGCTCGTGCTCTCGGAGCCACAACAGGGCTACCGGGTTGCGCCCGTTTCGATCCGCGACCTCAAAGACCTCACGTTGGCAAGATGTGCCGTCGAAACTCAGACGCTCAGGCTCTCGCTTGAGCACGGTGACCTCGCCTGGGAGTCATCGCTCGTCGCTGCGATTCATGCCTTGGAGCGAACGCCGGTGGGTTCGAAACCTTCCCCGGGTGATCCGTGGCCGGTTGTCCATCGGCGCTTTCACGAGATCCTGCTCGAGGGCTGCCCGTCACAGCGCCTGATCAACACGGCCCTCGGGCTGCGTGACGCAGCGGAGCTCTACCGGCGCTGGTCCGTTCCGGCCGACGACAACGGGAATCGCGACCTCAACCAAGAGCATCGAGCAATCGCCGACGCAGCGATCAACCGAGACACCGAATCGGCGTGCAAGCTCTTGGAGGAACACCTCAATCTCACTGCACGCCTGCTCCTCGAACGAGGCTTGCAAGAGGGATTCCTCGAGGATTCGGAACTGATCGAGAGCGGCTGAGCAGTCCAGCCCGTCGACTAGCACCGTTCAAATGTCGTAGTGTCACCTAGATATCGAAAATGTGTTGAGTTGCCGAATTCGCGGAGGGTGACATGCGGGTCCGCAAACTGTTGGCGGACGATGCAGCCGCTGACGAGGCCTACGGCATTGGCATTCGCGGCGTCACGCCGAAGTCATAGGTCGTCACACCGTTGGTCCGAACCTTTGCGTACCGGCTGGCCGCGGCAGTGCCCCTCGCCGTTCTGGTCTCCTTCCTGGCCTTCGGGCTGGTCCATCTGATACCTGGCTCGGCATCTGAGACCATCCTGGGCGACGGTGCCACGCTGGAGGCGGTGGCCGAGCTGGACCGGCAGCTCGGCCTAGACCGCCCATTGCATGAGCAGTACTGGAATTGGGTCACCGACGCTGTCCGGGGAGACCTTGGCAGATCCGTCATTACGTCCCGGCATGTCAGCGACACGCTGATCGAGCGGTATCCGGTGACGCTGTCCGTAGCAGGCGGCGGGTTGCTGGTGGCGGTCGCCATCGGCGTGGCCGGCGGCACGGTGGCCGCTCTGCGGCAGGGTCGGCTCACCGATCGTCTGATCTCGCTGGGGACAGCGACCGGTTTGGCCGTGCCCAATTTCTGGGTTGCCGTGCTGCTCGCGTTCTATGTCGGTGTTCAGCTGGGGTGGCTTCCTGCGGTCGGCTACGTCGGCCCCACCGAGAGCCTGTTCGAGTGGGTCAAGCACCTGATCATGCCGTCGATTGCGCTCGGTCTGGGTTCCGCGGCGGTTGTGGCGCGGCAGATGCGCGGCGGATTGCTCGATGTGCTGGACCGCCCCTACATCACGGCGGCACGCGCCAAGGGCTTGCGATACCGGCGAGTCGTGGTGGTCCATGCCATGAAGAACGCGTTCATTCCCGTGGTCACCGTGATCGGGTTCCAGGCGTCAGTGATGCTGGGCGGGGCGGTACTGGTCGAGTTGATCTTCGGCATGCCAGGGATCGGCGTGCAAGTCGTCGGTGCTGTGCTTTCCCAGGACCTTCCCGTGGTTCAGGGCGTGGTCATGGTGGCTTCGCTGACAGTCATCGTCATGAACGTTCTGATCGACATGTCCTACGCCTATTTCGATCCCCGAGTGCGGCTGGCATGAAGTCCGCCTTGCGACGCCTTGTCACGCGGCCCGGCGGCTACATCCCGCTGATCTGGCTGATGCTGCTGACGTTCTGCGCGGCGTTCCCCGCCGTCGTCGCAACACACGAGCCGAATGCGGCGGACTTCACAGCAATCCTCGAGGGGCCCAGCGCAGAGCACTGGTTCGGCACTGACGATCTGGGGCGCGACAACTACTCCCGGCTGGTGCATTCATCCCGGACCGCCGTCGTGGCCGGCCTGCAGGCAGTAGGCACGGCGTTGATCCTCGGCGTGCCGATCGGGCTGTTCGTGGGCTACGCCGGCGGGTGGTGGGACCGCATCGTCATGCGCATCGTCGACGCTGTCTTCTCGCTGCCGGGCCTGATCCTCGCATTCGCGATCGTGGCCATCCTCGGGCCCGGAATCACCAACGCCATGATCGCGGTCGGGATCCTCTTCGCGCTGCGGTTCATCAGGCTGACTCGAGCCATGGTTCTCTCCGTTCGAGAGGAACCGTTCATCGAGGCGGCGCAGCTGAGCGGAGCGCCGACCCACACCATCCTCGGGCGATACCTCCTGCCCAATATGTACGGGCCGCTGATCGTTCAGACGACGATCAGCCTTGCTGCGGTGTTGCTGATCGAAGCGGCTCTGAGTTTCTTGGGTCTGGGGGTGCAACAGCCTGATGCCACATGGGGGTCGATGCTGCGCGCCGCACGGTCACTGCAGCGGGACAACCCGATAACGCCGTGGCCCCCAGGTCTCGCCATCACGTTCACCGTGCTGGCCTTCAATGCGCTCGGCGATGCACTGCGCGACGTCCTGGCCGAAGGGCGGGGAGGGCGAAAGAAGGCCGCTCGGAGGGGTGTTGCGGTGGGTCTCGCTGAAGACGCGGCCGCACATGATCACGAGCATCCGTCGGAGGAAGCGGCGGGCACCGGAACCCTGTTGTCAGTGCGGAATCTGGATGTGACGGTCCCGACCGATACGGGGCGGGCACGGGCTGTCCGCGACGTGTCATTCGACGTGCAAGCCGGCGAGATCGTCGGACTCGTCGGCGAGAGCGGGTCCGGTAAGACGGTCACTGCGCTGGCGGTCGCCGGCTTGCTGCCGCGGGGGCTCGCTGTGGATCCACGTGCGAGCATCACCTTCGACGGTCGCCAACTCGTCGGCATGACCGAATCGCAGCTAGCCGGCGTCCGGGGGACTGGGATCGGCATGATCTTTCAGGACCCGACGGCCTCGCTCAATCCGGCTCTGACGGTCGGCTTCCAGCTTGCAGAACCGCTCCGCATTCATGGCGGCATGACGCGCTCAGCGGCGGCCGAACGGGCTGCTGAGCTACTTGATCGCGTCGGCGTGGCCAACCCTCGCCAGCGCCTGCGGGATTATCCCCACCAGTTCTCGGGCGGCGTGGCACAGCGGGTGATGACGGCGATGGCCTTGGCCAGCGAGCCGTCGCTCATCATTGCCGACGAGCCCACCACTGCCCTCGACGTGACGACACAGCAACAGGTCCTCGAGTTGCTGGTTGAGCTCTGCGAAGACTTGTCCATGGCCATGCTGTTCATCACTCACGATCTCGGCGTGGTGGCCGAAGTGTGCGATCGGGCTGTGGTGATGTACGCGGGCGAGGCGGTGGAGACCGGCGATGTCTACGGCCTCTTCGCGCAGCCGTGCCATCCGTATTCGCAGGCGCTTCTCGCCAGCGTGCCGCTTCTCGACGCTGACGACGATCGACTGGTCACGATCGGCGGTCGGGTGCCCGCTCCGAACGAGGAATTCGGGGGGTGCCGATTCGCGAATCGGTGCGAGCTCGCAGCAGAGATATGCGAGGAAGGTCCGGTGAGCCTCAAGCCGCTCGAAGACGAGGGCCGGCTGAGCAGGTGTGTGCTGGTCGACTCGGCTCCGGCGAATGGCGGCAAGTCATGACTGGCGCTCCGAACCGGGCGGATTCGCCTCTGCTCTGCGTCGAAGACCTTGTCGTCGAATTTCGAGGCGGCGGATTGTTCTCCATCGGCGCCGAGAAGGTGCACGCGGTGCGAAGCATCTCCTTCGTCGTGGGCCAAGGCGAAGCGTACGGATTGGTCGGGGAGTCAGGTTCGGGCAAGACGACGACAGGTCGTTGCGTGCTGGGTCTCCAAGTGCCGACGAGTGGGCGCATACAGCTCGGTTCCGACGACGTCGTTGAGCTGCGTCGGCGCGATTCCGGTGCGCTGCACCGTCGCATCCAAGCGGTGTTCCAAAATCCGGTTGCCTCGCTGAACCCCGCGATGTCGGTGGAGGAGATCCTCGCCGAGCCGCTGCGCCGCCTCTTGGGGATACGTGATCGTTCGGCCGCCCGGCGTCGGAGCAAGGATCTGCTCGACGAGGTGCGTCTGCCCTCGGACATGCTCGATCGCAGGCCGACGGAGCTTTCGGGGGGTCAGGCCCAGCGTGTTTCCATCGCCCGGGCATTGGCGCCGGAACCGAGCCTGATCGTTCTCGACGAGGCGGTGAGCGCGCTCGACGTTGCCACACAGGCGCAGGTCATCAACCTGCTGGCGGACTTGCGCGATGAGACCAGCGTCTCGTACCTGTTCATTGCCCACGACCTCGCGGTGGTGCGTCACCTGTGTGACCGCATTGGGGTCATGTCGACGGGTGAGATCGTCGAAGAAGGAACCGCATCTGCCATCTGCCACACGCCGACCGACGGGTACACCCAGCGCCTGCTCGCTGCAGTGCCTGTGCCGGATCCGACGGTGAAGCGGGTGCGACACGGCCTTGTCAACAGTTAACCGAATTCGCTCTGGAAGGGAAAGGAAGCCCCATGCGAAACCATGACGGCGAAGTCGAGACGCTGTGGAACGGCGACGTCGTGACGCACCGATTCTTCGAAGCTGCAGGGCTGAGTTGGCATGCCATCACCGCCGGTGATCCGGAGAATCCTGAGGTGGTCGTGTTCTTGCACGGTTTCCCGGAAACCTGTTTTGCTTGGCACCACCAAGTAGCCGGGCTCGCTGATGAGTTCTGCACCATTGCGCTCGACCTCAAGGGGCATGGCCAATCAGACACGCGCCTGGACAGCAACTACGACTACGCAGCGCAGGCGACCGAGCTGCCGGCGGTGTTCGACGCGCTGGGTCTCGATCGCTTCTTCCTCACCGGGCACGATCGAGGGGCCGTGGTCGGCGATCACCTCTGCTCGGTTCCCGGCATGGCTCCGCGGATCCGGCGTTACATCCGCATGCAGCAGTCGGGCAACCGGCCTCACTCCGAGCCGCTCCCACCGCACGAATTGTTCCGCAGCCCGATGGGCGCGGAGTTGCTCGCGCAAGCAGCCATCCAGCGACGCGCGTTCGGTCGGGACCCGATGCCGCACGGGCTGTCCATGATTGCGAAACCGATCGCCCCTCAAGACATTGACCGCATCATCGAAGAGAGCACCCAGCCAGGCGTGCCTGAAGGGATGTCTGCCAGCTTTGTGTCAGCCGGATTCGACCGCGAGCTTGAGGATCGCATGAACGGGCTGTTCGCCGGGATGACGATGCCGGTGCTCTTCCTTCAAGGCG
>JAPOPC010000056.1 GCA_026713105.1 Acidimicrobiaceae bacterium
GCAACAACGCACGCGTAAGGTCAACAGCCACGGGGATCCTCCCGAATCGGGGTCTCGACACCTCCGATTCTGGGGGATCCCTCCCTATCCAGCCCGGACCCTCACAGCGCTACCCCACGCGGAAACGCGAAGCGCCTCCAAAGCTCAGCAACGCCGTCGCAACTGTTTGAAGCACGGAGGCCTCTGCCCTCGCACTGCCCGGGCGAGACGGAGTGCACTTCGCCCGAAGCACGGAGGCCGCCGCCCTCGCGCTGCCCGGGCGAGATAGAAGCTCAGCCCGCGCCAACAGCAACAGGCAAGTACCCCCCAGCAGGCGTCACATCTTCAGGCAACTCTTCAGCAAACAGCGAAGCAGTGCCGATCCCATGCACCCCGCGCGGATCGATAGCCACAGCAGTGTCACGAGCAACCCGCAACCCTGCCGGCCCGCAGATAAACGTAGACACCACTGACCGCACCCCACGCATGGCGGCGCGCCGAGCAAGGTCGTAGGTGGCATGCGGACCACCCAGGACAGCAGGCTTCAGCACCGCCACATCGATGGCGCCCACCTCGACGAGCCGGTCGAGCGCGTCAGGGTCGCGCAGGTGTTCATCGGCAGCAATGGGCAGCCCGACAGTCCGGCTGATCTGCGCCCAGTCCGCCGGCTGAGGCGTCGGTTCTTCGATGAACTCGATGTCGAGATGGGCGACAGGGCGGAGGGCCTTCACCGCGGTGGATCGGTCCCAACCCCCGTTGGCATCCAGCCGCAGCGCCACGCCGGCGGGCAGGGCCCGGCGCACCGCTGCAATGCGCGCTGCCTCGCTCGCGGCAGTAGCCGCCGCAGCGTCGCCGCCCGGATCACGCGCGGCAACCTTCAGCTTCACCGCCAGATGCCCCGTAGCAGCAGCCCGCGCAGCTCGCTGAGCCGCAGCTTCAGGATCCAGGTCGGATACCAGTGCATGCGTCGCGATGCGCCGCTGTGTGGGTGCCTCCCCCGCGAGCAACGTGGCCAGCGTGACCCCCTCGATCTCAGCGTCAAGCTGCGTCAGCGCCGATTCCACCGCAGCAGCAGCGCAAGGTTCACGCGGCGGTTCACCCTCAGCAGGATCGGCTGCCCAGCGCTCGAGAGCCGCCAGCGCCTCGGAATAGGTCTCCACCCCGAACCCGGGCAGAGGCGCCGCCTCACCCCGACCAACGCAAGCGTCATCCCCCACCGAGACCTCAATGCCCCGCCGCACCGCAATAGCCCCATGAGCAGTCAGCAAAGGCCGAGCTAGCACCAGCTCAAATTCCCGAAGGGTCGCCTGCACCAGCTAGACGCTATTGCCGCAGAGCCCGAGGAAACGAGGGGCCGGTGCAGAGGCCATACGCTCATCGATCACCGATGGCGAGAGGCAAGCCCACGATGCCAAGCAACAAGGACATCGATTGGGCCCGACTGCGTACCGCAGCCCAAGAAGCGGCGCGCATGGCCTACGCGCCGTATTCGAACTTCTTCGTGGGAGCAGCCGGCCTCACCGACGACGGCCGCATCGTGTCCGGCTGCAACGTCGAGAACGCGTCCTACGGCCTGACGCTGTGCGCGGAGTGCAGCATGGTGAGCGACTTGCACCGCAGCGGCGGCGGGCGTCTCGTTGCGGTGGCAGTGACCGGTCCCCACGGCAATCCGATCACTCCCTGCGGCCGCTGCCGGCAGCTGCTGGTGGAGGCTGGTGGCTCAGAATGCATCGTGAACGAAGTCGACACCGTTGGTGCGCTGCTGCCCGACGCGTTCGAGTTTCCTGCACCGCTGCCAACGAGTTGACCTTGCCCGCCAGTCGGGCTGTGCGTCTTGGGTTCGCATTAGTTCAGCGTGTCAATTCACTTAACAAACGCTTAGTAAGGTACTGCCAATTGACCAATTGAAGTTCTGCGGCGAGATACCTCGTCCGGGTCTCAGGCCTGAATGGAGGGCACCATGCGCTACCCACAGCATCCGAACGACCGACGGGCCCGCGGTGACCCGGTTCATCGACGCCGACGCCGCTTCCCGAGGATCAGATTCGGCGCTGCGCTGCTTGCGGCGGTTCTCATGTCAACAGCGTGGCCTGCCGCCGCATTTGCTTCGGGTGAGAGTCCGGATTCCTCGTCCGGCACCGGGCCCATCAATCCGGATTCGCTGGTCATCCCCGAGGGAGAGTTCCAGAACCAGTGGCCAGGGAGATCGTGCGAATTCGAAGCGCAGGCACACCGCGTTCACCCCTCCACCTTCAGGGGCACGCGCTATGCCTCGGTGCATGCTTACTGGAATCATCTCGACGGCGATTGTCCGGCGCGCGCTACGGTCACGGCGAATCTTCAAGCCAAGCTCTGTGCCGATGAATTGGGCAACAATTGCTGGTACCAGACGATGAGGTCGGAGAGCCGCAGGCTCAGGCCCGGTGGCGGCACGAATCATGAGACTGTCGCCAAGTACCCTTGCGCTTCGTCGAACCGTGCACATTGGCGCGTGTATGTGGTGGTCAAGGTCGAGATCGACAATTGGTTCGACAAGTACGCAACGTTCACCTCGGATCCTGTTGCGATGGCCTGCCGGATCTACTGAAGCCTGTCCGTTGTAGGAGCCGCCGTGCCTCATGCTGATCGCGGAGACGCTGTGTCGGTCGTCGCTCTGGGTGCCTATTGCGACGTCAGTTGGGGACAAGTCTGGGTAGCCGACGACAACTTTCGCCTGACAGAGCCGGAGATGGCCATTGAATGCCTAGAGATGCCCGACGGTCGGCTCCGCGAGTACTTCCCGCTCTTGGCGGCGACATCTCCCGACCGTGAGCTGGTTCGCAAGCTCACACGAAGGATCGAGTTCCAAGTATCGGAATTCGCCGATATCGCCGATGGTCGGCGCATCATGCTCCGTGACGACCGCGGCTGGAATGCGGTGCTGACACAGAACTGGTGGCAACGGGCCACCCGAGAGCATCTGGCCGAGGAGACGAAGAAGGTTTTCGCTCGCGATGAGCATGAGGACATACGCGAGCGTATGGAATCCCTCGGCATCGCGATCGATCCATTGTCGTTGAGGTCAGCACCGTACGTAGTCGAGTTCGGACCATTTGTCCTTGCGCGGTTGCAACGCAGTGAGTTCGAAACTCGGTGACGCGCGGCGGCGCAACTTACGGGATGGACCTCGACACCGATTCTGACGACTGAAGTCGCACCATTTTCGAGTGGCCGATCACCCCGGCCGCGGTCGGCAGGAAGTCAGTGAGCGATGAGGTGCCGGCGGATGGCGGCTGCGCAGGCGTCGGGGTCTTCGAGATGGGCGGCGTGACCGGCATCTGCCACAACGGCGAGTTCGCTGTGGGGCAGCAGATCGGTCATCTCGCGGCCGATCGCGACGAACTTGGAGTCCAGCGCACCGCACAGCACCAGCGTCGGCACCGCGATGCCGTCCAGTCGATCCCACAGGGGCGTCATCGATCCCGTTCCCGCCGCACGCAGCGAGTTCGCCAAGCCGACAGGATCGCAAGCCATGCGCTGGCGGATGGAGGCCTGCCACTCGGCGGCGCTGAGCCGGGACCGCAACGTGTCCCACATCGGCAGTGCCACCCAGTCCTGCACGAAGCGCGCCAGGCCCTCTTCGCCGATCCGCTCGGCAAGCGCATCGTCGGCGGCGCGGCGCTGCGCGCGCTCGGCGGCGTCAGTGATGCCGGCAGTCGAGCTGATGAGCGTGAGCGATCGGCACACTTGCCGATGGGCCTCGGCTAGCGCCAGTGCCACCCGGCCGCCCATCGAGTAACCGACGATGTGGCACGGCCCCTCAGCCGAGTCGGCCGCGAGACCAGCAACCGTCGCCGCCATGGCCTCGACGCTGTAGGGCGCAAGGTCAGCCGGCGAGGGGCTGCGCCCATGGCCAACCAGGTCGACGGTGATGCACCGGTAGCCATCGAGGCGATCGACCAGCGGTGCCATCGCGGCAGCACTCCCGGTGAACCCGTGGATGATGATGACCGGCGCGCCGCTGCCGCTCACGTTGGCGGCGAGCTGCAGCGTTTCGGGTTGCGGCATTACGACACGCTGGCCGCTGCATCCCCGACCGCCCGTTCGACTGCGCCGGCGAGGCGACGGTGCTGGTCCCGGTTGGCGTCGGCGTCGATGTCGATCGTGACGATGCGAAGGCCGCGCCCCGGACCGCGCGCCGCCAGCAACTCCGCGAGCTGCTCGCAGGAGTTGACGTGGTGATGCTCGCAACCCATGGCCTCGGCGAGCCCGCGGGCCAGTTCGGCACTGCTGCGCCCAGGTGGCGTGGTGAGCAGCCGGTCGAATGCACCGGCATCCACGACGCCGTACGCCGGCAGGAACGAGAAGATGGTGCCGCCGCCGTTGTCGACGACCACCACGGTGAGGTCGAACCCATCTGGTCGAGCGGGCTCAGCCGACTCTGAGTCGAACGCCCCGACAAGCCCGCCGAGATCGTGGCGAAACGCCAAATCGCCGACCAGCACAGTCGTCGCGGTACCGCCAGCCGCGACGCCGGCCGCCGCGGAGATCACACCGTCGATGCCGCTAGCACCCCGGTTGGCATGCACCGCCAAAGGCTCAGCGCGGGCTCGCAAGTACGAATCGACATCGCGCACAGGCATCGAGTTCGACACAAACAGCGCACAACCCTCCGGAAGGCTGCGCCCGAGTTGCCGAGCAACAACCGCTTCCAGCAACGGCTCACCATCCAGCAAGCCATCAATGGCAGCAGCAGCCCGCCTATCAGCAGACGCCCAGCGCTGCCCCCACGCGCTGCCCACAGGGCTCAGCTGCGCTGCGGCATCAGCCAAGGCGGCAGGCCCCATCGACAGGTGCAGCGAAACGCTGAAGCTCGCATCAGTCCAGCCACCCGCCGGATCCACCAGCGCAAAGGCAGGCCGATGGCGCTCGATCCAAAGCCGCAACGGCTTGCAAGTAGGAGCCCCACCGACACGCAGCACAGCCTCAGGCGGCTCAGCATCAGCCCAAGCCGTACGCAGCAGCAAATCGTGATGGTCAGTAACAACAACCCCACCCAACTCACGCCGAAGCTGCGAGCAAGGCTCAGCCAGCAAAGGCCACCCAGTAGCCCGACAGAAATCCGCCACCGCCCCCACCCACCGATCCCCGTCATGCATCGGACCAGCCACCACCACCCCACGAGCACGCCCACGAGCAAACGCCACCAGCTCCGCCACATCCCCCGCCGACACACCGAAGCCAGTCCCAGGGACAAACGCACGAATAGGGAGGGGAGGGGCAGGGGTCTGCGACGTTGCGACCTGCTGGATCGCGGGAGCAGAGCACTGCCCCTCCCCTCCCGAAACCCCGGGTGAAGCAACATCGCCAATCGACTCAATCGACCCAATCGGCTCCAAAGGCTCCAAAGGCTCCAAAGGCTCACGAAAAGGCACATTCAGATGCACCGGCCCAGGATTCATTCCCGCCGCCAGCGTCACAGCCCGAGCAGCCGCAACACCGAACCACCGCACCGCCTGATCAACGGGCAGCTCCGAAGCCACCGGCGTCTCACAGAACCAGCGCACATGACTGCCGTACAGCGAGTGCTGATCGATGGTCTGCCCAGCGCCCCAGCCCCGCAACTCAGGCGGCCGGTCAGCAGTCAGCACCACCAGCGGCACGCCGGAATAGTGTGCCTCGACCACCGCCGGCAGGTAGTTGGCCGCTGCAGTGCCCGACGTGCACACCAGCACCACCGGCCGCCCTGAACCCTTCGCCAGCCCGAGCGCGAAGTAGCCGGCGGATCGTTCGTCGATCCGCACCCAGGTGCGCAAGCCGGCGGTGGCGTCCACGGTGAGCGCCAGCGGCATCGACCGAGAACCCGGCGACACCACCGCATCGCTGATGCCGGCTGCAACCAGACCCTCACACAGCGAGCGGCAGGCCAGGTAGGCGGCGTCGTTGTCGGCGATCTGCATGCCGCGGCTCAATCGTCTCTGAGCGCGTACAGCAGCGCCTCGAACTTGGTGGCGGTCTCGGCCAGTTCTGCCGGGGGATCTGCGCCGGCCACGATGCCGCCGCCCGCGAACAACCTGGTCTCCGACGGGCCGGTCAGCGCACAGCGCAACGCCACGCGGAACTCGCCGTGCCCGTCCAGTGTTGTCCAGCCGACTGGCGCTGCATACCAGCCCCGGTCGAAGCCCTCGTGCTCGGAGATCCAGTCGCGTGCGACTCGCCGCGGCAGTCCCGCGACCGCCGCCGTCGGATGCAGTGCGCCAGCGAGTTCCAGCACCGTCGAGCCGGCCGTGACACGCCCGGCGATCGGCGTATGCAGGTGCATGATGCGCCGCAGTTCCATGACGCCGGTCGGTGACGGGGGATCGAGCATCACCCCGCTCGCGCGCAGCGTGTCGCGCACATCGGTTACCACCATCGCGTGCTCGGTCAGCTCTTTGGGGTCGCGCTGCAATTGGGCTGCGAGTTCCCGGTTGCGTGCGGGGTCGCGGTGACGGGGCTGCGAGCCGGCCAGTGCATCGGTTCCCAGCCGTGTGCCGTCGAAGCGCACCAGCCGTTCGGGCGTGGCACCCAAGAACGTCTGCGACTCCCGACCGAAGGCGAACGTCACGCACGATGGGTATCGCTGGCGCAGCCGGTCGAGCACGGCGATGGGCTCGAGCCCCGAGGCGATGCGCAGCTCGCGGGCCGTCACGACCTTGTCGAGCCCGCCGTCGGCGATCCGGCCGAGAGCGCGCCGCACGAGCTGGAGGTAGCCGTCGTCGGTCTGGTAGCTGTCGCCGAGCGATGCAAGCACCGCTGCGTTCAGATCGCTGGTCGCGGGGGCTACGGCGTCGCCTGCCCGCTCAGCCTCGAAGAGCGGTGCGTCGCTCGCCCCCGGCGCGGAGATCGCCCAAGACCGCTGGCCGTGGCGGACCACGAGCAGTTCGGGCAATGTCAACGAGCCGGTGCCGAACGCCTCCCACGCCGAGTCCGCCTCCGGCGGGTCCGCGCTGAACGAGAAGCCGCCCACCAGCAGTGGACCGGTTGGGTGGCCGCTGTCGCCGGTCATTGTGACCTCCAGCCGGCCCAGCGTCTCGGCAACGGTGGCCCAGCGTTCGGCACCTGCGGGAGCCTCGGCTTCGAAGGCGCTGCCCACAGCGCAGAATTCCAGATCGTCCGCTCCGGATGCCCAGTACACCCGCTGGGGACCCTCGGCTGCGGCGAACACCGCGAGCGGGTCGGTTGCGTCGGCGAGCTCCCGGCATTCCAACGTCACGGTGTGGGTGTCGCGCCCGCCGACGTCTGGCCCGACGGCCCCACTGTCGTGGTCGTCACCGGCCAGGATGCGTTCGGTGGCTCGTTCCACCAGCGACTCGCGGAAGTGCTGCGCCACCAGATCGGTGACCAGCGGAATCAGCCGCGCCGCCAGGTCTGCCCGCTCTGCCGCGGGCCGCTCGGAGAATCGGTCAGCGAACAGTTCGACGGCATCCGCAGCGACCGCTTCCATGTTCGATGCATGCCGAAGCGCGAGGCCGATGAGATCGTCGAGCGGCATCTCGGCCGCGAGCAGCTCGGTGGCAGCGTTCAGCATCGTGAGCGCTCCGGAGCTGTAGAGCGCGTTATCGCTGGCGGTATCGCCGGCCGCCGCCTCGCCGACGTTGCTCACCGAGGGGTGCAGCGGCCGCACCAGGCCGGTGTCGGTCGCCAGCCGCACGAGTTCGGGATCGAGCCCGGACTGCCGCACCAGCTCGTCGAAGGTCAGCGTGTCGTCGTGGCGTGCGCCCAGCGCCCCCAGCATCGGGTCGTCGTGGCCGTCGCCGAGCTGTCGAATCTGCGCGAGCGAGAAACCCGCCCCTGACAGGCGCCGGATCTCGCCGAGCCGTCGCTCGTGGCCTTGGTCGTAGTGCGCCACCCGCCCCTCGCGCACGGGCGGGTGCAGGAGCCCGATCTTCTGGTAGTAGCGCACCGTGTCGACGCTCACCGAGTGGGCCGATGCCAGCTCTTCGACTCGCACCGCCTCAGCGTAGGCCCATCGTGGGAGTGATGACTCCAAGAGTCGGCACTTCGCCGCCCCCGGATGCGTCCAAAAAGCGACCGGTTGGGCGGTGGCTAGGGTGGCTCGATGGCAGAACGCGTGCGCCTGCGTGCCGACGACTGGGTAGCGGCCGCGCTGGACGTGCTCGTTTCTGACGGCATCAGCGCCGTCAAGGTCTTGCCGCTGTCCAAGAAGCTCGGCGTCACGCGGGGCAGCTTCTACTGGCACTTCGAGAACCACGAAGCCCTGCTCAACCGTCTCCTGGAGGTGTGGGAAGACACCAACTCGGGTTCGATCATCCGAGCGGCGGCGCTCGAGGGCAGCATCGTCGACCGCTATGTCGCGTTGATGCGGTGCTGGCTGGGCTTCGAACGCTTCGACCCGCACCTTGAAGTGGCGGTGCGCAATTGGGGCCGCAGCAACCCAGAGTTGTGGCAGAAGCTCAGGGCAACCGATCAGCGCCGCGTGGATGCGTGCGTGGAAATGCTCGCTTCCGAGGTCAGCGACCCGGAAATGAGATTGCACCGGGCGCGCACCATCTATTTCCTGCAGATGGGCTGGTACGAGCTGGAGGTCGATGTGCCGATGGATGACCGCATCGAAGCGTTGACGTACTACTTCGAGATCTATGTGGGCCGTGCGCCCACCGCTGTCGAACGGACGGAAATCCTTGCGGGCTTGCGCCGCTGACCATCAGTTGTTCATTCAGATATTGCGCAACTTGCATCGCGTTCATATTGACGTGATCCAAACAGGTCCGTACGGTTCGAGCCAGTGAGCAGCCCAGTGATCCCAAGTCTGATCGACATGGCGCGGCTATGGCGTAGCGAAGATGGCGCGTCGAGGTCGTAGGCGCCAGGCCGCGACCACCGTTGCGCCGGCGCCGCTGGGCCAAGCACGCAACACCTTTCCGCCGCTCGAGCTCATCAGCGCCGACGAAGTCGAACGCATCCACGAGGCATCGCTGCGAGTGCTGTGCGAGATCGGCATGAACTTCCTGCTGCCCGAAGCGGTACAGATCTTGTGCGCGGCAGGTGCAAGCTCCGACGACGGCGTGCGCGTGCGGTTCGAGCCCGAGATGGTCACCGAGCAAGTCGCACTCGCACCGTCGCAGTTCACGCTGCATGCCCGCGACCCGGCCAACAGCGTTGTCTTCGGCGACGACTGGGTGGTGTTCGGCATGGTCGGCAGCCCGCCGAATGTGTCCGACCTCGACCGCGGCCGGGTCACCGGCAACTACGCCGACTTCTGCAACATGCTGCGGTTGCAGCAATCGCTTGATGCCGCCGACACCTGCACCGGCCACTCCGTCGAGCCGATCGATCTCGAAGTGCGCACACGCCATCTGGACGCCGTGTCGGCCATGTACACGCTGTCGACCAAGCCCGGGTTCTGCTACTCGCTGGGACGCGCACGCGTCAGCGACGCCATCGAGATCGCCCGCATCGCCCGCGGCATCGACCACGACACACTCCTGCGCGAACCGTCCATCCACACGGTGGTGAACGCGAACTCGCCGCTTGTGTACGACAAGCCGATGCTGGAGGGTGCCATCGAACTCGCCCGCCACGGCCAGCCGGTCGTGTTCACGCCATTCACCCTCGCGGGGGCGATGGCGCCCGTCACCATCGCTGGTGCCCTCACCCAGCAGAACGCTGAAGCGCTTGCGGGCATCACGCTGTCGCAGCTGGTGAACCCCGGCGTGCCCGTCGTGTACGGCAGCTTCACGTCCAACGTCGACATGCGATCGGGCGCGCCGGCGTTCGGCACGCCCGAGTACGCGAAGGCCACCATCATCAGCGGCCAGCTCGCCCGCCGCTACGGCCTGCCGCTGCGGGCCTCGAACGCGAACGCCTCCAACGCCCCCGACGTCCAGGCCGCCTACGAGTCGCAGATGTCGCTGTGGGCGTGCGTGGTCGGCGGCATCAACTACGTGCTGCACGGTCTGGGCTGGATCGAGGGCGGGCTGTGCGCCTCGTATGAGAAGGTGATCATCGACGCCGAGATGATCCAGATGATCCGGGCGATGCTGCAGCCAACGGTGATCGACGACGCGTCGCTGGCGGTCGACGCCATTGCGGAAGTCGGGCCTGCCAACCACTTCTTCGGCGCTGCCCACACGCTGGAGCGCTACGACACGGCGTTCTACGAGCCGATGCTGTCGGACTGGCGCAACTTCGAGACGTGGCACGAGGACGGGGCGCTCGACGCCACCCAGCGGGCGAACGGCATCTGGAAGCAGCTCTTGGCCGACTACGAAGAGCCGCCGATGGATGACGCCATCCGCGCCGAGCTCACCGACTTCGTAGAGCGCCGCCGAGCAGAAGGCGGCGTAGAGCCCCTCTAATTGATCTGCTTCTCCATGCCTTCCCAGTACGGCGCACGGAGCTTGAACTTCTGGAGCTTGCCGGTGGCGGTGCGGGCGAGCTCCTCGCGGAAGTCGACGCTGGTGGGGCACTTGAAGTGCGCCATCCGCTCGCGGCAGAAGTCGATGAGCTCCCGCTCGGTTGGCTCGCCGTCGACGACCACAAGAGCCTTGATGGTCTCGCCCCACTTCTCGTCGGGCACGCCGATCACCGCAACTTCGGTGACTGCCGGATGGCTGAACAGCACGTCCTCCACCTCGATGGAGGACACGTTCTCGCCGCCAGAGATGATCACGTCCTTCTTGCGGTCGGAAATCGTGACGTGGTGCTCATCGTCCATCGTGCCGCCGTCGCCGGTGTGGAACCAGCCGTCGGTGATGGCCTCGGCAGTGGCCTCGGGCTGCTCCCAGTAGCCCTCGAGCACCACGTTGGCCCGCGCCAGGATCTCGCCCTGGCTGTCCACGTCGATCTTGACGCCGATCGCCGGCGCACCCGCCCGGCTCAGCTTGCGGGCCTTGTCGTCGGGCTCGAAATCGTCCCATTCGGGCCGGCAGCGGTTCATGGTCAGCAACGGCGCCGTCTCGGTGAGGCCGTAGATCTGGATGAACTCCCAGCCCAGTTCGGTCTCCATCCGGGCGATGGTGCGCGTGGGGGGCGGGGCGCCCGCCACCACCATCCGCACCCGTCCGCTGCCGGGAATGGGACCCTCCCACTCGGCCGCAGCATCCAGCACTGCTGCCACCACGGCCGGCGCGCCGCACATCAGCGTCACGCCGTGCTGGTCGATGCGCTGCAGAATCTCGGGGCCGCGCACCTCGCGCTGCACCACGTGCTTGCCTCCCATGCCGGTCACGGCGTAGGGCATGCCCCAGCCGTTGCAGTGGAACATCGGCAGCGTGTGCAGGTACACGTCGCGGTCGTTGACGCCCGAGTGCCAACCGAAGGTGGTGGCGTTCACCCACAGCGCCCGGTGGGTCTGCTGCACGCCCTTGGGGCGGGCGGTGGTGCCGGAGGTGTAGTTGATGGTGGCGGTGACGTCCTCGTCGGGGGTCCAGGGGGCCGGCTCGGCGCCCGACGCGTACATCTGGTCGTCGGCGTCGGTGCCCATCACCACGAAGTGCTCGACGTCGATGTCCTTGCAGGTGTCCTCCATGGAGGGATCTACCAGCAGCATCGTGGCGCCGCAGTGATCGATGATGTAGCTGATCTCGTCGTGGCTGAGGCGGAAGTTGATCGGCACGAAGATGCGGCCGTAGCCCGACACGCCATAGAACGACGTCATCAGCCGGCCGGCGTTCTGGGACACCATCGCGACCCGCTCGCCGTGGCCGATGCCGAGCTGGTCCAGCTTGGCGGCTTGGGCCCGCACCAGTTCGCCGAACCGGGCGTAGGTGATCTCGCCAAGCCCGCCGCCGGGTGCCTCGGGCTCGTCGGCCAGCGCTACCCGGTCCGGATAGACGTTCTCAGCCCGGTACAGGAAGTCGGAAACAGTAAACGGAACCTTCATGTCGTCCCCTCAGTGTCGTGCGTCGCCGTGGACCATGTTCGTCTGTTGGTTCAGTCGCCCGGCGGCCGGAGGTTGCCCCGACGGCTCGGCCGCGCCAACTCTAGGGCGGCCTGTGGCGGCGATGCCCTGGACTGCTGGCTTCTAGGGTCGCGCCCATGGAGGGATCGCCAGGAGCACCGCCCCCGGCCGGCCAGTTCGATGTTCACGTCATTGACGGCACCTACGAGTTGTTCCGTCACTTCTTCGCGGTGCCCAGCCGCAAGGCGCCCGACGGCAGTGAGATCGGGGCGTTGCGAGGCGTGCTGGGCAACATGGTGATGCTGCTGGAGGCCGGCGCAACGCACATCGCCGTCGCCACCGATCATGTCGTGGAGTCGTTCCGCAATGATCTGTGGCCGGGCTACAAGGACGGCTCGGGCATCGACCCCGACCTGGCGTCGCAGTTCCACCCCACCGAGGAGGCGTTGGAGCTGCTGGGCGTCGCTGTCTGGCCGATGGTGGAGTTCGAAGCCGACGACGCCATGGCAGCAGGCGCGGCGATGGCTGACGACGACGAGCAAGTCCGGCAGGTGTTCATCTGCACGCCCGACAAGGACTTGGGCCAGTGCGTGGGCGGCAAGGTCGTCCAGTGGGACCGCCGGGCCGACGAGGTGATCGACGCGGCAGGCGTCGAGGCCAAGTTCGGCGTCAGGCCCCCCTCGATTCCCGACTATCTAGGTTTGGTGGGAGACAGCGCCGACGGCTTTCCAGGCCTGAAGGGCTGGGGCGCCAAGTCGACGTCGGTGATGCTCTCGCACTACGGCCACATCGAGAACATCCCCGACGCGCACGCCGACTGGGAGCCCAAGGTCCGCGGCGCTGCAGGCCTCGCTGCAACGCTCGTTGCTGAGCGAGATCTCGCCTTGCTGTTCCGCCGCATAGCCACGGTGCGCACCGATGCGCCCGTGTCAGACAGCGTCGATGAATTGGCATGGCGTGGCCCGCACCGCGGCTTTGAAAACCTTTGCAATCAGATCGGCGCCGAGAACCTGTTCGACCGGGTAATGAATCTCGCCGCCTACCGCGCCGACACGTGAGTCAGGCGGGCTGATTCAGCTCGATCATGTTGCCGGCCGGGTCGAAGAAAAACGTCTGGCGGGCGGACGTGCCCGGCAGCGGCACCGGGTCCTTGACCCTCACGCCAGCGTCTCGCAGCTCAGCCACGGTGGCGTCGATGTCGGCCACCTTGAAGGCCCAGTGCTGGCCCTTGGGCGGCACCCAGTCGGCCACTTCGATGAGATGCACCTCGCCGCCGCCAGGGGTCTGCAGCCACCGCCCGTTGAAGCCGAAGTCGGGCCGATCAAGCTGCTTCATGCCCAACACCTCGGTATAGAACGGCGCCGCAGCATCCACATCGGCGCAGTTGATCGACACGTGATGCACAGGCCCCAGTTCCATGCCCGCAGCTTAGGCCCAAGCCCCGCACCCCAAACCACCCGAGCTAGGGAGCGGCGCGCTCTCGTAGGCTCTGCCAGATGTCTGAGCCCACCATGGACGAGCGGCTGGAAGAGCTCGCCCGCCGCCGTGACGAGGCGCGCAACGCCGGTACCGAGCGGGCCGTCCAGCGCCAGCACGACAAGGGCAAGATGCTCGCCCGCGAGCGCATCGAGTACCTGTTCGACGACGGCACCTTCCACGAGCTCGACATGCTCGCTCGCCACAGGGCCCACGACGTCGGCCTCGACGAGCGCCCCTACACCGACGGCATCATCACCGGCTGGGGCAATATCGAGGGCCGCAAGGTGTTCGTGGCCAGCCAGGACTTCACTGTGTTCGGCGGCGCCCTCGGCGAGGTGTTCGCCGAGAAGACCCACAAGGTCATGGACCTCGCCGAGTCGGTCGGCGCCCCCATCATCGGCCTCAACGACGGCGCCGGCGCCCGCATCCAGGAAGGCGTCGTCTCGCTGGCCGGCTACGGCGGCATCTTCCGCCGCAACGTGCTGGCCTCGGGCGTCATCCCGCAGATCAGCGTCATCATGGGTCCGTGCGCCGGCGGCGCTGTGTACTCGCCCGCCATGACCGATTTCATCTTCATGGTGCGTGACTCCAGCCACATGTTCATCACCGGCCCCGACGTGGTGAAGACCGTCACCGGCGAGGATGTCACCCTCGAGGAGCTCGGCGGCGCCGGTTCGCACAGCACCAAGTCGGGCGTGGCCACGTTCGTGGCGGCCGACGAGAAGGCCGTCCTCGACGACGTGCGTTACCTGATGTCGTTCCTGCCGTCGAACAACCTCGACGCGCCGCCGGTCATCGAGGCCACGGACGAACCTGACCGCTGGTGCCCGTCGTTGCGCGACCTCATGCCGCACAGCCCCAACGTGCCCTACGACATGAAGCAGGTGATCGGCGAGGTCGTCGACGACGGCGACTTCTTCGAGTACCACGCCGCCTGGGCGGGCTCGATCGTTTGCGGTTTCGCACGGCTCAACGGCCGCTCAGTGGGCGTTGTGGGCAACCAGCCGATGGTGATGGCCGGCGTGCTCGACATCGAGTCGTCGGAGAAGGCGGCCCGTTTCGTGCGCTTCTGTGACGCCTTCAACATCCCGCTGCTGACGTTCGTGGACGTTCCCGGGTTCCTGCCCGGCGTCGATCAGGAGCATGGCGGCATCATCCGCCACGGCGCCAAGCTCTTGTACGCCTACTGCGAGGCGACCGTGCCGCGGGTGCAGGTGATCACCCGCAAGGCCTACGGCGGCGCATATGTCGTCATGGATTCCAAGTCGGTGGGCTGCGACGTCAGCTTCGCCTGGCCCACAGCCGAGCTGGCCGTGATGGGCCCCCAAGGAGCGGTGGAGATATTGAACCGGCGCGAGCTGCAGCAGGCCGCCGACCCCGAGGCCCGCAAGGCGGCGCTGGTCGACGAGTACAGCCGCAAGTATGCGAACCCCTACATCGCCGCCGAGCGAGGCATCGTCGATGCGGTCATCGACCCTGCCGAGACCCGCCAGAAAGTCATCGCTGCATTCGACATGATCGGCGCCAAGCGCGAGGAGTTGCCGCGCCGCAAGCACGGCAACGTGCCCCTGTAGATCGGCAGCGCAGATGGCACGAGCGAGCGACCGGTGACAGCGCCTGTGATCAGCGATGCGAACGTGGCCATCACGCCCGCCGCAACTGCGTCCGAAGCAGCGGCCATCGTCACCGCACTCGAGCTGCTGTGGCCGCGTCCCGCTCCGCCTGCCCCCGACGCAGGCCCGCCCAGCAAGTGGCGTTTCAGCGGCCGCGCGTGGCAAGCCCCCACATCCTGGCCCGCCGTCCGCTACCGCTAGCCGTGACAGCCGGCCCGACTCCCGCGCCACCCATGCCGCTCGACGGCTTGCGGGTCGTGGACCTGTCCTCAGTGTTCGCCGGGCCGCACTGCGCCCGCTACCTGGCCGATTTTGGGGCCGATGTCATCAAGGTGGAGCGGCCCGGCGGCGACACGGTCCGCAACATGGGCTGGCGCGACGCGCACGGCGAGACGCTGTGGTGGCGCCTCGTCAACCGCAACAAGCGCTGCGTGACGCTCGACCTCAAGGCCGACAGCGACCTCGCAATACTGCGGCGGCTGCTCACCGTCGCCGATGTGCTGGTGGAGAACTTCCGCCCCGGCAAGCTCGAAGCCCTCGGACTGGTGCCCGACGAGCTGATCGAAGCCAATCCGAAGCTGGTGATCGTCCGGCTGACCGGCTTCGGCCAGGACGGTCCCTACCGGGACCGGCCGGGCTTCGCCACCCTCGCTGAGGCAATGAGCGGCTTCGCCTCCATGAACGGCGAGGCCGACGGCGCCCCGCTGCTGCCGCCGGTGGCGCTCACCGACGAGATCGCCGGCCTCGCCGGCGCGTTCGCAGCAATGACGGCGCTGCACAGCGGCGTCGGTCAGGTAGTCGACGTCAACCTGCTCGACTCCATGTCACAGGCGATGGGCCCGCTGATGACCGCCTGGCACTCCGAGGGCTACCTGCAGCCCCGCCTCGGATCAGGCATCCCCTACAGCGTCCCCCGGGGCACCTACCAGGCATCCGACGGGGGCTGGCTGGCCGTCAGCACGTCGAGCGACTCGGTCGCGGCACGAGTCATGGCGATGATCGGCATCGGCGACGACGAGCGCTTCACCACCTTCGAGGGCCGCATGGCCCACCGCGCCGAGCTCGACACGGCCATGGCCGCCTGGGTATCTCAAAGAACGCTCAGCGAAGCGGTCGCGGCTTTCGACGAAGCCCAAGCCGCAGCAGCACCGGTGCTCGACATGAGCCAGCTCGCCGCAGACCCCCACGCCAAGGCCCGCAAGGTCTTCGTCGAGGTCGACGGCCTCGTGCAGCAGAACGTGATTGCCCGCCTCGGCGCCACACCCGGCCAAGTCCGCTGGACCGGCCGCGACGAGGGCGCCGACAACGACTGCCTCACCGACCTCACCGACGCCGACCCCTGGCCCCGATGATCGAGGGGCGGGCGCAGGCGGCGCTTGCCTCAGCCGCCGGAGCCGATCGGCTGCACGCCCTTCAGCTTCAGCAAGACCCACCGAGCACCCTTCATCACCGGATACGCAACTCGCGAGATCAGCGGCGAACGAAACGCCAGTCGGTTGAACTTGTTGAACATCCCACGGTCCTCCGCCAGCAGCGCCAGCACGTTCAGCGCATCGTGACCGACAAAGAAGCGCTCGCCGATCTTGACCACCATCCCGTCGTTGAGATCGTGCGGCAACTCCCGGACTTCGGAGACGATCGGGCCGCCCAGCCGCGCATCGACCAGCACGAATTCCCCGACTGACTGTTGCAGCTTCAAGTACTGGGCGTAGTTGTTGCACATCAGGCATTCGCCGTCATACACGAGCCAGACCCGATCCGTTTGCTGGGGCTGCTGTGCCTGCTGGCGGCGTTTCAGCGCGCGGAACGGGATACCGACGATCGGCAGCGACCGCACGGTGCCCGAGAGCGAGAACCGCGCAGGAGCGAGGGGCGACAGCAGCAAGAACAGGCCCACCATGACGATATTGAGGGAGAACGAGATGTTCATGAGCCAGTCGCTCGTGATGTGGAACAGCATCAACACGGCGCCGATCGGCCGATGCAGGTGAGGCCGGAACAGCACCAACAGCGCAAAGATCTCGATATAGAGCGTCATCCACCACATCGATTGGGCCAGCCACTCGTGCGGCGCGACGAACGGCAGGAGTGGCGGAATGTCGTCAGCTTCTGCGAGCAATCGGTCCAACAGGATGCGCGTCAGGGCGTCAGACGAGAACAGTTCGAGCCGGCCGTACCAGATCTTCCAGATGCCCGACAACGTGTACGACAACAGGATGACGCTCTGCGCCATCCACAAGGCCGTGAGGCACCGCCGTACGCTGTTCCGCCCGTGGGCTCGGCCGTGCTGGCGGCCGGGCAGGAACAGCAGCGCGAAGCCGACCAGCATCAGTACATGTACGCCGTGGTTGATCGAGCCGTACGAATTCCGTATCGCCACGTGCAGGAACAGGTGCAAGAAGGCGCCGAACCGCAAGACGAAGATGCCTGGGGCCGCCGCTGCGCCGAGAGCGAACAGCAGACCGACCGCTGTCAGCGCAATCTGGTAGCCCAGCCAATCCGTTCCCACAAGCTGCTCCACCAGCCTGATGGGCCACAGCGGCGCCGTCGGAGGACCGCCGGAGTAGGCGTCTCCGAACGGGTAGTGAGCCGTGCCGACGAGGTAGGCGAGGAACACGTAGTAGAAGCGGCTCAGCAGCACCACGTTGTTCGCACTGCGAATTAATCCGGCGGGGGTCCGAGGCTCGGCGGTGCCGACGCGGAGCACCGACGTGCTGACCCGTCGCAGGCGCCGTCGGATTCGCAGCGACATCGCAACTGGGCTGCGTCGCGGGATCGTGACGGCTTGGGCCCGTTCGTCGGTGGCATCGTGCGGCATCGATCAGCCGCCATCCATCGCGGTAGCGAGACGGCCCGTGCGGGTGTTCCACCGGACGATCACCTCACTGGGTTTGAAGAAATCAGTCCTGGTCAACCGTCCGTCGGCGAAATCGCTGATGTTGTCTTGCAGCTCACGCAGATCGACGTCGGCCTTGATGATGCTGAAATCGATGCTGCGCTCGCCGAGTGCCCGTCCGATGATCGGATACAGCACGCCGGTGACGGCCTCATCGCAGTCACGATCCTTCGCGCATGCGATCGCAACGCGCCGCAGCGCCTTCCAGTCCCGGACGTCGTCGCTCGGAATCAGGTAGAAGGTCTCAGCCGGCGGCTCGCCGTCGATCGCGTCGATGATGAGGCCGTATTCGAACGATTCCCAGTCGGGGATGTGAGTGAAGAGCTTCCACTTGAAGAAGGGGAAAACCTCGACGTGGTCGGATTCGAGCACGGAATTCAGCGGGATCATGGCGAGGTACAGCACGATGAAGCCCGGTACGAGCAGCTTCCACCGGCGGCGACGCCTGGTGCGTGAGGCGGTGTCCGTCACAGGAGCCTCACGTCCCGGCGAGGGTTGTCCTCGGCGATGGGCGCACGCCATGCACGTGGTGCATGGGTCAGCCCCCTACGGCGCGTGATCGCTCGGCCAAGCCGGCGATGTCGGCCATGATCGCGGACAGCTCGAAGTCTTTCGGCGTGTAGACGGCGGCCACCCCGGCGTCACGGAGCGCCTGATGATCCGCCGGCGGGATGATGCCGCCAACGATCACCGGAGCGCTCACACCCTCGGCATCGAGGCATGCCAGCACCTCTGGCACGAGTTCGAGGTGGCTGCCCGACAGGATCGACAGGCCGATCACGTCCACGTCCTCGTCGCGCGCTGTCGCGGCAATGTGGCCCGGAGTCAGCCGAATGCCCTCGTACACGACTTCCATGCCGGCGTCGCGTGCTGCGACTGCCACTTGCTCGGCCCCATTGGAATGACCGTCCAAGCCGGGCTTGGCCACCAGCACCCGCGGCGGCCCTCCCGCCATCGCTGCGCATCGCTGGGCCACCGTCGCCAGTGCCGGACCCCGCGAGGTGCCGCCCGCAGCCGCGCCGCCCAAACCGGTCGGCGCACGGAATTCGCCGAACACCTCGCGCAGGGCTTGTGCCCACTCGCCGGTGGTCACCCCGGCATGGGCCGCCTCGATGCTCGGCCCCATGATGTTCACGTCACCTGATGCGGCCACCCGCAGGTCGTCCAGCGCCGCCACGACCCGGTTCGAGTTCCGGGCGCTGCGCCAGCGTTCGAGGTCGGCCACCAGCTCGGCTTCCACCGCGGGATCCACCCGCAGGATCGACTCGTCGCCCTCCAGCGGCGACGGCGCCGTCTCGGTGAAGTCGTTGACTCCCACCACGGTCAGCTCGCCGCTCTCGATCTGGCGCACCCGTCCGGTGTGGCTCGCCCCCAGCCGCCGCTTCAGCTCGGTGATCGCCGCAAAGGCGCCGCCCATATCGAGCACCTCTGTCAGCTCAGCCTGCGCCGACTCCACCAGCTCAGCTGTCAAGCCCTCTACCACCACCGAGCCGTCGAAGATGTCGCCGTACTCCAGCAGGTCGGTCTCATGGGCCAGCACCTGCTGGATTCGCAGCGACCACTGCTGGTCCCATGGGCGCGGCAGCCCCAGCGCTTCATTCCAGGCAGGCAGCTGCAGCGAGCGGGTCCGGGCTCGCTGCGACAGCGTGACGCCGAGGGCTTCGAGCGTGATCCGGGCCACGTTGTTCTCCGGCTGTGCCTCGGTGAGCCCGAGCGAGTTCACCTGCACGCCGTACCGGAACCGTCGCATCTTGGGGTCGGCCACGCCGTAGCGATCGGCACAGATCTGGTCCCACATCTGGGTGAAGGCCCGCACCTTGCAGACCTCTTCGATGAAGCGGATGCCCCCGTTCACGAAGAACGAGATGCTGCCCACGGTGGCGTCGAACCGGTCCGGGGGCACCTTGCCGCTGTCACGCACCGCGTCCAGCACGTCGATGGCGGTCGCCAGCGCGTAGGCGATCTCCTGGGTGGGTGTGGCCCCGGCCTCCTGCAGGTGGTAGCTGCACACGTTGATCGGGTTCCACTGCGGCACGTGCTGTGAGCAGTACGCCACTACGTCGGTCGTCAGCCGCCTGCTGGCGTCGGGGCCGAAGATGTACGTGCCCCGGCTCAGGTACTCCTTCACGATGTCGTTCTGGGTGGTGCCCCGCAGCGCCTCCGAAGCGACACTGGCGTTCTGCGCGTTGGCGATATAGAGGCTGAGCAGCCACGGCGCGGTGGCGTTGATGGTCATGGAGGTGTTCATGGCATCGGGTGGAATACCGTCCATGAGCTGAGCCATGTGGCCCAGGTGGGTGACGGGGACGCCCACCTTGCCCACCTCACCACGCGCCATCGGGTGGTCAGGGTCGTAGCCGGTCTGCGTCGGCAGGTCGAACGCCACGGACAGCCCGGTCTGGCCCTTGGCCAGCATCGAGCGGTACAGCTCGTTGGACGCCCGGGCTGTGGAGTGCCCCGAGTACGTGCGCATCAGCCACGGCCGCGTGCGCCGTGGCGATTCAGTGCCAGTCACAGCCGTGAACGCTAGGCCCTCGCCGGATCGCTGAGCCGCTGAGAACTCGAGCCAGTAGGCACAGATGCCAGAGCTGGGGAGGCGGCAGGAGACTCTGCGACGTTGCGACCGGTTCCTTATCGGATGCACGGCGATGCGTCAATGACGCCGTCCAAGAGATGCGGTGCGGTGCAGATCTCTCGCTGCTGGATCGCGGGAGCAGAGGCTCATGCCGCCTCCCCAGCGGGCTCGCTTCCTAGCCGTCGAGCATGCGGAAGACCATCGGGCGCAGCCAGATTTCTGGCAGCGGCCGGGTGATGGCTTCAGCCAGCAACTCCAGATACGCCGCGCGCTCAACCTCTACGGCGCCCAGCCCAGCCAGATGCGGCGTGGACCATTGCACGTCGAGCAGTGCGCCCCCCGTCACCTTCATCGCATCCACCAGGGCCACGAGCGCGACCTTGGAGGCGTCGCTCTCGGTGTGGAACATCGACTCGCCGGCGAAGAGCGCGCCGACGGCCACGCCGTACAGGCCGCCCACCAGTTCGTCGTCGAGCCAGGTTTCCACGCTGTGGGCCCACCCCAGCTCGTGCAGCTGGAGGTAAGCGGCGTGCATGTCGTCACTGATCCAGCCATGCGGGCGGGCGGGATCGGCGCATGATTCCAGCACCTGTTCGAAGGCGGTGTCGATGCGGATGTCGAAGCGCTTGCAGGCCCGCCGCAACGAACGGCTGACGCGCAGGTAGCTGAGCGGCAGGATGCCGCGCGGGTCGGGTGACCACCAGCCGACGGTGTCGCCCAGCGGCATGGGGAACAGTCCTGCCCGGTAGGCACCGAGCAGCGTGCCCGCTTCGAGGTCTGCCCCAGCCCCGACCAGGCCGTTCTCATCCGCGGTGGACGCCGGTGGGAACGACCATCCCGACGCGTCTGGCTCCGTCGGGCCGTCTTCAGACTGGCGCTGCATCGGAGCGAGCCTACGCCTGATCGGTTCGCTGCGCCCGGCCTGCCAGCGTGTCTGCGCTAGCTGCGCGCATCGGTGTACGCGGCGATCTGGGCCTCGGTGGCCTCGCTGATCGTCACGCTGCGCACCACGACCTCGTCGACCGGCTCGTCGCCGGCGCCGGTCGCCACGCCTTCGATCTCCATCACGACGTCCAAGCCCTCGACGACATGGCCGAGCGGTGAGTACAGCGGCGGCAGCCCTGCGCCGTCGTCGCCGGTGATGATGAAGAACTGCGAGCCGTTGGTGGCGGGATTGCCCCGGTTGGCCATCGCCACCGAGCCGATCCGGTACCAGTCGTCGGCTGGCGGGAAGTCGCCCGTGAACTGGTAGCCGGGACCGCCCCTGCCGTACTGCAGTTGCACGTCGCCGCCCTGCACGACGAAGTTGGCGATGATCCGGTGGAACAGCGTCCCGTCGTAGGCGCCCCAGCGGCCGAGCACCACGAAGTTGTTGACGCTGAGGCGATCCAGCGACGGGTCGAGCACCATCGTGAAGGCGCCCATGTTGGTGTCGAAGCTCGCGGCGTACAGCGTCTCGACGTCGATGCACAGCGGGGGCGGTGCGTCGAACTGGTTGAGCGGGCCATCGCTGCCGTCTTCAGCGGGGCAACTCGCCGGATCCGCCGCGGGGGCTGCGGTGGTCGTAGCGGCCACGGCGTCAGTGGCATCCGGCGCCTCGTCGGTCGCCTCGTCGCTCGTTGCGCCGGTCGGCTCGTTGGTCTCGAACGTCGTGACCGCGGGTGCCGCAGCCTCGGCGTCGGTCGCCACGTCGTCGCTCTCGTCGTCACCGCCTGAGAACGTGCTCCACAGCCACAGCCCCACCAGCACGGCGACCACGGCGAGCACGATGCGCAGTACTTTGCGCCCCACGGTGGAGCGCTTCTTGGCGCGCTCGGCCTCGGCCACCGCCCGCATGCGGTTCTCTCGCTGGCGTTGTCTCTTCTCGCTGCTCATAAAGACCCCTGACCAGTACCGGCGGTCACACTACCGACGCCCCAGCACGCCCGGCGCGGCACCCCAGCACCCCCTCGGACGCCTGCCCGTTACCCTCGCCCGACGTGCCGCTCGTAGTGCAGAAGTTCGGTGGAACGTCGGTCGCCAGCGCGACGCGCATGCGCGAGGTTGCCGATCATGTGAAGCACTGCCGCAGCCGCGGCGACGAGATCGTTCTCGTGGTGAGCGCCATGGGCTCCGAAACCGACGAGCTCATCGCGCTGGCCACGCAGATCTCCGACGAGCCGTCGGGCCGCGAGATGGACATGCTGATCACGGCAGGCGAGCGCAAGGCGATCGCGTTGTTGTGCATGGCACTGCACGACGCGGGTGTCCCAGCCGACTCGTTCACCGGCAGCCAGGCGGGCTTTCTCACCGACACCAACCATCGCAACGCCAAGATCCTGTCGGTCGCGCCCAAGCGGGTGACTGAGTCGCTCGAAGCCGGGCGGGTCGCTGTCGTGGCGGGGGCGCAGGGCGTGTCCACCGACAACGATGTGACGTTCCTGGGCCGCGGCGGCTCGGACACGACCGCGGTGGCGCTGGCGCACGGTCTCGGCGCCGACGCCTGCGAGCTCTACACCGACGTGTCGGGGGTGTTCACGACCGATCCAAGGGTGTGCCCCAACGCCCGCAAGATCGCTCGCATCGGGTTCGACGAGCTGCTCGAGATGACGGCGATGGGCTGCCCCAAGCCGGCTGCCCGATCGGTCGAGGTTGCCCGCACGTACGGCGTTCCCCTGCACGTGCGCTCGGCATTTACGTGGGAACCGGGAACATGGGTCGTCGATACGGAGTCAGGCATGGACGCGAGAGAGATGGAAAAGCCGATCGTGACCGGCATCGTGCCGGACACATCGCAAGCCAAGGTGACGCTGGTCGGCGTCCGTGACGAGCCGGGCATCGCTGCCAAGGTGTTCCGCACCCTCGCCGACGCGGCGGTCATCGTCGACATGATCGTGCAGAACGTGGGCGATCACGACCGCACGGACATCTCGTTCACCGTGCCCGCAGAGAGCGCCGATGAGGTGCGAGCCATTTGCGAGGGCATGGTCGACACGGTGGGCTTTTCATCGGCGAACACCGATGCCGGCATCGCCCGGGTGTCGCTCGTGGGCGCGGGCATGGCCAGCCATCCCGGCGTGGCCGCAACCATGTTCGAGACGCTGGCCGCCCAGCACATCAACATCGAGATGATCTCCACCTCGCCGATCCGCATCTCCTGCGTAGTAGCCGAAGCCGACGTAGACCGAGCCACGGTCGCCCTCCACACAGCCTTCGGCCTGGATTGAAAATCACAGGAGCCCGCTAAACGGGCCTCGGTAGCCTCGTTGGCATGCGTGTAGGAATCGTCGGAGCCACCGGTCAAGTAGGCGGCGTCATGCAGGCCATTTTGGCCGAGCGAAGCTTCCCCATCGACGAGCTGCGCTTGTTCGCGTCAGCGCGCTCAGCAGGGCGCAAGATCCAGTGGAACGGCAGTGAGATCGCCGTCGAGAATGCCGCTGAAGCCGACTACAGCGACCTCGACATAGCGCTCTTCTCCGCCGGCAAGACCACGTCGCTGGCGATCTCCGAGCACGTCGCTTCCCAGGGCCCGACGGTCATCGACAACTCCTCGGCTTGGCGCATGGATCCCGACGTCCCGCTCGTGGTGCCAGAGGTCAACGCCAAAGAGGTGTTCAACGCCCCCAAGGGGATCATCGCCAACCCCAACTGCACGACGATGGCCGCGATGCCCGTGCTGGCGCCGCTGCACACCGAGGCCGGCTTGGTGTCGATGGTGGCAGCGACCTACCAGGCGGTGTCCGGAGCAGGCCTCGCCGGCGTCGACGAACTCGACCGCGCGCTCGACGCGACGATCGACGGTGTGGCTGCGCTCACCTATGACGGAGGGGCCGCTGTCCATCCCCCGCACGACAAGTTCCCCGGCCCGATTGCCCACAACGTGCTCGCTCAGGCAGGCAGCTTCGTCGACGACGGCACCGGGGAGACCGACGAGGAGCAGAAGCTCCGAAACGAGAGCCGCAAGATCCTGGGAATCCCCGATCTCGCGGTGTCAGGCACCTGCGTCCGGGTACCGGTCTTCACGGGCCACTCGCTGTCGCTGAACCTGCGCTTCGAACGCCCGATCTCACCCGAACGAGCCACCGAGCTGCTAGCCGATGCACCCGGCGTAGAGCTGGCCGAGGTGCCCACCCCGCTGCAAGCAGCAGGCCAAGACCCGTCCTACGTAGGCCGCATCCGCCGCGACCCCACAGTCGAGCACGGCCTGGCCCTCTTCGTAGTAGGCGACAACCTACGAAAAGGTGCAGCCCTCAACGCAATCCAGGTCGCCGAGGTCCTCTCGGCGACGTAAGGCACGGTGCCGAGAGGCACAGATGTTGTAGCTGCGGAGGCGGCAGGGGAACTCTGCGAGGTTGGAACCTGCTGGATTCCCGGAGCAGAGGGCACCTGCCGCCTCCGCAGCGGGCGCAACTACTGGCCGCGGCGCACCACCACTTCGGCACCCGCCACCTCGGGCTCATCATCGACGATCTCAGCAGGAAAGCCGGGAGCCGTGATGGTCCAACCAGTGGCGTCCTCAAGCCGCCGCATGATGTTCGGCGACCACTCCCGCTCGCCGTAACGGGCCGCACCGTCGGCGAACACATCCACCAGCACCGGCGACAGCTCCAGCGGCAGGCCGTGCTCAGCGGCGATGTCGGCGAACAGCCCGATGTCCTTGCACACCAAGTCCATGGTGAAGTTGATGTCACGCGAGCCGTTCAGGATCACCTGGCTCTCGGTCTCGTGGACGAACGAATTGCCCGAGCTGATGCGGATCGCCTCGTACGTCGTGGCCAAATCCATGCCTGCGGCGTGGGAGGTGACGAGCGCTTCGCACAGCGAGACCAGGTTGGCGGTGGCCAGGTAGTTCGTCACCACCTTCAGAATCGACGCCGAGCCCAGCGGCCCGGTGTGCAGGATGCGCCGCCCCATGGCCCTCAGCAGCGGCAGCATCGCCTCGAAGGTGTCGCGCTCGCCGCCGGCAAAGATCGAGATGTTGCCGGTGGCGGCCCGATGGCAGCCGCCCGACACCGGGCAGTCAATGGCGGCGCCCCCCGCCGCTTCCACCCGTGCACCGAGCCTGCGCACCTCGTGGTGGTCCGTCGTGCTCATCTCAGCCCAGATCTTCGGACCGGATCCGGCTGAGCCCGATGCGACGGCTGAACCGAAGCCGGCCAGCACCCCATCAGGCGCCTCGAGCACCGCCGCGGACGCAGCAGGCGTCGGCAGGCAAGTGATCACCACATCGCAGCGCTCCGCCAACTCAGCACCCGAGGAAGCCTCGCCAGCACCAGCATCCAGAAAAGGCACCACAGCCGCCCGATCCAAATCACGAACAACCAGCTCAAACCCATTGCGAAGCAAAGAAGAAGCCAGCTTCCCCCCAACATTCCCAAGCCCAACAAACCCCACCCGAGCAGCAGTCGCACTCGCGTCACCATCCGCCACGCCGCCACCTCGCAGAATCAGCGGTCAAGACCGGAGCCTTTTGGCCCTTCTAATGTCGCGAGCGCGGCGAAGCCTTGCGCTCGCAAAAACCAGTCGGGCAGGCGGGATTTGAACCCACGACCTCTTCGTCCCGAACGAAGCGCGCTACCAACCTGCGCCACTGCCCGTTTGCGACCGCCACAAGCGAATCGCTCCGGTGAAGTTACCGGTCCTGCCAGCGCGGGCGCTACCGGGCGACGAGATCGCTCACGGGGTGCTCGCGGCGTCGCGCTGCAACAGTTCCTGCGCGGTGCGTCGCAGCAGCAGAGGATTGAGCGGTTTGACCAGCCACGCATCCGCCTCCGAGCGTCGGGCCAGGAAGATGTCGGCCTCCCGATCGGCGAGCATCAGCACGGGCACCCGCGGCAGCCTGCCCACGCCTGATTCGAGGCGCAGGTCCAAGCAAGTGGCCATGCCGCCCATGTTGCCGATCTGGAAATCCAGGATCACCAGGTCAGGCGTGCTCGCCTTCACCGCTGCCCGGACGTCATGACCTGATCGCACCACTCGGAAGGTCACCTCAGGATCGGAGAGCGCGGCGGCCACCTCTTCGACCACCCAGTCGGCATCGGTGGCCAGCAGCACGTCGGTCACGATGGCGCAGCGTAATGGGGTCGGCGGTGCCCGGCGTCGTGCCGCGCCTCTAGAGTTCGGGCGGCCGCCGATCCAGGGAGCCTGGGTGAACGCACGTCAGCACCGCCGCCGGTTCGCACGCCTGGGGGCCTTGATTCTGCTGCTGAGTGCGGTGATGGGCTTGGCTGCCGCTCCGGCGTCTGCGCACGATGAATCGGGCGAGCACTCACACGAGTCCGATACCCCCCAGATTGTCGGCGAAGAGCGTCCACGGATGATCGTGGTGGTGGAAGTCAGCGGGCTCATTGATCCGATCATGGCGTCGTACATCAAGCGACAGCTCGTTTCCGCGTCGGGTCTCCATGCGACCGGCGTGGTGCTCCAGATCGACAGTGCAGGCACCACGCTCGACGACGACGAGCTGGTCGAATTGGCAGACAACGTGCGCCTCGCGCACCTGCCGGTAGGCGTCTGGGTCGGCCCCAGCGGAGCGCAGGCGCTGGGAGGCGCCGCTCACTTGGTCACCTCGGCCGACTTCGCCGCGATCGCTCCGGGAGGGCGCATCGGCGATTTCACGGCGGTCAAGGGTCTCGTTCATGCTCACGGCACCGGAACCGGCGATGTCCACAGCCACGACGGCGATGGACTTCATTCGGGTTCGACCGTGCGCTTCTACGACGCCGACACCGCCATGGGTGCAGGTTTGACCCACAGCACGGCACCGGTGATCGGCGAGTTCCTGTTCGCCATGTCCGACGAGGGCCACCTGCCGCCGATCGGGCAGAACGTGACCGGCGACGACGGCGTAGTCCGGCGGGCTCCCGCAGACGATGTGGTGGTCTCGTTCGTGAAGCTGCCGCTGCTCGACGGTCTGTTCCACACCGCTGCCAGCCCTGCGGTCGCCTATTTGCTGCTGCTCGCTGGGCTGTCGCTGCTGCTGCTCGACTTCTACACCGGCGGCATCGGCATCGCTGCACTGGTCGGAGTGGCGTGCGGGCTGCTTGCCGCGTTCGGCCTGGGGACGCTGGACATCCGGCCGTGGGCGCTGGCGCTGCTCATCGCCGGCTTCGTGGCCTTCGCGGTGGACATTCAGACGGGTGTGCCGCGCTTTTGGACCCTGGTGGGCGGCGTGGCAGTGCTTGCCGGGTCGCTGACGCTGTTCGGTCAGCACTCGATGAGCTGGATTCCCTTGCTCGTCGGGCTCGTCGGCGTCGCCGTATACGTGCTGTCGGGATTGCCTTCGCTGGTGCGGACCCGCTATGGCACCGCCACGGTGGGTCGGGCGTGGCTGATCGGGGTCGAGGGGCACGCGGTGACCGACATCGATCCCGACGGAACCGTCGAAGTCCATGGCGCCCGGTGGCGGGCGAGGGTGAACCGTCTCACGCCCTTGCAAGCGGGCGAACCGTTGCGTGTCAGCGGCCTGATTGGGGTCGTGCTGGAGGTGGAGCCGCTCGAAGGCGCGGCCGTGGACTACCGCCAGATGAGGAAAAAACGGACGGATGCGACGGTTTCCAAAACCGAATGAGGTTTCGTTTACCTCTTGTCAAGCGATTTTTCGTGTTCTAATGTCCCCTGCGACAAGGGGGACATATGAGCGCTTTGCTGGTCGAAGAATGGCAGGACAGGGCAGCGTGTCGAGGACCTCAGGCGGCGGTATTCTTCCCGCCGCCCCGCACGGAGCGGCGAGACGAGAAGGCTGAGCGCGAGGCACGGGCAAAGGCCATTTGCGGCCAGTGCTCGGTCGTCAGCGACTGTCTCGATCATGCGCTGGACGTCGGCGAGGCGCATGGCATCTGGGGCGGACGCAACGAGATCGAGCGGCGCAACATGCTGGTCCTTCGCACCGAGGCCAGCTAACAGCCCCAACGCCAGTCCCGTACCCACCGTCTGTCGCCCCAGCGCGCCAGCGCGGGTTCAGCCATACCGTGACATCCCTCAGGGGCTGCGTCCATCGGACACTGCGGGCAGCCTTGGTCCGGCGATGCGTAGATCTCCCCGCCGCCGCGTCACGCCCGTCCGGTCCAGGTGGCCCACCAGCGGCAGCGCGTACTTCCGGGTGGTGCCGAGTTCCTCGCGAATCTCCGCGACGGTGACGCCCTCTGGCTGAGCACCGAGCAGGCCCGCGATCCGTACGGCTGCCGCCTCGACAGCGGAAGCCGCAAACCAGATCCCGTCTGCATGCACGAGATCGCCGCGAGCTTGCAGCGCCAGGAGCTCGCGCTGGGTGACGCCGCTCACCGCAGGCGGCGAGAAGGGCGACGCCGCCAGCTCGGCGATGACCGGATGGTCGGCGAGAACGTCGGCTGCGTCGGCGCGCCGAGCCCGGCCGGTTTCGATCACGACGCCGTCGAGCGTGTCCATCGCGAGCCGCTGCCGTTCGTCGAGCGCAGCTAGGTCGAGACCGAGCGGTCCGGCACGCTCGATCTGGTCACGAAGGTCGTCAACCAGCGCCTCGGCCAGTTCTGGCGGCGCCACCCAGTCGCCGAGCACCGGTTCGGGGCGTTCGCCGGTCAGCCGCTCGAGCTGGGCCGCTTCGACCCATCCGCGCTCGGCGATCATGCGTTCAAGGCGGGCGTCGGGCTTGGCGACCGAAGCCCGCAATTGCGGGTCGGGATCCAGCACGGAGCCGCCGCCGACGGTCTGCCCCCGGCCGAAGTCGCGCAGCACAAAGCGGTCTCCCATCACGAGCGGCAGCGCCACCGGCAGGTGCAGCCGGGCATAGCCGGTCTGGCCGGGAGCGATGCGCTCGGGCCCCAGCACCCGAAGCCGCACCGGCCATTCGCCCGATCCGAGGTACAGGGCGTAGGCGCCACGCCGAGTCACATCACTGCCGAGGGTGGCGAGCACCGTCAGGTCGACGTCGATGCTGCGGGTGTGGTGCCACTGGTCGCGCCGCACCAAAGCGATGCCGCGTCCCAGATCGTCGGCATCGACACCGGTGAGATTGAGCGCGACACGGTGACCCGGACCGATCCGCTCGACTGCCGCGCCTTGGGTCTGGATGGCACGCACCCGCGCCGCCCGGCCTCCTGGTGCAGTCACCAGCTCGTCGCTGGCCGCAACACTGCCGCCCGCGAGCGTGCCGGTCACGATCCGGCCCGCGCCGGTGGCAGCGAACGACCGGTCAATCCACAAGCGAGGCCGGTCATGGTCGGCGGCGGTGGGCGTGGCAGCGCACAGGTCGTCGAGCGCGCCCCGCAGTTCGTCCAGCCCAGTGCCGTCGATCGCATCGGTGGCGACGACCGGTGCATGCGCGAGGAACGTGCCCTCGACATGCTCGGCGACGTCCAGCCGGGCTAGCTCGGCCAGTTCGTCATCGACGAGACCGATCTGGCTGAGCACCACCACGCCGTGGGAGATGCCCAGCAGATCCAGGATCGCCAGGTGTTCGGCCGACTGCGGCTTCCAGCCCTCCGGCGCTGCCACGACGAACAGGGAGGCGTCCACTGCTCCCACGCCGGCCAGCATGTTCTTCACGAAGCGGATGTGGCCGGGGACATCCACGAAGCTGACCTGACGGCCCGACGGCAAGGTGCAGAACGCGAAGCCGAGGTCGATGGTGAGCCCGCGCGCCTTCTCTTCTGCCAGCCGGTCGGGATCGGTGCCGGTGAGCGCACGCACCAGTGTCGACTTGCCGTGATCCACGTGCCCTGCGGTGCCAACAATGTGCACGCCGCCAGCATGCCCTGCGCGGAGTGCAGCGATGTGGCCTACTCGCTCAGCGCGTGGCGGACGGCCGCGGTTACCACGGCATCGTCGGCGGGGTCGACGGTGCGCAGGTCGATCACGGTGGTCTGCTCGTTGACCCGGGCAACAACCGGCGGGTCGTTCGCCCGCAGTGCCGCTGCGTAGTCGCCGTCGAGCTCGACACCGGCAGAGGGGATCTCCTGGCCGGGCAACGACCCGGCGCCGGCCAGAGCGCTCGTGCGCGCCGGCCGACCGACACCGAGCGCCGCGGCGCGCTCGTCCAGCTCGTCGACGGGCACCTGGGCCATCCGCCAAAAGGGGATCGCATCGGCATCGCGCCGCAGGTAGGCCAGCGCCACCGACTGCAACGCATCCAGCACCAGCGACCCGGGTCGGAAGGCCCGCATCAGCGGGTGAGCAGCACAGAGGGAGATCAAGTCGGCCCGACCGCAGATGATCCCGGCCTGAGGTCCGCCCATCAGCTTGTCGCCGGAGAAGGTCACCAGCGCAGCACCCGCAGCGAGGGTCTGGCGGGCACCCGGCTCGCCGGCCAGCCAGTCCGGCCGCGCCCCCAACCACGCGCACCGCTCGTCGAGCAGGCCCGATCCCAGATCTGACACCACCGGCGGCCCGATCTTGGCAAGGTCGGCCACAGCAGCTTCCTCGGTAAAGCCGGTGATGCGGTAGTTGGACGGATGCACTTTCAGCAGCAGCGCGATGTCGTCACGCTTGGTGGCGGCTCGGTAGTCGCCAGCCCGGGTGCGGTTGGTGGTGCCCACCTCCACAAGCCGCGCGCCCGACTGCTCCATTACCTCAGGAACCCGGAAACCGCCCCCGATCTCCACGAGTTCGCCCCGAGACACGGCCACCCCGCGGTCACGAGCCAGCGCCGCCAGCACCAGCGTCACCGCAGCAGCGCAGTTGTTGACGACCAGGGCCGCTTCAGCACCGGTAAGCGTCGCCAGCAGCAACGAGGCATGCGAAGTGCGCGACCCCCGCCGCCCCGACCCCAAGTCGAATTCCAGATTGCTGAACCGCACCGGACCGTCGGTGCCGGCTTCCAGCCCCAGCGGAGCCCGACTGTAATGACGGCCGAGCGGAGCTCGACCCAGATTCGTGTGCAGCAGTACGCCCGTGGCGTTGACAGCCGGCCCCAGCAAGTTCCGCCGCAGCCGGTGCGCCTCATCGGCCGCCGAGTCGGGATCCCCAGCCGCAATAGCCGCCCGGGCAGCAATGACCAGCAAAGGATGCGGCAAACCAACGTCCGCGATCCGAAGCGCCAGATCGTTCACCGACGGCGGCCTCATCGCCCGGACACTACCGCCACCCCGCGAACCCCTAGCAGGAAGGCACAGAAGACCGAGGAGTGCGGTGGCGTCGCCGACTGGGCGTATTTCGCAGCGCCAAGACAATCGCCACCGCGCCAGCCCCTAGCAGGAAGGCGCAGAAGACCGAGGAGTGCGGTGGCGTCGCCGACTGGGCGTATTTCGCAGCGCCAGAGCGACGGCACTCGCAACGGGCGGCGCTGCGCTGTCGCCCAGGCGGTGATGCCACCGCACTCCGGGCGCGACTAAGGGCGCGACCACGGGCGCAGCCAAAGTGCCCCAAGTAGCGTCGCCAAGGCGTGTCCGACGACAGGAGCCGACGTGACAGATTCCGCCATGACGGCTGACATTCCGATGCGCCTGGCAGCCACCGTGATGCTGGTCCGAGACGGCGCCGACGGCCTCGAGGTGTTCATGCTGCGCCGCAACCCACGCAGCGAATTCGTCCCCGGCCAGTTCGTCTTCCCCGGCGGTGCCGTCGACGCGGAGGACCGAGACGACCCGGGCTTGGAGGCAGTCTGCTTCGGACTCGACGATGCAACCGCCTCCGCATTGATCGGCGTCGATCATGGAGGTCTCGCGTTCTGGGTGGCCGCAGTCCGGGAGTGCTTCGAGGAAGCGGGTGTCCTGCTGGCCCGCAACGGCAACGATCACGTCTCCTTCGATGACCTCGGAACGGCATCGCGATTCGAGGCGCTGCGCCGGCAAGTCCACAGCGGCGAACTGCGGCTGGCGCAGATGTGCGAAGACGAGGGCCTCGTGCTCGAGCTGGACGAACTGCGCTTCGTGAGCCATTGGATCACGCCGGTCGGCCCGACACGCCGCTTCGACACCTGTTTCTTCATCGCCCATGCGCCCGACGGCCAAGAGCCGCTGCACGACGGCAGCGAGACGGTCGAGAGCACCTGGATTCGCCCGGCCGATGCGTTCGCCCAGCACGCCGAGGGCAAGTTCATGATGATCTTCCCCACCCTCAAGAACCTCGAGCCGCTGCTCGAAGTCGACACCGTCGCCGACCTCATGACCTGGGCCGACCGCCTAGAGGACATCCCAGCCATACTCCCAGCAATAGCGATCAGCCCCGACGGAGAGGCCGTGACGCTCATGCCCGGCGACAACGGCTTCGAAGAGGCAATAGCAAACCCCCCACCCTCAGGCAGCCTCCAGTAGCAAAAGCACAACAAGCCAAGGACCACGCCGCCACCGACCGGGTGTATTGCGCACCGCCAAGACTCGGTGTCCCCGGCCACGCGCTGGCAGGAAGCCACAGAAGGCCAAGGAGTGCGGTGGCGTCGCCGACTGGGCGTATTTCGCAGCGCCAAAACGACGGCAAGCGTTACGGGCGGCGCTGCGCTGTCGCCCAGGCGGTGATGCCACCGCACTCCGGGCGCGCGTTACCAAGGAGAGCGCTATCGACGACCAACAAACGTCACAGGAACAGGCCCATCCATCCGAGCAGTACAAGTCCCCATATCCACAGGCGGGCAGAACTCAGAAACCAGCAGCTCGGTGATCCGCTCGAACACCACAGCAGCAGCCCCACCTGCTCCACCACCAGTAACCGGCTCGCCAGCATCACCACCAGCAGACACCGCAGGTTCCAGCGGGACCGAGCCCAGCAGCGGCACACCGAGGTTGGTGGCCAAACGCTCCCCGCCGCCCTCGCCGAAGAACGACCAGCGCTGCCCGTCGGGCGCCTCGAATGGACCCATGTTCTCCACGACGCCCACGATCGGCATATGGCTGCGGCGCGCCATGTCAGCCACGCGCACCGCCACCTTCTGGGCGCTGAGCGCCGGGGTGGTCACCACCAGCATCTCGGCCTGGGGCAGCAGCCGGGCGAGCGCCATCTGCACGTCGCCGGTGCCGGGGGGCATGTCGATGAGCAGGTAGTCCATCTCGCCCCAGTCCACGTCGTGCAGGAACTGCTCGACGGCCTTGGCGAGCATGAGTCCCCGCCACATCAGGGCGGTTTCCTCGGTCTCCACCAGCAGTCCGGTCGACACGACCTTCAGCAGGCCGTCGCCGGCAGCGAGCTCGTCGGGCACGATCTTGCCCCGCTCCTCGCCCTCGCCGGGAGGCCGGGCGCCGAGGCGACCTTCCAAGCCGAGCATCCGGGGAATGCTGAATCCCCAGATGTCTGCGTCCAGCACGCCCACGACGAAGCCGCGCGCGGCCAGCGCTGTCGCCAGATTCACGGTCACCGACGATTTGCCCACGCCGCCCTTGCCTGAGGCCACTGCCAGCACGCGGGTGCTGGCGTGGACCTGCGTCGGCGCAGCGTTGTCGCGCGCGGTGCGGCGGGCACGCTCCATCACCCGGGCCTTCTCTGCAGCGTTCAGCTCGTCCCAGTGCAGCCGCACCTGCTCGATGCCTGCCAGACCGGCGACCCGCGTCTCGCAGTCGCGCTTGATGGTGGCGCGCAGCGGGCAGCCGGCGGTGGTCAAGGCCACGGTCACGTGCCCGGTGGTGCCTTCGCGGTAGGCGTTGCGCACCATGCCCAAATCGACGATGTTGTCGCCCAGTTCAGGGTCCATGACGCCGCGCAGGATCGAGATCATCGCCTCGTCATTGGCGGGGGCATCGGTGGACGCGCTCACGGGGCGCAGGGTAATGGCGTCGTGCGCAGGCCCACCGGTCGGGAGCTGCGCCAGCCCGGGTGCGGCGGTCAGCGGGCAGCACACTTTGCTGAGCCGACCTGTGCAATCGCGTGTTGTGGCACTAGCATCGGTCACGGAACATTCGCCCACTGGGACTGATTCGGGAGTCGCTGTTGTGATCACCCTCACCGATACCGCCGCTGACAAGGTCCACGAGCTCATCGCCGAGGAGTTGTCCGAGGCTGGAGGCGAGCAGGAACTGGCACTGCGGGTCGCAGTGCGCCCGGGTGGCTGCTCGGGCTTCAGCTACGAGATGTTCTTCGATTCCGAAGTGGCCAACGACGACATGTCGAAGGCCTACGGCGACATCAAGGTCGTGTCAGATCCGATGAGCGCCCAGTTGCTCGAAGGCGCCACGCTCGACTTCACCGACGGCTTGATGGGATCAGGCTTCGCCATCGACAATCCCAACGCGCAGCGCACCTGCGGCTGCGGCAACTCGTTCAGCTGAGCCGCACTGGTCCCGACCTCAGCCTGAGCCCGCCGCTTGGCGCGGGCTCGGCTGGCGACTTGCAGGCCTCCACTCTCCGTTTTGACGTCGACGGCCGCGCCGTCGAGGTGCCCGAAGACGGCGACACCCTGCTCGGCGTGCTGCGCGACCGCGTCGGCATCGAAGCGGTGCTCGACGGCTGCAGCCCCCAAGGGCAGTGCGGCTGCTGCACGGTGCTGGTCGACGACGAGCCCCGCGTGGCCTGCGTCACACCGGCAAGACGGGTAGCGGGCCGCCGGATCACCACCGCCGCCGGATTGAGCCCCGACGAGCAACAACGCTGGTCCGAGGCCTTTCTGGCATGCGGCGCCACCCAGTGCGGTTTCTGCACGCCGGGAATTGTCTGCCGCTTCGTCGGCCACGAGCGCCGTGGAGCCGACTTGTCAGACCGAACCACGGTCGACAGAGCACTCGCGGCACACCTCTGCCGCTGCACCGGTTGGCAGACGATCCGCGAAGCGGCCGCCCACACCGCAGCGGCACTCACCGCACGAGCGAGCGACCCACCCGAGCGTCACCGCGCCACCGCTGCCCCGGCAACGGTGTCGTCCGCCGAAGTCCCCGAGCGCGACCCCGAAGCGGCAGCACGCCGCGCCAGCATCGAGACCGGCGGACCCCAACAGTCAGTGCCCGCAAGTGTGCTCGGCGACATCGATTTCGGAGCCGACGGCGCACCCAACGGCACGCTCACCGCCGTCGCCGGCCCAGCCGGCGAATGGCACGCCGCCGAAACCTTGGCCCAAGCCCGCCAACAAGCCGGCAAGGTGCAAGGCCGCCGCACCACGCTCGAGCCGGCCCCGCCGATCGACATCCCCGAGCCACCGCCGGGCACCCAGTGGGATGTTCGCCTGGCCACATGCTGGACCGAACCCGGCTACCTCGAAACCGACGCCGCCTGGTGCGTACCCGACGGCGAGCCGTCGGACCCGTTGGCCAACGGAGGAGCGTTCGGCGGCAAGGCTGAGTCACCGGTCCGCGACGAAGCGAGACATCTGGCCGAAGAGCTCGGCCAACCAGTCCGTGTGCTGTGGTCACGAGAAGACGCCGTAAGGCGAGGCCCCAAACGCCCCCCGCTGGCCGCAGGCCTGCACGCCGATGGCACCGGCATCATCCGCATCGCCCGAACCCCAGGAGCAGCAGAAGTGCTGCAAGCAGTACTGCCCAACGCTGACATAGTCGAAGTCGACCTACCCGGCCCGCCCACATCTACCGCCCTACGCGCCGCACCCTGGGCAGAAGCCCAGATGCTCGCCGCCGCGCTCAACCGCCGCCAAGCCGCCGACCCGCTCGTCGAATCCACCGCCACAGTCGACGTCACCTCACCCGACGGCGCCGCGGCCCGCGCCACCGTCAGCCCGGACGGCATCAAGGTGCACATCGACGCGGGCGACCCACTCGACGAGGTAACGCTGCGCAGCTACGTCATCGGCGCCAGCCATATGGCCTGGAGCTGGGTCACATCGGAATCCCTGTCGGTCGACGCCGAAGGCGAGATACAAGACCTGACGATCCGCAGCTTCGGCATAGCCCGCTCCGCCGAAACCCCCCACATAGAAGTCGAGATCGAACCCTCCCAACACCCACCAGTCCAAGCCGGAGAAGCAGTCTTCGCAGCAGTAGCAGCAGCCACCTGGCTCAGCCAAGGCACTCCACCCCAACTCCCCACTGGGGGAAGCCGGTCATCGCGCTAGCGTCACCGAGCGATGGCTGAACCAGCAATTGACAAGCTGCGGCGCCTTGTAGCCGCAGAAGACGGACTGTGCAGCTTTGTCTGCCTCGACAGCAGCGGAAGCCCGCACGTGTCGATCATCAACGCGGGGGTGATGGACAATCCCGTGACCGGCGAGACCAGCGTGGCATGCGTCGTGCGAGCCAATGTCCGCAAGGCACGCCTGCTCCGTGACGACCCGCGTGCGGCAATCGCGTTCCGCCACCGCTGGGACTGGGTCGCCGTCCACGGCAACGCCCAGCTCATCGGCCTCGACGATCCCGCGGACGGTTTCGACAACGACAACCTGCCCGAGCTGCTTCGCGAGGTGTTCCGCTCGGCCGGCGGCGCCCACGAAGACTGGGACGAGTACGACCGGGTGATGGCCCGCCAGCGGCGCCTCGCGATCTTCATCACACTCGACCACATCACGTCCAACGCCGGCAGCATCAGCTGAGCCCCCAAGCGCAGGAGAGCACCCCATGGCTGCACCCGTCGCCCACTATTCGAAGTGGTACCGAGCCGGCGATTTCGTGTTCGTCTCGGGCCAGATCGGCCTCGCAGACGGCGCGCTCGTCGAAGGCGTCGAAGCGCAGGCCCGAGCGGTGCTCGCCAACGTCGTAGAAGCCCTGGAAGAAGCCGGAGGCACGCTCGACGACGTCGTCAAGTGTCTGGTCTTCATGACCGACATCTCCAACTTCTCGCTGATCAACTCGATCTACGCAGAAGCCTTCGGCAACCACCGCCCAGCCAGAAGCGCGATCGGCGTGGCTGCCCTCCCCCTGGGCGCCGAAGTAGAGATAGAAGCCATCGCCCACCTCCCCGAGTAGCAGCGAAGTACGCTCAAACCGTGTTCGGCGCCATAGCCATAGTGATCGTGCTCCTGCTGAGCCCCTTCATCATCACGATCTCCCTGGCAGCAGTAGCAGCAGCCCTAGGAAAGCTCCTACACGAAGACGCCGAAGACCGCCACCAAGGCAGTTCCCTCCTAGAAACCAACGTCTGACGTAACCCCCCAATGGGTGAAGGCACACCCAAACAAGGGGTGCGACGTGGGGCTGCCGGATGGGCGTATTTCGCAGCGCCAAAACAACGGCGCTCGCAACGGGCGGCGCTGCGCTGTCGCCCAGCCGGCAGCCCCACGGCGTGCCCCGGGCGCAAGATGACAGCTAGCGCCAGCGATAAGTCCCCAAGCGGTACCCAACAGACCGAACAGTCTGGATCAGGTCAGCATTCTCCTCACCCAGCTTCGCCCGCAACCGCCGGACATGGACGTCCACGGTCCGCGCCCCCCCGTAGTACTCGTACCCCCACACCTGGTTCAGCAACGCCTCGCGCGTGAAAACCCGCCCAGGCTGTGACGCCAGGAAGCGCAGCAGCTCGTACTCCATGTAGGTGAGGTCGAGCGGGCGCTCGTCCACCACTGCCTCGTAGGTGTCGAGGTTGATGCGCAGCGGCCCGTAGTCGATGATCTCGGTGGACCCGCCGTTGGATGCGGCCGCCAGATGCGCCAGGCGGGCCTCGAGCTCGCGGGGATGGAACGGGTCCAAGCAGAAATCGTCGAACAGCTCGTCGCGCATCGTCAGCTCGTCGAGCGCGTTGCCGCGCACCAGCACCAGCACCGGCAGTGTGGCGGCTGCGTTCTCGCGCAGCGCCCGCGCCACCGCCCAAGCGACGTCGGTGCCGCCCGAGCCGCCTGAGTCGTTCCCGCCGCCGCTGTCGAGCCGGATGATCGCCCCGGCCCAGCCCTCGGGCGGCGCGCCCGCAGTCACATCAGCAGCGCTGGCCACCGGCTTCCAGGCGTAGCCGCCGAGATCCAAGAACTGCGCCAGCTCAGCACTGGCGGCGGCGGGATGGACGGCGTACATGATCACAACTTCACACGGCAGCGAAATAGTTGTCCAGTTCGAATTGGGTCACTTGCGACTGGTAGGCCGCCCATTCTCGCCGTTTGTTGCGCAGGAACCAGCGGAACAGGTGCTGACCGAGCGTCTCGGCCACGAGCGCGCTGCCTTCCATCTCGTCGAGGGCTTCGTCGAGCGAGGCGGGCAGATTATGCCCGTAGGCCGGCCCGCCGTGGTCGCTGTAGCCGGTGATGGACGGGGGAGTCTCAGGCGGCAGCTCGTAGCCCTCGGTGATCCCCTTCAGCCCGGCGGCCAGGATGACGGCGAACGCGAGGTACGGGTTGCACGCGGGGTCTGGCGCTCGGTACTCGACCCGCGTCGCTTCGGTGGATTCGTTGCGTGTCGGCGGCACCCGGATGAGCGCTGCACGGTTGCTGCGCGCCCACGAGATCGCCACCGGCGCTTCGTACCCGGCAATCAGCCGCTTGTAGCTGTTGACGAGCTGGTTGGTGACCGCGGTGATCTCCCGGGCGTGGTTAAGCAGTCCGGCCACGAAGCCCCGCGCCACGTCGGACAGCCCGTCGGTCGAGTCGGGGTCGCTGAAGGCGTTGCGCCCGTCGCGGAACAGCGACATGTGGGTGTGCATCCCTGAGCCCTGCACGCCGGCGAGCGGCTTGGGCATGAAGGTGGCGTGCACGCCGTGCTCGAAAGCGATCTCGCGCACCAGCAGCCGGAACGTCATCACGCTGTCGGACATGGTGAGTGCATCGGCGTAGCGCAAGTCGATCTCGTGCTGGGACGGTGCGTCTTCGTGGAAGGAGTACTCGACCGGTATGCCCATCGTCTCGAGCGCGCTCAGCGTGCGGTGCCGGATGTCGGAGGCAATGTCGGCGGTGGTCAGGTCGAAGTAGCTGCCGGCGTCGAGCGGCACCGGCCGCCCGTCCGCCCGTTCGGGCTCGAACAAGAAGTACTCCATCTCGGGCGCGACATAGAAGGTGTAGCCCGCGTCGCGTGCACGGTCCATAACCCGACGCAGCACACCGCGGGGATCGCCGTCGAACGGGACGCCGTCGGCCCCGGTGATGTCGCAGAACATGCGGGCGGAGATCTCGTCGCTGACGCCGCCGTTGCGCGCAGGCATCAATTCGAACGTCTCGGGGTCGGGCAGGGCCACCATGTCGGCCTCGGCGACGCGGCCGAAGCCCTCGATGGACGAGCCGTCGAAGACCATGCCTTGCTCGAAGGCTGTCTCGAGTTCTGCGGGTGAGATGGCGAACGACTTGAGCTGACCCGCCACGTCGGTGAACCACAGGCGAACCAGGCGCACGCCGCGTTCGGTGACGCGGCGCAGCACGAAGTCTTGGGGTCGTTCGCGTCCCGGGCTCGTTGCATTGGGGATCGTCACAGTGGCCTGCCCCTTCTGGTCGGGCTCGCGATTTGGCTGTTCTGCGCGGTGGGACTGGTCTCGCCCCTTCGGCTGAGCCCCCATTGTCGGCGGTGCTGGGGGGCCCGAGCTAGGAGTCTGAGCGAGCTTCACGCGCTGTTCACAATTGGGCAATCGCCCCGAAACCCTGGGTCGTTTGTATCGTGCCCACGGATATTGGTGTCAGCCGCCATCCGGTCCCGCTGCGCGCGGGTTCGCAGGACTGCTTACCTGACCCGATCCGCACCCGATTTACATGCGATGCAGCGAAGGAGCATGCAGTGACTTACCGGGCTGAGTACATCTGGACCGACGGCACCGAGCCCACGGCCGAAGTGCGTTCCAAGACGAGGGTTCTCGCCGACGGCGATGAGCCGGGCATCTGGGGCTTCGACGGCTCGAGCACCAACCAGGCCGAAGGCAGCGACTCCGACGTCGTGCTGCAGCCGGTTTACACCTGCCCTGATCCGCTGCGGGGCGGCAACGACATCATGGTGATGTGCGAGACCTTCCTGCCCGAGACGATGGAGCCGCACCCCACCAACATGCGGGCCAAGCTGCGGGCGATCCTCGACAAGTACGGCGATCAGGACTTCTGGTTCGGCCTCGAGCAGGAGTACACCATGCTCGACCCGGTCACGAAGTGGCCCTCGGGCTTCCCGCCCAACGGCTTCCCCGGCCCCCAGGGTCCGTATTACTGCGGCGTGGGCGCGCTGCGCATTCACGGCCGTGACGTAGTCGAGCAGCACACCACCTGGTGCATCGAGGCGGGCCTGAACATCTCGGGCACCAACGCCGAGGTCATGCCCGGTCAGTGGGAGTTCCAGATTGGTCCCGTCGACGCACTCACCGTCGGCGATGAGATCTGGCTGGCTCGCTACCTGCTGTACCGCGCCGGCGAGGATCACGAGATCGAGGTCAGCCTGGCGGCCAAGCCCATGCAGGGCGACTGGAACGGTGCGGGCATGCACACCAACGTGTCCACCAAGGCCATGCGCGAGAACTACGACGCCGTCGTGAAGGCGGCCGAGTCGCTGGGTGCGCCGGGCAAGCCCGAGGAGCACATCGTCGGCTACGGCCACGGCATCGAGCTGCGCCTCACCGGCGAGCACGAGACCGAGCGGTACGACACGTTCAGCTACGGCGTGTCCGACCGTGGTGCCTCGGTGCGCATCCCCTGGCAGGTCGCCCAGGACGGCAAGGGCTACATCGAGGATCGCCGGCCGAACGCCAACGCCGATCCCTACGTGGTCACCGCCCTGCTCAGCCAGACCATCGGCGAAGCCCTAGCCTAACCCAGCCCCCGGCCAACCGCGGGCGCGCGCTCAGCGGTAGAAGTTCGTGATCGGCATGCGCCGATCCTTGCCGAAGCTCTTCGCAGTGATGCGAGGCCCGGGCGGCGACTGACGGCGCTTGTACTCGGCGATGTCGATGAGTCTCGTGACACGGTGCACGACCTCGGGATCGGCACTGAGTTGTTCGAGCATTACGGGCTGTTCGAGCATCTCGGCTGCGCTGAGATCGCCTTCCACGTAGGCCTCCACCAGCGGGTCCAGCAGTTCGTAGGGCGGCAGGCTCTGGTCGTCGCGCTGGTCGGGCCGCAGCTCCGCTGAGGGCGGCTTGTCGATGCAGGCCCGCGGGATGCGCTCGCCGTCACCCTGGCGGTTGCGCCATTCGCACAACTCGTACACGAGCAGTTTGGGCACGTCGCGAATGACCGCGTACGCGCCGGCGGTGTCGCCGTACAGCGTCGAGTAGCCGACGGATGTCTCGGTCTTGTTGCCAGTGGTCAGCACCAGCCAGCCGAACCGGTTCGACAGCGCCATGAGCAGCACACCGCGGATGCGGCTCTGGAGGTTCTGATCGGTGAGATCGGCGGCGGCGGTGTCGTCGAGCGAGTCGGCGTCGGACGAGCCGTCGTCGTCAGCGCCGCCGGCTGAGTCACCGACCGCGCCGATGCCGCCAGCAGCCGGGCCAGTGTCGGCAGCCTCTTCGAGCATCCCAGCCAAAGCTGCGTGCGCTGGCTCGATCTGCACCGTGTGGAAGTCGATGCCGAGGTTCGCGGCGAGCTGGGCGGCGTCGGTGCGTGAGCCCTCGCTGGAATAGCGCGACGGCATGGAGACGCCGTGGACATGTTCGGGTCCGAGGGCGTCGGCGGCAATGGCCGCCACGGCACTCGAGTCGATGCCGCCCGAGAGTCCGACGGCCACGTCGGTGAAGCCGTTCTTTCCGACGTAGTCGCGTGTCGCAACCACCAGCGCCTGCCAGACCTCTTCCAACGGTTCCAGTGGCGGGGCGATCGACTCTCGCTGGGTGGCCGCAGCCGGTGCGATGGCACCCGAGGGCGCATCGAGCGAAGCGGTGCCGTCGCCGGCGCGCAGCTCGGCTCTGCGGCGGTGCCCGCTGCGGTCGTCGCCGAGTTCCGATGCAGAGATCTCTTCACTGCGCAGCGGCACGTCGCAGACGGCGATGTGTTCGCGGAAGGCAGGCAGCCGGCACACCACGCTGCCGCCCGCGTCGGTGACGAACGAGCTGCCGTCGAAGACCAGTTCGTCTTGGCCACCCACCTGGTTGACGTAGACGACCGGGACCCCGAGCGTCGCCGCCCGCGCCCGTGCGACCGCCTCCCGGTCGGCCTGCTTGCCGCGCCGGTACGGCGACCCGTTGACCACCACCACGAGCTGTGCGCCCATCCCCACCTGGGTCAGCACGGGGCTGGTGTCGTCGTCACCGCCAAGTCCAGCCCCGAGATCGCCGTCGGGTGCCGCGGCGTCGGCGGTGCGGGGCGGCCCCCACAAGTCCTCGCACACCGAGACACCCACCTGCACACCGCCGACCTTCAGCAGCGGCCCCGCCTCGGTCCCAGGCACGAAGTAGCGCTGCTCGTCGAATACGGCGTAGTTCGGCAGCAGATGCTTGCGGTACACCCCGCGCACCGCGCCGTCCCAGCACATCGCCACCGAGTTCCACAACCGCACCGGCCCACCCAGCCCGGTGTCCTCAGGAAACCCCACCACAGCAGGCACTGACCCGGTGTGGCGAGCAATCCGCTCCAGCGCCAAGCCAGCTCCCGCCACGAACGCAGGCTTCAGCAACAAGTCCTCAGGCGGATACCCAGTGACGGTCAGCTCGCTGAACACCACCACCTCAGCACCGAGCCCGACGGCCTCGTCATAGGCGTCCATGACCATCGAGGCATTCCCGTCAAGATCCCCCAGCCGCAGATTCAGCTGCGCCAACCCCACAAGCAAGACCGCCACAAGAAAAAACCCTACGCCCACCCCTCACACCCACCACGGGGGTGAACGCACACCCCGAAGAGGGCGACGCGCGAGCAGCGCGCGGAGGCAACGGCACGAGTCATAGGTACGCTCACCCGAAACCGGGGGGAGCGAAAGCAACCACCGGTTGCAGAAGCAGTCGGGGGACAACCAGCGAGGTGGAGCGGTGGCCAAAGAGAGGGTCGAACGTGACGAGGAAGATCTCGTCCGCCTGTACCTGACCGACATCGGCCAGTACCCCCTGCTGAACAAGGACGACGAAGTCCGGCTCGCCCAGCAGATCGAAAAGGGCATCTCTGCCAAGGAGACGCTCGAGAAGGACAAGGGCGTCTCGGGCCCGCAGCGCCGCCGCCTCCTGCGCACCCAGCAGCAGGGTGCCCGTGCCGAGCGCACGTTCGTGCAGTCGAACCTGCGGCTCGTCGTGTCGATCGCGAAGAAGTACCAGGCTTCAGGCTTGCCGCTGCTCGACCTCATCCAGGAAGGCAACTTGGGCCTGATGCACGCCGTCGAGAAGTTCGACTGGCGCAAGGGTTTCAAGTTCTCCACGTATGCGACGTGGTGGATCCGCCAGGCGATCACCCGTGGCATTGCCAACACCGGGCGCACCATCCGGCTGCCGGTGCATGCGGGCGACACGCTGGCTCGCCTGCAGAAGGCCCGCTCGCGGCTCGAGCTGAAGTACGGTCGCCCCGCCACGCTGGGCGAGCTGGCGATCGAAGTCGACATGCCCGAGCAGAAGGTCACCGAGGCGCTGCGGTTCGCTGCCGAGCCGCTGTCGCTGTCTGAGCCGCTGCGCGAAGACAGCGATGCCGAGCTGGGCGACGTCGTCGAAGACCGTGCCGCGGAGTCGCCGTTCGAGGTGGCAGCCACCACGTTGCTGCCCAGCGAGATCGTGCGGCTGCTGTCGCCGCTCGACGAGCGCGAGCGCGAGATCCTCAAGCTGCGCTACGGCCTTGACCGCGGCGAGCCCCGCACGCTCGAGGAGGTGGGCGAGCACTTCCAGCTCACCCGCGAGCGCATCCGACAGATCGAGGCGCGGGCGATGTCCAAGCTGCGCCATCCCAGCACCGACACCGGTGCTCGGGATCTGCTCTCGGTCTAAGCGTTAGGCGTCGGTCAGGCGTCGAACCACGATCACGATCAGAGCGCCGACGATCACGGCGAGCAACAGCTTTTTCATGGTGCATCGTCCTCTGTGCGGGATGACTGTGTGGGATGACTGCGCAAGATGACGGGGGCCATCGGCACAGCGAATGCTAGGCGCACATCTTCCCAACAGCGCGCGCAATTCGGCGACTGACGGTTGCCGTCAGTCGGCATGGATTGGCGGAGGTGGACGGGAATCGAACCCGCCGGACGGGGATCACCCGTCCCGCCCGCTTTGAAGGCGGGGGAGCCCACCAGGCGCTCAGACACCTCCGCCGGCCATCTTTGCCCACCGTGGCGGGCCGCGCCAGCGGTCGAGGCGGCCCGAGGTCGCCAGAAAACAAGTTGATCGCGCCCCGCCGCATCGGCCAAGGTCACTGCTCACGATGAATTTCATCTGTTGTCATGTAATTGGGAGCAACCATGATCTATGCCTATGTGGGCGCTAAGGGCGGCGTCGGCAACACCGTGACGGCACTGCTCGCTGCGAGCAGCGCCAAGCGGGCCGGCCGCGATGTGGTCCTCGTCGATCTGACCGGCGACTTCGGTGTGGTGCTGGGGACAGCGCCCGATCTGCCGGGAATCGCGGAGTGGACCGCAGCGGAGGAATTGTCGCTGGGTGCGGTATCCGCGCTGGCGGTCGATGTGGCGCCGGGCATCAGCCTGCTGCCGCGCGGCAGCGGCGATGTCGACGACGCCCGGCTCGGCACGCTGTGGTCTCTGCTCGGGGGCAAGCCGCGCGTCAACATCATCGACGCGGGGCGCGGCCGCCGAGCCCTGGAGCGGGTGGCGGGGCCGCGGGTGCGGCGCCTGCTCACCATGACCTGCTGCTACCAGGCGCTGCATCGCGCGCGCGACGTCGTGGCAGAGGTCGACGACGTGATTGTGCTGACCGATACCCAGCGCGCCCTCGGACTTGCCGACATCGAGGCTGCGCTGGGGCGCCATGCCGATGCGGTCGTGGCCGTCGACCGCTCGATCTCCCGCTGGGCGGATGCGGGCCTGCTGCTGGACCGCTGTGCGAAATCGGCGCGCTCGCTGGATGCGTTCCTGTGAACCGCATGGCACGTGCTGTCGCTCGCCACCCGGCCAGCCGGACGCCATCGAGCAGGGATCCGTCTGGCCTCCCACACCCGAGCACAGCATTCGTGGAGGAGATCCACGAGCGGTTCCTGCCGACCCCGGCTCCGCAGCCCCGCGAGGTTGCCGACGCTGTTGACACCGCGGCCCCGCTGCTCGAGCGCAGTCACGCAGCCGATCTGGTGTCCGAGGTGCTCGCTCGCCTCGCCGGCATCGGCCCGCTGGCCGAGATCTGGACCGATGACGAGGTGACCGAGGTGATGATCAACGGCCCGGGGCCGATCGTGGTGGAGCGGCGGGGCTGCCTGTCGACGGCGGGCCGGATCAGCGCAGCCGAAGTGCACCGCCTCGTCGAGTACCTGCTGGGCCCGACGGGTCGGCGGGTCGACCGTCGCCTGCCGATGGTGGACGTTCGGCTCGACGACCGCACCCGCTGTCACATCGCGGTGCCGCCGGTTGCGGTGGACGGCCCGTACATCACGCTGCGCCGCTTTCCTGCCGGCGTCCGCCGCCTCGACGCGCTCGCCGGCCCACGGGTCGCCGCGCAGCTCGATCAGCTCATCGCTGCACGAGCCAACGTGATGGTCTTCGGCCCCACCAGCACCGGCAAGACGTCGTTGCTGGCGAGCCTGCTGGCCACGGTCGCCGAGCGGGAACGGCTGGTGGTGGTCGAGGAGGCCGCGGAGCTGCCCCGGCTCGGCGTCGGGACTGCCCGCCTGGAGGGCCAGCCGCCCAACGTCGACGGGGTCGGCGGGGTGACGATGGCCGAGCTGGTGGCGGCGGCACTGCGGATGCGGCCAGATCGCCTGGTGGTCGGCGAGGTACGGGGCCCCGAGGCGGCGGCGCTGCTGCAGGCGCTGACGACGGGCCATCGCGGCTCGCTGTCGACGCTGCACGCCGATGATCCCGCGCATGCGCTGTGGCGATTCGAGCAGCTCGCCCGGGCCGGCGGCGCAGTGGGCGATGTCGGCGCCCATATCGCGTCGGTCCTGGACGGACTCGTCCACATGAGCCGCGGCGTGGGCGGCCGCAGGACCGTTGCCGCCATCTACGACGTGCGCGATGACGGTTCGTTGGAAGAAGCGGCTGGATGTGTTGAGGCCACGTGCTGAGTCTCAGCGTGCTGCTGGCCTGCGTGGGTGCCGTCACCTCGCCCGCGGCACGCGGCTGGTTGCGGGTGCGACGAGACCGGCGACGCGAGCGGATGGCGGTCGCCGCCCGCTCGGCATACCTCGGCGACTACTGCGCTGGGGTGTCGCGCCGGCTGGGCGGCGGCGACACGATGCTGCAGGCGCTGCGGGCTGCCGCCGATGGGCCTATGTCGGCGCCGCTGGAGCAGATCTCCGCCGAGCACGAGCGGGGAGTCACGCTGAGCCGCGCCGTGCAGCGATGGGCGGCCAGCGAGCAGACATCGGAGGCCGCATTGCTCTCCACGGCGGTCACGCTGGCCTCAGAACGGGTGGGCGCGCAGCCGCAGCTCTTCGATCATGTGGCTGTGGCCGTGCGGGCGCGAGCCGACATGGCGGCTGAGGCTCATGTCCACGCGGCGCAGGCCCGGGCGTCGGTCTGGGTCGTCGCGGCGCTGCCGTGGGTGATAGCGCTGGCGCTGCTGGCCGAGGGCGGTGCCGCCGCACGGGTGCTCACCTCCACGCCGTTGGGCTGGTTCTGCGTGGGCGCGGCGCTCACACTCGAGCTTGCGGGCGTGTGGTGGATGCGCGCTGCAGTGACACGGGCCCTGCGATGACGGGCGGGTTGTTCGCAGCGCTGGCGGACGGAGCATGGATGAGCTCCCTCGCCGCCGGTCCGGCATGGGTGAGCACGCTGGCCGCCGGTTCGGCATGGGTGAGCACGTTGGCCGCCGGTCCGGCATGGATGGGTTCGCTCGCCTCCAGCCCAGTACTTGGCAGCGTCGTGCTGTCGAACCCGGTCGTCATCGGTGGCCTGGCTGCTGCGGCCGTGTGCTGGGGCGGTGCGGTGACCCGCCCCGATCCAGGCCGCCGCCGTGTGCTGCAGCTCGTGCCCGTCGAGTTTCCTGCCAGCAATGCACGCAGCACCAGTGGCGATGCTGCCGGCGGCCGTGCAGCCCCCGGCCGTGCTGCCGCTGGCCGTGCTGCCGCCGGCCGTGCAGCCCCCCGCCGTGCGGCGTGGACGCGCCGCGGCGACATCCCGCGTCCGGATCATGTCGTCGCCGACCTCGGAGCCATCGTCGACGTGATGAACGTGGCCCTCACGTCGGGGCTGTCGATCAGCGCTTCGCTGCAGCTCGCCGTGAGCCATCTCGATGCGGCGAGCGGAGCCGGACGCCTGCTGGGGGCATTGGCCGCGCCACAGCGCCCGCTCGACGAGGCCCTCGACGAATTCGGGCGCATGTGCGGCCCGCGGGCCCGCGCCTTCGCTGCCGCGGTCACGGGGTCGTTGCGCACCGGCATCCCGCTGGCGCCTGAGCTGGAGCGTCTCGGGCGCGAGCTGCGCGACGACCGCCGCCGCCGTCTGGAAGGCAAGGTGCGCCGCCTGCCGGTGCTGCTGCTGTTCCCCCTCGTGCTGTGCGTGCTGCCCGCACTCGGGCTCGTTGCCATCGTGCCGGTCCTCGTCGCGGCCTTCGGCGCGTGAGATGCCGCCCGGCCCGCCCGCAGCCGTCCGCCGTCTGGAAGGCAAGGTGCGCCGTCTGCCGGTGCTGCTGCTGTTCCCGCTTGTGCTGTGCGTGCTGCCCGCGCTCGGGCTCGTTGCCATCGTGCCGGTTCTCGTCGCGGCTTTCGGTGTTTGAGATGCCGCCCGGCCCGTACCGCCAGTCCGCAGCGCCGACCCGCGTGCTCTCGCTCGTACCAGCGGCCCGCACCTCCGGCCTGCGCGCTCTCGCTCGCAGCCGCCCACGCCCCCATATCCAGCCGTCCGACCACGACATGAACTTCAAGGAGCCCAGATGTCCGAACCCACGACCACCCTTCCCCGGAGCGCTCACACGCCGGTACGCCGCACGCACCGGCTTGATGCCGTCGTGACCGGTGTCACCGGTCAGACCAATCAGACTGGTGACACCGGCGAGGCCGGGCAGACCACGGCCGAGTACGCCTTGCTCACCGGTGCCATCGCATTGCTGGTGGCGGCCGTCACCGCTTGGGCGACCAGCACTGGCAAGATCGGCCGCCTGCTCGACGCGGTCTTCAATTACCTGACCAAGGCCATCTCCTGATCAGGTGCCGGCGCGCCGCGGATGAACGCGGGCAGGCCACCGTCGAGCTGGCCCTGCTCATGCCGTTCCTGGTGTTGTTGCTCATGTGCATCGTCCAGACGGCCTTGGTCGCGCGCGACGCGGTGCTGGTGTCGCACGCCGCCCGGGTGGGCGCGCGCATTGCGGCGGTGGAGCCGTCGATCGACGCAGTCCGCAGCGCCGTGGTGTCCGCCGCGCCGCTTGATCCGGACCGGCTGGAAATCGAGCGACATGACGGTGACCTGGTGCGCGTCACCGTGCGTTACCGCTCTGCAACGGAGGTTCCGCTGGTCGGTGCGTTGATCGGCGACGTCCATTTGTCGGAGTCGGCAGCGATGCCTGACGAGCGTTCAGTCGGTCGGCCAGCGTCGTCGGAAATTGCCGCTTGCGCATGTCACACCCATGAGGTTCAATGACAAGTCACACACCTGTAATTACAGGTTGGGAATCTCGGCGGCCAGCGAACGGCCAGCGGATGGCCGGCAAACGGCCAGCAAGCCGGCCAGCAAGCAAGGTCATGACCGCCGGGACGAGCTGGGACAGCCGTGGAGGACCGATGGCATTCGTAACCGACGCAACAGCCGAAGTACCGGTAGGCAACTGGTGGGACGAGGCAAACTGCCTGGGAGTCGATCCGGATTTGTTCTTTCCCGAGCGCGGGGCCAGCACCCGTGAGGCCAAGGCGGTGTGCCGCGGCTGCGTCGTCAGCGACGAATGCCTCGAGTACGCACTCCAGAACAGCGAGAAGTTCGGCATCTGGGGCGGCATGAGCGAGCGAGAACGCCGCCGCGTGCGCCGCCAGCGAGCCCTCACGAGGCGCGCCGCCGCCGGCTGACCTGCCGCTCGCCGATTCGGCGCCGGTTCACCTGCCGCTGCTGCCGGTTGGCCTGCCGCTCGCTGATTCGGCGCCGGTATACCTGCCGCTGCTGCAGGCTGAGCTACCGCCGGCGGACTTGGCGCTAGCTGACTTGCCGGCGGCTCGCTGGCCGTCGCGTCATCCAGCCCGGCTACCGGTCTGATCGGGCACTGGTACCCTCGCGGGCGTGATGGCAATCGCACCCGGACCGCCCGAACTGCTCATCCTGCTCATCATCGTGCTCGTGCTGTTCGGGGGCGCCAAGCTGCCGAAGCTGGCGCGCTCGCTTGGCCAAGCTCAGCGTGAGTTCCGCGAGGGCGTGAACGACGAGGACAAGGCGGCCGGCGACAGCTCATCGAGCGAGTCCAAGCCCAAGGATTCCTGACTCAGACTCCTGAGTCAGACGCCTGAGTCAGACGGCGTAGTTGGCGCGGCCGCCGTTTGGCCGGTACTGCCCGGCTTGGCTGTATTGGTGCGGGGCCGTCCGTCCGATCCCCAGCATCGGCAGTGGCACCATGCAATTGGCTGTGCGGGGCTCAAACGCGACCGATGACGGCTGCGGCTGCGAACCGGCCGCTGCGGGGTCAGGCAGCCCGGGCGGCCTTGCTCGCACGTCGACGATCTCGCAGAATCCGGCGGCGCTGCCGCTCTGAGGTTCCGCCCCACACGCCGTGGGTGATGTTGTTGGCGAGTGCGTACTCGCGGCACAGGTCCTTCACCGGGCACTCGGCGCACACCTTCTGAGCGGCGATCACGCCGGCACCGTCATTGGGAAAGAACACGTTGGGGTCGATGTCCGCACACCTGCGGCGGTTGACCCACTCGGTGGCCAGGCTCTCCGAGCCTGGACTGCCCGGTTCGCATCTGCTCGGTTCGTAGACCGGATTGATCTGCAACATCATGAGAACCAACGCCGAACGAGCACAGAAGGTTCCCTGCGTCGCGCACTCTCATCCAATTCTCAGCAAGAGGGTCCTGCCGCAAGGCACCCGAATTCGAGCTGGGGAGGCGGCGGGAGACTCTGCGACGTTGCGACCGGTTCCAGGGTGGATGCACCGTGATGCGTCTATGACGTCGGCAAGAAAAGCGGTGCGGTACGAATCTCTCGCCTGCTGGATCGCTGATCGCTGAGGGTCCTGCCGTCTCCCCAGCGGGCGCGCATCGGTACCCTTGGGCCACCCCCATCGAGGATCGCCGTGACCGACATCGCCACCGACGCCGAAGCCCCCCAGCTCCCTCCCGAGGTCGGCATCCGCATTATCTATCTCGGACCGGTCGCGCCGCATTGGGAGCTCGAGGGCATCTACGGCGACGAAGCGGCCGTCGACGAGTTCCGCCGTCGCACCAACGCCCGACTGCAGCTTCTGCCGCCCCACGACCCGCAATTCCGCCGCAATCGCGAGCGGGTCGTGCGTGACGCCGAGCGCGAGAACTACGAGCTGCACTGGGACCTCGGCATGCCCGACGAGGACGAAGCAGCAGCTTCCTAGGTCGCGTGAACCGGTCGCGTTCACGAGTTGTTCACGGCATCCGTTCTGACCGTTCACCCAGAGCCCGCGGAGACGTAACCGGCCCTTCGTAGGTTCCCGTCCATGCAAAAAATATCTCCCAACCGCCGCGGCACGAAGTTGCTCTTGGCATTGCTCACCTCGTTCGCTCTGATCGCCGCTGCGTGCGGCAGCGACGACTCGTCTGAGGCCGATGGCGGCACCGCCGGCGCTGCAGCGACGACGGCTGCACCGGCTGACGACGACTCGTCTGGCACCGCGAGCGCTGCAGCGACGACGGCTGCAACGGCTGACGACGACGATGACATGTCGCTCAGCGGCTCCATCAGCGTCACCGGCTCCTCCACGGTCGAGCCCGTCACCAACCTGGTGGCTGAGGCCTTCGCCGACGAACACCCAGGTGTGGCGTTCTCGGTCGCCGGCCCCGGCTCGGGCGACGGCCACAAGGCCGCCTGCGCTGGCGAGGTCCCGATCTGGAACAGCTCACGCCAGATCAAGGATTCAGAGGCTGAGTGCATCAACGGCGCCGGCATCGAGTTCATCGAGCTGCGCGTCGGCATCGACGGCATCTCGGTCATTACCGCTGCCGCCAACGACACCGTCGACTGCCTGAGCTTCGAGGACCTCTACAGCCTCATCGGCGACGAGGCCATTGGCTTCCAGAAATGGTCGGACGCCAACGACCTCAACGCCGAGCTGGGCGGCAGCGGTCCGTTCGGCGACGGCGCCCTGGAGATATTCGCCCCCGGCGAGGAGTCGGGCACCTTCGACAGCTTCATCGAGATTGCGCTCGAAGACGTCTGGGAAGGCCGTGTCGAAGAGGGACATGCCGATGAGAACTTCGCCGTGCGCCCCGACTACAACGCCTCGGCCAACGACAACGTGATTATTGACGGCATCGCTGGCAACGAGCACAGCCTGGGTTGGGTCGGCTTCGCCTTCGCCGACGCGAACCGCGACGTGGTCAAGCTGGTGGAGATCGACGGTGGGGATGGCTGCGTCTCCCCGACGCCCGAGACCATCGCTTCGGCGGAGTTCCCGATCGCCCGCTTCCTCTACACCTACATCGACGCAGCGCAGGCCTCCGACCCCGCGATCAAGGCATTCGTCGACTTCATGCTGAGCGACGAGGGCCAGACCTACGTGGTCGAGGCCGGCTACGTCAACCTCGACCCGGCCGACCTCGCCCAGTCACGCAGCAACTGGAGCAATCTGACCACCGGAATGACCTTCTAGCCACCGACCGACAGATCCGGGAACCCTCCCTCCCGCTGACGGCCCCCCTCAGGTGCGAATCGCCGCTGGCTCGCACCTGTGGGGGGCGTCGGTGAGGAAGACTGCGAAAGATCCGCTCGCGGCTTGTCGATCCGCAAGACTCGCCGAAGGCATGGAAACCAACGAATGAGCCTCACCCAAGACCGGCCAGAGCTGACCGCCGCCGACCTGCAGACGTCGCGCAGTCGCCGGGCTCGTTCGCACACGGTCCGCTGGCTGTTCATGGGGGCGGCCGCGGTGACGGTGCTGGTCAGTGCGCTCATCATCTGGACGGTGGCGTCGGAGGCGTGGACCTACATCAGCCAGGTCGAACTCGACAAGCTCACCGACATCGGATGGTTCCCCCGCCGGGGCCTGTTCGACCTCAGCACGCTGCTGGTCAACACGCTGCAGATCTCGGTCATCGCCATGCTGGTGGCGGTGCCGTCGGGCTTCGGTGCCGCGATCTACCTTTCCGAATACGCCCATCCCCGGGTGCGCAAGGTCATGAAGCCCACCCTCGAGCTGCTGGCCAGCGTGCCCAGCGTGGTGCTCGGCGTGTTCGCCATCAGCTTCATCACCCCGTCGATCCTGACGAACTTCTTCGACGACATCAACTACTTCAACAAGCTGGCCGCCGGGATCGCAGTGGGCCTGCTGGTCATCCCGCTGATCGCCTCGATCGCGGAGGACTCGCTGCGGGCGGTGCCGCTGGCGCTGCGAGAGGCGTCCGCCGGTTTGGGCGCCCGCAAGGTCACCACCTCCATCCGGGTGGTACTGCCGGCTGCCCTGTCGGGCCTCATGGCCGCCACCATCGTCGGGTTCAGTCGTGCGATCGGCGAGACCATGGTGGTCACCATCGCATCGGGCGGCGGCGACACGTCGCTGTTCAACCTGTCGATTCTCGAATCGGGCGGCACTCTCACCTCGGCCATGGCGGCGCTGGGCCTCGGCACGGACCAGGTGGCCGGCAACAACCTGGCGTTCCAGAGCCTCTACTTCCTCGGTGCACTGCTGTTCGCCATCACGCTGGTGCTCAACATGTTGGGCGACGTCATCGTCCGCCGGCTGCGGAACAGGTACTGATGTCTGTTCTGACCACCCCCGCCGGCATCGCCGCCGACGCCGCCGATGTGCTGCGCCGCCGCCCAGGCGCCGACATCGCCGGAGCCGTCTTCAGGTGGCTGCTGATCGGCGCCACGGTGTTCGCGACGGGGTTCCTGGGCGTTCTGCTCGCCGTCATGATCGTGGACGGCTGGGATGTGCTCTCGGGCAACCTCTGGTACTTCCTGACGAACGGCTTCTCCCAGCGCTCCGCAGCCGAGTCCGGCGTCTCGCAGGGCATCATCGGCAGCTTGCAGGTGGCGCTGGTCACGGGCGTGTTCGCCGTGCCGATCGGCGTCGCCACCGCCATCTACCTCGTCGAGTACGCCCAGGACTCCCGCTTCGCCCGCATTGTCGAGCTGAACATCCGCAACCTGGCCGGCGTGCCGTCGATCGTCTACGGCCTGCTGGGCCTGGCGGTGTTTGTGCAGACGATCGACCGATTCACCAAGGGTGCGTCGGTCATCGCAGGCGGCATGACGCTGGCGGCACTGGTGCTGCCGATCATCGTCATCACCTCGGTCGAAGCGCTCAAGGCTGTGCCCGATTCACTGCGCGAAGCCGCCTACGGTGTGGGGGCCACCAAGTGGGAGGTGCTCTCACGCCAGGTCCTGCCGGCTGCGCTGTCCACGATCCTCACCGGAACTGTGCTGGCACTGGCGCGCGCCCTCGGCGAGGCGGCGCCGCTGATCTTGGTGGGCGCCGCCACAGGCTTCCTGAGCTTCGGCGACGCCAACATGTTCGAAACCTTCACCGGCCCCTACACGGCCCTTCCGGTGCAGATCTTCAATTTCGCCCGCTTGCCCGGCGCAGACTGGGGAGTGAATGCTGCCGCGGCCAGTGTCGTCATCCTGGTGCTGGTGCTGGCCGTGAACGGATTGGCTATCTACCTGCGCAATCGCTTCGAGAAGCAGTGGTGACCCCGCCCCCCTGACCCCGCTCCCCAGACCCCGCTCCCCAGACGCGGTACCCCCTGACGCAGAATGATGAACGGTTGACACGTGACACTTGAGAAGGCCCTGATGAGCCAAGAGCCAGAAGCTTCAGCGTCTGATGTGACGGTGCCAGACGCTTTGGCGCCGAAGGATCAATCTCGTGCGCGCATCGACGTGAGTGCTGTGGCGGCGATGGCTCCCCAGCGCGTCGAGACCAGCACCGTGTTCGAGTGCGCCGACGTCGACGTGTACTACACCGATTTCCGGGCGCTGCGCGACGTCACGCTGGACGTGAACTCCCATGAGGTGACTGCGCTGATCGGTCCGTCGGGCTGCGGCAAGACAACGTTCTTGCGCTGCTTCAACCGGATGAACGATCTCATCGAGGGCGCCCGGGTGGAGGGCACCATCAACTACCACGGGGTCGACCTGTACCAGGACGAGGTCGACCCCGTCGAGGTGCGGCGGCGGGTCGGCATGGTGTTCCAGAAGCCGAACCCGTTCCCCAAGTCGATTTACGACAACGTCGCGTACGGGCCGCGGCTGGCGGGCGTGAAGCGGTCCGAGATCGACGACGTGGTCGAGGGCTCGCTGACCCGGGCTGCCCTGTGGGACGAGGTCAAGGACCGCCTGAAGATGTCGGCGTACGGCCTGTCGGGCGGCCAGCAGCAGCGTCTGTGCATTGCCCGTGCCATTGCGGTGCAGCCCGACGTGGTGCTGATGGATGAGCCCTGTTCGGCGCTCGACCCGATCGCCACCGGCCGCATCGAGGAGCTCATCGCCGAGCTGAAGACCGACTACACGATCATCATCGTGACCCACAACATGCAGCAGGCTGCTCGCATCAGCGACATGACGGCGTTCTTCTCGGTGCAGGCCAACGAGATGGGTCAGCGCACCGGCGAGCTGGTCGAGTATGCGCCGACCAGTTTGATCTTCACCAACCCGGACGATCCCCGCACGGAGGCCTACATCACCGGGCGGGTCGGCTGACTTACGGCACACTGCACATATGACCGAAGAGGTACGAACCGAGTTCCATCAGTTGATGGAAGAGGTTCGGGCCGACCTCGTGCAGATGGGCGGCATGGTGGCCGAAGGGGTCTCGGCGGTGACCGCGGCGCTGCTCGCCGGCGACATTGCCAGCGCCGATCAGATCATCACCGCTGACGACGAGCTCGACCTGCTCAGCCTCGAAGCCGAGGAGAAGTGCGTGCAGCTCTTGGCGCTGCAGCAGCCGGTGGCGGTCGATTTGCGCGCCATCCTGACCGACCTGCGGATGATCTCTGAGATCGAGCGCAGCGGCGACCTGGTCACCAACATCGCGAAGGCCGTCGTGCGCCTGCTCGGCGCTGAGCTGGTGCCCCGGGTACGTGGCCTGCTTGACCGCATGCGTGAGCAGGCGGTGCGGCTCACGGCCATGGCCATGGACGCGTACGCCGATCGTGATGCGGGGCTGGCGGCGGTGCTCGACGAGATCGACGACGTGCTCGACGACCTGCACGGGCAGTACCTCGACGCGGTGTTCGCTTCGCAGAACGCGGGGCATATCGACACCCAACAGGCCGTGCAGCTAGCTGTGGTGGGCCGGTTCTACGAGCGCATCGGTGATCACGCGGTGAACATTGCGCAGCGGGTCGAGTTCCTGGTGACGGGGCAGCTGCCCGAGCACATAGGGGCCAACCGGGCTCGTGCCCGGCGGGAGCAGGACGAGATGTGATTGCGGCGCTGGTGGCGGTGGCGACCGCACTGGCAGTTGCGCTGGTTGCCGTGTTGGTTTTGGTGCGGGCGCGGACGTCGGCTGCGGAGCGGCTGGGCCGTGTGGTGCACCGTTTCGCCGGCGAGTCTGACGAGCCGCGCCCCGGTGAGGCGCGCCTCGATCACAACAGCCTGGACGAGTGGATCAGCTACTTGGAGTCGATTGCCACGACGGTCGCCATGACGGTCAATCTGGCAGAGCGGGACCGGGCCCGCTGGCAGCTCGCGATGAACGAGCTGGCGGTGGGTGTGGTGCTGGTGGACGAGGACGGCACCGCGTGTGCCAGCAATGCGCTGGCGGACGAAATGATGTCGGCTCGGGACGCGATGGCGCTGGTGGGTGCGGGGGTGACCCAGCTGCTCGAGTCGGCCCGGGAGGGGCAGGCTCGCTCCCGCACGGTGAAGCTGACTGGGCCGCCGCCTCGGGTGATCGAGATCGGCGCGCATCCGGTGGCGAGCGACAGCCATGCGCTGGGCGCTGTAGCCGTGATGGCCGACCGGACTGAGGGCGTGCGGGTGGATGATGTGCGCCGCGACTTCGTGGCCAACCTGAGCCATGAGCTGCGGACGCCGGTGGGTGCCATTGCGCTGCTGTCCGAGACGTTGGCCGAGGAGGACGATGCGGCGGTGCGCGCCCGGCTGGTCGACCGGATCGGTACTGAGGCCGAGCGGGTGCGCCACATCATCGACGACTTGCTGGAGCTGAGCCGGGTGGAGCTCGAGGGTTCGATGCGCCAGGAAGAGGTGGCGGTGGTGCCGCTGCTGGGGGAGGTGGCCCAGCAGTATTCCGAGCATGCTCGCAAGCATGATGTGTCGCTGGTGCGGCCGGGTCCCGATGACGCGTCGGCCCAGATCGTGTTGCAGGCCGATCGGGGGCAGTTGCTGCGGGCCGTGGGGAATCTGGTGGACAACGCCATCAAGTACAGCGACCCGGGTTCGCAGGTGCGGCTGACGGTGTCACCGAGTGCCGATGGCGAACAGGCGCCGGCGTGTGTGGACATCGTGGTCGCCGACGACGGCATCGGCATTCCCGCCGATGAGACCGAGCGGGTCTTCGAGCGCTTCTACCGGGTCGACAAGGCACGTGCCCGGGCGACGGGCGGCACCGGGCTGGGCCTGAGCATCGTGAGACACGTGGTGATGAATCACGGTGGCGAGGTGACGCTGCACACTCGCGAGGGCGTCGGCACCACGTTCACGCTCAGATTTCCAGTTTCTGGCAGCGCAGTTTCTGGCAGCACAGTTTCTGGCAGCGCAGTTTCGACAGACAGGGCGAGCACATGACATCGGTACTGGTAGTCGACGACGAGCCGTCCTTCACCGAAGCCCTGTCGGTGGGCTTGCGGCGCAGGGGTTTCGAGGTGCGCACGGCTGCTGACGGTCGTGCGGCGCTGCAGGCCATCGATGAGGCCGAGCCCGACCTCGTGCTGCTCGACGTGATGCTGCCGGGCATGTCGGGTTTGGATGTGTGCCGGGAGATCCGGAAGAACTCCAAGGTGCCGCTGATCATGCTGACGGCCTTGGGCGAGGAGACCGACGCTGTGGTGGGCCTCGAGATCGGTGCCGACGACTACGTCGCGAAGCCGTATCGACTGCACGAGCTCGTGGCGCGCATCCGGGCGGTGCTGCGGCGTGCCGCCGATCAGCCGACCGAGCCGCCTACCGATCCGTGTCTGCGTGAGGGCGAGGTGGAGCTCGACATCGACTCACATGAGCTGCGGGTGCGGGGCGAGCTGGTGACCTTGGCGCTGAAGGAGTTCGAGCTGCTGGCCTACCTGCTGGCACATGCCGGGCGGGTCGTGACCCGCGACAGCCTCATGCAGAACGTGTGGGGCTACAACTACGTGGGCGACACCAAGACGATCGATGTGCATGTGAAGCGGCTGCGGGCCAAGATCGAGGACGATCCGTCGAACCCGCAGCGCATCACGACGATTCGCGGCTTGGGGTATCGCTACGAGAGGGCTTCGGAGCAGTCGGGTTGACGCTGTCGGGCTGAGGCAGCTGACGCTGCCATACCGGGCCGTGTAGCACCGAAGGCCCACAATGGTGGCCGTGATCGCGCGGGTACGGCAGGTCGGCTGATGCAGCCGTTCACGTGGCTTGCCCGTACGCATCTGCTGTCTGCGGCTGGTGATGCGCTGATTGCGATTGCGCTGGCGGGGTCGCTGTTTTTCAACCTGGATCCGGCGGCGGCGCGGCCCAGGGTGGCGCTGTACCTGGTGGTGACGATGGCGCCGTTCGCCGTGGTCGGGCCGCTGATCGGGCCGCTGGTGGATCGCAGCCGTGGCGGGCGGCGGGGGATGATCATCGGTGCCGGCATTGCCCGGGCGGTCTTGGCGCTGCTGATGGTGCGCCATCTGGATTCGCTGTTGCTGTTCCCCGAGGCGTTCGGTGCGCTGGTGGCGGGCAAGACGTATCACGTGGCCAAGAGCGCGGTGGTGCCGGGGCTGGTGCGCGAGGAGCGCGATCTGGTCGAGGCGAATTCGAAGCTGATGCTGCTGAGCGGGCTCGGGGGTGCGCTGGCTGTGGGGCCGGGAGTGCTGTTGAGCTTGGCGTCGTCGCGCTGGGTGCTGGTGCTGGCGTCGGTGGTGTTCGTGCTGATGACGTTCCCTGCCGCGCGGCTGCCGCGCACGGCGGTGCGACCGCCGCCTGGCCTCGCTGCGGAGACGTGGGGCGATGAGCTGAACCAGCCCGGCCAGCCCCCCCAGCCCGGCCAGCCCTCCCAGTTCGGCCAGCCCTCCCAGCCCGGCCAGCCCTCCCAGTTCGGCCAGCCTCCCCAGTCCGGCCAGCCCTCCCAGTTCGGCCAGCCCCCGCAGTCCGGCCAGCCCTCCCAGTTCGGCCAGCCTCCCCAGTCCGGCCCGCCCTCGCAGCCGGGCCTGCGCTACGGGCCCCCGCAGTCTCGATCGCCCGATCAGCCTGCGCATGTGTCGAGGCGGCGGGGCGCGATGCTGCTGGCGGGTTCGGCCATGGGCGTCGTGCGGGCCATGACCGGTTTCACGCTGTTCCTGATCGCGTTCTGGCTGCGGACCGACGATGCGGCCCCGTTGTGGTTCGGCTTCATGTTCACCGCCAGCGCCGTGGGCCAGCTCATCGGCGCGGTGTCGGCGCCCGTGCTGCGCCGTCGCATCCGCGAGGAGATGCTGCTGGCCAGCACGCTGCTGGCGGCGGCCGCGATGTCGTTCTATGTGGTGACGTCGCCCGACCGCGTCTCGGTGCTGTTCCTGGCCGTGGTGATCGGCTTGATGTCCGCCCTGGGCAAGCTGTGCTTCGACGCGATCGTGCAGCGCGATGAGGTGCCGGCGGAGCGGGGGCGGACGTTCGCCCGCTTCGAGACCCGCTTCCAGCTGATGTGGGTGATCGGGGCGCTCGTGCCGGTGGCTGCGCCGAGCGGCATCCTGCCGCTGCGGGCCGGGGTGATGCTGCTGGGCATTGCCGCCACGGTCGCGGTGCTGCTGTACGCGGGCGGCATGTGGGCACTGGCCCGTGGCCGCCGACCCCCCTCAGAGATCATCGTCACCCGTGTCCGCACCCGCATCGTGCAGACCCGGGTGCGGTCGCGGGACCGCCGCAACCGCGAGCTCTAGAGCGGCAGGTCCAGCCGGGCCAGCCACAGGCCCGGTGCGGCGAGCTCGTTGGGCGTCGGGAGCGCGCCGGGCTCGAAGAGGCGCGCCAGTCCTTCGGGGCCGGCTCGCTCGATCACGCCGGCGATGAAGCTGTCTCCCCGCTCGCGTGCCTCGTTGCTGAGCCGCACGCCGAGCAGGCGCTCGGCGTAGACGTTCCCCTCGGTCAACTGGCGGCGGCGGACGGCTTCGCTGAGCGCGCCGAATCCGCCGATGAGGCGAGGGCCTGCCTGGGCGACCACATGGTCCACATAGGCGGTGACGACGCTGATGAGGGCTTCGAGATGATCGCTCTTGTCGTCACGGGCCACGCCGAGCAGCAACTCGGGATTGCCGAAGATGCGCTGGAGCTGTTCTTGGAGCTGCGCTTGGAACTGTTGCGGTTCGCTGCTGTCGAACGAGGTGGCTTCCAGCTCGCCGAAGTCCATGTCATCGCGGCGGCGGAAGCCGTCGACATGTTCCCGCAGGTACATGTCGAGCTGTGCCCGCACGCCCGGTACTGCCAGCACGGCCCCCAGGGCGTGCTCCCGGATGGCGACCCACAGCATCACGTCGTCGACGTCGAGGCTCCATTCGTTGGCGAAGTCGCTGATATTGGCGGTGACGATGAGCGCCTGTCGCATGGGCACGATGAGGTCGGAATTGCCGAATGCCTTGGCGGCGAGGTGGCCGGCCATCATGCCGGCGGTCATCGCCACGGTCATGGGGCTCATCATGGCGAGCAGGCCGGCGACGGGGTCTTGACTCGGCGCCTCGCCCAGGCGCTTGGTCAGCCGGTCCATGAGGGGGCGGATGGCTTCGAGGGCGCCGGTCGCCCAGCCGGAGCGGGTGACCGGTGTGATGTGCGGCTCGACCTGCAGGCCGGTGACATGTCCCACGTGCAGCTCGGCCACCCGGCTGATCTCGCTGAGGCGATGCCGCTCGACCGGGTCGACGTTGTGTTCGGGCTTGCCGTCGGTGGCGAGCTGGGTGGCGGATTGGCGGGCGCCTTCCCACATGGATTCCGCGTTGCCGCCCAGAATGGATGAGATGTCGCCGAGGAACGGGATGCCCGAGAATGGATGATCGTCGTCGTCGTCCACAACGGCATCGTACGGCTGGATGAAACGGCCCGGAACGTCGCTGCGATGGGGCATCGTAGAGATATGACTCGGGTGGCGGTGTCGGGAGCGGGTGGCGTGATCGGTGCCCGGGTGCTGCAGTGGCTGGCGCAGTCGTTCGAGGTGGCTGACGCTGTTGGCATGGTTGAAGCTGACGGTCAGTTCGACGTGGGCGGTGCCGAGGTGCTGGTGCATCTGCGGCTGACGGGGAACAACGCGGATCGGGTGCGGCGGGTGTTGGCCGCGGCGGATGGGGTCAGGCATCTGACGCTGGTGTCGAGCGCGAGCGTGTACGGGGCGTGGCCGAATCATCCGACGCCGATCTCGGAGGATCTGCCGGTGCGGCCGAACCTGGAGGCGTCGTGGGCGGTGCATCATGCCGATGCCGAGCGGATGGTGCTGGAGTGGTGTGATCAGGGCGATCGCACGGCGGCGATCCTGCGGCCGGCGCCGGTGGTGTCGAGCGGCTTGGGCGGGCCGATCGGCGAGGCGATGCTGGCTGCGGCGCCGATCCGCACCGGCAGCGACGATCCGCCGGTGCAGTTCTTGCATCTGGACGACTTGGCGTCGGCGGTCGTGCTGGCGACCCAGCGCCGGCTGTCGGGCGTGTTCAACGTGGCCCCCGATGGCTGGCTGTCGCCCGGGGAGCTGCGGGCGTTGCTGGGGGCCCGGCCCAAGATCCGGCTGCCGATGCCGCTGCCCAAGCGGCTCGACCGTTATGTGGCCCGCCGGGTGGGTCATTCCGCCCCCGAGGGCCTGTTGCCCTACACCCGCTATAGCTGGGTCGTGGCCAATGACCGGCTGCGGTCTGAGGGCTGGGAACCCCGCTACAGCAGCGCGCAGGCGTTCGTGATCGCGGATGTCGGGATGCCCTGGGATGACCTCAATGCGCGCCAGCGCCAGTACGCCACGTTGGTCGGTGCGGGGGCCGCAGTGGCGGTGGGGGGCTGGGCTGCCGCGGCTTGGCTCCGGCGCTCCTACGCTTTGCGATGATGACGGTGCCGTCCGAGCAGGACACCTGGGTTGAGCTGACGGCTGAGGAGTTGCCGATCGGCGCCGTCTACGACTGGGCGCTCGACCCCGCCGCGGGGGCGGTGGTGCTGTTCTCGGGCACGGTGCGGGATCACGCTGAGCACCGCACGGGTGTGACACAACTGGTGTATGAGGCTTATGAGTCTGAAGTGGCGCCGCGGCTTGCCGACATCGCCGCCGAGATGCGACGGCGGTGGCCGAGCGTGCGCAAAGCAGCGCTGCTGCACCGGGTGGGCACGTTGAGTCTGACGGAGAGTTCGGTCGTGGTGGCTGCTTCGTCGCCCCACCGTGATGTGGCATTCGAAGCTGCCCGCTTCGGCATCGATACGTTGAAGGCCACGGTGCCGATCTGGAAGCAAGAGCATCATGACGCCGGGACCGACTGGGGATTGCAGTCCCAGCCGATCGCACAGGTGCCCGGGTCATGAGCCCGCTGCTGTTCTTGGCCATTGCGATCGTGGTGCCGCTGTTGGGGATGCTGGTGCTGGGCGTGGGCGCTCGCATCAAGAACCAGAAGGTGACCGACGACGAGACGGAGCCGTTCCGGCGCCGGTTGGCGTCGCTTACGCCTCGGTCGCCGTCTGGGCGACTGCCGGGCACACCAGGATTGGCGAGGGCGATGCGACGGCTCCGGGGTTCAGGCGACACCATCGAGGCCGAGATCGACGCAGGCGCCAACGCAGCAACCAACGCAGCAGCGGGCGCAGCAACCAGCGCAGCAACCGGCGTAGCAGCGGGCGCAGCAACCGGCGCAGCAACCAGCGCAGCAGCGGGCGCAGCAACCGGCGCAGCAGGCGACGCGGCGGTGCCGGTCGATGCCCCCGCAGCAGCCCGCGGGCATCGGACAAAGCCGACCACAGCCAGCATCCGGTTGATCGAGCGCGACTATTCGGTACCGCAACTGCCACCGTTCAACGTGAGCAATCCCAGGCCCGCGGCGCCGGCAAACACCCCAAACGTGCTCGTGATCGGCAACGGACCCGACGGGCTGCAATCAGCGGCCCACGCAGCTCAGCAACCGCAGTCGGCGGCACGCCGCCACGACGCCGAAGACCACCCACCGCACGGCCACGCAGGCACCGATGAGGAAAACAGCCAACGTCTCTCACCCGGCCTGCGCCCACCGCCCAGCGGCTCGCCGCCAGGTGTGTCTCGCAACCAGAGGCGTCGTCCTGGCTCGTGACCTCGCGATCGATCTCGGCACCGCGAACACGCTGGTGTACGAGCGGGGGCGTGGCATCGTGTTCAACGAGCCGTCTGTCATCGCGCTCAATGAGCGTTCTGGCGACGTGCTGTCTGTCGGGCGCGAAGCCTGGCAGATGATCGGGCGCACGCCCAGCTACATCATTGCTGCACGGCCGCTTCGCAACGGCGCCATCACCGACTTCGACGTCACCCAGCGAATGATCCGGCTCATCCTGCAGGGCGTGGGCGTGGGCCGCTTCGGCCGGACCCGTGTCGCAGTCTGTGTGCCGTCGCTCATCACGCCGGTCGAACGGCGAGCGGTGATCGAGGCCGCACGGCGGGCCGGTGCGTCCGATGTCCGGCTCATCGAGCAGCCGATCGCCGCGGCCATCGGCACCGGCTTGCCGATCCACGAGCCGACCGGCTCGCTTGTCATCGACATCGGCGGCGGCACCGCCGAGATCGCCATGGTGTCATTGGGCGGCTTGGTGTCGCTGCGTGCGGTTCGTGTCGGGTCGTTCGACTTCGACTCTGCGTTGATGAGCTACGCACGGCGTGCGCACGGCATAGCAATCGGTGAACGCACGGCCGAAGAACTGAAGATCAGCATCGGCTCGGCATGGCCGATCGATGACAAGTTCGACGCCGAGGTGAAGGGCCGTGACCTGACGACGGGGCTGCCCCGCACCTTCGTCATCACGCCGACCGAAGTGCGCTCCGCGCTGGCTGACACGGTGGACCTCATGGTGGAAGCCGTGCTGGAGTGCTTGGGCGAGGCGCCGCCCGAACTGGCGCAGGACCTCATCCACACTGGCGCCCTGATGGTCGGCGGCGGTTCGCTGCTGCGAGGCCTGGACCAGCGCATCGCGTCGGAGGCACGTGTGCCCGTACTGCGCTCGGAGTCGCCGCTCGAGACCGTCGTGCTCGGTGCCGGCCGGGCGCTCGAGAACTTCGAGTCGCTCCACGCCTCGCACACAATCCCCGGCCGCTAGCGCGGGCTGCCGGCGTTCTACCGCTGCGGCGGGGCACGCTGGTTGGGTGCGCTCACCGGATCACTGTTCTTGAGATCACCGTTCTTGGGATCGCTGTTCATGGGATCACTCTTTCGCGGGGGTGTGACACGACCGGGCGTGCGGGTGGCGACGCGGCTGGGCGTGCGGGGTGTGACACGACCGGGGGTGCGGGTGGCGACGCGGCTGGGCGTGCGGGGTGTGACACGACCGGGGGTGCGGGCGGTGACGCGGCTGGCCGTGCGGGTGGCGACGCGGCTGGGCGTGCGGGGTGTGACACGACCGGGGGTGCGGGCGGTGACGCGGCTGGGCGTGCGGGGTGTGACACGACCGGGGGTGCGGGCGGTGACGCGGCTGGGCGTGCGGGGTGTGACACGACCGGGGGTGCGGGTGGCGACGCGGCTGGGGGTGCGGGTGGCGACGCTGGCGGGAGCGCTGCTGCTGGCGGCGAGCTGCTCGGCGTCGCCGTCGACGATCGAGCTGCCGATCCCGCCGCAGCCGCCTCCTGCCGACGGCTTCGACGCAGGCGTCTTCACGCTGGGCGTGCTGGTTGACCTGTCAGGCCCCGCCGCCGAGGCGAATCGAGCGGCGCTCGACGGCGTGCAGGCCTATTGGGCCGGGGTCAACGCCCGTGGCGGCATCGCCCAGCTGTACCCGGTCGAACTGTCGGTCTGGGACGAGGATGCGACTGCTGCGTCTGATGTCGGCGGGGCGACCGCTGCGTCTGATGTCGAAGGGGCGACTGTTGCGTCTGATGTCGGCGGGGTGGTTGTTGGGTCGGGTGTTGACGTCGCTGCTGCGCGTGAGGGTGGCGATGGCCGCGTCACGCTCGAGGAGTGGGACGTCGCGGCGCTGGCATACGTGCACAGCGGCTTCGACGCGGCCCAACTGACCGCCGACCTGCCACTGCCCACGGTGCCAGCCGCCGCGACGTTCGCGGGCGAGGACTTGGACTGGCTGCTCACATCGGCAGCGCCGGTGGAGCTGACCACAGCGGCTCTGCTGGACAGGTTCCGTGCGACCGGCCCTGGTGCGACCTGGTGCGTCATAGTGGACAGCTCGCCCCTCGGCCGTCAGGTCGCATCAGTGGCCTACGCCGCAGGCGCGGCCCCTGACACAGTGCCGGCAACGCTCGACCTCGACGTGGGCGAGATCGAGGTGCTCGATCTGGATGCGTCGGTATTCGACATCGCCGACGCGGTCGCCGATCGCCGATGCCGCTACGTGCTGGTCGAGACGGCAGAGTCGAGAGCGATCGACGTGCTCAATCGGCTGCCGGCGAATCTGACCGTCGTACGTCGCTCTGCATTGGCGGCCGACCACGAGCTGCCCGGGCACGTCGAGTTGTTCATCGACCCGGCACCGCCCTGGCGGGCGGGCCGATCCGCCGTGATGGATGCCCTCGCAGCGGACTGGTCGAGCCTCGCTGCAGAGGCTCAGCCCGACCCGAGGGCACGGGCGGGATGGCTGTCACAGCTCCGGTTGCACGCCCTGCTGGAAGAGGCCGCCGCGGGCGGGGACGTGAGCCGTGAACGGCTGGTCGCGCTCTCCGGACAGATCGAGCCTGTCGACCCCGATCGCAACACGTTGCCCGGCGTGCCTCGAGTCGGCATGGACATCTCCGAACCCGTCGGCGGCGGTCCGCTGCGCACGCTCCGCCTGTACGGCCGCAGCGACGTCGGTGCCGACGAGCTCGGACTTCGCCAAGTGCTCGTCGTCGACGTGACGCACCTTGTCGAGGAACTGCGAGACCGGCTCGGCACCTTGCGCTAGTTGATGGCTCGCTCTGTGGTGGTGCTCCTTTCGTGATGTTGCCCTGTGCGTCAGGGCTGCGGATTGGGGTGTGGGCCGGGCTTCTGGTCGGGGCCCCGGTCAGAAGCCCAGGTCAGGGGGCTCTCGGTTGTCGGGTGGGGCTTCGCGACCCGCCGGGTCGACGTGTGGTGCTGGGGCGTCGTGAGCCGCGAGGTGGAGGTGTGGTGGTGCAGCGGGCTGTGGTCCACCGATCGGGACCTCGGATGAGTCGGTAGCCGTGCTCGTGGAGGTGGTGGTGATGGGTGTGGCACAGCAGCGCGAGGTTGTCGAGGTCGGTGGGACCGCCATCGGCCCAATGGATGAGGTGGTGGGCGTCGCAGCGTGAAGGCGGTGCGTGGCAGCCGGGCCATACGCAGTGCTTGTCGCGTGCGATGAGGAGCCGCCGCAGCCGTATGGGCACGGTGCGCCGTGTTCGGCCGATGTCGGCCGGTCCGCCACGTCCGCCCAAGATGATGGGGATGATCTCGCTGTCGCATGCGAGGCGGCGCACCGTGTCGGGCGCGAGCTCGGTGCCGGCATCGGTGAGACCCGCTTGGTCGGTGTCGCCTCGCAGTGCGTCGAGGCCGATGAGCACGTTGATCTGCGCTGGGGCGAGCCTCCGCATCGGTTCCCCTGGCTGGGGGTTGCTGCTGAGCGCCAACTCATCCCCGGGCTCACACTCGCCGACGGATCCCAGAGTGGGGGGAGGTGTTGTGCGCTTGGAATGCGGGTGGTCGGGGCCCGTGCGGCCAGTGCCGGACCGGCTGGGCGAGACATCGCCGTTCTGCCGTGCGCGTGCACCCAGATCGTCAATGACTTGAGCGTCGTCTTCGGTGAGGGTGATGCCGGCGAGCGCGTAGGCGAGGGTGTCGGCGTCGCGTTGGGCGGGCGCGCGCCTGTCGGTGCGGATGCGCTTGTCGGCCTGCCACAGTGCGCGGCGCAGCGGTTCGAGCACCGCTTCGACGCCGGCGCCCGTTTCAGGATCGAGCCGTGCCCACAGCCGCAGCATTCCGTTGTGGTCGCGGCCCCACCCCGCACCCCGCTCGGCGCGCTGACGCAGGAACCGCTCGGTGGCCGACTCGACATTGTGCAGTGTCTCGGCCTCGCGAATGTGACGACGGCTGGAGTCGGTGTCGTGCGCCGCGGCGTAGGCGACGAGGTCGGCACGGACTGAATCGGGCACTCGGGCGTCGCACAGCGATTCGGCCTGAACCACATTGATGTCGCCTGCGGACAATGCGTCGAATACGGCGGCGTGCTCGCGGGTCTTGCTCGCAATCCGTCGCAGCCGGCGTGCTTCCCGTTCGGTCACGCCGGTGGCGTCGCGCAGCGTCAGATGCGGCGTCGCATCGGGCGCGGCGCCGGTGCTGCTCAGTTCGTCGAGCGCCCCCATCACATCCACCCGGTAGCCCGCCAGCCGGTTCGCCAAGCGTTCGATGCTGCCGAGCACGTCGACCAACTCGTCGCGGCACAGCGCCGCGAGCTCACGATGGTCCAACCGTTGCAACCCGAGCATCTCCGGCTGAGCTGCGGGGCGGCCGCCACGGTTGAGGGTTTCGGGGCCGGCCGCAGAGATGGCGCCGTTGTCGGGCGTGTCGCCACCGGTGAGTGCCTCAGCGGCTGCGGCTGCGGCTGCGGCTGCGTTTGCGTTTGCGTTTGCGTCAGTGCCTACGACACAGTTCGCCTCAGGGGCGCCGCCCGAACCGCTTCTCGACATGTGTACCACCGTAGGACCGGGGTGTCACATGAACAAACGAAATAAGTTGAAAAATGTGATTATTCAGCGCGAATGCAGGCTCAGCGCACCGGCACGCCCAGCAATTCGCCGGCGACGGCCCGCACCTGGCGGTCACGATCCTCCAGCGCAGCCTGCACAGCGGCGGCGGCACGGTCATCATCGAACTGGAACAAGCCGAGCAGCGCCCGCCGACGGATCTGGGGCCGGTCGTCCATGGCAGCGAGCAGCACCTCGAATGCCATGCCTCGAGCGGCTTCGTGCGGCGCGCCCGCGGTCAACTTCGGATCCGCTGCGGC